>JAFROK010000004.1 GCA_017429695.1 Clostridia bacterium | reverse complement strand
ATGCACCCATACCGGCTCTGTAATCCCACGGATCGCGGCTGAAAAGCATGACAAGCACCCGGTCCGCGTCGATCCAGCGTTCAAACCAGGTGAAGACGCCCGGCATACCGCCGCTGTGGCTGACGACGAGGCCCAGCTCTTCGTCGCGGCCAACGCCCCAGCCAAAGCCGTAACCCAGGCCTTCGTCCTCGTCAAAAACGGCGCTCTCGCCGCTGTTCAACGTTGCGGGAGTATACATAAGCCGCTGTTCCTCGAGGGTAAGCACCCTGCCCTCACGCAGCGTCCGGTCCCATTGCAGCATATCGAGGATGGTCGTATACACATAATCATCGCCGTTTAGGCCGTCAAAGGCGGTTACCTGACTGACCCCGACAGCATCCACGTCAGCAACATATCTGCCGTCTTCAATGACCGACGCGCGGGCATAGTTCTCAAAGGGAACGCCGTCTCTGCGGATATGGCAGCAGCGGGTGGAGGACATGCCAGCAGGCTCAAAGATATTCTTCTGCAGGAATTCTTCATAGGGAACCCCGGAGAGCCGCTCCACCAGCAGGGCAAGCAGGTTGTAGCCGGTGTTGGAGTATTCCAGCTTTTCCCCCGGTGCGAAGGAAGGTTTCAGTTCAGTTTCACAGAGGAAGCGAATGATCTCATCATTGCCCGGAACTCTGTGCGCTGTTTTCCAGATGTTGATGAACCAGTCCGCGTCGTCAAAGTAATCAGGCACGCCGCCGGTGTGAGTGAGCAGGTGACGAACTGTCACGCCTTCGTAGGCGCCGAGCTCCGGAAAGAACTTCGTGATCTTGTCCTCGAGATTCAGCAGCCCCTGCCGCACCACCAGCATGACGGCTGCCGCAGTGAATTGCTTGGAAACCGAAGCAAGCTGGAAGATCGAGTTTTCCGTAATGGGCAGTTTGCCCTCCGGATCACAGAAACCCAAAGCACCCTTGGATACGATTACGCCGTTTTCAGCGTATAGCCACGCTCCATTGAAGCCACCCTTTTCGTATGATTCCCGGACCAGTTTTTCCATTAATGCTTTTTTATACATTGGTGTATTACCTCCGCAAATCCCAGTTTGTTCTGGTCAGCAAAATCAAAAGCTATTTTGTTATCTGCCCTTTTCTGTATCTCCCGAAAAATATACCATCATTCACATATTTATCAGCCTGGGATACCCACATCGGAAACTTGCCCGTGGCCACAGCCGTCTGGCCATTCAGCATACCGGTATGGAATGAGATATGACGGAATTGCCGTAATACCAGTTCCATCCGCGTATGCTCACAGTTCTCCGGGCATTCATAGAGCATATCGTCCGTAAGCGAATCAAGATAGTCATAGGTTTTCTGTTCGATCTGACTGAGATAATCCAGAAGCTGTTCATCGGTCAAAACGACTGATGCCGGTTTATCAGGATTGTCCAGTCCTTCTTCATGAAACGGCGGCTCTTCATAAACGCACGGATTAATGAACCATTTGTCTGCGGAATGAAGCGCATGGTATGCCCATCTCCAGCAGGGAGCTCCGCAACATAAAGCATCTCTGTCATAGGTCTGTATGGAAGTCCTGATATTCAGGAAATTCGGCTTTACCATTTCCTTGATGATCATACATAATTCTTTCATCGTGTTTCCCCCGTGATAGCCGACAATCTCAAAAAAATATTTTTACAAGCCAGTACTGGCTCCCGACCCCAATTTTAACATATCCTCTGGTTTTTTGGCAGGAAAATTTCGCCGCTGGCATTCATCAACAGAAGAATGCCAGCGGCGTTCCGTCATGAAAACATGACGTCCAGCCTGCTGTCATTAACCTGACTTTTGCCTTGGGCTTGAACGTCATACTATATGTTGCATAACCATCATAATTTATGTACACGGTGGCATGGCTCAGTCGGTAGGGCAAGGCAAGCGTACTGTTGTACCAGCTTTCCACCAGAAACACCTTGGTTTTAACCCCGTAAATTTTCGGCGTCACCCACTCGCTTCGCGAGCGGCTGCCGCCGTAAGGCATTGAAATCAATGCCTCCCGGGCGAATCTCAGGCAGCCGCAACTGCGAGTTCCGTGATCAGGAATGAGATTTGATTGAAGTACAATCGTCTCAGCGCCACAATCGCACTTGCATACTTGGTCACGTGGGCGGTTTAGTCCATTGGCAATTAAACGCAGTCCACCGTTTACAGCAGGTCTCGTACCTGCTATTATTTTGTCGGTGGACTGTGTTTAATTCTCAGCACAAATTGTCGGCCATCATATAAAGGTTTTCTTTTGACGAGGAGGCACTATATGAAAACAATCATCCTAAACGCGAGCCCACGTAAGAATTGGAACACTGCGCAACTGCTGCGATCAGCCCAGAAAGGTGCAGAATCCGTTGGTGCGGAAACTGAGTATATCGATCTGTATGACCTGAACTTCACCGGCTGCCGCAGCTGTCTTGCCTGCAAACGCAAAGAAGCAGAGCGCAACAAATGCTATTGGAAGGACGATCTGTCTCCGTTGATCGATAAGATTCTCCATGCGGATGCTGTGATCATCGGGTCTCCGATCTATATGGGAGAGCCGACAGCGCATTTCCGTGCGCTATATGAACGCCTTGCTTTCTGTGTCCTCTCTTATGACGGCGGTAATCCCAGCTACTTTGACGGCGAAGTAAATATGGGCTTCATCTACACCATGAATGCACCCAAGGACTACTTTGAAAACAACATGCACCCGGCGCTTAAGCCGACCGAATATTTCTACGGTCTCCTGCTTCACGGAAAGGTTGAGTATATGGCTTCCTGTGATACCCTGCAGGTCAGCGATTACAGCAAATACAGCATGGGCGCTTTCGATGAAGCAGAGAAGAAACAGCAGCATTCCGAGCAGTTCCCGCTGGATCTGGAAAAGGCGTACCGGCTTGGTGCTGCTATGAGCGAGGGATAAGGACGATGAAGAAGATACTGATTCTGAACGGTGCCGGGAGGAAGAACGGCAATACTACGACATGGATCAGATCTATGAGACCTGCAAAGAGGCAGATGTCATCGTATTCGCTTCGCCGGTCTACTGGTTCAGCGTCACCGGAACGCTGAAGATAGCGGTAGACCGGCTGTATGCTCCGCAATGCAACTGGGGTGTGGCAGGCTTTAAGAAAGAAACTGTCTTCTTGATGACCTCCGGCTCCCCTGCGGAATATAACCCGCTTGCGGTGGAATGGTACAGATATTTCGAGCGGATGCTTGGCTGGAAGAGCCTCGGTATGGTGCTTGGGACGGGAAAGGCAGAGGAAGCGTGGAAACTTGGGGCAATTATCAGGTAAAAAGGATGATGGAACATGAAGCATCCATGACAACTTCCGGGAATCAGATGAGAATGTTGTTCAAGCTTTCAGGCAAATCGGCTGTTATTGGATTGCATTTGGTTCGGATTATCCATTTGGAAATCCGCTTAGTGATATTCGGCGCATACAGAACCTTGATCTGACAGAGACGGAAATCAATATGATCCTTGGCGATAATAGTTATCAGCTGTATTATCATGAGCAATAAAACATCACGGTATTGCAGTTTTATATTTTGAGATAACTTGCCATGTAGGATATGGGAGGGAAGAATTTATGGATACGAACAGTTTAATGGAAAAACTTGCCAGGGCAGCATACGAAAAAGGAAGCTTTAACGGCACCTGGCTCTACGCGGAGAACGGTCAGATCGTATCGAAAGGCGCTTACGGATGGCGCGACGCAGAGAACAAACTTCCCATGCAGGAGGATACCATTTTCGAGATGGCCTCGGTCACCAAGATGTTTACGGCGGCAGCGGTCATGCTTCTTGTCCGGGAAGGCAGACTGGATGTTGACGACGAGTACGCGAAATACTTCCCGGATTATCCGTACCCGGGCGTAACGGTCCGCCATCTGCTGACCCACACCAGCGGCATGCCCGACGATTTTGAAACGGACACCTGGGTCTGCCCCATATGGGAAAATGAAAAAAGGATTCCGCCCTGCAGCGAGATTCTCCGCTTCATCCGGGAAAGCGGAGAGGAGGCATCCCATGCGCCCGGAGAAACATTCCGGTATACCGATATCGGATACTGCCTGCTCGCCAATCTGGTGGAAAAACTCTCCGGCGTCCGTTTTGAGGATTTCCTCAAAAAGAACATCTTCGAACCGGCCGGCATGAAGGATTCCGCCATTTACCACACCCGCCGGGACGGAAGACCTTCCGACCGTTTCGCCCGCAACATGGTTCTGGAAGATGACGGCTTTGTTCCTTCGGACGTCTCGGAAGAGACCGCTCCCTATGTGATCGGCTCGGACGGACTGAACGGCTGCGATTATCTGTACACGACAATATTCGACATGCTTGCCTGGGATCGGGCACTGCGGGAAGAAAAGGTGCTCACCCATGCGGAACAGATGATCATGTATACGCCTGTAAAGCTGAACAACGGTGAGGAATACGTTGACGAGGACGGAGACCGGTACGGTTTCGGCTGGGGAATTGTGAACGACGGGGAACATGGCCTTGTTGTCAGCCACAGCGGCGGCATGCCCGGCCTTGAAACATGGTTTGAACATTTTGTCGATGAGGACAGGACGCTTGTTATCCTCAACTGCCGTGACTATTCGGATATCAGGGCATTTGGAGGATTCTGGGACGGCATACGGGCGGTCGCAAGGGGCGAGGAACCCGAACCGGTAACCTGTCTTGAGGACATCACCGTTAAAAATCCCGACAAGTCAAAGTGGGAGAGCTTCTGCGGCAAGTATGAGCATCCTGAAGAGGCCGACTTCATTGTCGACGAAGTCTTCATGAAGAACGGTGAGCTTTATGCGAATGCAATCATTGATGGGAATGAAAACCTAACGTTCCGTCTCTATCCGATCGGAGAAAATGAATTCGGCAGGAAACGCGGCATGCTCAAACTGAAATTTGGCGATGATTGCCTGATGTTTGACGATTTCACCTGCAGGAAACTGTAAGCAAAAACCTCAATCCAGGTTGTTTTCAGGGGAATTGCCTGTCATATAACCGGAAGTTAAACTTACAAAGGCAGATTCATTTCCACCAATGAAGCCACCCCGACGATTCCGGCATCTGAGCCAAACGACAATTCTGACAGTTCGGGTTGTCCGAGCCGTTCACACCGACGAAAACCACCCCGGGGCAGTGCACCCCGGGGTGAAGGCATAAAAGAAGAAGCCGATGATTTTCAACGGCTTCCGCTCTGAGTTTGTGGCCAGTTTCATCGGGCGGCTGCCAATCAGCTATCAGCATGCGCTGAGACTGAAATCAGCTTGATGATATTTTGTGCCTTGGCTCTTATAGAATTTTCAAGGTTCAATGGCTATTTCCTATGTGGGAAGTCTGAGTTATAACTCAGGAACTGAAACACAGGAGCAGCCGGTTTATTTTCATTGCGCAACACAAAAGCCGGAAAGCGTCTCTGCTTCCCGGCTGAATGCCCCGGATTCGTTCCGGGGCTTTTTTGATCCTTCACGGTCTATTGGAAGGCAACATCCCAGAACGAGGATTCCAGTTTATATGTCATTCATTCGCTCATTCCTCCGGCACATGGGCGGCGAACACCACATTGAAGTAGTCATCATCGGCATAGGTCGAGATGACGGTATTATTCTCTCCGTTCCAATACCATGTGCCGTACAGTTCTGTGCCCTCCCCGAGGTCAGCGGTAAATCTTTCCCGGATTGCCTGATCCACCGCCGCCGCGTCGATATCCTTCAGCGAAACGGAAACCTCCTTCAGCATAGTACGGTCCCCGTTCTGCCGGAATGTCAGTGTCACCATCCACGGCAGATATCCGGCGATGGTCTTGGTAAGATTATCCCCTATGAAAAAGTATCCGGTCCATTCATTCCCGGCAGGGAAAATCATCTTCCATCCTTTTTCCGTATTTGTCATCGCTGAATTATTTGTTGATTTATTCCGGCTCAAATAGGTCCGCGCGGTCCGGGTAATCATTCTCTGAGCCACCATCGCGTCGATCGTGGTTTGCACATCACTGTCCCACGGAATCTGCAGGAAGGTGTACTCCCCTTCCTGCGGATAGTCCAGCAGATCCTCCCCGATCACCGGCGGTTCCGGCGTCGGTTCCGGCGTGGGGGATGCCTTTGGCACATCCGGCACTGAGGCATCCAGGATTTCCCCCGCGTTCAGCACTGTGGAAATCACCTCGCTGCCATCGTATACCAGGGCTGTCCTGTTGGCGCCGGTCCATGTTTTATAGCGATTGCTGCCTTCCGGCAGGTATTGTTTGCCATATATCTTTTCCAGTTCCGGTGTCAGGTCTGTCCGGTTCACCGCCAGGGATACTACAGCTTCGATCAGCTTTTCCGTGTCCCCGTCCATGGCGAAATACAGGAAAATATGGTGAATATCCACTCCCATCCAGGTACCCGCAATATTACTGCTCATGAGGCTGGTCTCCCACACGTTGCTGTGGGAGATCTTCCGGACGTCACACCCGCCCTCCCGGATCTCTATTGCCGGATAAATGTTGCCTCTCCTCCTGCCAATCCGTTCCAGTGCTGATTCCTTCCTGGTTTCGGAAAGCCGGAAGGCCGCAACGCCATCTTCATTGATCAGCCCTGCGTCAAACATTTTTTGGCAGACAGTATCCATATCGCTGCCCCAGGGAATATCCAGGAACCGGATCTCCTGCGCCTCAGGCCGGTTATCCTCGCCTGTCTCCGAAACGGCGGCGGCAGCAAAGCTGAGGCAGAGCAGGACAACAAAAAGTTTAAGAAGAACGAATATCAGGCGTCTCATTATTTTTCCTCCTGTTTTCACTCAACCGGCGCCACCTGCTCAACAAAAGTCCTTGCGAACTCGGCATAGTCAAAATCCTCCGGAAATTCCGAGGAGAAACTGAAGGTATAAACATATCCGCCCGCAGCGCATGACCAGATAATCACGCTGCTGTTTGAATCATCCGTATCCACGCCGATCCACCAGACCATGCCGTTGATTTCTTCCGATGTCACCTGGTCAATAAACGCAACATCCGTCAGGCGCTCTTCCGGCGTGCTGTATGCCTTTGTCCGGCTGATCACCAGGCCCACCGCCGGTTTTAAATAATCCTCGTCCGGATACCAGCGCAACAGATGCCGCACCCGGTCGGTTTCCTCCTTGATTTCCAGCTGGAACTCCGCCGGATACTTGTATGTAAAATCAAAATAGGTCCCTTCGTTGTCCAGAGTGAATTCCACATCCCCGATCCGGGCCGTCGCATTTTCCGTGTCCGGCAGGATAATCTCCTCCTCCGCATACGCAGCGCAGGAAAGGAGCATCACCGCGGCAAGCAAAACCAAAAACAACTTTTTCATATCACTCCTCCGAAATCGTTCAGGCGTCAGGCGCATCATTTCCTTCAGCCCTGATACTTCGCAAACTGTTTCTTCGCATTCTTTTTAATATCCGTGTCCAGCTGTTTCAGGAATTCAGTGAGCGCATCGTTCACGGTCTTCGCGTCTGCTTCGGGCGTATGGTATTTCCCGTTCACTTCATCCATCCTGGCTTTCATCCGTTCGTTAATGGCGTTGAACGCTTTGGCGAATTCTTCCCTGGCCACCCCGTCGAATTCCTTCATGATCATCGGGAACAGCCGTGCATACTGCGGATGGGATGTTTCAAATTCTTTCAGTTCTTCCAGTGTCATTGTGGGTTCCTCCTTGTGTTTTTTTATAAATTCCATCCGACTGAAACAGAGGGACGGTCTTTTTTTGTTTCATTCCGTTTCATAATTCGCGGCGGTTTTCCGTATTTCCTCCCGGATCGCCTCCACCAGCTCCGGCGGGGATACCACCCGCACCGTGCTGCCGAACTGCACCGCCCAGCGCTTCATGGCCTCAATGCTCACCTTCAGCCGGCAGGAGATATTCCCGTCCGCCTGCTCGCAGAAGGACACATGCTTGCCGAAGAAATCAATCACCAGGCTCACGGAGCCCTTCGGGATGATGAATTCTGCGTCCGCCGCCTTGCCGGAGAACATGTTCAGGTTCTGGTATACATAGTCCTGCAGGTTCAGGCCGTTTTCCAGCCCGCCCACCCGGTTCATCGGCTTCGCTGCTTCATCCAGCTTCTCAATGTTCGCAATCCGGTCAATCCGGTAATTGGCTACGGTGTCATAATGGTCGTTGTTGCAGATCAGGTAATACCGGCCCTCGCTGGCCACCATCTGGTACGGGTTCAGCGTCTGCCGTTTCTCCGTTCCGTCCTCGTTCCTGGCTTTGTGCAGCTTCAGGTCGGTGCCGTAATAGCAGTAGGTGATCCGAACCTGTTTTCCTTCGGCAATCGCCTCATCCAGCACCTCAATGGTATGGAACAGCTCCGGGTTCTGCGGGGAATCCGCGCTCATGCAGTGCAGGTGGTTCATCCGCTGGTTGAAATAGGCGCTGGACAGCTTCCCCAGCTTGTCAATCAGCTGTTTCCGCTGCTTATACGGCACGGACCGGGAAAACAGCAGGCCGTCAATCAGCATATGCAGTTCCGACTCCGTAAAGTCGTGCTCGTAGTACAGGTTCGTGTAGATGGTGTTTTCTTCTTTCTCCCCGGTCTTCCTGTCCACATGGGAACGGGTCACTTCCCGGTAGGAAATCGGATATTCCGCGTCGATCAGGTCCGCTATATTCCGCTTCACCGTGGCCCGGTTCACGGCCATGCCGTATTCGTTCCCCAGCCTGTCCGCAATCTGCTGCTGCGTCATGGGATGGTTCGCGTCGGTATACTTCCGCAGGATCTGCAGAATATACAGGATAATGATTTTCTTACCGCTTTCCTGCAGCATAGGTTCCTTTCTCCCCCATCCGCATATCACTCGGCGCTGATGCCCGCCTGCTCGAATTTCTCCTGCATGGTCGGATTGCCTTTGGTCAGCTTTTTGATGGACAGGTCCTGGGCCTTGTCGTTGGCCAGGCGATACTGGTTTTCGGATTTTGTCAGGTAATCCTTGACCTTTTCCAGGTGCCGGATCGTCTGGTCAATCTCGTCAATGGCCTTGCTGAAATGCGCGCTGGCCAGCTCATAGTTCCGGCCGAACTTGTCCTTGAATTCAAACAGGGCTTTCTCAAACTGCTGCACGTCCAGGTTCTGCTGCCGGGCCATCATCAGCTCCCGCTTTGTCTGCAGGCCGGACAGGGCGGCGTTGCGCAGCAGGGAGATCAGCGGAATAAAGAACTGTGGCCGCACGATATACATCTTCTCATACTGGTATGCCGCCACAATGCCGTTGTTATACAGCTCGCTTTCCGGCTCCAGCATGGTCACCAGCACCGCATATTCGCAGCCCTTCTTCTTCCGGTCCTTATCCAGCTTGTCCAGGAAGTCCGTGTTGCTGTGCTTCTTTTCCGTGGCGTCCGCCTCGTTTTTCATTTCAAACATGATGGACAGGAGCGGAATCCCGTCTTCCGTGTTTTCCCGGTAAATGAAATCTCCCTTCGTTCCCTCAACAACCTCGTTGTCCTTTTCAAAATACGCGTTCGGAAACGCCATCATCCGCACCTGGTTGAAGGAAATCAGGCAGTGCTGCTCCAGGTCTTCCCCGATCATCTTCGTGGACTGCTTCAGCTTGAAATCCCGCAGCCGTTCAATCTCGATGTCCTTGTTTTCCATCTCCAGCCGGTGCAGCTCCTTCAGGCCCTGGATCTGCCCCTCCGCCTGCGTCTTCTCCTGCGCCAGCTCCAGCTGCAGCCGGCCGATCTCGGTTTCCTTTTTCTGCACCGCCGCGCTGACCGCAAGCTCCTTCCGCTCTTCCGCGGCCCTGGCCTGCTCCCGCAGGCGGATAATCTCCTGCTCCTTCTGCAGGGCCTCCTGCTCATACTGCTTTTCGGTTTTTGCAATCAGCGCCGCCTGGCGGGCTTCCATGGTTGCCTGCACCGCCGCCACCCGGGACTGCACCTCGGCGTTGAACTGGGCGTTACGCACCTGGTCCACGATCTCCGCATACGCGGCCTTTTCCACCTGGAAAATTTCGCCGCATTTGGGGCATTTGATCTCGTACATGCCTTTTTCTCCTTCTCCCGTCATTCCGCCTTTTTCAGCAGCAGCATCACAAAGGTCCTGTCCGCCAGGTTCTTCAGCATTTCCGCCCCGCAGGCAAAGCGCAGCGATCCATCCGCCAGCCCGGTTCCTTCGGCAATGAAGTACTGCTCCCCGTCCTCCGCCGGAAGGATCATCACCGCGTATACCGTTTCACCCGCGGCATACGTGTTCCCGGACCGGTATACAACATCCGTATTGCCGCTTCCGCCGCTGAATCCGGTCAGCTTTACCGCGCCGGATTCAGCAACCCGGGTATATCCAGCCGGAATCTGCGCCGCAATGTCCCCGCCCAGCGCGGAAAGCACATTCCCGGCCACCTGGGCGCCCGCAATCCGTTCCATCAGCACGGCCGCTTCCTCCGTCACGACGGCGGGCACAAACTTCACCACGGCTTCGCTCCGGCCGGAATCACTCCCGGATTCGGCTCCGCCAGCAACCTGCGCCGGAACATACGCGTCCTCTTCGTAATTGATCATGAATGTAAAAACAGTATTATTATTGCCATCCTCAGCCTTGCTCACCAACCAGTACCCCACTGGCATCTGGGGCCTCATGGAATACGTGGATTTCCGGCCATTCACAACGGTCGGCAGGTTGTTCACGGTAGCTGTCCAGCCGTTCTCATCGGAAAGGAGAAATACGTATGCTTCTGCATCCGGATTGGCGCTGTTTACCAGGGAAACAGCCAGGGAGAACGGCCGGTATCCCCGGCTGTTGCCGTCATCATTCCAGATCACGCTTGCCGTTGCGCTGGTCAGTTCCGGCGTCGCCTCCATCAAAATATGGTGGCCGTAAATCCGGGTCGCGTACATCGGAACCTCACCCACCGAGATCGTGTAGTTGATTCTCGTTCTCCCATCTTCCTTGAACACCGGTAAGGCGGAAAAGACGTATTGAAAATTCTCAGCATGGGTCAGCACATGCGAGGCTATTTCCACCCCGTCCGCATACAACCGTACGGTGATCAAGTCCGGCCGGTTTCCGTCGCGGTCCTGCATGTCGTCCCAGAATGCCACCACCGGGAAATCCAGGTATACCGGGTCCGGTTCTTCCTCTTCACCCGGATCATCCCCATCCGTCCCGACGGAAGGCGGCAGCCCGCCGTCCTGCGTCCCGACGGTCTCTCTGGAAGCAGGACCAATCTCCGGTTCAGGAACAGGAGCAGGTTCGGGTTTAAACCCTCCCACATCTATCTTGAGGGTAAAATCCACCTCTGTGCCCCTCGTTTCCACCTTCTCAAGATCATATCTTTTTATACCCTGAATCGTCATCCTGTATTCTTCCGCGTTCCCGGGCATATCCGTAAACACCGCGGTCCAGTTGGTTGTTGCGGACGCGAGAGCCATCTTAACGGTTTTGCCTCCGCGTTCCAGGGAAAGCGCAACCGATTCAGGCTGCCAGTCCGTCCCGCTGTCTCCGTGATCCCAGGTCACGTGTCCCATCAGCGTGCATTTCTCCGCCAGGCCCGGATCATAAACGCAGGCAATACTATATTCCGTAATCACAATACGGTAAGGATTGCTGACTGTTCCGGTCGAAATGTTGTAGCTGATATATTGTTTTTTTTCATGATCATAACTCGGCAGGCCTGTAAAAGCACACCCTTGTTCTCCCGCCTTCACAGTCGCCGAGGCAACCTCTTCGCCATCGGCAAAAAGATGTACATCCACTGATTCCGGCCGGCATCCATAGGCGTTGTTGTCGTCCACCCAGGCAAAGGGAACCGCTATATCCCGCGGCTCATCGTTGATATCGTCCTCTTCCTCTTCATCCGGGTCCAGATCCGTCTGCGTGGCCCATGACGTATCGTCCTCCGCGAATCCCGGGCAGAACACCGCCGCTGTGCATATCATGATCAGCGCCAGCAGCAGCGCAAATACTTTCCTGGTCATCATAATCCCTTATCCTCCCCCGCTTCGTTTTCCCCGGGAGTCCGTATATTTTTCATTCCCTGTAAGTATGAACCGAACAGGCCCCGTCTGTCAAGGGAACAACGGCCGTCTTTTGCGGTTGAAAACAGGTTGTTTTTGTGGGATAATATTTATTAAGACTTTGCTTCGGAGGAATTGCCCTTGCTTAAGAAACTTTTCGGCGGAATCCGGATGACATGGCCCTGCCTGGTCATTTTCGCGGTCATCTCCGGCCTGGTCACCGGGCTCGTCGCCCTGCTGGTGCCGGACGGCAGCTCCTTCCGGCAGATCGCCGTCACCTTTGAGGCCTGGATTGTCCTGGCGATCATCATCGTGGTCAACTGCGAAAAGCCCCTGGAGGCCGCCTTCAAAACCTTTGTCTATTTCCTGATTTCCCAGCCCCTGGTCTACCTGGTCCAGGTCCCGTTCAGCAGCATGGGTTTCGGCCTTTTCGGGTATTACTATTACTGGTTCTGGTGGACCGTCGCAACCTTCCCGGGCGGCTTCATTGCCTGGTATATCAAACGGGACAACTGGCTTGCCGCCCTGGTCCTTTCCGTCGCCCTGGCCGGCCTGGTGTTCTTCGGCGCCGGCTACCTCAAAAGCCTCATCACCGACCCGCCGAAATACCTGGTCGCCACGCTGTTCTGCTTCGGCTCTGTGCCGCTGCTGATCATCGCCATCCTGCATAAGCGGAATCCCCGGCTCATCGCCACCGGCATCTCCGTGCTGGCCCTGGCGGTGACCATTTTCCTCATGGTCCGCAACGGCAGTATTTCAAATGCATACGAGGTCAACATCGGCCTGGATGAAAAGGTTTATCCGGTCACGGAAGGCTGGACCGCCGCCCTGGAGGATCCGGACAACGGCACGGTCACCCTGACCCCGCCCTATGACATTTTCGGGCCCATGTGCGAAGTGAAGATCAAGGATATCAATAAGCCTACCGGCGTCATCCTCACCGACCCGGACGGCAAACAATATATTCTTCCCCTGAAAATTGAAAAAACCCCGGACGGGACAAAGATCGATTACTGACGTGAAACAAAAAAAGCCTCTGTTTCACACTGTTTCAGTCAGGAGGTGCAGGAATGGGCAGGCCGAAAACCGCATATGCCATCTATCATCCGGCCCAGGAAAACCGGACGATGGTCAACCCGCTTGCCGATACCTATCCCCCGCTGCCGGAGGGGAAATACGATATCATCTATGCCGACCCGCCCTGGGATTACGGCAAAAAGATGCAGTATGACAAAACCACCATCAAAGCGGAAAACGCGGATTTCAGAAGAAAAATCTTCATCAGCTCCGCGTCCTTCAAATATCCGACCCTGACCCTGAAGCAGCTCATGTCCCTGCCCGTCCCCGCCATCGCGGCGGACGACTGCCTGCTGTTCATGTGGACCACCGGCCCCCAGATGGCCAATTCCATCCGCCTGGGCGAGGCCTGGGGCTTTGAATACAAAACCGTGGCCTTTGTCTGGGATAAAATGGTCCATAACCCGGGCCGCTATACCCTTTCCCAGGCGGAATTCGTCCTGGCCTTCAAGCGCGGCCGCTTCCCCCAGCCCCGGGGCGCCCGGAATATCCGCCAGATGGTGGCCGTCCGCCGGGGCGAACACAGCGTCAAACCCCTGGAGGTCATCTCCGGCATCACACAGATGTTCCCCGCCCAGCGGAAAATCGAGCTCTTCGCCCGCTGCAATTATCCCGGCTGGGACAACTGGGGCCTGGAAATCCCAAACAATAAAATCGAAATCAAATCCGCCGCCGAACTAAGTCACGGCGACGGTTCCTGCCCGTCTGAAAACAGGTAAACACATTTATTGAATTCGGCCTTTTCCATCCCGATCAGCTCTTTCCGGGTGATATACCAGCGGAACAGCTCTTCCACGGCTTCGAACTTTTCCGGAAAAGCGCCGTCCCCGGATATGGTGTAGTGCCTGCCCCATTTCATCCGGAAATCAAGGCGCCACTGGCATCCTGCCCCGTCTTCGCCTGAATATTCGCGCTCCCAGTGCTGAACCTGCACATCCGTGAACAGCCGATTCATAACCTTCTGCCATTCATCCGCCTCCAGGTCCCAGAAATACAGCGGTTCATCCCCGGATTCCCGCGTGTTGATCACACAGGCCGTCGCTTTTTTCCGCTGTCGTTGGATCACCACGGAATCATAGCCGCCCGGTATTTCCCCGATGCTGAATTCCACCCCGGTCACCATTCCGGGATAAAGGAACTTTGCCGCTTTGCTCATTTTCCGGTCCCCTCAGCAGTTTCTTCCAGGGGCTTGCCGATATCCGCCGGATCAAAGCTGACGCCGATTCCTGTCAGGTTGGCGCCGAAAGTCCCTTTGATCGTATAGTCCACAGGCTCCATATCGGAGAAATCAATATATTCCGTGTTCCTGGCGGCCACGGTGTAGGATCCGGTCATATGGAAGTTCTTGTCAATGCCGGCCAGGTATCCGGCCATGGCCGGATCGTCGGAATGCAGCACAACCTTCAGGCCTTCGTTGCTCGAGAGGATCCCTTCTTCATCGGCCACCTCGCATGCCTTGTATCCGATCACCCGGACCTCAACTTCTTTGCCGTACAGGTCTGTCGCCGGCTCCTCCGGTGCGAAAACCGTGGTGATATGATAGTTCCGGGTCATCTCCGGATACGGCTGTTCGCCGCGGATGCCCTCCAGCATCGCTTTCACTTCATCATTATCCATGAATACCCCTTCATACCGGACGGTGGCCCGGGGGACATCCGCGGAAGCCAGGATCCAGGTATCGCCTTCGCCCGGAACCAGTTTCAGGTCGTAAACCTTTCCGCCTTCCGGCACGAAATCCAGCGTCAGCAGGTGCTGCCCGTTCTCCGGCTGTTCCGACATGGCCCGGAGGATCGCCTCTTCCGGCGGAAGTTCGCTTTTCACGGAGGAGACTTCAATCCGCAGGTTCTTCAGTTCCTCCGCGTCCGCCGCCTCATATTCGAACCGGTAGAAATCTTCCCCTTCATTCGGGCAGGAGCAGGCAAACCCGGCGTAATATTCACTGTCCCCTTCCTTCACGTACACATCGAAGCGAAGGTAGGTGATTTCCAGCCCGCTTTCATCGCGGATCTTCAGCAGGAACGCATTGCTGCCGACCTGCTCTTCCGCTGCGGCAGCCAGCCACATCCCCGCCGCCAGGCACAGGCACAGGATCAGAGACAGGATCTTTTTCATTTCGGTATATCTCCTTCATGTTACGGATGATACTACAGGATACCACACAAAGCTTCCCGCAGGCAACAGATAAAAATCCGCCCGGCACCGAACAGTATGACGCCATCCGTTCCGGGAATATCGATAAGATCCTCGCCCTGGTTTTCGATGTGCCGGAATTTCCTAAAGGATCCCGTCCTCCTCGTCCCACTCTTCCTCTTCCAGCTCTTCTTCGAGCGCCTCGAATTCCTCTTCTTCCATCCTGCGCCGCTCTTCCATGCGGCGCTTTTCTTCTGCCTCCCCCGCGTCCTCTTCGCCGTAGGCCAGCCCGGGAAACCGGTTCACCAGGTTCCTGTATTCCTCACGGTACTCCCCGTCGTCCGTTTCCGTGCGGCTGAACACCGCCCCGCAGAACGGGCACGCCGGCGAATCGCTCCGGAACCGGTGCCCGCATGCGCCGCATTCATATTCGTCAATGCTCGTATAGTGCGGATGAAAGAGCCTGACGCAGCTTCTCTCCTGCGCGTCCCCGAAGGTGACCACGTTTTCCGCCCCGCAGGATGCGCACCGGCAGCGCACAGCCGTCCGGCCGGGCATCCGGTTCACCCGCATTTCCGACAGGCACCGGGGGCATGTGAACACCCACCCCGACTGCTCCTGCTTTTTCCGCCGCCGGGCAACGAAAATCCAGGCCAGTAAAACCACGGCGCATAACCCCGCCGCCGCCGGCACCACGGGAACCGGGAAAGCGCCCCGTTTTTCTGTTTCATGGCTTTCAACGGGCGCCGGGGAAGCGGTCGCCGGCCCGGCCGTCCATGCCGGGGCTGCCGCGGGATAAGCCGTTTCGGTAACCCGGCTTTCGGAAGGCGTTTCAATCACGGGCAGTTCGCTGCCGGAAACAGCGGCCGTCTCCTCCGGCCGGATGCCGTCCTTCCCGACCGCCCCGCCTGAAAAAAGCGCCTCCAGGAACGCCCGGCTGATCTCCCCGTCCGTTGCCAGCCCGTTTATTTCCTGGAAGCAAATCACTGCCTCCCGCAGCTGTTCGCTCACCATATTGTTGAACTCAGCGTTCTTTGTAAAATAACCCAGCTCTTTCAGCTGCTCCTTGACCGGAATAATGCTTTCATCCGTTGTGCCGTAATCATACCGGTCCTTCACGCCGGAAGGAATATCCGCGTCCGCGGCGCCCGGGAAAGCCGCATAAAACAGCAGCATACTGCACGCCAGCAGCAAAGCCCGTTTCATCCCGCTCATGCTTCCTCCCCCGGATTTCCTGCTTATTCCTTCTGATCGCCGAAGACCTGCTTCTTCATCCGGATGCCGGTGGGGGTGGAAGCCAGCCCGCCCCCTGCCGTTTCCCGCAGCGCTTCCGGCATGGTATCCCCGACGCTCCGCATCGCGTCCAGGCATTCGTCCGCGGGGATTTTGGAATCAATTCCCGCCAGCACCATATCCGCGCTGGAAAACGCGATCATGATCCCGGATACATTCCGTTTGATGCACGGAATCTCAACCAGCCCCGCCACCGGATCGCACACCAGCCCCAGCTGGTTGGCAATGGCAATCGCGCAGGCGTCCGCGCACTGGGCGGGCGTGCCGCCCATGAGCTCCACCAGGGCCGCCGCCGCCATGGCCGAGGCGCTGCCGCATTCCGCCTGGCATCCGCCCTGGGCGCCGGCGATGCTGGCTTTCTTCGCAATCACCATACCGAAAGCGCCGGCCGTAAACATGGACATCACAATATCCTTTTCCGGAATATGCTTCTCTTCATACAGGGACACCAGGCATCCCGGCAGGATGCCGCAGCTGCCGGCGGTCGGCGCCGCCACGATCTTCCCCATGCTTGCGTTGCATCCGGCCACTGCCAGGGCCCGGGAAATGGCGCCGCCCAGGAAGCTCCCGCACAGCCCGCCCTTTTCCGCGGCATAGGTTTTCATTTTATAGCCTTCGCCGCCGGTGAGCCCGGACATGGACCGCTGGTCCGGCGCCTGTCCCGCCTGCACTGCCTGGATCATGACCTGGAAGTCCAGCTCCATTTTTTCATAGGCTTCCAGCTCGGTTTTTTCCATGGCCGCCGCCTGGTCCTGCAGCACCAGTTCGCTGATCCGCACGCCCCGGCTTTCCGCTTCGTCTACCAGTTCCTGAATCGATTCATATTTCAGCATATGCTTTCTCCTGATTGTCACAGATTTCCGGTCATACGCGCCGCACCAGGATGGCGTTGGTCACCAGGCTGATCTTCCGGATCGCGTCGGTCAGTCCTTCCGGCGGATGCCCGTCTATTTCAATGGTCATAATGGCGTTGCCGCCCCGGGCTTCCCGGGTGAGGCGGAAGCTGGCAATGTTCAGCTCCGCGTATTCAAAGTGCATCAGCTGGGTCACGGCCGCAATAACGCCCGGCTGGTCCTGGTGCATCACCAGGATGGTGTTGTTCTCTCCCGTGAACTCCACGTTCATCCCGTTGATCTGGTGAACCAGGATGTTCCCGCCGCCGATGCTGGCGCCCTGCACGGTGCCTTCCTCCCCGTCCTGCAGGATGAAGTGGATCCGGGCCGTGTTCGGGTGGGCGCCCTTGATGTCCTCCTTCAGGAAGACATAGTCAATCCCGCGTTCGGTGGCAATGGCCAGCGCGTCCCGGATCTCCGGGGAATAGCTGTGGTACCCCATGATGCCGGCCAGCAGGGCCCGGTCCGTGCCGTGGCCTTTATAGGTCTGCGCAAAAGAACCGGACAGGGTAATCTCCACCCGCTTCAGCGGATGGTTGTCCATCAGCTTGTTCGCCACCCGGCCCAGCCGGACAGCGCCCGCCGTATGGGAACTGGAGGGTCCGATCATTACCGGACCGATAATATCAAAAACGTTCAAGCCGTCAACCTCCCCGGATGTTTATATGGCATTGTTTCATAAAATTTCCACTGCCATTTTACAGTGATTCCGGGTTCGTGTCAAACCCTCTCCGACGTTTTCCCTCCGCCTTCCCGTCAGGCCGCGATCTTCCGGCTCCCGCCCCGGCCCGCACGGCCGGCTTCCGGCGCCGCCTCTTCCTCCTGCATATGCTTCCGCCACGCATATCCCAGCACGCGCAGGAAACCCTTCTCGCTCCTGGGCGTTTCCGGATCATCGATCCAGTTCCAGAAGAAAAGCGGCGTGCAGTCATAACCCGCCGCAATCTCCGGAAGGCGCTTCCGGTCAAAGCGGCATCCCCAGGCGATAAACTCCCCGGTCAGCTCCGCGGCAATCTCTTTCCATGTCATTCCCTGCGCATTAAAGGCCATCATCCGCACCTCCTGTACGTTCGTTATGCCCGGGGCCCGGAAATCTGCCCGTTTTTTCCGGCATATCCGGTTCCCGGCATATTCATCGTACCAAACCGGATGATGAAAAATTTCATCATCCGCTGTATATTCGTTACTACTCACAGTTTTTGACATAGTTTTTGCTCAATCATAACGATAAAAATTTCATTTCAAAAATGTCGATTTTCCCTTGAAAAATAAGGGATTTCCGGCATTTTTTTGTTGACAAATAAGTGGTTATGTGTTATACT
>JAFROK010000003.1 GCA_017429695.1 Clostridia bacterium | reverse complement strand
TTACCGTCTCTCCTCGTCGTCGCCATCGTCGTCTGTTGTGGTAAGGGTGGGAAAATCTTCGATTTTTCCACGCTTTCCACAACGCTTTGCTCTTCGGTTGCACTTAACCTGGCAAAGTTGCATTTAGTCTGTCAAGTGACCTTCATTTGACATGATGATATCAAAAAAGATAGAATAAAGCAAAACAAACTGAATGAAACGGAGATGACCGACATGGCGGAAAGCGGAAAAACATGGGCATGGGAAAACATCAAACGGCTGACACTGGAACTGAGCGAGCAGGCGGACGCCGATATCATCCGACAGCTTGAAAGCAAGGATTCGCCGGAAGAATACCTGAAGCGCCTGGTCCGGGAGGATATGACGAAGCGCACATCTTCCAAACCGGTGATTCCCGCGATCAACCCGGAGGATGTGACCAACGCCGAGAAGAACTTTGAGGCCGTTCTGAGCATGCTGAAAAAGGTGGTTTCGAAATAATTCAATCTTTTCTCAATCTCCATGCGCATAATGGTTCATACTGAGAAATACCGGAGGTGGCCGGATGCGTATTCTGCTGGCCGAGGATGAAAAAAGGATGGCGGCCGCGCTGGCAGCTTTGCTGGAACAGGAAAAGTACGACGTGGACCATTTTGCCGACGGCGCGTCCGCGCTGGAGGCGCTGGAAAGCGGCGTGTATGACATTGCCGTGCTGGATGTGATGATGCCTGAAATGAACGGGTTTGACGTGGCCCGGCACGCCAGGAGCAGCGGCGTAAAAACGCCGATCCTGATGCTGACGGCAAAAAGCCAGCTGGATGACAAGGTAACCGGGCTGGACTGCGGCGCAGATGATTACCTCACCAAACCATTTCAGACAAAGGAGCTGCTGGCCAGGCTGCGCGCCCTCGGGCGGCGCAGCGCCAGCTTCCAGGACGGGAGCCTCCGCTACGGCGACCTGTGCCTGGATACCGCCACCGCCACGCTCACCTGCGAGCCTTCCGGGCAAAGCGTCCGGCTCAGCGAAAAAGAGCTGCGCATCCTGGAATATATGTTCTCCAACCAGGGGCAGATTATGACCCGGGAGCAGCTGGCCATGAAGATCTGGGGCTTTGAGGACGAAGCGGAATACAACAACGTGGAGGTCTACATGTCCTTTACCCGGAAGAAGCTGGCTTTTGTCGGTTCGAAGGTCGAGATCAAGGCCCTGCGCGGACTGGGATATGAGCTGCGAGGTAAAGATGTTTAAGAAAACGCGGAGAAAGATCATCGTGTCCATCATGGCGGCGCTGATTCTGCTTTTCGGCGCTGCCCTTTCCGTGATCCTGGCGGCAAGCTACCGGGAGATCGGACAGAAGAACACAGAAATGCTTAAACGGTATGTGGATCTCTATTATCTGGAGCAGCAGGCCGGGGATCCGGAAGCGCAGGATGCAGATGCCCGACCCGGGCAACCGCCGGAGGGTGGCGGACCGGGCGAACGGTCGGACCAGCCGCCGGAAGGTGAAGCGGGAACCCCGCCGGAGAAACCGTCTTCGGATGGTGAAACGGGAGCCCCTCCGGAGAAGCCGTCTTCGGATGGCGGGCCCGGCGCCCAGCATGAAAAACCCCCGCTGGAAAACCAGCCGGATTACCAGCTTTCCACGTTCTATTCGGTGGCGCTGGATAAAGACGGAACGGTGCTTGCCGTTGACGACGGGGATAAAGACGTATACAGCGAAGAAGACCTTTCCGGGATCGCGAAGGAAATCCTGGCGGAAAGCAAAGATTCCGGGAAAACCGACCACCTGACCTATATCGTCTCCCGGCGGCCCGGCTATACGCTGGTGGCCTTTATGGACAACACGGTGGCGGAAGGCAACATGAGTACGCTGCTCCGCAATTACCTGATCGTCGGCGGGGCCGCCGTGGTGATCCTGTTCTTCATTTCCCTGATGATTTCAAAGCGGATCGTTCGGCCCCTGGAAGAGAACGACCGGAAGCAGAAGCAGTTTATCTCGGACGCAAGCCATGAGCTGAAAACGCCGGTGGCGGTCATCAGCACCAACGCGGAGCTGCTGGAGCGGGAAATCGGGAACAACGAATGGCTGGACAATATCCGCTATGAAAACGAGCGGATGGACGTGCTGATCAAACAGCTGCTGGATCTTTCCCGGACGGAAAGCGCGGAAGTGCCGATGGAGCCGGTGGATTTCTCCCGGCTCGTTGCAGGTGAAACCCTGGCCTTTGAAACCCTGGCCTTTGAAAACGGCCGGGAAATCCGGAGCGACCTGGAGGACGGCATCACCGTCACAGGCAACCGGGTGCAGCTGACGCAGCTGGTTTCGGTACTGCTGGACAACGCCGTCCGGCATTCCACCGGTCCGGAGATCCGGATATCGCTGAAGCGCCAGGGCCATCATGCCGTGCTGGAAGTAACCAACGACGGCGAGGAAATTCCCCGGGAGAAAATGGCACACCTGTTTGACCGCTTCTACCGGGTGGACGAAGCCCGGGGCGGCGAGGACCGGCATTACGGCCTGGGCCTGGCCATCGCGAAGGCAGTGGCGGAAAAGCACGGCGGCAGCATTCATGTTGCCTGCCCGGAAGGTAAGGTGCAGTTCACCGTTTCCGTTCCCGCAAAAAATTAAAAAAACTTCAATCCAGTTTCAATCTATCTCCTTTACAATGACCCTGTCAGATGTGAAGGAGATTTTCAATTTCCATCTGAACGCAATGAAAAACCCCCGGATATAACACATGGAGGTGTTTGAAAATGAAACGGATTTCAGCAATGATTCTTTGTATCCTGCTGGCACTCAGCATGGTATTTACGACCGCGGCATTTGCGGAAGGCGGCCCGGGTGAACCCCCGTCCGGCACGCCCGGCGATATGGGCACGCCTCCCGACGGCACTCCCCCGGATGGCTTTGGCGGAGGTACCCCTCCGGATGGTGCTCCCGGCGGCGGATTCGGCGGCGGCACCCCTCCGGATGGTGCTCCCGGCGGCGGATTCGGCGGCGGCACCCCTCCCGGCGGCAGCACTTCGTCCTTCGAATACGCCGCGGCCACAGAGATCACCGAAGCCGCTGAACTGGCGGACCAGGCCTATTCCTCGGACACGGCGGATGAAAGCGCCCTGATCGTGAACACAGCGGACGCGGTCACCATTACCAACCCCACGGTGACCAAGACCGGCGATTCCGACGGCGGCGACAACTGCAACTTCTACGGTCTGAACGCGGGCCTGCTGGTCATGGGCGGATCGACCACCACCATCACAGGCGGTACGATTGAGACTTCTGCTTCCGGCGCAAACGGCGTCTTCTCCTACGGCGGAAACGGCGGACGGAACGGCGCGGCTGGTGACGGCACCACCGTTGTGATCTCCGATACGACGATTACGACCACCGGCGACGGCTCTGGCGGCATCATGACCACCGGCGGCGGCATCACCTACGCCAGCAACCTGACGGTCACCACCAGCGGCCGGTCCTCCGCGGCGATCCGGACCGACCGGGGCGGCGGAACCGTGGTCGTGGACGGCGGATCCTATACCACCAACGGCCTGGGTTCCCCGGCGATCTACTCCACCGCGGACATCACCGTGAAGAATTCCACCCTGGTATCCACCCTGTCCGAGGGCGTGTGCATTGAGGGCATGAACTCCATTACCCTGGAGAACTGCGATATGACCGCCAGCAATACCCAGTGCAACGGCAACGCCACCTTCCTGGACACGATCATGATTTACCAGTCCATGAGCGGCGACGCGGACAGCGGTACCTCTTCCTTCACCATGACCGGCGGCAGCCTGACCAGCCTGAGCGGCCACATGTTCCATGTGACAAACACCCACGCGGTGATCACCCTGTCCGGCGTGAAGCTGGTCAACGAAGGCAGCGACATCCTCCTGTCCGTATGCGATGACGGCTGGAGCGGCGCGTCCAACATCGCAGAACTCATTGCCGATACCCAGGAACTGAGCGGCACCATCCTCGTCGGGGATAATTCCACCCTGACGCTGACCCTGAGCAACGGATCGTCCTTTGAAGGAACGTTCAGCGGTGAGATTGAAAACGCGAAGGGAACCACCGTCTCCACCGAAATCGGTACGGTGAACGTCGTCCTGGACAGCACCAGCACCTGGACGCTGCAGGGCGACAGCTATATCTCCGGCTTCACCGGGGACCTGGCGAACGTGAACCTGAACGGGTATACCCTGTATGTGAACGGCGTTGCGGTAACAAAGTAATTGAATATAATCTTTGGGCGAAGGGCTCATCATTGGCCCTCCGCCCGTTTTTTTTGACGTCTGTCGTTCACCTGTCCTTTCCGGGAAGATTGTGGTATGATATGGGTATGGCCATGATGAACCATAAATACCGGAAAACCGGAGGATTGTATATGCTGAAAAAGATCCTGGCTGCCGTTATGTTGATTCTGATACTGCTGGCAGGCGCTGCCGTCGCGGAAGACACTCCACTGACGGAAATGAGCCTTGACGAACTGCTGGAAATGAAATACCGGATCGACCTGGAAATTCTCGATCGCTTCGGCATGATTGACGGGATCGTCATCGAGCCGGGAGAGTATATTGTGGGAGAAGACATTCCCGAAGGCAATTACTGGTTTGAAGGCGTGGAAGGCCGGCGGTATGCAAGAATATCCATCTATCCGTCTTCGGACAACATGGATCCGAACAGCGACCATCTGGAAATCACCGGAATCGGGTTTGGCGATAGCGCGATTACCGAAAAGTCCGGAAAAGTGATCCTGAAAAATGGAAACGCCGTGAAAATCACCTGGGGCCCCGCGGTGATTCACCCGTATACCGGCCTGATCAGCACAACCGGAAAGCAGGAAGACACGGAACCGGCTGAAGACCCGGCCCTTTCCGAAATCAACCGGGATGCTGTCATTACCCGGGCCGCTGATTTTTTCAGCTGCTGGAGCCGGAATGATCTGGACAATATGGTGGCCCTGTGCGCGCCGAGCTGGCGGGAGCAGCAGGAAAACGCCAAATTATCCCTGTTCTCGCTGCTGCAGAACCGGACGCCGGTGGGGGATCTCACCCTGAAGAATTACCCCGGAGAGCAGGTGGGGAACAACCTGAACCTTGTGTTTGACGTCAATATTGACCGACATAACAATCAGCCGGCGAGATGCTACCGGATGACCCTCCGCATGGTATTTGAAGGCGGAGCATGGTATGTGGATCCGGTCTGCGTGGGTTCCTATGAGATCGTGAACACACCGGAGCCGGATGAAACACCCGTTCCGGTTACCCCTTCACCGGCGCAGGATTCCGACGGAGATATCGTGCTGTATTACAACCCGAATGGCGGAACGCGGTATCACGTGGACCGGAACTGCCTCAGCATTCACCCGAAATACCTCCCGCTGGCAGGCACCTTCCTGTACTCCCAGGTCAATGAAGAGGAATATACCGCCCTGGAGCCCTGCAACGTCTGCGGCGCGCCGCGGAGAGAAGGGCATGGACCGACCGCAACACCGTTCTTTACGCCGGATCCGGAGGGAATGGTATTTGATGAAGACTGAGCAAAAAGACTTGTGTGATGTATTGCGGGTATGGAAGGGACGCTCTGCCGATGAATTATGTATATCTCCTCCGGTGTGCGGACGGGAGCCTGTACTGCGGCTGGACAACGGATATCGACGCCCGGCTGGCGGCACACAACAGCGGGCAGGGGGCCAAGTATACCCGCTCCCACCTGCCGGCGGAATTGGTTTATTCAGAGGCATACGAAGACCGGCATGAGGCCCTCAGCCGTGAATGGCATATCAAGCGGCTGAGCCATGCCGAAAAGGAAAAACTGATTGCCCGGGGCAATCAGTCGTAAACCTTATTCCGCAGTCTCTTTTCAATGCTCCTCATATGCCGGAAAGGCCTCCGTGTTCACATTTTACTTGTAGCGGTATTTTACCAGAAATCTGCCGGCCAGGCAACCGGATTGTTCTTTCCGGTACATCACAAGCACAGTTACACGAAGATTATCATTCTATTACATAATATAATCTTGAAAGAACCGTATTTTTGCAGCTATAATAACGCTACAATTACATGGCGCAGAAAAAAGACCGGGCATACAACCGTGAGAGTACAGGATCAGGAGGAAGACTGACCATGAAGCGAATCCGGAAACTGTTTGCAATCCTGCTGGCGCTGGGCATGGCGCTGGTTTATGTGCCCGCGCCGGGGGAATCGCCGAAGTATCATGTCCGTACCACCACCCCTACGGGCAATGAAAGCGGCCTTGACGCGAATTTAACCGTTACGTATAACGGAACCAATGTCATAGAAGGCAGCATCACCATCTATGAAAACCAGGTATATGTATATACCGGCGGAAAATGGGTCCATGATCCCAGCCGGGACTTTAAAGACGGTGATGAAGTTAATGCAATAAAGAAGGATCAGCACTATGTTGAGATCAGCATCACACCAGCGATCACCGCGACCTACGAGAACGGAACTCCCCAGACTCTCTACACAGACAGCTGGAAGCCGGAGGATACCCTGCAGGTCTATGTCGGCTCCATCACTTACCGGTGGGAGGATGACAAGACCGGCATCAATGCCTCCACCACAGGAACCGGTTCCGGCGGAACGGAAGGCGGCCCGGCCGGCACCGCATACCTGTACGTGCAGGGCAGCAATGTGAATATTGGTCCCAATAGCAGTCCCACAGAAAACGACACCAAAGCCGAAGGAATTAAAGCTACCGCAACAGCCGAATCAGGTGGCGCAGCGAAAACGGACGTTCAGGCCGGACTGGTTAACATTAATGCATTCGGAGCAGGTGATCATGCCATCGGAACCGGCGTTACCGCGGATGCAAAAGCCACGACCGGTGGCTCGGCAGATACGGACGTAAAGGTCGGAGACATTGATGTTATCGGCTCCAGTGCCAATGAAATTGATACAACCGGCATTCAGGCGACATCCGGCATCGACAGCACAGACGGATCCCAGGCAACGACAGATGTGGTGGTTCGCGGCAATATGAAAGTAACGGCCACGAACGATAATGGCCAACCCATTAACAGGCAAGAAAGCACCGCCATGGGCATTATCGCGGAGTCAAAAGGGCCGGACAACGCCACGGAAAGCGCCGGCGCTGATACGCTTCATACCAGCGTGACGGTGAATGGTTCCGCGACAGTGGAACTGGCAGGTCCCGGCACAGCCACAGGCGTGGACGCCGACGCGAAAAACGGCGGCAACGTCCAGGTGACGATCGGGCAGGATCTGGCTGCCGGCACCGAAAGCGCCGGCACTGCAGAACATCCATTATATGCTAAAGGGAATGTGACTGGTATTGACGCTGATGCCGATACCTACGGTTCGGTCACCGTGAGCGTCGGGAAAGACCTGGCTGTCACTGCCAGCGGCGACGGCGATACCACGGGCATTGACGCCAATGCGATTAATGGCGGCGAAGTCACCGCCACCGTCGGCGGGAGCCTGACCGCCACCGTCGATGATATAGGCGAAGATCATGCGAAGGGCGTTAACGCAGTGGCGCAAAACGGCGGAACGGTCACCGTGACCATCGGGGAAAACGTGACTGCTTCTGGCGGAGAAGGTTACCGGGAAAACACAGATGGCATGAATACCATTGCGGACACCGGCGGAACGGTCACGGTGAAGGCCGGGGGAAGCGTGTCGGCAACCACCGGCAATGCCACAGCAATGGGCATCCAGGCAACAACAAATTCATTCGGAAAAAACGACCTGACAGCCGGTGAAGTGATTGCCATTAGCGATGGCCAGCTTGCAGTCGGTGTGGATACTGTCACACAAGGTGTCGCCGGCGAAAATACGAATTCCAGCCGGGCTACGGTCACCCTCACCGGCGTCAGCAAAAAAGATGATCAGGGCAATGAATGGATTCAGGCTGTCACAGCAGAAACAGCAAAAGATAGTGCGTCTGCCAGCGGCATAGATGCCATCGCAAGGGAAACAAACGCGACAAATACGATTACCGCAGAGAACGGACGCGTTTCCGTATCATCGACCGGAGCCAATGGAAAGGCGTACGGCATTGAAAGCACAGTGAGCGGCGGCACAAACAACATTACCGTCGGAGATATCAACGCCGATGCCGGCGGAGATGCCTACGGTGTTAATACCCGTTCAGAATCCACAACAAAAATCGGAACCCACGATATCCATACCGGCAATATTACAGTCGATGCCGGGAACGACGCATATGGCATCTATGTGGGAAGCGATAACAAGAGCACCGTTTCTTCCGGGAATATCCAGGTAAGCGGAACAAACAGCGCCAACGGAATCAATGTCAATCTGGACAATGCCAAAGATTCATCTCAGATTACCATAGACGGCGGGATAGAAGCAGAATCGGAAAAAGGCATGGCCGCCGGAATTGAAACAACCGTCAAAAACGGCGCAAAAAGCGTCGTAACCATCTCCGGTACAGAAAAAACGGACGATGATGGCAATGATCGGCTGCAGGCAATTGATGTAAAAGCAGAAGGAACCGACCAGAGTGCATATGGTGTAAATGCCCATGCGGATGGTGAAGGGTCTGTCAATACAATCATTGCGATACAGGATGCGAATGATCCGGCCAGTCCCCTGGGTCAGATAACCGTTGAAAGCAAGGATAAAACTAACAATACTGCTTACGGAATTTGGGAGGAATCTTCCAACAAAGGCAGCAATAACTATATCGGCGGTGATGTGACCGTTACTTCAGAAAAAAAGTCAATCATTTTGGGCATCAAAGCTTATGCAAACACTGGAGGATCCAATGCTGCCCATGTAGGCGATGTTACCGTTTCAGGTGACATAGTAAAAGGTATCAACGCCTTTGCTGACAACGGGGGTATAAATAATATATCTTCAGGTAATATCACTGCTGAAGGAGATGAAGCAACAGGCGTTCTTGCGGAAGCAAAAGAAAACAACTCACAAACCAGTATCTGTGTACAGGGAAACATCCAAGCAAATGCTACCATTCGCGATGGTACCGGACTAGAAGTAAAAAGTATTGATGGTGGAAAAGCTTCTGCTGAGGTGCAGGGCGATGTAAGCGCCGATTCGAAAGCAGGTGAAGCTTACGGTCTGATAAACACTAATTCTGATGTGATAATCGAAGGAACCCTGTCCGGTAAAACCAGTGCTGTTAAGATATCCAGTAATTATACCAACATGGACAATACCCACATCACCGTCTGGGCAGCGGCGGAAAATGAAAGCGGGAATATTGTTTACGATGCGGATAATAATCTGGCATTTGCCCAGACCATCGAACAGGACATCAACTACATCGTCAAGGTCGCGGACGCCTGGAAGCAGCAGCTCTCCGGAAAAGTTGCCACCTTTGACGCCATGGGAACCACGGCCACGAGCGGCACCGTCACCTTCGACAAAGGCGGGGAAAACGAGCGGACCTACCAGACCGCCAAAGAGGGCGAAACGGTAACTGTCGATACCAATGACCTTTCCCTGGGCGCCGGCAATTTCGTGGACGGCCTGTATTACTACAGCGACAACGATGACGCGGAGTACCATTCCGAAGCGATTACGGACCACTCCAACGGCATCTTTACCCTGACCATGGGCAAGTTTACGGATACCCTGGGCCGGGTACTGCGCGGGGCGATGCAGATCGGCCTGATGACCCACCACGAGCACGACATGGTGTTCCATGCCGCGGTGGCGGAAAACTGTACCACAGACGGCAACAGTGCCTGGTATTTCTGCAATAACTGCCTGAACTATTACAGCGACGCGGAAGGCACAAACCAGATTTCCAAGGATTCCTGGATCATTGCGGCCAAGGGCCACAGCCTGAAGCCCACCGCGGCAGCGGCCGAAACCTGCACCACCGATGGCAACAGCGCCTGGTGGTACTGCGATGACTGCAAAAATTATTTCAGCGACAAGGACGGCAACACGGTCATCCAGAAGGATTCCTGGATCATTCCGGCCAAGGGCCACAGCCTGAAGCCCACCGCCGCGGTAGCCGAAACCTGCACCACCGCCGGCAACAGCGCCTACTGGACCTGCGAAACCTGCGGAAAGTTCTTCAGCGACAAGGACGGCAAGACGGAAATCCAGGAGAATGCCTGGATCATTCCGGCCGCGGGACATAACCTGGAGGAAACCGCGGCGGTCGCCGAAACCTGCACCACCGCCGGCAACAGCGCTTACTGGACCTGCAAAACCTGCGGGAAATTCTTCAGCGACAAAGACGGGAAGACGGAGATTCAGGAGAATGCCTGGATCATCCCGGCCACCGGACACAGCCTGAAGAAAACCGCCGCCGTCGCTCCCACCTGCACAGCCGACGGCAACAGCGTTTATTGGACCTGCGGAAACTGCGGGAAGTTCTTCGGCGACAAGGACGGAAAGGAAGAGATTGAAAAAGGTTCCTGGGTGATCCCGGCCACAGGCCACAGCCTGAAGGAAACCGCCGCTGTCGCTCCCACCTGCATAGCCGACGGCAACAGCGCTTATTGGACCTGCGGAAACTGCGGGAAGTTCTTTGGCGACAAGGACGGAAAGGAAGAGATTGAAAAAGGCTCCTGGGTGATCCCGGCCACAGGCCACAGCCTGAAGGAAACCGCCGCCGTCGCCCCCACCTGCATCACCGGCGGCAGTAGCACCTACTGGACCTGCGAAACCTGCGGGAAGTTCTTCAGCGATAAGGATGGCAAAACGGAAATCCAGAAAGATGCCTGGCTCCTCCCGCCCGCCGGCCACAGCCTGAAGGAAACCGCTGCCGTCGCTCCCACCTGCACCGCCGGCGGCAATAGCGCTTACTGGACCTGTGAAACCTGCGGCAAGTTCTTCAGCGACAAAGACGGGAAGAACGAGATTGAGAAGGATGCCTGGCTCCTCCCGGCAAACGGCCATACACCGGGCGAACCGAAGAAGGAAAATGAAAAAGCAGCCGGGATCGGCATCGCCGGAAGCTATGAAACGGTAGTATACTGCACGGTATGCGGACAGGAACTGAGCCGGAAAAAGATCATGACAGATCCGCTGCCGGAACCTGAACCGGAAGCGCCGGTTGTGATCAGGCTGCTTCAGATCCGGGACCTCACCGAAAAAGCGGAAATCATCTTCTACAGCAACGGTACCTATACCGCCACTTATGAAGACGGCGCCTCCGAAAAGGGCAGATTCCTGGTCAGGGAAGGCGTCCTGGTCCTGGTCAACAACGAAGATCCGGAAACGGAAATGGCCGTTATCCTGAATCCGGAAAGCGGAAAGTATGAACTGTCCTTCCGGCCTTCCGGAAATCCCGATACCGCATATGCCTTTGAACTGGAGGAAAAGGACGTCAACACCCTGGTCCGCAACAGACCATAAGACAAAGGGACGGTTCTTTCGTCTTCCCCGCCTCCGGACGGTGCCCACATCGTCCGGAGGCTTTTTTTGTTGTTTGACATTCATGCGGGTAAACGCCGCCCATGGCCGCCCAGGAACGGGAATAAAAGGCAGCGGCGCGGGAATCCCACGCCGTGAATTTTTTATGCATACCCGTATTTCCGGGCGCTGTCATATTTTCCGTCTTCATCCGGGAAATCAATGGTCGGCACATCGGAGGCCATCGCCGCGGTGGCGGCATTCCTTTCCAGGTCGGCCGCCAGCTCTTCGATTTCCCGGGCTTCTTTGCCGGTATAGGCCGGGGCAGGCTGCGCTTCAACCATTTCCGCCTTCCGGACTTCCCGCTCTGCGCGGCGGGCTTCCGCTTCCGCGCGGATCTCTTCCACCCGTTCCCGGACGCGTTCGTGCCGCTCTTCCCGTTCTTCCCTGCGGGTGTCCCTGTGCTCTTCCCGCCGGGCGTTCCGGAGCTCTTCCCGGGCCGCGTGCATGGCTTTGCGGGCCGTTCTCCGGGCATCCCGCACCGTATGGCGGACGTCTTCCCGTACCCGGTCCGCGTCAAAATCCCTGTTGGCCAGCCAGCCCAGCAGCGCGCCGAACAGCAGTCCCCTGCGCAGCGAGCGGCGGAGATGATGGTGATGTCCGCCGAACAGCAGATTTCCCAGTGTCAGAATACCCAGCAGCCGAAACATTTCTCTTTCCTCCTGTAATCCCGGTGATTCATTCACCGTGAGGAGAGCATATCACCGCCGGGAAAATGAAAACAGGCCTGATTGGGAAAAATAAAGCACCCTATTTTTCTATAAGATTCCCATAGTCAATCGTCTTTCTCCGTTCAGGGCTTTCATCACAAGCTGTCCATCATCAGAAACCTCCGAAGCTGATAATGGTATATTTTAAAATGTCGCTGGTACCGCTTCTCCAGGACCAGCCGCCAGGAGATCCTGCTGACAGGAATTCTCCGCCGGATGTGGAAATATATATGCAGTTAAAAAGTAATCTCCGCCGCCTTCAAACGGACAGCGGCGAAAAAAATTTCACCATGAAAGGATTGAACGCTTCTATGATGAAACACATGAAACGATGGATCACTGTGCTGACTGCCCTGCTGCTGGTTGCGGCAATGGCCTCCGGTGCCTTGGCGGAAGCGGAGCCCGCCCCTGCTGAACTCTTCGGCAAACCCTGGTACAACATCACCGTCATCGGAAACCTGCCGGACAATGCGGCGGAAGCAAAGGACGACCTGTATTCCTATTATAATTATGACTTCGCCGCCGCGCATCAGGACGCCGCGGTCAACGCGGCCAAGGGCGATACCACTGAAATCTATACAGTCATGAAAGACGCGCTGGCGGACGCCTCCACGGATGACCCTGCTTTGGAGCAGCTGCGTATCTTCCATGAGCAGGCCCTTGATTTTGAAACCCGGAAAAACGGAAACGGACTGGATGAACTGGTCCCGTACCTGTCCGGCGTGGCCCAGGCGGAAACACTGCAGCAGCTGGAAGAAGCGATCCTGGCGGAGGATTTTCCTTTCAATCCCTTCCTGAGATTGTGTGTTTCAAGTGATTTCGCAACCGGAACAAACTGCGTATGCATTTTACCCAACCTGACTTTCAGCGACGAGCCGGCCACTTATGACGAACCGAAGGATGCCCAGGATATGCAGCTGAAGATCACTGCCATGGGTAATAAATATCAGTCCCTGATTATCGCCTATATGATGACAGGGAGAAGCCAGGAGGAGGCCGCCGCGGCGGCACAGGACCTGATCGCGCTGGAGCGCACCTGGGCTGTGCATGCGGACTCCTCTGTACACTACATGGCAATGGAGTACGGCGCCTACGCGAAAGATACCAAATCCCTGACGCTGGATGAGCTGGCCGCATACTGCCCGCATTTCCCCCTGAAAGAGACGATGAAAAAGTACGGAAAGGACAAATCTGAGCGCTATGTATGCGTTGCGCCGCAGTGGCTGACTGCTTTGGACGGCGCCTGGACGGAAGAAAACCTGGGCGGGCTGCGCGAGCTGATTATGGCGAAGATTATGGTGGAATGCCTGCGCTATCTTGACCGCACAGCTTACAATGAGATCATCACCACCTTCGGTTCGCCTGCCGAAACACCGGAGGCAGGTGCCTGGGATATCTGTTCCGATGCGCAGACCTTCGGCCACCTGGCTGCCCGGCTGTATGCGGAAAGGGTTCTGGGAGACAAGGCGAAAGAACGCCTGACAACAATAGCTAAAGGTTTGCTGGATGAACTGCGCGGCCTGATCAGCGAAACCAAATGGATCAGTGAGGATGCCCGCACGCGGGCAATCGACAAGATTGAAAGCATGAAACTGAATATCCTGGAGCCGGAAGGCGGATACCGGGATTACAGCACCCTTTCCCTGCTGACCGGCGAGGAGGGCGGCACCCTGCTGGGCAACTATTTCAGGATCAAAGCCTGGATGAATGAAACCGACAACGCCCTGATCGGCACGCCCGGCCTTTCCCGGCTGACATGGGACGCAATGACGCCCACCATGGCCAACGCCTTCTATGATCCTTCCAGCAATTCAATCAATATCCTGCCCGGCTATCTGACCGGCGGGAAATGCACGGATGAAACCCCCGATATTGAACTGCTCGGCAGGATCGGAACTGTCATCGGTCATGAGATCTGCCACGGGTTTGACTTCTTCGGCAGCCAGTTTGACGCCGCGGCGGCGCCCAACCCCCTGTTCACGGAAGCGGATGAGACAGCCTTCCTCGCGCTGGTACAAAAAGTGGTGGATTATTACAGCACCCTGGAAGTGCTGCCCGGCGTATATGAAAACGGAGATCAGCTGAAGGCGGAAGCCGCGGCGGACCTGGTCGGGATTCAGCTGGCGCTCGCTTACGCAAAGACCCTCGGCTATCAGGATCTCGAGCCGTTCTTCAGGAGCTACGCCAAGTCTTATGCCCAGACCCACGATCAGGCGACTGCCACAATGGTCATGTCGATCGACACACATCCCGCCCAATATATCCGGGTGAACGTCAATTCCCAGATGATGGATGAATTTTATGAGACCTACGCCGTGAAGGAAGGCGACAACATGTACGTCGCACCCGAATCCCGTCTGCAGATCTGGGGCGCGGATGCATCTGACTGATGTACCATTAGGGTGAACCACAGCACCGGATCCCGTTATCCCCGGTCTTCGGCACCGGCGGCGCCTCTTTAACCCTTTCCGGCGCTTGAAAATGAAACGGAGGAACTGAAATTGAATATTTGCGAGTATCACCGGCGCTGCTGATATTTCAAAAGCCGGCTGAATACTGTTTCCTTGACCTTTTCAGCAATCTCTTTTGCTGTTGATTCCTTCATTCCGATGTTTTTTGCCACGGCCAGGATATCTTTCATGCCCGGGTTTTTCCCCTCACCCGCTATTGTCGTTGCATGTTCACCGCCAAGTGAATCTGACCGGGTCAGGTCATATGCAGGGGCCAGGCGCCACGTCCCCTCATCGCAAAGGAAACTGAAATTGTTTGAATGATCATCCCGGTTATGGGCAAAGACATTAAAGCACATCAGTGTAAACATCCTGTGAAGGTCTTCGGCTTCTTTCGTCAGCTGCCAGGTCAATGACATCAAGGTCGTATAATCCAGCGACGGTATACGGTGGGATGTTTCCAGCAGCGCAGACGCGGACGCCATATGAATCTTCTTTTCTTTTCCTGCCTCATCAGCCCTGTCGAAGCGCCTGCTTCCGAAATATCCGGAACAACGTGCGGAAGGAAACAGCCGGATTTCCGGTATGTCAATTCCGCAGGCCTTTGCGCACAGATGATACTCATATTCCATCCGGCCGATATCTTCCGGATCACCGGATGAAGGAAACTTGACGATCCACTCGCCGTCATCCATCTTCAGAATGACTTTCGGCCTTGCGCCGCCGGAAGAGCCTCCCATGGCAAACAATGTATCCAGATCTTTCGACTCTTCCGACTGAAGAATTTTCGCGCACTCTCCGGCCAGCCGGTCAAAATCGGAAACAATTTCCGCTCCTTTTTTCCATAGATACACAGGCTTATACTCAAGTGCTCCCATTCCGGATGAACCGACAATGGAAAGCCTGTTCAGATATCCGATTTCTTCCGGCCGTTCGCCTTCCCTGCGTAGCATGCGATCCACAAGCAGCCGGCCCCAACCGTCTGGAAGTGAATCCATGAATATGCCGAACAGTCCGTTGAAAGGAATCGCTTTGGCTATTTTTATCCCGGGTATCAGCGGCAGGGAAAACGGACTGATGGAAAAACCGTTGCGAAGCCAGTCTGCTGTATATTCAAAAGCAGTCATGTATTTCTGATAAGGCGCCATTGTTCCTACATGTCTGCCTCTGTAATACACCTCCAGTTTATCTGCGGTTTTCACGGATAACCTCCTCGATGGACGCCGGCACCACATCTGAAAAAAGGCCGGTAATCTGATCGTCTTCCCCGATTGCAGAAACAATCTTTACCAGGGAGAGAAAAGAAATCTCTCCCTTACTTTCAAATCGCCGGATCGTCGAATACGGGACGCCGCTTTTTCCGCTCAACGCTTTTATGGTAATCTTTTTCCTCTTCCGGATATTCCGGAACCGTTCAGCCGCATGAACGGCCATCTCACAAGGTGTTTCCAGCAGCATCTGTCTCACCGTTCCATCGTTCATCATTTTCGCTAATATTTTAGCATTTCTCGACGAAATGGTCAATGTTTTACTAATATATTAGCACTTTTCGAAACGCATAGACGTTCTTTTTTTGCGATCAGAGGGGCGTATCGTAATCCTCAAAAATATAGGTGGCTTGTCCGGGTGTTTTGGGTTTTACGCCCTGGGTCGGGTTTTCGGGGCGCGCCCATATAGACAGGGTAAAGGTCATATGACTTCCCCGCTGTTCCACATTATCCAGGGTGTAGCCCAGAACCTGCTGTACTTTGAACGCATATTCGGCTTTCTTGCCATCCACGATGGTCGGAAGGTGGTTGACGGTGCTGGTCCATCCGTTTCCTTCGCCCAGCAGGACGACAGCTGCCGGCTCCTCCCTGACGCCGTTATAAAGTGTCATGGCCACTTGGTGGGGACGTGTGCCCTGGGCGTTACTCGTGTCATTCCATACGACGTCTACACTGGCTGACACCTCCGCCGGCTCATAATTCAGGACAACACTGTATCCGTTGATTTCCTGTCCGTACATCTGAACTTCATCTATCCGTACGGAATAATGAATGGGATGGTCGTATTCGTCACTGAGGGGTTTGTCGGCAAAGGTGTGCTGCCAGCCTTCCGCGGATGTCAGGACATGGCTGTCCACTTCGCTCCCGCCGGCAAACAGTCTCAGCGTAACCGACTCCGGCCGGTTGCCATCCGCGTTATTGTTATCCTTAAAACTCAGGGTGACCGGGATATTGATGAACGTGACATCCCCTTCCGGATCGCCTGAAAGCTGGTCGTTATCGAAATATATCTCCAGCGGACTGCCCATATCCGAATAATAATCGGGATCCGTTTCCGGCAAGCTGCCGGTCGGGATACTTGCGTTCGCGCCGCCATCAGAGGGCGGCAACGTATCTGTGCCCAGCGGCATATCAGAATTATCAAAAACATATTCGGTTTTTTCCGCTGTTTTGGGCTTCACCCCGAAATCGGAAGACTGGAGATTATCAGCCACCAAGGTATATACCGTTCTTCTTCCGGTCCGTTCTGTCAGGCGCTGACTGTATCCGAGTACTGTCTGCAGGGTGAATGTGTAGTCCATCGGCTCGCCATTTACCCGGACGGGAAGCTTGTCAATGGTGGCAGTCCAGTTGTTACCACTGTCCAGGATCACCATCATGCCGTTACCAAGGCTGGCCACAAGGGAACCTGGGCGGATATTGTTGCTGTTGTAGTCATCATCCCACGATACAGCGACGGTGGCTGCCGTCATCTCCGGTGTATACCGGAAAACGATCCCGTTCCCATTCATTCCGGGCTTGTAAGCCGGAACCGGATCAACGGAAACGGTATAGGCAATCTCTGTACCGCCGGAGGTCAGATAATCCAGGCCTTCAAAGGTATACTCCCACTGTCCGTTATGCGGCAGCGCGACGCTCCGGATCTCCTGCCCATCGGCAAGCAGCTTCACAGTGACGCTTGCCGGCCGGTTGCCGTCGGCGTTGTCCTGATCCCCGGTAAATGAAACGCTGACCGGAATATGGACTGACGGATTCAGCCGGCAGATCATGTCCGGCCCGGTCCCGTAATCCGCATCAGCCATGATGATATATCCTTCGATCGGATCCGCCGCCACTGTATAGGCAATATCCTTCCCGGCCGCATCCTGCAGCGGCTGGTCCGGGAATGAATAACGAACAGATTCCTGGTCCGTTCCGACGCTGACGGTCGTGGAATCCGCCTCTGTTCCGTCCGCATACAGGTGCAGGGTAACCGACGCGGGCCTTAAGCTGATGGCGTTTTTCCAGTCTATCCAGATGACCGATCCTTCCATTTTCCGCGTTTCGCCATCCGGCGTTCCTGTCGGCGATGAGGTATTATCATCCATCATCGGAACCGTAACATGCTCCGTGCTGAGCACTGTGCCGCACACGGTGCAGTAGGTTTCCAGGTCATAGCTGCCCTCAGCCTCTGCCGTCGGCTCCACTTCGTTGACCTTCCGGGTATCTTCCGTATGGGGCAGTTTATCCAGGGCAACCGTCTTCCGGCTCAGTTCCTTTTCACATACCGTGCAATATACCACTTCGTCATAGCTTCCCGCTTCCCCGCAGGTTGCATTTACGGTGTTCTCATGCACAGCATTTCCGGGGGTATGATCATCCGTTGCCGGAATTGTCTTCTTTTCCCGGCTCAGTTCTTTTCCGCAGAGCGTGCAGTAAACCACTTCTTCATAGCTCCCTGCCGCCTTGCAGGTCGCATTTACGGTGTTCTCATGCACAGCATTTCTGGGGGTATGATCATCCGTTACCGGAATCGTCTTCTTTTCCCGGCTCAGTTCTTTTCCGCAGACCGTGCAGTATACCACTTCTTCATAGCTTCCCGCATCCCTGCAGGTCGCATTTACAGTGTTCTCATGCACGGCATTGCCGGCGGTATGATCATCCGTTGCCGGAATCGTCTTCTTTTCCCGGCCCAGTTCCTTTCCGCAGACCGTGCAGTATACCGCTTCTTCATAGCTTCCTGCTTCTTTGCAGGTCGCATTTACGGTGTTCTCATGCACGGCATTGCCGGGGGTATGATCATCCGTTACCGGAATCGTCTTCTTAACCCGGCTCAGTTCATTTTTACAGACCGTGCAGTAGACCACTTCGTCATAGCTTCCCGCTTCCTTGCAGGTCGCATCATTTACGTTTTCTTTTTTCGTATCGCGGACATGGGTATGGGTCTTCAGCCCCAGCAGCATGCCGCCGCCCCGCAGCATCTTCATGACATAGCTGCCGGCAGTATTCTTTTGCAGATTTGCGGTTTCAGTCAGGGTGCTTGTATCATCCGAATTGTAATAGACGCCCTCCAGCACCTCGTCTTCCCCGAGCTGCAGGCTGAGGGCTACGTCCTCGTCCGCCACGGCGGTGGCGTAGGTATTCTCCCCGGCGGTAACGGTTGTGCCGGTGGAGGCGCCAAGGACCTTCCCGTACGCTTCCGCGATTTTGACGATATAGTTGATGCGGGCTTCGAAATCCGCGGCGACCTTGTCCCCATCCAGACCAATCTGGGCCAGCACCATGGTCATTTTCCCGTCGTCATCCGGCTGTATCGCCCAGGCTGTCAGGTCGATATTCTCCGGGGTTGCTTCATCGCTGCCGGTATTCAGCTTAATCGGTACGCCGTCCGCGGACAGCGTTCCATCGATGATGATATCGGTTGTTGCACCTTCATAGTTGGAGACAGACAACGCCCAGCCGGACGCGCCATTCCCGTCCGCCCCGCCTTGGGCGGTCACGTCGCCCAGAACGGTGATCGCCAGTTTGCTGCCGTCGTTGTCCGCCTCCGCCCGGATGGTTTCGGTAACGGGTTGTCTGCCGGCAGCCTCCGCTGTCACGTCGCCGTTCACGGTAATCGCGATATCTCCGCCCTCAGCCGCGACCGCATCAATGCCAATCGCCTGCCCGGTACCGTTCTTCACATATGCCGACGCGTTCACATCGCCGTCCACATATATATCCACGCTGCCTTCGCCTGCTGAGTTCGCATTTATGGCAGCGGCATCCGACTCTCCTTCTCCGTCAGAGGATGCAAAAGCAGAAACGTTTCCCTCTTCCGTCGTAACGGTAATTGTGCCGTTTTCGCTCACGGAGAACACGTCGATTCCGTACGCCCACTGTTCGCCTTCCGCGCTGATATCGCCGGAGACTGTCAGGTCGACATCGCGGTCTGTTGTTGCGATTTCTACGGCTGTCGCTTCACAGGCGTTTTCGGAAATGCCGTCTGTATTGATCGTGATGTCACCGATCGTCTGGCTGCCGGCGCCGTCGACCGCGGCATCCGTATCGACTGCAAGCTGGTTGTTGTCCACCACATCTACCCGGACATAATAATCATCGTCCACGAGGAGGCCAGTCCCGGTATCGCCGGGATGCTCCCCTTCAATATTCCCGTCTACCGTGATCGTAATATCCGCCAGGTCCGGGTCGTCTGCATTCGGTTCCGCTGTAACCGTGGCTTCCGGCGGATCGTCCGCCAGGGCCGGTACACAGCCGGCCAGCAGGCACAGGCCCAGCAGCAGCGCCAGGAATTTCCGGGCGGATTCGCGGGTAAGGCGAATGGTGCTCATCTTCATACGGTTTCCTGCCTTTCTGAAACGGAGGGACGGTCTTTTTTGTTTCAAGAGCCGGCATCAGAGGGGCGTCTCGTAATCTTCAAAGACATAAAATTGGGATCCTGGTGCCTTTTTCGGAGTTTTCGGGGCGGCTTCTTTTTCTTTCCGTATTTTCAGGACAAAAACTGTCTCGTTTCCCGCTTTGTTGTTACTGATCTGGTCATAGTCCTTCACACGCTGCGCATTGAATGTATACTCCGCCGGCCGGCCGTTCAGGCGGGTCGGAAGATTGTTAATGGTGGCACGCCAGTTGTTCCCTTCACTCAGTATCACAACCTGCCCGTTGCTGAGCTTCATGGCGATAGACTCGGGCCGCTGATTTAAAGCATTACCGTCATCATCCCAAATAACACAAACCGTTTCCGAAGTCAGCTCCGGCTCATAAACCATGCGAATACCCATTCCGCTGATTTGTGCCGAATACCATTCAACATGATCCACCGAAATCGTGTAATGGATCTCCCGTCCGTCTTCTTCCGCAAGGGGCATATCTCCGAATGCAGCTTTCCATCCGTTGCTCCCGTTCAACTGGCGCACGCTGATTTCAGATCCGTTCGCATACAGCCGGACGGTGATATTCTCCGGCCGGTTGCCGTCCGCGTTGCTATTGTCTGAAAAGATGGCCGTTGCAGTGCAATCCTCTTTCATGAAGGCGCCTGTGCCATCATAAACCGGCTGCCATTCGTCTTCGAAATACACGGTCAGCGAACCGGAGACTGTTGAACCGGTAAAAGCAACCGCCGGGGCTTCCGGTTCGGGTTCGGGTTCAGGTTCAGGTTCCGGTTCAGGTTCGGGTTCGGGCTCAGCCGACGGAGCGGATGAACCTGCGTCGGCCACCTTGGGCTCCGTGGCCGGAGCGGAAGAACCTGCGTCAGCCACCTTGGGTTCACCCTGCGGTTCGGATACCCCATCGATCATAATGCCGGAGCTCTGCGTTCCGCTTCCGAATGACACATCCGGAGCATTCGAAACGCCGCTATTCTGGTTGCCTGAACTCATGACGTTTCCGTCCAGGTCTGTTTCATAATCTTCAAATATGTAAATGTTATTTCCCGGCGCCTTCTGCGGTCTCTTTCCCTCGGACGGGTTCCCGGGACGATCACATATCCTGAAGTAAAAGGTCATATTGTTTCCCTGCTGCTTTGTGGAATCCAGTTCATAATTCAATACCGACTGATAAGTCCATGCATACGTTGTCTTCCTCCCGTTCACAACGGTCGGAAGATGATCCACAGCGGCTTCCCAGTTATTTCCTGCACCCAGGAGGACTACATCTACCGGACTCTCTGTGACGCCATTGTACAGGGACATGGCAACATCCTGCGGGCGCATCCCCTGGCTGTTGAGATCATCGTTCCAGACACATTTGACGCTGGCGCTGGTCTCTTCCGGGACGTAAGTGAGAACGATAAAGTTCCGGGTCATCTCAGGCTGGTAAAGCGGAATATCGTCCACGGTTACAGAAAAAACATTCACATTCCCGTTTGTATTCAGGTAAGGTATGCCGGTGAAAGTATACGTCCATAAGTATGAAGAACTTACGGTACAGTTGGTTATTTCAGCCCCGTCCGCATAAATCCGGATGGTCACCGTCTCCGGCCGGTTGCCATCTGCGTCAATGTTATCGTTGAAGACAATGGTGATCGGAATGCTCACCGTCGGGTTCAGGGTGCAGCGGAACGTCCAGCCGGACGAATCCTCCGCATCGGCGGCCGTAATGTATCCGGGCACGCCATCCAAGGTCACGGTATAGGCAATCTCCTGTCCGTTTTCATTCAGTTTCGGCTGGTTTTCAAACAGGAAGTCCGTGGATTTTTCGCTTCCGGCTGTATCCAGGCTGATGGTCTGGGAAGCGGTTTCCGTTCCGTCGGCGTACAGGTGCACGGTCACCTGTGCCGGCCTGGCCTGGTAACGGTTGTTCCAGTCTTCCCAAAGGATGGTTCCCACGACCGCGTCCTCCGGTGTTTTCGCCTGCGGCGGGGTTTCTTCCTCAATCTTCGGAACCGTAATATGCTCCGCGCTGAGCACCGCGCCGCACACGGTGCAGTAGGTTTCCAGGTCATAGCTGCCATCCGCTTCTGCCGTCGGCTCCACTTCGTTGACCTTCCGGGTATCTTCGGTATGGGGCAGCTTGTCGAGCGTAACGGTCTTCCGGCTCAGTTCCGTTTTGCAGGCGCTGCAGGTAACCACTTCGTCATACGATCCGGCGGAACTGCATGTAGGCGCCACCCGGTTTTCCTCGGTCTTCACTTCCGTATGGGGCAGTTTGTCCAGGGTGACCGTTTTCCGGCTGAGTTCCTTTTCACATACCGTGCAGTAAACCACTTCGTCATAGCTTCCTGCCGCCTTGCAGGTGGCCTTTACGATGTTCTCCTGCACCGCGTTACCGGCGGTATGATCATCCGTTGCCGGAATCGTCTTCTTTTCCCGGCTCAGTTCTTTTCCGCAGACCGTGCAGTAAACCACTTCGTCATAGCTTCCTGCCGCCTTGCAGGTGGCCTTTACGATGTTCTCCTGCACCGCGTTACCGGCGGTATGATCATCCGTTGCCGGAATCGTCTTCTTTTCCCGGCTCAG
>JAFROK010000060.1 GCA_017429695.1 Clostridia bacterium | reverse complement strand
GGGGGCGGGTGTTTGGTTGAGACTGGGTACGGTTCTAAGTCTAAGCTTCGACTGAGAACCGTCCCCTGTCTCTGCAAAGTTTGCAGGGAACAGAGAAATGTGATATAATCAAATAGTTAGTTTGCTGAAAGGAGGGGAGACAGTGGAGCGGGATAACAACACAGCCTATCCGACCCAGGGACGGCGGTCTGTATCCAAGGCGACGAAGCTCCGCCGCAGGAAACAGCGGATGAATTTCGTACTGCTTCTGTGCGCGATTGCGGCCATTGCGCTGCTGACAGTTGTTCTCCCCCTGGCGATTAACGGTGAGGTTTCACTGGAACCCCGCAAACGAGCCAATTATTCTTTCGCAACGGAATCCGGCCTGACCGATAAGCCGACGGAAGACAACTTCAGCAACTACCTGGGCCTGGTGATCAGCGAGATCATGCCTTCCAACGCATCCGCTGTGACGGACGAGAACGGCAACTATCCGGACTGGGTGGAAATCTGGAATCATTCCAACCATTCCATGGAGCTGGCCGGCATCGGCCTGAGCGACAGGGGCGACCGGGTGCTTTTCCTGTTCCCCGATATTACGCTGGAAGCGGACGAACGGATTGTCGTCTTCTGCGACAAAACCAACCAAGCGGTTGCAAACAAGCCCCTGCACGCAAAATTCGCGCTGAGCAGCGCCGGTGAAACCGTGTACCTGTATGATACGAACGCTTACCTGCTGGACAGCTGCAAATATCCCATCATGGCCAGCAACGAAAGCTATGCGCTGGTCGGTGAGAAAGACAACAAGAGGGAATACCAGGTGGTCACTTGGATCAGCCCCGGTTATCCGAATACCGAGGAAGGCCACCAGGCTTACCGGGAAAGCGTATCCGCCGTTGAAGGCCAGGTGCTGATTAACGAAGTCATGGCGGACGCTGTCACCGGCATCCGGGATGACCATGACAATACCTGCGACTGGATTGAGCTTTACAACACGACCGATCACGATATCAAACTGAACCGCTATGCCCTGAGCGATAATGAGGGGAATCCCCTGAAGTGGCGATTCCCGGATGACGCGGTGATCCCGGCCAACGGATACTACCTGGTGCTGTGCACCGGGGAAGACCGTCCGGACACGGTGATGCAGGGCGTTTACCACACGAACTTCCGCATCAGCGCAGAGAAGGAAACCCTCATCCTGGCCGATTCCCAGGGCCAGGTGGTTGACCGCGTGATGATCGATAACCTGCCCAAGGATTGCAGCTGGGGCCGGAATGAATGGAATCAGTTCGAAGTTTTCCAGACACCGACTCCGTCGCTTCCGAACAACCAGACCGGATTCAACCAGATGGAACTGAAGCTGAGGGCCATGAACAAGACCGGCGTCTGGATCAGCGAAGTGATGGCCAGCAATGACGCCATTGCGACATATAAGGATGCCGGCAATACCGACTGGGTGGAAATCTATAATTCATCGGGCACCGCGGTCGATATCTCCGAATGGGGCCTCAGCGATAACCTGAACCGGGGCCGGAAATGGCAGTTCCCCAAGGGAACGGTGATTAACGCCGGCGAATACAAGGTTGTCCTATGTGACAAGAATCTCAGCAAAAACACCGCGGCGGAACCGCACGCGTCTTTCAAGATCAGCAAGAACGCGGGGGAAATCATTACACTGACTGATAAGGACGGCCAAATCCTGGACAAGGTGATTCTTCCTGAAATGAAGACGGATGTCTCCTATGGCCGGACACTCGGGATAGCCGGGCTTTTTTATTATGACACGCCAACGCCCTTCCAGAGCAACGGCACAGGCTTTACCGGTTTCGCGGAGATGCCTTCTTTCACGGTGGAACCCGGGCAGTATACGACGGCGCAGTTTGTCTCCATCAACGTGCCGGAAGGCACCCAGGTATACTATACGACGGACGGGTCCACACCGACGCAGGATTCCATTCCGTATAACGGGGAGCGGCTTAAGGTTCAGAATACCGCTACCGTGCTGAGGGCCCGTGCGTTCGGCACCGGGATGATCAAGCCGAGCGATGTGCTGACCGGAACCTACTTTGTGAACGCCTACAATACGCTGCCGGTTGTATCCATTGTGACGGATCCGAAAAACCTCTGGGATTCCCAGTACGGTTTGCTGACGGTGGGTGACAATGTCGTCAAAGAGGCAGGCAAGCTGCCGTTCAAGAATACGATTTACCGGGCAGTCAAGAAGGCTGGCATCAAATATGAATGCAATGTCGAAATGTATGACAGCAGCGGAAACATCATCCTGAACCAGGGCGCTGAATTCGGCACCATGGGCGACTATTCGCTTGATATGCCGCAGAAGAGCTTCAAGTTCAAAGCCAAGAGTAAATACGGCGCCAAGACCTTTGAAGCAGCGCTCTTCCCGGACCGGCCTTATACGGAATATAAGGGTTTCGTACTACGGAACAGCGGAAACGACTGTATGTGGACCCGGATGGTGGACGGATTTGAGAGCCGCCTGATGGACTCCATCGGGATCAATGTAGCCCACCAGGCCTGGAAGCCATATGCGGTGTACCTGAACGGCGTTTACTGGGGCCATATGAATCTCCGGGAAAGAACCGACCGGTACCTGGTTGCCCAGTTTGAAGGCCTGACCCTGGAGGAAGCGGACCAGATGGACCTGCTGCAGGGCAGCGGCAGCGTGAAGTACGGCTCCAACAAAGCGTACAAGGCCATGATCAAGAAGATCAAGGCGGGGAATCCGGCCAAGAATCCGGAGGACCTGCAGTACATCCTGGATAACGTGGATGTGGACAACCTTTTTGAATACCTGGCCATTGAAATGTTCTTCGGCAACAGCGATATCGGTAATACCCGTTTCTACCGCCTGAAAACGGAAGGCAGCAAATGGAGATGGGTGCTGTACGACCTGGACTACGGCTTGTTCAACTCCGGCTTTGACAGCCCGAAGAGCTATACCAAAGCCAAGGGAATGGGCGACCAGAAGATCGACAATACGATCTTCCTGAAGCTGCTGAGCGTGCCGGAATATAAGGACAAGTTCCTGCGGATCTTCGGCAATGTCTACAAGCAGTTTACCACCCGGTACATGCTGACAATGCTGGAGGAAGTGCTTTCAGAGATCGAACCGGAAATGTCGCTTCACTGGGCCCGGTGGGGAACGGAAAACGACAAGTTCGTGATTGAAGAAGTGCCGACGACAACAGACGGCGCCTACCGGTACTGGGAAAAGCGCGTGGAACGGCTGCGGAACGTCTGCCGGAAGCGGCCGAACCGCCTGTGGACATTCGCCCAGAACGCCTTCAACCTGACAGACGCGCAGATGATCGAATATTTCGGTCCGCAGCCAGAAATGCCCGCGGATGCGATTTAACTTAAAAGAGATACAGGAGGAGCACCTATGTTCATCAGCACAGCATACGCCGCGACCGGAAACAAATCCACGCTGAGCGAGTATTTCCAGAGCCAGTTTGACAACCTGTCGCCCCTCATGATCGTCGTCGGACTGATCATGGGCTGCGCCATCGGCCTGATTATTGCCTTTGTTTACAAACGCTGCTACCGCGGCGTGTTGTACAGCCCGACATTCGCCATGACGCTGATGATGCTGACGCTGATCACCACGCCGGTAGTCATGTGCATCAAGAGCGACATTGCCCTGAGCATGGGCATGGTCGGCGCGCTGAGTATCGTCCGTTTCCGTACAGCCGTCAAAGACCCGATGGACACGGCCTATATGTTCTGGGCTCTGACAATGGGCATCCTGCTCGGCGCCGGGCTGTTCATTCACGCGCTGGCGGTGGCGCTGGGCATCAGCATTATCCTGTTCGTGATGACGTTTGTCCGCTTCAAGAATCCCAACGGCTACCTGCTGGTGGTCCATTATGACGATTATGCCGAACCGGAAATCACCCAGCTGCTGCGGCGGACCGTGAAACAGCGGAAGCTGCGCAGTAAGACGGTCACCCGCGCCGGCGCGGAAATGACCGTGGAGGTGCGCCTGGACAGCAAGCAGGACCTGGTGAGCGCGGTGCTCAACATTGAAGGCGTGCATGACGCGACGCTGGTGGCCTGCCAGACGGAAGCGGGAACCTGATTAGGTGTCAGGTGTCAGTTTAGAAGAAGGGAGAGAATGCTATGGGCATGAATACGCTGCCGCTTCGGCATGAGCTGAAGTATTTTATCAATGAGCGGCAGTATTTTGTGCTGTCCGGAATCCTGGACGCGGTACTCTCCCGGGATCCGAACGGAGACGAGTATAACGAATACCATATCCGTTCGCTGTATTTTGACACGGAATTCAACAGCGCCCTCTTTGACAAACTGGACGGCGTGCAGAACCGCGATAAATACCGGATCCGGATTTACAATTTCAGCGATAAGGTCATCAAGCTGGAATGCAAAACAAAGGTCGGCAGCCTGATTTCCAAACGAAGCATTTCCATTCCCAGGCTGCTGTGCGAGCAGCTGATGGCCGGAGATCCTTCCGGTCTGGAAACCACCCAGAGCGGCCTGATGAACGATATGTTCCGGGAAATGACTGTCAATCTCCTCCGGCCGGTAGTGCTGGTGGACTATGTGCGGGAAGCCTACCTGCATCCGGCGGAGGAAGTCCGGATCACCTTTGACAAACAGCTGCGGAGCGGCATGTACAGCAAGGACCTGTTCAATCCGTATGTGCCTACCGTTCCGCCGTTTGACAACAATGAAATCATCCTGGAGGTCAAGTATAACCATGGCCTGCCGACCTATATCCGGGATATCCTGGGAACCTATTGCCAGGGCGCATGCCCCAGCGCCATCAGCAAATACACCTGGTGCAGGCGGTTTGAAGGCTTTGGGGAAGAATAGTGGTAACAGAGAGTGAGGAATTGAGTCAGGATGGAAATTTTGATTCCGAAATGGCACCGGGAACTGGAATTATTCAGCGCGATTAAGCCGTTGCTGATCATGGAAGGGAATATTACGGACCAGTACCGGTATCCGACAGACGGATCTGTGCGGCAGGATGAGATCATTCCGCTGAGCCGGTATCTGCATGCCTATTTTTCCGACCAGGGATATGACCAGGTGGTTTTCTACAGCAACCTGCTGGGATTTATGAGCCCCTATGACACAGACATGCTGGAACGTTTTGCCGCGCTCACGGACACGAAGATCAAAAACGGCGCGATCCAGTCAGAATTCAAGGGCAACGGGGCAGATACCGCGCCGAATGTGGTCCGCCGGGCGATGTGCCAGCAAAAGGCCGCTACCGTCATCGTGATGGAAATGGCCAGCCATTATATCACGACGCCGGAGCGGATGGATCAGCAGGATGTGAACAGCTTCAATATCCTGATGCAGAGCGCCCTGAGTTCCTCCTGGGTGCGGACCGCCCACGGAAAGAAGCAGAACCAGCTGATCCTGCTGGTGAATAAACTGAACGACCTGCCGGCATGGTTCTACCTGAACAATCCGGTATGTAAAATCCTGCAGCTGGAAGCGCCAGACCGGGAAGAGCGCAAGCGCATGATGACCGGAACCAATTTTGCGTCCTTCTTCTCCGGAACGGTATACCGCCGCGATATGCCGTATTACAATGAGCATCCGGAAGACCTGGAGCGGATCAAGGAAAAGTTTGTCGGACTCACGGAAGGCATGACATTTACCGAACTGGATGAAATGCGCATGCTGTGCAAGCAGGAAGAAATACCGATCCGGGACCTGTGCACCGTGGTGGATCTATATAAATACGGCATCAAGGACAATCCCTGGAGCAGGCTGAGTGTAAAGAGCCTGAAAACGGCCAAACAGGATTTTGAAAAACGGATCAAGGGCCAGGATACCGCCCTGGAACGGACACTGGATGTGGTCAAGCGTGCAGTGACCGGCATGAACGGCCTGAATTCCTCTTCCACCGGGAAACCCAAGGGCGTGCTTTTCTTTGCCGGCCCGACGGGCACCGGCAAGACGGAGACGGCCAAAGCCCTGGCGGAAAAACTGTTCGGCGATGAAAGTAACTGCATCCGCTTCGACATGAGCGAATACGGACAGAGCCATTCCGACCAGAAGCTGATGGGCGCGCCTCCCGGATATGTGGGCTACGAAGCGGGCGGCCAGCTGACCAATGCCGTGAAGAAGAATCCCTTCTGCATCCTGCTGTTCGATGAAATTGAAAAGGCACATTCCACGATCCTGGACAAGTTCCTGCAGATCCTGGAAGACGGCCGGATGACGGACGGGCAGGGGAATACGGTGTATTTCTCCGAAACGATCATCATCTTCACCAGCAATCTCGGTATTTATGTCAAGGACGCCTTCGGCAACCGGGAAGCGAACGTGACCATGGATATGGATTATGCCGAAGTGCAGACACGCGTCCGCAGCGCCATTGAAGATTACTTCAAGCTGGAACTTGGCCGGCCGGAAATCCTGAACCGGATCGGGGAAAATATCGTGGTGTTCGACTATATCCGGAAGGAAGCGGCGGACCTGATCCTGCAGGGACAGGTGAACAAAATTATCCGCAACCTGCGGGAACAGAAGAACGTTGAGATCCGCATCGAAGATTATGCCTATAAGAGCCTCGAGGAGGCGGCGACATTCGACCTGTCCAACGGTGGGCGGGGCATCGGCAACCAGGTGGAAAGCCTGGTCATCAATCCGCTGAGCCGCTGGCTGTTTGACAATGAAATTACCGGCAACGCAAAGATCGTGATCGAAGGATTCGAAACAGCGGCCAATCCGCCGAGCGTACGGTGCCGCGTGGAAGGGGGGGAAGACAATGGCTGATGAAACGGTCAATATAAACCCGGCGGAAGCGGGAGACCTGCTCAGGAAAATGAAAGCCATTGCCTCCGACCTCTGGCGGGAACCGCCGGAAGACGTATCCGCGGAACCGAAGGCGCCGCAGGAAAGACCGGTTAAGAGCGTGATCCGCAGGCCGAAAATCGGCATAGACAACCTGTGGATGACGGCTGATGAAACCATTGACTGGACGGACGCGCTGGCGCATGAATGGCCGTCGGACGGCCTGACCAATATCGCTATGTGGAAGTTCTACCACAAAAATGCCGAAGCGGTGCTGAACGGCGACCTGACGGCATATGCGGAAGTGCTGCGGAAGGCCAACCCGCTGGGGGAACTGATGGAATATGCGGACGGCATCAATATGCGCGCGCCGGATCCGGACCGCCTGGAGGCGACCTTCGCAGCCCGGGATGATTTGATGGAAAAGGACGGGAAGAAATACCTGTCCGCCATGGGGGTGCGGATTGCCCGTGACCTGCTGGCCTGCCTGCCTGTGAGTGAGGTGAAGGTGACGGCCACCTATGGCGGCCGGAACGCCATGGCGGCTGTCTACCGCAGGGACCAGCTGCTGCACCGGAACTTCAGTTTCCTGGATCCGGTGGCATTGTCCGAGGAATGCGGCGCAGTTTTTACAGAATAAAAAAATGATCAAAACCTCTTGACTTAGAGTGAACTTTAAGATTTAAGATCATCCTGCCGCGGAAATGTCTGTACAAATACGCGGAACATTCCTTTTTCGAGTGTGGCGGAGGATCTTACCCATGCAAAGGAATATGACCATGAATATGACGGAGGGCAAGCCGCTGGCTTTGCTTTCCGTTTTTGCGTTGCCGCTGCTGATCGGCAACCTGTTTCAGCAGGCGTATAATCTGGCGGATTCCATGATTGTCGGGCAGCTGATCAATGCGGATGCCCTGGCCGCGGTCGGTTCCACCGGTTCGATTTCATTCCTTTTCTTTTCAATCTTCAACGGCATCAGCGGCGGGTGCGGGATTATTACGGCCAAGTTTTTCGGTGCCCGACAGGATGAAAAAGTATGCAAGGCCATTGCCAATTCAGCCTATATTATGCTGGGATTTTCCCTGCTGACCGGCACGCTGGCCTTTATCATGGCTCCTACGGTGCTGGGATGGATGGGAACGCCGGCGGAAATCCTTCCGGATGCGATTACCTATATGCGGATGACTTCTGCGTCGGTGCCGCTGATCGCGATTTACAATTACGCTTCTTCCATGGAACGCGCGCTGGGCGATTCCAGGACGCCGCTTTATTTCCTGATTATCTCCTGCATCCTGAATGTGGGCCTGGACCTGTTGTTTGTCGGCGCGTTTTCCTGGGGCGTCTTCGGGGCGGCTTTCGCCACCATGCTTTCCCAGCTGCTGGCGGGCGCCGGGTCTTTGCTGTACGCCTTCCGCCGCAATCCTTATTTCAGGCTGGATAAGAAGCAGCTGGCTTTCGACCGGGAAATCAGCAAGAGCGCCGTGAAGCTGGGACTTCCGCTGGCGCTTCAGTGGAGCCTGATCGCGATTTCCACAACTGCGCTGCAGACGGTTGTTAACTCCTTCGGCAATGTGGCCATGGCTGCCTATACGGCCACAAACCGCCTGGAACAGCTGGTGCAGCAGCCCTTCGGATCCATGAGCATGGCGCTTTCGACTTATTCCGGACAGAATATGGGCGCCGGGAGGACCGACAGGATCCGGGCCGGTTTCCGGGATTGCCTGCTGGCAATGGGTATCCTGGCCGGCCTGATGACGCTGATGATGCAGCTTTTCGGCGAAAACCTGGTGGGGATGTTTGTCCAGGAGACCGACGTGATTCAGATGGGCGGCAGCGCCCTGCGGATTACCAGCATCTTTTATGTGTTCCTCGGCATCATCTATGTATCCCGCGGCGTGCTGAACGGCGTCGGCGACGCTTTCTTCTCCTTCATCAACGGCATTGTGGAGATTGTCGGCCGGATCGGGCTGCCGCTGCTGCTCATTCACCTGACAACGGCAGGCGTATGGTCGATCTGGATTACAGCCGGCGTGACCTGGATGCTGGCCGGATTCTCATGCATCCTGCGGTATGTCTCCTGGCGGAAGAAGCAGGGAACACAGACCGGCGAAAGGGAATCAGTGATCAGCGAACATAAAATCGGGGAGCGTGAATGCGCGTGATCAGGACATTGTGGCGTCTCAGCCAGGAAGCGATCCGGTACAGGACCCTGTATACCATTGCCATTCTTTCCACACTGGCGCTGACGGGAGTGAACCTGGCTGCGCCGAAGGTGCTGTCCGCGATGACGGGCATTGTGGAATCCGGCGTGGATGATGCGGGGATGCGGAAGATCGGCCTGTTTACGGCCATCCTGGTGGGACTGTACCTGCTGCGGATCCTCTTCCGCTTCCTGAGCAATTACCTGGCACACAAGGCGGCCTGGTACCTGGTCGGTGATCTGCGGACCAAAACATACGATAAGCTGGAGCATATGCACCTGGGCTATTTCCACGACAAGCAGACCGGCGACCTGATGAGCCGGATTGTGAATGATACCCGGGATTTTGAACTGCTCTACGCACATATGATTCCGGAATCCATTACCAATGTGGCTGGTCGGACCGACAGGCGTTGGGAAAACCACGTTGACCCAGTTGATTTCAAGGTTCTATGAACCATCCTCCGGCCATATCCTGATTGACGGGCACGATATCAAGGGCATAACCCTGGAAAGCCTGCGGCGGAACATTTCACCGGTGCTGCAGGATACATTCCTCTTCAACGGGACAATTGCTGAAAACATCGGATATGCTGTATCAGAAGCTTCCATGGAGGAAATTGAGGAAGCAGCGAAAGCGGCCAATATCCATGAGGATATCATGGCGATGCCGGATGGCTATCAGACTCAGGTCGGAGAACGGGGACTGCGGCTGTCCGGCGGACAGAAACAGCGGGTAGCTATTGCCAGGGCGATCCTTCGGAAATCGCCGATTATTATCCTGGATGAAGCGACTGCTTCGGTGGATGTGGAAACAGAACAGCAGATCCAGAAAGCGATTGCAGGTATTGCGGGAACCAGGACGATTATCGCCATTGCCCACCGGCTGTCCACCATCCGCAATGCAGACCAGATTCTTGTGATTGAGGAAGGGCGTATTACAGAGAAGGGAACGCATGAGGAACTGGTAGCCCTGGGCGGCAGTTATGCCCGGATGAACAGCATCCAGAGCAGCGAGACGAAACAGAAATAAGGCAGAACGAAAAAGCTTCGCCGGATGAGGCCCGGCGGAGCTTTTGACATTCACCGTATTTTCAGTCAATTCCGCGGATCTGATTGAACGGGAAGAGCACGGTTCGCGCGTGGCCGACGATCATATCCCGGGATATGGCACCGACAGAGCGGCTGTCGTTGGAACGGTTCCGATGGTCGCCCATGACAAAGTAACATCCGTCCGGAACGGTATACGGGCCGTATGTATTCAGGGCACCGGTGCGGTATTCATCCCGGATATACGGCTCATCATATTTTTCCCCGTTGACATACAGATAGCCTTCAATCAGTTGAATCGTATCTCCGGGAAGGCCTACCACCCGTTTGACAAAATTGGTATCGCCTCGGTGGGGATAGCGGCATATCACGACATCGAAGCGCTGCGGACTGCCGCCGGTTGTGATCCGTTTTGCGGACTCCTTGGCCGCGTTATCCTGCCAGGGCAGGGTCAGCCAGGTGGACGCGTAATCAAACTTGGTCACAAACATGATTTCCCCGTTAGCCAGTGTATCATCCATGGATTCGCCGTCCACACGGACCAGTTCAAAGATAAACGACCGGATGGTGAACGCGATCAGTACCGCCACGACAATCGTCAGGATCCATTCGACAATTTCACGCATAAGGGACTTTTTCACTTTCTCTTTCTTTTCCGTTTTATCTTTCACGAATAAGAACCGCCTTTCAGACAAGCGAAGATCTCTTCAGAAATTGAACAGGATTTTACACAGGAGCAAGAGCAGAACGATCAGGATGACCGGGCGGACAATCCTTGTTCCTTTGGAGATGGCCAGCCCGGAACCGATCCAGTTGCCTGCCATATTGCATGCTGCGGCAGCCAGCCCCAGCGGAATCAGCACCTGGCCGTTGAGCAGGAAAACGGTGAGGGAAGTGATGTTGGAGGTCAGATTGATGACTTTGGCCTGGGCGTTGGCGGAACCGACGGTCATTCGTGCAAAAACGGTAAAGGAGATGATCAGGAAGGTTCCCGTGCCGGGGCCATAGAATCCGTCGTACATGCCGATGATCAGCGCGGATATAATACAGACAATGATTGTCCGGCGGTCCACGGTTGCCGTATGCCGCCCGTCATCCCGGAACAGGTGCCGGTTGAGGACAAAGAAAGCGGCAACCGGGAGCACGGCCAGCAGGATATATTTCATCGGCTCCTCACTGACGAGCAGCGACAGCTTTGCACCCAGGGACGAACCCAGGACCGCGGCAGCCACCGACGGCACCGCCAGACGGAAATTGATCAGGCCTTTCCGGATAAACCGGAATGTAGCCAGGGACGTTCCGCAGGCGGAGGAAAGCTTGTTGGTGGCAATGGCCATATGCACCGGCAGGCCGGCAAAAAGGTAGGCCGGCAGGGAAATCAGGCCGCCGCCTCCGCCGATGGAGTCCACCAGCCCTGCCAGAAACAGCAGCGGGCAGACGATCAGGAACATGACGGGCGTCAGCTGCATGCTTTCATCTCTTCCTGAATGGTATCTTCACTTGCAGCCATGGCCTGCAGGGTCATTTCCAGCAGCTTGTCCAGCTCCCAGCCCAGCTGTTCCGCGCCACGCTCGATGACTTCCCGGGAACAGCCGGCTGCGAATCCCTTGCTCTTATACTTTTTCTTCAGGGATTTCAATTCCATATCCTTCGTGCTTTTGGAAGGGCGCATCAGGGCAGCGGCCCAGATCAGGCCGGTCAGTTCATCTGCAGCAAACAGGACTTTTTCCATTTCATGGACCGGTTCCACATCAATGGTTTTGCCGCATGCCACGGTAATCCCGTATCCATGGGAGCACACGGAATGAACGGTGTCTTCATCCACGCCGCCTTCCCGGAGAAGCTCAGGCGCCTTCAGGCAATGCTCATCCGGATACAGCTCAAAATCGATATCATGAAGCAGGCCGACAATGCCCCAGTGCTCCGCTTCGCCCGCATATCCCAGTTCATTTGCGTACCATTTCATGACAGCTTCCACCGTCAGGGAATGCTGGATATGGAACGGGTCTTTATTGTATTTCTTCAGCAGTTCAAACGCTTCGTCTCTTGTAATCATAATACCCTCCGACCTTGCCTTTCTTTTGTTAGTCGGTATTGTATCCCGTCCGTTTCCAAGATGTCAATAAAAACATCGGATGAACCTCAAAAGTGCCGGAACTCGCGGACGGAGTACCGGCACGGCAAATCGTATCTGATATGATGATTACGGATTCGTGGAATTGATCAGGTTATTGAACAGATTTCCCAGATCAAAGCCGCCTGAGCCGCCGTTTTCAGGGGTCTGGGGAGCGGGATTTGTGTTTTCGGAAGGCTTGGTACTGGCTGGCTGAGGCGTTGCGGTCGCGGCAGTTCCCGCAGGGGAGGAAGCATCCCCGGTGCCGGTGGCTGCATTGTTTTTACCGCCCAGGGCCAGGGTCAGGATCAGGGCAATCAGCGCCATGAGGGCAAATGCACCGCCGAGAATCCACCAGATTTTCCGGTCGCCTTCAAAGAGAGACTTGGCTTTTTTTTCGGGTACAGCCTTTCCTTCGCCGGCAGCGTCGTGAACCGATGCTGCGGCCAGAACGGGGTTTTCAGGCTCCTTCAGGCTGTAACCACAGTAAGTGCAGGTTTTTGCCAGATCGGATATCTGTTTTCCGCATTTCGGACATTCAATCAATGCCACAATAAAACCTCCCCGAGTGCATTCAGCTAATCAGAATTGCAGTATAATTCGCCGGAAACGGGGCAGGTTCCTGCAAAACGGGATGGATTGCTGAAAAACGAATCGGATATTGTGAAGATAACCGGATTATGGTAAAATAACTGAAACAGACAGAAGAGCGTGCGCTCCATAAATGAAAAGGGCAAGGCAGATTCCGGAGGGGACAGAGATGACCGGCACAGACCGTAAGATTATCGCGGTATGTACATCCTGGGAAGATGTGGAAAACCTGAACCTGGTGCTGAATCAACTGATTCTGGCAACCGAAGGGACCGGGTTTCTGCCGGTGTGCATTCCTTTTGACCGCAAAAGCCTTGAATCCCGCGGGGAGGAAAGCCTCCGGGAGTTCCTGGCGGCCTATGATATTCCCAACCTGGCGGGATTGCTGTTGTTCGGCGAAATGATCCGGTCAGATCAGATCAACGGAAAACTGATTGAGCTGGCCCATGAGAAAAAAGTGCCCGTATTCATGCTGGAACGCCAGTATGAAGGATGCATCAATCTGTCATTTGCATACCGGGAAGGATTTGAAAAGGTGGTCCGGCATATTGTGGAAGACCACGGATGCCGGGATCTCGTGATGGTTGCGGGAATCAAAGGCAATTCCTATTCGGAGGAACGGATTGCCCTGACCCGGCAGATCCTGGAAGAACATGGCAGTTCGCTGCCGCAGGAACAGGTGATATACGGCGACTACTGGGACGAACCGACGCTGCGGGCGCTAAACGGGTATTTCGGCGCCGGCGGGCATATGCCGGAAGGCTTTGTTTGCGCAAACGACGCGATGGCCATCACGGTATGCATCTACCTGGCCGGACGGAACGTCCATGTGCCGGAAGAAGTAAAGGTGGCAGGGATTGACGGCATCCTGCCCGGAGAGAACCACGAACCCGCGATTACCACGGCCAGGCCTGATTTTTCCTTCATGTTCGGAACGATGCTGCAGCGGATGCTGGAATGGCGGAAGGAAGATGCCGGAAAGACGGAAATACTGGACGTTCCGTTTGAACTGATTCCGCGGGAATCCTGCGGATGCAAGCGGTGGGACAGCTTCCGGAAAACGCGGACGATGGGCGACCTGAAACTGGAAAACCTGGAGTTTACCCGGCAGATCCGGGCCCTCGGGAATTTTATCCGAGTACGCTGGACATGGATTCGCTGGAGGAACTGACGAAATGTCTGCCGCCGCTGTTTTCGATGTGGCCGGCTCCGTATGGTTTTGCCGGAGCCATTGACGAAAAGGACCGCAGCCTGGTGAAACCGATCCTTCACAATGTGCACGGCGATTTTTCCACCGGGGAGCCTTTCCGGTGGGAAGGCGGGCAGGTGCCGGATATGGAACGGCTGCGCCGGGATGCCGACGTGCGCATTGTGCTGGCCCAGCTGCTGCAGAACGAAGAAGAAACGATGGGCTACCTGGTTTCCGGCATGCACGAATGGAGCCTGCGGGAACAGGAACGGTTTGAGGAAGAAGCCATGTTCCTTTCGGCGGCCCTGAATACCGTGATCGGCAACCGCCGGTTGGAAGAGGCCAATAACGCCATTCTCCGGATGGCGGAACACGATTACCTGACCGGCCTGTATAACCGCCGGGGATTCCTGCGGGAACTGGAACGCCGCCTGAAACTGCAAGAAAATCAGGATCAGATCCTGACCCTGTTTGCCATGGACATGGACCGGCTGAAGATGATTAACGACGTATACGGCCACGCGGAGGGAGATACAGCCATTCAACACCTGGCCAATGCCCTGCTGGCGAAGACGGAAGGAAAGGGGATATGCGCCCGTTACGGCGGGGATGAGTTTGCCTTCGCAATGATCGGAGACAGATCCTATGTGCCGGAGGTGGACATAATACGCGAAGGAATTGAAAAGACCGCACGTGAAATGTGCGGCCCGAAGGAATACCTGATTGGCGCCAGTCTCGGCGCATGTTCCTGTGCGGTCACGGAGCTGCAGTCGCTGGACCAGATCCTGGCTGAAGCGGATTATGCGCTCTATGCGGACAAGAGCAGGCGGAAGGGACGGCGAAGGGAGGACAGGGAGCGTTGATCGCCCCGGAAGATTAGTCCCGGATCAGCGTGCCGTTGGCGGAATGGATCCAGCCCCATTTGCTGTCCTCTTCCACCCAGATATAGTACCAGCCTTTGCCGTTTCCGGCATCCACAAAATCATAGCAGCGGTAGTAGCGGTCGAAATAGGCGACGGTGATCTGCTCGGAATTGGCGTCCGCTTCCTTGCGGACCAGCTTGCGGGGACCGGCATTGACCTTGAACTGGCCGATCGCAGTGGTGTTGCGGGGAGAAATTTCCGGATATCCCAGGGTGTCGATGTTATAGGCTGTGGCGGAAGAAATATCCGCACCGGCGCCGAGGCAGAAGAGGGCATCTTTCCGGCTGATAAAGCCGCGGGCGGTTTTCCCTTCGATGGTGCATTCCACATACCACCAGTTTCCGGTGTAGGTATATTTCCGGAGAATCCAGAAGGTCTGGCCGGGCTCGATGGTGCCGAAGTAAGCGGGTTTGCGGACTGGACCGTCGGTAACCTGGATCTGGTTTGCCGCAGTGACCGGGATCATATAGCCCTGTATCTGGGGCATGGAGGATTTGAAATCCTTGATTTCATTGCCGTGGATATAACCGACGCGGACCGAATCGTTTGACGTCTTATACCGGACGAGTAACCATCCATCCACGCGGCTGGATTCGGCGATTTCCCCGCCGATGTTCACGGCAGCCCGGCCGACACGGTAAGAATCGTTGGACGGGGCGGTGTAGACGTTGAGGGTGCCGGAGCCGATGCCGGTTTTATGCTGCTGGAACTTGAAATCAGGTACGGTGCGGACTTGATTGAGCAGATCGTCCCCGGTATCGGCACAGGCGCTGAACATCGGCAGCGACAGACAGGCGATACACAGCAGGAGCACGATCAGCCTGAATGGAACTTTATTCATTGAATAGTACCTCCTTAAGGGCCTTCCGGCCTGAAAATGGAATCATCATGCAAAATCATTATACTTCTGCCGGCAGATTTCCACAACCCTTGCTTTTTTGCCGGGGGACCGGTATAATCGTGTACGGTGTTTACTGTACAAATTTCAGAAAGCAGGTTGAGGAAATGAAAACCAGACGTCTGACCAAAAAAGAAATGTGGATTTTTGCCATCGGCCAGCTGGGGTGGTCGATACTCGGCGGTATTGTCAACACCTGGCTGGTTACTTTTTACCTTCCGACCAAGGATGCCGTAGAGAACCAGGGTGCGAAGTTTTATATCCCGACCGGCCTGGTGATCCTCGGCCTCCTGACCGTGCTGGGACTGATCTCCTTTATCTGCCGTATTTTTGACGCGGTCACAGATCCCTGGATTGCGTCCCTTTCCGACAGAAGCAAAAACCCGAAGGGCCGGCGGATTCCGTTTATGCAGAAAGCGGCGATTCCTTTTGCCGTTATCACGGTGCTGGTTTTCTGCGCCCCGGTGGAAACCATCAGCGGCATCAATATTGCCTGGGTGCTGATTTTCCTGATTCTCTTCTATCTGTTCATGACCATGTATTGTACGCCGTATAATGCCCTGATTTCGGAATTCGGCAAAACACAGGACGACCGGATGTATATTTCCACGGCCATCAGCCTGACGTTCTTCTTCGGCACCCTGATTGCCTACCTGCCTTTCGTGTTCGCCGCGCCGCTGCAGGCATCCGTCGGATATGCGTGGAGCTACCGGATCTGGTTCATTGTGCTGGCCGCCATTGCGCTGGTATGTATGATGATCCCATGCATCAAACTGAAGGAACGTGATTTTGTCGATGCGCAGCCCAGCGAAACCGACGCTTTCAAAAGCCTGACCAAAACGTTCAAAAACAAAAACTTCCTCCGGTTCGCTTCTTCCGATATTGCGTACTGGATCGGACTGACACTGTTCCAGACCGGCCTGCCGTTCTTTGTGAAGGTATCCATGGCGCTGGATGAGTTCTACACGACGGTGTTCCTCGGTGCGATGACCGTGCTGAGCGCCTGCTTCTATCCGTTCGTATCCAGGATGGTGGCAAAACACGGCAAGAAGAAGCTCGTGATCTGCGGCTTCCTGGGCCTGGCGCTGGCCTATGTGGTAACGGCGCTGATCGGCGTCGTACCGGGCCTGACCGGAATGCTTCCCGGCGTGCTGATCGTTGTGATTGCCGCGTTCCCGATGGCGCTGCTGGGCATTATTCCGCAGGCAATCGTGGCGGACGTTGCGGAAGAGGACGGCATTGTGACCGGCGAGAAGCGCGAAGGCATGTTCTTCGCAGCCCGGACTTTTGCGATGAAGTTTGGTCAGAGCGTGGCCATGCTGGTGTTTACTTCGCTGGCGGTGCTGGGAACCACCCAGGACCTGACCAGCAACGACCTGACCGCTTCCCCGGTGGGACTGCGGATTATCGCGATTGTCGCGGTCTGCTTCTGTGTGCTGGGCGCGGTGATCCTGACGGCATATGATGAAAAGAAAGTGATGAATACCATTCAGTCCGATCATGAATAATGAACCGGACATAGCAAAACCAGGGAGGATCGTCTCCCTGATTTTTTTTATGGGACAGGAAAGAATCGCTATGCTATCTGCCTGGAAAAGAGGATTGTTTCGCCTTCTCCAGGTGGACTCATGTGGTTGTTGAAAAAATACTTCCGCGTGGATAAAACCGGTTCTGTATGAGATAATATTGCCAACATTCCGGATACAGAGGATATGCGTATGAAGAAACTGTTTGCCTTGCTTGTGCTGGCGGGACTGTTGTGCTTGGTTTCCTTTGCTGCGGCGGAATTGGGAACCGACATCCTGTATGTTGGCGGAAAAGATATCTTGGCGGAAGGCGGAAACGTGGCCGGCGGCAATCGGTTTTTGCTGCATGTATAGGGGTTACCAAGAAAGCAGTGGAATCCTGGGAGGGCGGCAGAAGCCATCCGGACGGAGCTGCCCGCAGAACGCTGTCGCTGATGAGCAGAAATCCACATTTTGCAGAAGCAAACGGTATTTTGGAATAACAGTACAGAGGAAATATATAACGCTGAGTCAAGAGGACAAAGAGCTAATTGAAGCCGCAAGAAATGTTATCAGGGAAAACTATGATCGTGTCAATGTGCATTCCTTTATGTTTGCTCTGGTTCATTCGTCGAGGTAGCCTTCGGGGAAGGCGGCCTTGATTTCTTCGATTTCGGCGGTGACCTTGTCAATGCGTTTCTGCAGTTTGGCACAGTATTCGGTATATTTTTCAATCTTTTCTTTTATGTTCGGAATGGTATCGATATGTTCCGCATCTGTTTTTGCGGCGGTGACCATATCTTCCAGCACGTCCTGCTGGTCGCCGAGATCCGTGTTGCTTTTGTCGATGGCCTTTTTCCGGGCGGTAAGGGTTTCCCTTTCGCTGATCAACGCGTTCTTTTCACTCACGGAGCGGTTATAGGAAACAATGGTGACCACCGAGAGGGTAATCGCCAGGACGGCGGCGGCCAGGCAAAGATATAACTGCAGCCGGTTCGGCCGGGACGTTTCAGTATGCTGTGTCATCGTCTTCACCTCCGTCATCCTCTTCACCCTCTTCACCATCATACTGTTCCGGGTTCTGCAGTTCATCCAGCAGTTCGTTGTAATACTCGAGATCGCTTTCCAGCAGCGTCCGTTCCTCCGTCAGGGTGGACTGAAGGGTTTTCAGGGCTTCCTTCATGGAATAAGCGCTCCAGTACTCTTCCAGCTCCGGGGAGATGAGCGGATCCAGGCTTTCCTGCATTTCCAGAATCTTATCCAGTTTTCTGACATGGTCCACCTTAATCAGTTTGTCAATCTGCTTGTTGAGCAGGTCCACATCGACGCGCGCGTCTTCAATGGTATGATTGACAGCCCGCGTTGCGGGTATGGACCAGATCAGGACGCCGACGCATACGAGCATGACGGCGATGAAAAGGAACCGGAGAAGGGGAAGGCGTTTGTTCATGTTGATCACCCCATGTATTTTTAGGTGTCAGGAGGTTTAGGTTTCAGGTGTCAGGTCTCAGGTGTCAGGGGCTGAGTTCAGGAAGGTCAGGATTTCGTGCCACCAGGGAAAGAAGACTTTGTTTTCGGAACGGAAGATTTCATGGCGGGCGCCGGCAACGAAAACGCGCTTTCCTTTCGCCACACGGCCGATGAACTGCTCCTGTGGTTTCGGCATCACGCTGTAATCATGTTCCGCGGTGAAGAGCAGCACCGGGCAGGCAATCTTTTCCGGCGCGCCTGGCGCCAGGATCTTTTTCGTCACCTTCAGGGATTCCTTTGTCCACCGATAGCTCGGCACACTGTTGTGGAATTCCGTCCGGGCGGTTTTCACGGCATCATACCAGGCAAAACGGGCCGGATCCGTGGCGCAGGAGGTGGCAAAGTCCTCCGGCCCGGACCAGGGCTTCATGAAGAACGGATAATGCCTGCCGCGGCCGAGGCCGCATGCGGCGCCGCAGATGACGGAAGCCGCAAACACTGGGACGCCGGAAGTGTTCGGGGCGATCATCGGCGCGCAGAGCACAGCGGCGTCAAAAGTGTCGGGATGGTTTTCCAGGTACAGTGCGGCAACGGCGCCGCCCATCGAATGGGCGAAGATCATGTGCGGCCCGGGCATCGGCGCAAGCAGCCGGCTGCAGACAAGATCCAGGTCGTCCACATAGTCCTGAAAAGCGTCCACGTGGGTGACCGAAGGATCCGGGAGGCCTTCCGTGCGGCCGGACCGTCCGTGGCCCCGCTGGTCATAGGCAACAACCGAAAAATGGTTCTGCACCAGCGACCAGATGAGCTCGGAATACTTATACGCGTTTTCGGTGAAGCCGTGGAGCACCAGTACGGTGCCGGCCGGGCTTTCTGCGTCGTATGAGACGCAGTAGAGGGACGTCCCGTCCCTGGCCGTCAGCGTGGTCTGCTTCTCCAGCCTCCCGAGGGCGGGAAGCACATCGTTTTCCATGGCTTCGGCATAGTTTTCGGATGAAACCAGGCAGTCTTCGTTGAACATACGGGCCTCCGGCTCAGAAATCAATAGTTCCGGGTACGAAACTGTTTATGGATACGGTAGGGGTTATGCAGCGTCTGGGGCGTGTTGACGGAAATGGAGATAGAACGGTTCCGCGTCACATTGAGTACGAGTCCGATACCGCCCATGTTGGTCATCATATTGGATCCGCCGTAGGAAAGGAAGGGGAGCGGGATACCGGTGATCGGCATGAGCCCCAGGGTCATGGCAATGTTCTCCAGCACATGGAAGAGCAGCATGCCCATAACGCCGATGATGATCAGGCGGCCGAACTTATCCCGGGTATACCAGGCCAGATAGAGCATCCGGAGCAGAATCAGGAAATACCATACCAGGATGGCCACACATCCGACCAGTCCCCAGGTTTCACCGATGGTTGCATAAATAAAGTCTGTCCAGTCCGCGGGCACATAGTTCAGCTGGGAAATGGCCCCGGTCTGGAACATACCGTTGCCGCTGATTCCGCCGGAGCCGATGGTCATCTTGGACATGGTCTGCTGATAGGCGTCCGAGGAGGAATACAGTTCCGGGTCAAGCCAGCCGGCAATCCGGGCCAGGCGGTAGTCGTCCGATCCGGTGGCCATCATGAAGCCGTACAGGGACAGGATGCCGATGGCCGCAATGGCAAAGAGGATGCCCAGCGTCTTCATCGATACATTGGCAAAATACATCATGACAGCAAACAGGAAAATGATCACCAGCAGGGAACCGGTTTCGCCCTGCAACAGGATGACCAGGCCGGGAACAATCACCATCAGGAAAACGCGGGTAAAGGACCGGCGGTCCGAAAGCGGACGGTCCTGTTTCGCCAGGTTTTTGGCCAGGATCAGGATCATGGCCAGCTTGGCAAATTCGGAAGGCTGGATGGTGTAGCCCCACAGAACGTCCAGCCAGGCTTTAACGCCCTGGGCACGGTTGAAAACGGTGGTGATGGTCAGCAGGATGAAGGCACCCCAGTAGATCCATTCCGCCCGGCGGCGGAGGATATCAAAGGGAAATGCCATGATTACGCCGACAACCAGCGGCGCCACCAGCAGGAACAGGCACTGGCGCATGGCATAGGAGGATTCAACAATGTGATTCAGGAATGTGGTGTCGGAGGTGGAATCAGGCGTATAGGTTGCCACGCAAACAGCCACCACGCCGAAGAGCGACATGGCGAATACCATTGCAAGCAGAATGCCGTCCGTATGGGCCCGGGAGCGGCGATTCTCTTCAGTGACTGTCAAGCGGGGAAACCTCCCTTATCAGGTGTCAGGTATCAGGTGTCAGGTATCAGGTTTCAGTCCATTCTGGAAGGGAAAAGGCGGTGCCAGAGGGAGATGCGGTGGGTTCCGTATGCCGGGAGCGGCACTTCTTCTCCGCTGACCCGGGATGCGATCCGCAGCATGGCGCTGCGGGCTTCGCAGTCGTAATCCACAAAAAGCCTGTGATTCAGAATGCTGCGGCTGACGACCTGGTCCTCCGGCAGTTCACCGAGCAGTTCCAGGTCCAGCACATCCGCAACGGTCCGGGCCGGATACATTTCGCCGGCGCGGATCAGCTTATAATCCAGGCGGTTGACGACGATCCGGGGACGGGGCAAGTCTTTCTGCGTTATAATCTGGGCGGTCCGTTCCGCATCCCGGATGCAGATGTCGTCCGGCGTCACGATCAGGATCGTCTGGTCAACGCCGGCGTTCAGCGCGTTCCGGAGGCCGCGTTCAATGCCCGCCGGGGCATCCAGGAAAATATACTCATAGGATGCTTTCAGTTTCTCCAGGATCTGCTTCAGGCGGGCAGGCTGCAGCGCCTTAGCCCGGGCAAACTGCGCCGCTGGGAGCAGGCTCAGGTTGGGAATGGTCGGGTGGGCAAGGATCGCCTGGTCCAGGTCGCATTCATTCGCCGAGACATCCACCAGGTCGTAAACGATCTGGTTTTCGAGGGAAAGAAGCGCGTCCTGTGAGCGCAGGCCGATATCCATGTCTACAATGATCACGGATGAGCCGCGGTGGGCCAGAACGGCGCCGAGGTTGGCGGTGAAGGTGGATTTGCCGACGCCGCCTTTGCCGGATGCGATGCAGAATGAGATTGACATTTTTTTCCTCCGGAAAATAGGTATCAGGTGTCAGGTATCAGGTGTCAGGAAGTTTCGCGGCTGCGGCCGCGACCAACGGGCTTTCCGATCGCACTTTGGAAACCTTCGGCCACTACAGTATTACGGCGCCAGGGAGTTGCCGGCGGGGAGGGGAACGTCTACGCTGCGGAGCGTTTTCTGCTTCATATACCATTCGATGAAGTCCCGGGGAGCCAGCGAGGATTCTGAACCGGAATACCCGTTGGGAATGAAGCAGGCAATGGCAATTTCCGGGTTTTCGTAAGGCGCAAAGCAGACGAACCAGGAGTTGTTTTCCAGGTCGATCTTGGTCACCTGCGCGGTTCCTGTTTTCGCGGCGATCTGATCCTGATACGGCCAGTTCTTGAAGTGCTTGCTCGCGGTACCGGCCTCGTCAACCACGCCTTTCATCCCCTTGCGGATCAGCGGCATGAATTCTTCTGCGCCGTCCAGGTGGTTGATCAGCGTCGGCTCCCTTTGGGAAAGAATTTCGCCTTCGGGAGAAGTGATGGAATCGATCAGGGAGACGTTATACAGATAGCCGTTATTGGCGACGGTACACACGTACCGGGCGACCGCAATCGGCGTCAGCACCGTAACGGATTGTCCGATACCGGTCAGAATGGTCTGGCCGCCGCCCCACTTAATATCGTTCATGTAGTTATAGGTATCGCCGATGATGGATTGCAGGTAGACCATGTCTTTGGTCATGTTCAGCTCTTCCATCAGGATGGTACGCATATGGTCCAGCCATTCGCTTTCGTTGTACTGGACCGCCATGTCCATCAGCCGCTTGGCGCATACAGAAAGGCGCTCGTCGTCGTAATCAATACCCCGGGAAGAACCGCAGTTCCGCAGGTGCTTCTTGATCGAGTTGAAAACGATGATCGGCAGGGACGTATCCTGGTTGGCTTCGTTCACAGGCTTTGTCGGGTCATACAGGGTATTCTGGGAGCCGACCACGGAACGGACTTCGCCGGGCAGGTCGATACCGGTTTTGGAAGTCAGTCCGAACAGGGAGGCATAGCGGTAAAGCCGGTCTTCGCCGAGGCGGTCGGAAACCGTGTAGAAGAAATAGTTACAGGACACTTCCAGGCCTTTGACAATGGTCAGGTTGGCGTGCTTATAGCGGTAGTTTTTACTGATCCAGCACTTCGGGGCGGTGGATTCATCGGCGTTGTACTTGGTATAGTAGCCCTGGTCCGTAATCTGTTCATTCGGATCCAGCGCACCGGAAGCCAGGCCGCCGAACCCGGTAACCATCTTGAAAATCGATCCGGGTGTTCCGCGGGCGTGAATGCCGTAATTCAGCAGCAGGTTCCGGCTGTCGCTCAGGATCTCAACGGCATCCTTTCCGCCCTTAACCAGCGCGTTCAGGTCGTAGGTGGGATAATTGGCCAGCGCCAGTACGCGGCACTGCATATCCAGCACGATCAGGCAGCCGTGCTCCGCCAGCTCCAGGGGATATTTCCCCCAGTCCCGGTTATGAATATCAATCTTGTTCGCTTCCAGCCAGGAGGCGTTTACGACCTTCTCTTCCTGCAGGTCCCGCACGGCTTTCACATTGTCCCGGATACAACGCTCCGCCACCTGCTGGTAGGAAGCGTTCAGGGTCAGTTTGACGTTGTTGCCGTCATGGGGTTCGGTGGTCTTCAGTTCCCGGACGACGCGGGACATCTGGTCCCGTTCCACGAGCCGGGAGCCTTTCCGCAGGGCCGAGTTCTGGGTCAGCCAGTCCTCCATGGAGGATTCAATGCCGTCGCGGCCGATGGTGTCATTATAGGAATAGCCTTTGGCCTGCAGGTTAATCCACATGGAACGGGAAGGAATGGCGCCGGTGTAGCCGATAATCTGGGAAGCCAGCGTTGAACGGGGATAGACCCGTTTGGTGCCGATTTCAACCCCCATGCCGGGAAGCGTCATGGAACGGGTTTCGATCTCAATGACCGTTTCATACCGGACGTCCTTCGCAATCACGATCGGCTGGGAATTGAAGATATTCATCTGCATTTCGGAATAGATGGCCATGATCTTGAGCATCAGGTCTTCCGGCACATCATCACCGATCTGGTAACGGGTTTTGAACTGCTCAATGCACTGCGCGGCGGTGCCGTAGCGCTTTTCATTGGTGGCATAGTTGTTGGAACGCCACTGCTTTTCGCGGGTTTCGAGGACGGACTGGGAGACGCCGGAGCCGAAATTGAAGACCCATTCATTCGTTTCCGGATCCCGCTCAATGACATAGGAAATGGCCAGCGTGCCGCCGTTTTTCTCAATGATGTCGATGGTTTCGATAATCGAGCGGGTGAATTCCTTATACTGCTCCTTGCTGTTGGCGGATGCATCCTTCTGGAAAGTGACGTTGTAGATTTCCTGGTCTTCCGCCATGACCACGGAGTCTGAGGTGGTGATGGAGCCGCGCTTGCCCCGCAGCGCGATTGTTTTGGTGCGGGTGGAATACGCTTTTTCCACCATGGCCTCATGCTGGTCAACCTGCAGGCTGACCAGGCCGGAAACAAGCCATACGAAGATGACAAAAAGCACGACCAGGAAGGCGGCATAACGCCAGAATTCGGATTTTTTCTTTTTTGCCTTCACATTATCCATTGGCTTGCCTCCTTTCCTGTCAGTTGTCAGTTGTTAGTTTGTTGGGGTCAGTTTTTGGTGAAGACCACGGGGTTGGTGCGCATGACCGGCGCGTTCAGGCGGCGGCCGAAGATCAATCGGCGGATCGGGAACTGCAGGATCAGGGTCAGCACCGCGGTCAGCACTACATCCAGCAGCGCCCTGAAAATGTGCGCCGAGGTCAGTTCCGCACCGTCGATATAAAGATAAGTAACGTTGACGGCTTCATAGGCCAGCGTATTGAGGGCGGCGCACAGCACGGTCCGCAGCCATGCCGGCAGCTCCTTCCGGTTCTTGTTGGTGGCCCGCTCATATTCCAGGGTTTTCAGCGGCTTATCCGCAAAAGCGAAGGAACAGAACAGGGTGGTCAGGGAATAAAGCGCCAGGTTCAGGTAACTGACGGAGGGGAGCATGATCTGCATGAGCAGGCCGTAAATCATGCCGACCCAGAAGGCGCGGAGCTTTCCGTAGGCGACGGTCACAATACCGATGACCGCGTAGAGCAGGTTGGGCGAAACGCCGCCGATCTTCAGATACGGCATCACGCATACTTCAAACAGGTATCCCAGCGGCACCAGAAACAGCAGCACAATGTAGCGCCGGAGGGAACTGACCTGGCGGATATCGGAAGAAACAGTCATATCAGTCTCCTTCCCAGGTCATCGCCTGCGGATCCGGCGTCAGGTACGGCGTTGCCGTTGGCGCCCAGGTCGGCGTCGGGGTTGGCGTCGGATCATCCCGGTTGAAATCCACCACATGGTATTCCAGCGGCGTTTCATACGGGGTCGGCGACGGCGTATTCTCCGGCGGCGGGGAAGGCGTAACGGACGGTTCTGGCGTGGGTTCCGGCGTCGGACTGGGGGTGGGCGTCGGTTCGGAAGGCTCGCCGTCTTCCGTATCCGGTTCCTCCGTCAGTACAGGCGCCGCGGTGTTGAACAGGGAATCCGCCACATCCGGGATTACCGGCGACGGCCGGGCGCTTTCCAGCGGCACAAGTTCCAGCGATTCGCTTTCACGGCCTTCCACGGCAATCGGGTTTGGCTTGTAGCGGAGCACGATGACGTATTCCAGGTGCGCAAAGTCCACCATCGGCTCCACGACGATAAACTGCTTATTATCCTGCATGCCGCGGGTGCTTTCCCGGATGACGCCGATCGGGATGCCCTTCGGGAAGGACATGCCGACGCCGGAGGTGACCACATAATCCCCGGAACGGGGGATCCTGTCGCTGGACAGATAGTACATCCGGCACTGGGGTTGGCCGTCGATTCCCAGCGTGCCGCGGACGGTACCCTGGTCCCGGCTGTCCCCGCTGGCCTGGATGACCGCGGCGATGGAAGCGTTGGAGTCGATGATCGTACGGACCGTGGCGGAATTCTGCTGGACGTTTTCGGTGTATCCGACCAGATAGCCGCCGTACGTGACCGCCATATAGTTTTCCACGCCGTCTTCCAGGCCTTTGTTGATGGTGAATGTGGAGAAATAGTTGGAATCGGATTTGCCGATAATCGTGCTGACGATCGGGCGCATGTCGATGTTCGCTTTGATTTCATCGGACAGGTCCTGGTACTGGGACAGCGTGCGCTTCAGTTCGTCCGCCAGCATGGCCTGGTAGACCAGCTGTTCGTTCTGCTCCCGCAGTTTGTTGTATTCTTCCTCCAGGTTGGCACGCAGCTTCAGCGTGCGGAAATAACCGGCAACGGTTTCCGAAACGCCGGAGAACAGGGACTGAACCGGGGTGACGATCTGGGAAATCAGGCTTTCCGGCTTATCCAGGCCGGAAGTATTCGGCGAAATCCGGTGGAAAATATAAGCGGCAATGGTCAGAAGCAGCACGAGCGTGACAGAGGTCAGCAGGAAACCGCGGAGGAACCGGTGTTCCTTGTGGGGCTTCCGGCCCTTGACATCCACGGGCTGCAGGTTTTCATCCAGGATGACGCCGGAGGAAAAAACCTTGGGTCCGGCAGGCGCTTTTGCTTCTTCCGTCGCGGCAGTTTTGCCGCCTTCCTGCTCACGGGCGGTATCTTCAGGCGATTCCTCTTCCTTCGGCCTGCCTCTGAACCGACGGATGGCTTCATCCGGGGTATCGGAAGCGGCAGAATCCGCATCAAAACCATCCGGGTCATTATAGATGAAATCATCCACAACGATCGGACGGCTTTCGGCTTCATGCCGTTCACGGCGTTTCTTACCGGGCAAGAGGAATCACCTCCTTTGCTTAGTGATTAGTGGTTAGTGATTAGTGGTTAGCGGTTAGTGTTTAGTGTTTTAGTGTTTTAGTTTTCAGCCTCAGCTGCGGATGCCGGGGGTGGCATTTTTGTCCGCGGGGGAGACCAGCTGGATGTTTTCGGTCAGGTACCCGATGCCGAGGATACAGCAGTCTCCCGGATCCCGGGCCAGCAGCACCGGAATGCTGAGGCTTTCGGAGATAAACCGGTCCAGCGCGAAAAGCCGGGCGCCGTCGCCGGTCAGGTGGATTCCGCCGCGCATAATATCTGCCGACAGTTCCGGCGGGGTGCGCTCCAGCACCCAGCGGATGGCTTTGACAATGGCGGCGCAGGGGCCCTTGATCGCGTTGTATGCCTGGTCCGATGACAGGCGGACCGTGCCGGCGGAGGTGTTCAGCTGGTTGATGCCGCGGACCAGAATGGAACGGGGTTCCTCCAGCGGCAGGGCAGTTGCCAGGTCCTTCTTGATGTTTTCAGCCGTCTGGGTGCCGATCAGGATGCTGCATTCCCGCCGGAGATAATTCACCAGCGCCTCATCCATCTTGTTTCCGCCGACCTGAATGCTCTGGGAAACCACGAGGCCGCCCAGGGAAATAACCGCCACGTCTGTGGTGCCGGCGCCGATATCCACAACCAGGTTGCCCACCGGATCGTATACCGGCAGGCCGCTGCCGATGGCGGCGGCAAAAGGCTTTTCAATCAGGAAAACATGTTTGGAACCCGCGGCAAAGCGGACAGCTTCCGTCAGGGCCTTGCGGTTCACGTCGTCCATGTTGCAGGGAACTGACACAATGATCCGGGGCTTTCCCAGATAGGAAACGCCGATGGCTTTGCGGATAAAGTATTTGAGCATCAGCTCGGCAATGTCGAAATCCGATACCATGCCGCTGCGGATGGGATAAACGGCGGTCAGCCGTTCCGGGGAGCGGCCCAGCAGGAACGCGGCTTCGTCGCCCACCGCACGGACGGTGTGCTTGCTTTCCCGGTCCAGCACGACAAGGGACGGTTCGGAAATGACGATTCCCCGGGAACGCACATAAAGGCTGAAATGATCTGTTCCCAGATCGATACCGATATCAGGAGCCCAGAATGGCATGATTAATTCTCCTCAGTTTAGGTTTCAGGTTTCAGGTCTCAGGAGCCACGGTTCAAGCATCGGCCAGCTGGTAACCGGCCTGCAGCAGGAGCTTTCTGACAACGTACAGAGGAAGGCCGATGACAGAAGAATAGCTGCCTGCCATGTGGCTGATCCACAGGGAAGCCCGGCCCTGGATGGCGTAGGCGCCGGCTTTGTCCAGCGGCTCGCCGGACCGGACATAGGCGGCGATTTCGGCCTCGGGAATGTCCCCGAAAGTGACATCGGACCGGTCACTGTCCGTGAACAGCTCTCCGTTGGGATTGATAACCGTAACGCCGGTATAGACCTGATGTGTATGGCCGGACAGGCGGCGCAGCATGGCGGCCGCTTCCTCCGGGCCCGCGGGCTTTCCGAGCACGGTGCCTTCCAGCTCGACCAGGGTGTCCGCCGCCAGGATCCAGCGGGAGGGGAACAGCGCCCGGACGGCCTGCGCCTTCCGGGAGGAAAGCAGCCGTACGGCTGCGGCAGCGGGAACGCCGCAATGTTCATCCACATCGGCGGCCTGAATTTCAAAGGGGATGCCGGCATGGGCCAGCAGTTCGCTCCGCCTGGGAGAGGCGGAAGCCAGGATCAAAGTCTCCACAAAAGTCCTCCCAAAGGAAACATATTAACCGAATAATTATAGCATAAAAGGAAGAGAAATAAAAGCTAAATTGACAAACGCCGGCGGTAAGACCTATAATAAACTGATATTTTATGGGCTGGAGGCACTGAGGAACATGACCAAAGCACTGATCTCCGTTACCGGGCTGGATACGACCGGCATCATCGCCAGCGTGGCGACCCGGCTGAGCGAAATGAACATTAATATCCTGGATATTACCCAGACCATCCTGGACGGGTATTTCACGATGATGATGATCGTGGACCTGGACGGAGCCAAACTGGATTTTGAAGAGATCAACAGGCGGCTGCAGCCGGTCCGGGAAGAGAAAAACATGATGATTCATATGCAGCGCATGGATATTTTCGACGCGATGCACCGCATCTGACAAGGAGGACCCGACATGATTGAAACCGGTGAGATCCTCCAGACGCTGCGGATGATCCAGGAGGAAAACTTTGATATCCGGACCATTACGCTGGGAATCAACCTGCTGGACTGCTCCGATGAGAATCCTGAAAAATGCGGACAGAAGGTATACGACAAGGTATGCCGCACGGCGCGGAACCTGGTGCGGACCGGCGAGGACATTGAAACCGAATTCGGAATTCCGATCGTTAACAAGCGGATCAGCGTGACTCCGGTGAGCCTGATCTGCCAGGGAGACCCGAAACCGATTGCCATGGCCCTGGACCGGGCGGCGGCAGAGGTGGGCGTCAATTTCCTGGGTGGCTATTCTGCCCTGATGCACAAAGGCGCCACCAAAGCGGACGAACGGCTGCTGGCGTCCATTCCGGAAGTCCTGAGCGAAACAAAACTGCTGTGTTCCAGCGTGAACGTCGCCTCCACCCGGAGCGGTATCAACATGAATGCCGTGCGGGAAGTGGGCGAAATCATCAAGAAAACCGCGGAACTGACCGCCGATACGGACGGGCTGGGCTGTGCCAAGCTGGTGGTGTTTGCCAACGCGGTGGAGGACAATCCCTTTATGGCCGGCGCCTTTTGCGGCGTGGGTGAACCGGAATGCGCGATTAACGTCGGCGTTTCCGGCCCGGGCGTGGTGAAAGTGGCGCTGGAATCCGTGAAGGGGCAGCCCTTTGACGTGATTGCCGAAACGATTAAACGCACGGCTTTCAAGATTACGCGGGTCGGGCAGCTGGTGGCCCGGGAGGCCAGCCAGCGGCTGAACATCCCCTTCGGCATTGTGGACCTGAGCCTGGCGCCGACGCCGGCGCGGGGCGATTCCGTGGCGCATATCCTGACGGAGATGGGCCTGGAAATGGCCGGCGCGCCTGGAACCACAGCGGCGCTGGCCCTGCTGAACGACGCGGTCAAGAAAGGCGGCGTCATGGCCAGCAACCATGTGGGCGGCCTGAGCGGCGCGTTTATTCCGGTGAGCGAGGATATCGGCATGATCGAAGCGGCTTCATCCGGCGCGCTGACGATTGAAAAGCTGGAAGCGATGACATGCGTCTGCTCGGTCGGGCTGGACATGATCGCGATTCCGGGGGATACGTCAGCGGCGGCGATCAGCGGCATTATTGCCGATGAGGCGGCTATCGGCGTAGTCAATAACAAGACCACCGCGGTCCGCGTGATTCCGGCGGTCGGGAAGAAGGCCGGGGACCGGGTGGAATTCGGCGGGCTGCTGGGATTCGCGCCGGTGATGCCGGTGAATCCGATGAAGAATGATGAGTTTATTGCACGCGGCGGGCGTATTCCTGCTCCTTTGCATTCTTTGAGGAACTGATATGAGTAATTTTGTGGATCAGGTGAAGATTACGGCGAAAGCCGGGAACGGCGGAAACGGCTCCGCTTCCTTTCACCGGGAAAAGTATGTCATGAACGGCGGGCCGGACGGCGGCGACGGCGGAAACGGCGGCGACGTTCAGTTCTACGCGGACGTGAATATGCATACCCTGCTGGACTTCCGCTTCAAAAGCAAATATACGGCGGAAAACGGCGGGGACGGCAGCGGCAACCGCTGCACCGGTAAACGGGGAGAGAACCTGGTGATCAAGGTGCCGGTGGGCACGGTGATCCGGGACGCGGAAACAGGCCGGGTTATGGCGGACATGGATACCCCCGGGGAAACGCGGACATTGCTGAGGGGCGGAAAGGGCGGCTGGGGCAACCAGCATTTTGCCACCGCAACCCGGCAGGCGCCGAACTTTGCGAAGCCCGGCATCAAAACGGAAATCCGCACGCTGCAGATGGAACTGAAGACCATTGCCGATGTGGGCCTGGTCGGATATCCGAACGTCGGAAAAAGCTCAATTCTGAGTGCGGTGACCAGCGCCAAACCAAAGGTCGGCAATTACCATTTCACGACGCTGACGCCGAACCTGGGCATTGTCCGCCGCTACGGCAAGGATATCGTCCTGGCGGATATTCCCGGCCTGATTGAAGGCGCCGCGGACGGCGCGGGGCTGGGGCATGATTTCCTGCGCCATGTGGAACGGACAAGGCTTTTGCTGCATGTGGTGGATATTTCCGGCAGCGAGGGACGGGATCCCATTGACGACCTGGACCAGATCAACACCGAGCTGGACCATTACGGCAAGCTGGGCGAACTGCCGCAGATCATTGTCTGCAACAAGATGGACCTGCCCGGCGCGGAGGAAAACCTGAAGCGGATGCAGGTCCTGGCGGAAGGCATGGACTGCAAGGTGTTCCCGGTCAGCGCGGCCACCCGGGAAGGGTTTGACCCGCTGCTGGATGAAACCGCCCGGATGCTGGAAACGCTTCCCCCGATCCTGCATTACGCCGAGGAAGAGGAAGAAATCATCGAAAAGCCTTCGGACGACTTTGAAATCGTCCGGGACGGCGAGGTCTATGTGGTGGAAGGTCCGGGAATGGAACGGCTCATTGACAGCGTGAACTTTGACGACCTGGAGAGCATGAACTGGTTCCACCGGACCCTGCGGCGGCTGGGCGTCATCGACGCGCTGCGGGAACAGGGAGCCGGGGAAGGGTCCACGGTCCGGATCGCGGATATGGAATTTGATTTTTTGGAATAAACGGAGGCATTTATGACAGGAAAACAGCGGGCGATGCTGCGCGGCATGGCCAATACAATCGATACGATCCTGTATATCGGCAAGGATGGGATTACGGATCACACGGTAAAGGAAGCATATGACGCGCTGGAAGCGCGGGAACTCATCAAGGGCTGCGTCCAGCAGGGCGCGCCGCTGACCGCCCGGGAGGCGCTGACGGAGCTGTGTGAGCGGCTGGGCGCGGAGCCAATCCAGCAGATCGGACGGCGGTTTGTGATGTACCGGCCGAGCCGGGAGAATCCGAGGATCGAGGTTTAATTGGTTTATGGAAGTTGCGCATATTAAGGATTTTGCGGGAAAACGGATCCATCTGATCGGCATCGGCGGCAGCAGCATGAGCGGGCTGGCGGAAATGCTGATGGACCAGGGTTACCGGGTGTCCGGCAGCGACCGGGACGAAGGCTACCTGATTCACCATGTGCGTGAAAAGGGCGGACAGGTGATGATCGGCCACAGGGCGGAGAATGTGCACGGCGCTGACCTGGTGGTGTATTCCGCCGCCATCAAGCCCGACAATCCCGAGCGGGCGGAGGCGGACCGGCTGGGCATTCCTTCGCTGGAACGGGCCTACCTGCTGGGCCAGCTGATGGAAGGCTTCCCGAAGGCGGTCGGCATCTGCGGCGCCCACGGCAAGACGACGGTGACCTCCATGCTGAGCCAGATCCTGCTGGAAGCGGGAAAGGATCCCAGCATTCATATCGGCGGACGGCTGGACGCCATCGGCGGCAGCGTCCGGGTCGGCCACAGCGGCATCTTTGTGGCGGAAGCCTGTGAGTTCAACCGGAGCTTCCTGCACATGAGCCCGACGGTGGCGGTGGTGCTGAATATTGACGTGGACCATCTGGACTGCTACAAGGATATTGATGAAATTGAAGCGACATTCGGACAGTATCTGTCCGCGCTGCCGGCGGACGGAATTGCCATCGGCAACGGGGACGACTTCCGCGTGCGGCGGCAGATTGAGAAGCTCGCCTGCCGGAAGATTTTCTTCGGCTTTGACAGCCGGAACGACTGGTATCCGGCAGACGTTGCGGAAGATGAGCGGGGCTACGCCTCCTTTACCGTGATGCACGGCGGAAAAGCCGCGGCCCGGATGAAGATGGGCGTGCCCGGGGACTTTAACAGGATGAATGCGCTGGCCGCCCTGGCGGCGGCGGACGCCCTGGGCGTTGAACCACAGGTTGCTGCGGATATCCTGGCGAAGTTTACCGGCGCCCACCGCCGCTTTGAAAAGACGGATGAGATCGATGGCGTGGAGATTTTCCACGATTACGGGCATAACCCGACGGAAATGCGCAACGCGCTGTCCATTGCCCGCAAGCGGTGCAAAGGGCGGCTGTGGGCGGTCATGCAGCCCCATACCTTCAGCCGGGTGCGCTCGCTGTTTGACGAATACCTGACCTGCACACAGGTGGCGGATTTCACCCTGGTGACGGATATCTGCGCCGCGCGGGAAAAGGATCCCGGCGACCTGAACAGCGGCATGCTGGTGGACGGCATGAAAGCCCACGGCATCGATGCCGTATGGACGCCGTCGTTTGACGATACGGAAGAATACCTGCGGACCCACTGGCAGAGCGGTGACCTGGTGCTGACCATGGGCTGCGGGGATATCAACCTGCTGAACGACCAGATTCACCGCCATGAGGCGGAAGGGAGGAAGAATCCGTGACTCCCAGGAACAGGCGTATGATCGATCTTGCCGCCATACGGGAAAACATGGCACATATCCGCTCGGCCACCCATCCTTCTGCGAAGGTGATGGCGGTGGTCAAGGCGGACGGATACGGCCACGGCTCCGTGGAAGTCAGCCGGGCCGCACTGGCCGGCGGCGCGGATATGCTGGCAGTGGCCTCCGTGGCGGAAGGAACCGTGCTGCGGGAAAAAGGAATCCGGGCGCCTATCCTGGTATTGGGCGCCGTACTGGCCGCCGATGTGGCGGAAGGTGTTGAAAATGACATCATCCAGACGGTATGCACACCGGAAATGGTGCGGCTGTGTGAAGAAGCCGCCGCGAAAACTGAAAAACAGACCAAAGTCCATTTAAAGATTGACACCGGTATGGGACGCATCGGCGTCCGTAACCGGGAGGAACGGGACGCGGTGCTGCAGGAACTCATCAATTCACCGCACGTGCTGCTGGACGGCGCGTTTACCCACCTGTCGGATGCGGATGACGGCGAGGACGGCATGGCCTATACAGAAGGGCAGTTCCAAAAGTTCCTGGAGCTGACGAAAGACCTGCCGCAGCATGTGATCCGCCACTGCGCGAATTCCGCCGCAATTCACCGGCGGCCGGATATGGCGCTGGATATGGTGCGCGCGGGCATCAGCCTGTACGGCTATCCGCCGGTGGAAACCGGTCTGGAACTGAAACCCTGCATGCGCTGGACGGCCAAGGTCAGCTATGTCAAGGAACTGCCGGCCGGGGAATACATCAGCTACGGCCGCACCTTCCGGACGGACCGGCCGACCCGGGTGGCCACGGTCACCTGCGGATATGCCGACGGTTATCACCGCAGCGCCAGCGGGAAAGCGGAAGTGCTGATCCACGGGCGGCGGGTGCCGGTGCTGGGCCGGATCTGCATGGACCAGATGATGGCAGACGTATCGGAACTGGACAATGTGCAGCCGGAGGACGAAGTGGTCCTGATGGGCGAAAGCGGAAATGAACGGATTACCGCGGAGGACCTGGCCGCGTGGAGCGGAACGATCAGCTATGAAATCCTGCTGAGCGTCGGCAGCCGCGTGGAACGGGTGTTTACAGAGTAGGTGTCAGATTTCAGGTCTCAAGTGTCAGGAGATCGGTATCAGGAATAAGCTGGGGGATTGTGTATGGCAGATGTGAAGAAAAAACCGGCGAAGGTGGTTACCAAGCCTTACCTGACCGGTTCGGTTTTTGACGAGAACTCGGTGAAGAACATTTTCAAGTTTTTCGGTATGATGGTGCTCTTCCTGCTGATGGCCTTTATTGTCAGCCTGATGACCGGATTCGGCGCCAAAGTGCTGCAGATCATTTTCAATTCTGCGGTGATCCTGCTGCTGCTCTATATCTGCTACACCCGGGGCATCAACCATGGCACGGAAGCGGTGACCCGCGGCGAGATCCTGTATCAGCGGCAGGAAAAAGGCGTGGAGATGACACCGAACGAAATCAGACTGTCGTATCATCCGGCCAAGGGATTTGTGACCGCGCTGCTGGGTATGCTGCTGATCCTGATTCCGGCAATCATTCTTGCCTTTACGGCTGAAAAGCAGATGACGACGCCCGGCGCCCTGCCGTCTTTTGCGACGACGATGGCCCGCCGCAGCGAAATCGGGGACGCGCTTCAGGCTACCTATATCGAATCGAAACCGCCGACAGCCGGCGAGTACCTCCGCGTATTTGTCCGGGCCTGCCTGATGCCGGTATTCAGGATGCTGGACACGGAGAACAAGAGCCTGGTGCTGACGGTGGAGCGCCTCAGCCCCCTGATGCTGCTGTTCCCGGTGGCGGCATACGGCATCGGTTATATGCGTGGCCCGAAAGAACGGGCGCGGGTTCATACCCGGATTGAGGAGAACCGGCGGATCCGGAAACGCAAAGAAGAAAAGGCCAAAAAAGCCCGGATGGGAACCGGCAGCAGCAAGCAGCCGGACCAGCTGAACTGATCCGGAGGCATTATGCGCATTATTGCGGGAACTGCCCGGGGGCGGAAAATTGACGCGCCGGAAGGACTGCACACCCGGCCGACGCTGGACAGGGTACGGGAAAACCTGTTCAATATCCTGCAGGGCAGGACCCGGGACAGCCGGGTGCTGGACCTGTTTGCCGGCAGCGGGGCACTGAGCCTGGAGGCGCTCAGCCGGGGCGCGGCCCATGCCGTGCTGGTGGATTCGGACCGGAATGCCAACCGGATCCAGCGGAAAAACCTGGACCAGCTGGGCATGGCGGAGCAGGCGGAGGTTTTCCTGTGCGACTGGAAAAAAGCGGCCGCTGCGCTGGCTGAGCGGGGAGAGCAGTTTGACCTGGTTTTCCTGGATCCGCCGTACCGGATGACCGATATGCGGGAAGTGTTTGAAGCGCTGGTCAGCCTGACCGAGGAGGATGGACTGGTGATCCTTGAGCATGAGGCGAAGACGGAACCGGTGACCGGAGACCTGTTTGAAAAAACGGACGAACGGCACTGGGGATACTGCGGGATATCCTTTTTCAGGAGAAAATGAACGATGAAGTATTGTGTGTTTCCGGGATCTTTTGATCCGCCGACCAAAGGCCACCTGGACCTGATCCGGCGGGCGGCCGGGATGTTTGACCGGGTAACCGTGGCTGTGATGGTGAACGTGGCCAAGGAAGGCCTGATTCCTTGGGAAGAGCGCGTCCGGATGCTGGAAAAGGCATGCCGGGACATTCCGAACGTCAGGGTGGTCCTCTGGAAGGGCCTGCTGGCGGATTTTGTGAAGCAGCAGAAGAAACCGGCTGTGGTCGTCCGGGGTGTGCGGAACGCCGCGGAATATGAGCATGAGGCGGAAGCGGCGGCCGTTAACCGGATGCTGTGCCCCGGCATGGAAACGGTGCTGATTCCCGCGTCCGACGGGATGGGGATGGTTTCATCCTCCACCGTGCGGGAAATCGCGGCCTTTGGCGGGGATTATGACTTTTTAATTCCGGAAGAGATTCAGCAGGATATCGGAAGATATCTGAAGAATAAGAAATAAAAAAGAAAGACAAGAGTTTACAGGAGGAAGAAGCCATGTCAGAAATCAACAGCAATCCGCAGGGCAATCCGCAGGAATGTCTCCGGGCCGTTAAAGCGATGTCGGAAGAACTGAAAAATGCCCGGAAGACGCTGATCAACAGTGAAACGTGCGTTGTGAACCGGAATCTCCTGCTGGCCCAGTTGGAATATCTCCAGAACAATATTCCCGAAGCCGTTACCCAGGCGGCGGAAATCGTCAGCAATGAAGAAGCCCTGTTGCAGGAATGGGAGCAGAAGCGGAACGAAATGCTGAACACTGCCACCATGCAGGCCCAGGACAAGGTGAATGAAGCCACCATGAAAGCCAGCCAGATGGCGGAACAGGCCAGCCAGATGGTGGAGCAGGCCACCCGTGACGCGAACACCATCAAGGAAAACGCGACCAACGAAGCCGCGGCCTATGTGGAGAACGCCAAGCAGGAAGCGGCCCGGATCGTTGAGGAAGCCCAGAAGAAGGCGGACGAACTGGTGGAGAAGGAAAGCATCATGCGGCGCGCCCGGGTGGAGAGCGACGAACTGAAGGAAAATGCCCGCCAGGAAGCTGCCAACCTGCACAAGAACACCCTGGATTATATCGATTCGCTGCTGGCCGATACCGACCGGAAGATGAGCGAGCTGATCAATAATATTCGTCTCGAGAGAAACGAAATTCAGAATCACCGCTGATTTTGTGCAAAATGAACAAAACGAGAGGGAAATGCTTGTGAAAACGGGCAGTTCCCTTTTTTATCGGGGCGGATTATAATAACGGCATCATGGGAAAAGAGGAATTTCCCGATTAATTGGAGGAGGATTATCAACATGGCAAGCGTATCCCTTCAGCACATCTACAAGGTATACACCGGCAACGTGACCGCCGTCAGCGACTTCACGCTGGACATTGAAGACAAAGAGTTTATCGTTCTGGTCGGGCCCTCCGGCTGCGGAAAGTCCACCACCCTGCGCATGGTCGCCGGCCTGGAAGAAATTTCCGACGGCGAGCTCTACATCGGCGACAAGCTGGTGAACGACGTTGCCCCCAAGGATCGCGATATCGCCATGGTGTTCCAGAACTACGCCCTGTATCCGCACATGACCGTGTACGATAACATGGCTTTCGGTCTGAAGCTGCGGAAGACCCCCAAGGATGAAATCAAGCGCCGCGTGGAAGAAGCCGCCAAGATCCTGGACATCGCCCACCTGCTCAACCGTAAGCCGAAGGCCCTGTCCGGTGGTCAGCGCCAGCGTGTTGCCCTGGGCCGTGCTATCGTCCGTGAGCCCAAGGTCTTCCTGTTCGACGAACCGCTGTCCAACCTGGACGCCAAGCTGCGTGTTGCGATGCGTACCGAAATCACCAAGCTGCATCAGCGCCTGCAGACAACCTTCATCTACGTTACCCACGACCAGACCGAAGCTATGACCATGGCCAGCCGCATCGTCGTTATGAAGGACGGCGTGATCCAGCAGGTGGATACCCCCCAGAACCTGTACGACTATCCGGCCAACGAATTCGTCGCCGGCTTCATCGGCAGCCCCCAGATGAACTTCTTCAATGTCAAGCTGGACCGGGAAGGCCAGGATCTGGTTGCCATATTCGGCGACAACAAGATCATCATTCCCGAAAGCAAGATCGCGAAGTTCACGGATGAAAGCTGCATCGGCAAGGACGTCGTGATGGGCATCCGTCCCGAAAACATCCACGACAGCGAGCAGAAGCTGGCTGAGTTCTCCACCGCCAAGATCAAGGTCGACGTTGAAGTGACCGAACTGATGGGCTCCGAAACCTACCTGTACCTGAGCACCACCGGCAAGGATGGCAACATCATCGCCCGCGTTGATCCGCGCACATCCAGCAAGGCCGGCAATAAGATCGAAGTTGCTTTCGATACCGCCCACCTGCACTTCTTCGACAAAGAGACGGAGAAGACCATCCTGAACCGGTAATTGATTCCGGAAAATATGTGCATCCCCTGCCGGCCATGGGTCGGCAGGGGGTTTTGCACAAAAAGAGGTTATTGTTCATGAAAGAAATACCACAGGCATACCTGCAGCCATGCGATCAGCCGGGCCGGCTGGAGGAACTGGAGATTCCGGGGTTCGAGAACGCGGTGGTTTACCTGCCGGCCGGATACGACCGGAGTGAGGAACGCTACAGCACATTCTACCTGATGCATGGCGGCGGGGGAGATCCCCATTCCTTCTTTTCGGCGGACGGACTGCTGAAAAACCAGCTGGACCATATGATTGCCTCCGGTGAAATGGCGCCGCTGATTGTGATCGCGCCGACATACTATCCGCCGGGACGGAAAGGGGACGGCATCGCCTATTCCGCCGAAGCGGTACGGGACTTCGGCCCGGTGCTGCTGCAGACCATCCTGCCGATTGTGGACGGGAAATACCGCACGATTCCGGAACGGTACCACCGCGGCATGGGCGGGTTCTCCATGGGCGCCGTTGCCACCTGGTATGTGGTGATGGCCGGCACGGAGGAGTTTTACTGGTTTATGCCCATGAGCGGAGACTGCTGGATCTGCGGAGAACTTGGCGGCGGACAGCATTCAGCCCAGACAGCCGGCCTGCTGGCCGTGACGTTGCGGGGAAAAACCTTCTTCCTGCATGCGCTCACAGGCGACAAAGATATCGCGTATCCCAACCTGGATCCGCAGATGAAAGCCATGAAGGAATACGCGGACGTTTTCGGAAAGAACGTGAAATATTCGGTTCTGCCCGGAGGTGTGCATGATTATCCGGATATCCGGCGATATATCTACAACGCGCTGCCTGAATTCTTCAGTCCAGGTTCAGCGGACAGCGGAGAATCTTGATTCCCGGAATTTGGGAGATCACTTTCAGCGAGCTTTCATCATGATGGTTGCCGTCTGAAAAGCCGGAGCCGACGGAAATCCGGTTGTAGTTCCGGCTGGAAATCTGCAGGAACAGGATTTCATCCCCGTTCACGGCATACACGACAGCACTGTGGTGATATTCCATGCCATTGGCTTTGTATTCCACCCGGATGATATCGCCGACGCGCAGGCCGCCGGCTTCCTTCACGGAATAAAAGTCTTCCCAGTGGTGGTGCGGGTTCATATCCCCGCCCAGCAGATAACCGATAAACTGGGCAAAGCCGAAACACTCGCCGTACCCGTAGGTCGGGGATTCAATCGTGACCTGGTTGCACATCCACCGGCAGCCGAGCCATCCATGGCGGTAGGCGGTGCGGCCGTATTTATTCACGGCGGTATCGGTCCAGCCGGGACAGTCGGGCTGGCCATGGAAGGTCTGGGTCACCCGGGGGCGGGTGGTCCAGTACCAGCCGTCCAGCAGTTCATACTCCTCAATGATTGCATCCATGTTTTCGGTGGTGAAAACACCGCGGAAGCGGTCATCTGAAAAATCAAAAGAAGCGGAAGCAGAAGAAACGGCCAGGAGGAACGCAAACAGCAGCGTCAGCATTCGCAGAAAGCGGCGCATCGGTTTTCCTCCTCCCGTTTTTTGTCAGATATCCATTCAAAATCTCTGATCCCTGATTCATAAAGAGATCGGAAATCCTCTTTTTTTGCGATTATTCATCCGGGGGATCCCTGCCTTCATCCACCTGTTCCAAGCATACTGTGCAATGGATCACATACTCCTTACCATCATTCGATATAAATGTGTATTCTTTTTCTCCGAAAACATGTTCTCCAAATTCCCCGTAGGGCTGGCCGCAAACTGTACAGACTGCCTGGTTCAGACAGTCTGCCTTTCCACCGGTATGCCCGTTTGCGCATGGATCCGCATTGGGCTCCGGCTTTGGCAAGGGATCCAGGCCTGTTTCCAGTGTTTCTCCGCAAACAGAGCAATGAATCGTATAGGGCCGTCCATCCGCCGTTGCTTCCGCGTATTCCTTGTTTCCGGGACTATGTGCGGCCAGCGCTCCGTAGGGCTGGTTGCAAACTGTGCAGACCGCCTGATCCTTGCAGGTTGCCGATCCTCCGGTATGCCCGTTTGCGCATGGATCCACCTCCGGCTGTGCTTCGGGTTCCGGCTTTGGCAAGGGATCCAGGCCTGTCTCCAGCGTTTCTCCGCAAACGGAACAATGAATCGTATAGGGCCGTCCCTCCGCCGTTGCTTCTGCGTATTCCTTGTTTCCGGGACTATGTGCGGCCAGTGATCCGTAGGGCTGGTTGCAAACCGTGCAAACAGCCTGATCCTTGCAGGTTGCCGTTCCTCCGGTATGCCCGTTTGCACATGGATCTACCTCCGGCTGTGCATCGGGTTCCGGCTTTGGCAAGGGATCCAGGCCTGTCTCCAGTGTTTCTCCGCAAACGGAACAATGAATTGTATAGGGCCGTCCATCCGCCGTTGCTTCTGCGTATTCCTTGCTTCCGGAACTATGTGCGGCCAGTGATCCGTAGGGCTGGTTGCAAACTGTGCAGACGGCCTGATCCTTGCAGGTTGCCGTTCCTCCGGTATGTCCGTTCGCGCAGGGGTCTGTCTCAGGCTTCTGTTCCGGTTCTGGATCGGGTTCCGGGTCAGGCAAGGGTTCCAGTCCTTCCTCCAATGTTTCTCCGCAAACGGAACAATGAATCGTATAGGGCCGCCCATCTGCTGTTGCTTCTTCTGAGTATTCTTTGCTTCCGGGGACATGTGCGGCCAGCGCTCCGTAGGGCTGGTTGCAAACCGTACAAATCGCCTGATCCTTACAGGTTGCTGTTCCTCCGGTATGTCCGTTTGCGCATGGATCTGTTTTTTCCTCGGGATCAGGCTCCGGTAAAGGCTCCAGCCCTTCCTCCAATGTTTCTCCGCAAATGGAGCAATGAATCGTATAGGACCGCCCATCTGCTGTTGCTTCTTCTGAGTATTCTTTGCTTCCGGGGACATGTGCGGCCAGCGCACCATAGGGCTGGTTGCAAACCGTACAAATCGCCTGATCCTTACAGGTTGCTGTTCCTCCGGTATGTCCGTTTGCACAGGGGTCTGGTTCGGGTTCCGTTTCAGGAGGCGTCAGTTTATCAGTATAGTAGGTTTTTGAATCAAGCTCCATACCGCAGGCAGGATCCGAGCAGTAAGTCACGATCGTATACTGACCGCCTTCCGTCAATGTCGGCTCCACGACATTGACGGTTTTTTTGGCAGGAGTATGGGTGTGAAGCGTGTCAGATGTAGCAGTATCGGCAGTATATAGATTCTGTACGTCGCCGCTCAGGAAGAGATTGCTGTCCGGATCAAGCACCAACATATTTACGATCTCGCCGCGCTCCTGAATGACATTGATTCCCGGCGCATCCGGACCAACCAGCAGCGTATTGAGATTTCCTGACACTCGAAGATCCATCGGCGAGAGGGCAACCACCGTGGCTGTGCCGCCGATATTGAAAGCGAAGCCGGCAAAATTATATTGTTCCAGATCAAGAATCAGTTTTTCAAGCTTTGTTCCGCTCAGATTCTGAATCGCTCCATCCGGGCCGAGAAAAGAAGCCAGGCTGTTATCACTGAAGAGTTCGGTCAGTTCCTTTTGCAATTCATTCAGGGTTTCATCTGCAGAGAGAAGAACAACGGTTCCGTCTTCTGCCACACCGGCGACCTGCCCGTCGGAAACGGATTGGCCGTTGACGATTACTTCGCTGGTCATTACTTCGACGCGCATGGCTGTTTCGGGATCTTCGTCCCCGCCGCCGTTATCGACCGGATCATCGGTTAAATCCTCAGGTGCGCCGGGTTCCGGTTCATTGTCTGAACCGGTTTCTTCTGTCCCACTGGGTTCATCGGTTCCGGAGGAGTCCTCTGATCCTGCCGCTTTTCTGTTGTCAAAAGACTCACCTTCGCGTACTTTTTTTGGTTCATCGTCAGGGTCAGGGCCTGAAACGGTTACGCTTTTTCCCGTGTTGTTGTCCAGCTTTAAGCCGATGGTTTCCTGCTTCTGCGTCAGCTTTGATTTTTCCGCTCCTTCCTTCAAAACGAACTCGGCATCACTGTAAAGATTTGCCTTCACAGGGAGCGACGATGTGATCTGGGCACCGGCAGCATCGGGCCTTACGGTGACTGCAAGCGTCTCGTCTGCCGTACCGCTTACTGAAATACACCCGGCAGCGGCGACATACAGCCTTCCGACGGATCCGTTCTGTTCAACGGTGACGTTTGATTCACCGGTCACATCCAATCTTCCGACTTCCCCGTTGTTGACAATCTTGATCTTTCCGGATTCGGAGGCAATCTTCACTTTTTCTGTGGAGGCCCCTTCCATGATTTTGAAAGTCAGATTCTCATCATTAATGGTGATATTGTTTCCCGAAGCATATTCCTTCACCGTTTTGGCATCGTTCACTACAATGCTTCTGACCGTGCCTTTGCAATTGAACGTTGCATTCCCGGCATCCACAACAATCTTCAGATCTTCATTGCTGTATTTTGCGGCGAGTGTGAAAGAGATTTTCGCATCGGTTTTGATTGTAATCTTTTTGTATTTTCCGCTTTTTAATGCCGATACTAACTCTTCCTGCGTCGTTACGGTAATTGAGGTTTTTGACTTTTTCTTTGCTGCGGCGGCCGGTGTTAATGCCCCAAGGGCAAAGACCATTGTCAGCACCAGTGCGGCGATTCTGATCCATCTTCTGTTCATGAGCGTATCCTCCTGCAGCATTTTTGTCAGAAAATTACAGGATATAGATTCGCAGGCCGTCGAACTTCCGGATCAGTTTCAGCATGCTGTTGAAAGGACGCCAGTCTTTGGCCTGCATTTCCAGCGGCAGCTGATCATAATGGCGGTAGATTTCATATTCGCTCCGCCAGGAATCCATGCAGCACTTGTTCTGCCGAAGCTGTTCACGTAGGGCCTTCCGGGCAGCGGGATCCTTTTCTGCTTTTTCATACAGCGTGCCGTAACGCCATCCCATGGCCTTGTGCTCTATGACCCACCGCTCGTGTTCCAGGGGAGCAAACCGGTTGATCTGCTCTGTGTTAAACCGTTTCAGCATCGGATAATCCACCAGCCGGTCGGTATAGAAGCAGCCGATCACGTTCAGATACCGGGCAAAGTATTTCGCCTGATTGATGTTGCTCAATTTGTATTCCAGTGACATGGAATCAAATTCCGCTTCAAGCTTTTCGGTTTTTATATCGGCTTCTTTTCCCATATAAGTGTACCGGGCGTTGAGCGCGACGGCGAAATCATACAAATGCAGGAAACTGCTGACGGAAATGTAGATGTGTTTGGCGGATCTGTCCGGTTTGCGAATGACCGCTTTCACGGTAAACGGAATGTTGGTCAGATCCACAATCTTCTCGATATCCGTCCGGAAACGCTGTTCCTTTTCGGCCATGTCGCTGTATGCCTTGAGCCGAGGCACTTTTCCATTTTCACCGTTCTTTTCCCATTCGGCATATTCGCTCTCAAAGGCCTCGATCTTGCTGCGCTCTTCTTCATCGTAGCCGTAAACAGCGGAAATGCCGCCGCCGGAGAAATCAAACTCCGCACACATGGGATGCAGCTCTGTTCTGGAATTCCGGCCGTAAGCAATCCGGTCCCAGCACTGCAGTTCATCGCACAGCATCAGCAGGTAGGCCAGCGGATGCAGGGAAGCCTTCAGCGGCGCCTTCCTCTTGTCCGGATCCTTATAGAAGGCGATGACAAATTTGTACATGCTGTTATGCAGCATGATGGCGGTCAGCGCGTCCAGATGGGCTTCGGTCAGGCGATCCGTGCCGAGGACTGCGTTCAGTTCCTGATACAGCCGGGATGCACTGAAGAAAGCGTGATCCATGAAGTAGCCGAACTGTTCGGGATGGGTCGGCTTGGTTTCAATTGTTTCCTGCAGGTATTCTTCCGAAACGCCGTACGCTTTTCCAAGGCGCTTTTCAATCCCGTAGGCGAGCAGCTCCGGAACGGAGGAGAAGGAACGGCCGGTCAGCTTCTGAAAATGCGCCGTGGCGGTTTCGTCCATCGCTGTCAGGTAATCTATATCCCGATAGGCGATATAGACGCTGCCGGGGCCCCGCTTCTTCTGATCCACCTCAAAATAGGCGAGTACCTGTTCGAAGGGAATTTCAAAGGGATAGCCGATATCGTGGAACAGGGAAGTCAGCCCCCAGTACGCCAGGAAGAAATGGGCAGCCCGGTGATTGTCCGATTCTTCCGTGAATCCGTAGAACCGGTTGAAGGTGTTCCGGTATTCTTCGTGGGTTTCATAAATGGCAAGGCCCAGGGTGAATACATAAACGGAATGGGAATAGTGATCCCGGTGCTTCATCAGCAGGGAACTGGCGTTGGATTCGAATTCCGACAGCAGTTCCACCATTTTCTGCGATCTGCCGAATTCCCCCATGAACATTTCCATCCATGCGTAATATACGGTATACGCGTCTTCCGCCACACCGGAATCAATAAAGACTTCCAGTTCATGCTCCAGACACAGGCGGTCGATATCCTTCTGCATATTCCAGGGAATCTGGCCGGCAACGATGCTGGTGCCCAGGTATTTGCCGGTCTCCTTTTCCTTGGCTTCCTTCTCCGGATCAAACCGGAGGCCTTCGCAACACTCATGGAGAAAACGCATGGCCGCGGATTTCAGGTCCTGCCCGGTCTTACCGCCGCGAATCAGCTTGGGACTGCTCGGCCCCACATCCATTCCGAATCTCTGACGGTTCACTTTCCGCATCTGATCAAGTGCTGTATAACCCATGTGATATCCTCCCGGTCTATGTATTTTTTTGCTTTCTGATGTTCTGTTTTCTGCTTGGTATGAATTTATTATAAAGATCATCCGTTTGAACGTCAACAGAGAAATCTTTTGTTGTGAGCTGATGTCTGTTCTGATATAATCAGTATAACAAAGCAATGATCATAAAGCACGACCTTAAAATCAATCATCGGAAGGGAGCTTATCAGCATGGAGCATAAGCAATACTCCGCGTTTATCAGTTACCGCCATATGACGCCGGATCAGGAGATCGCAAAGAGACTGCATACCCTGATTGAAACATACGGAATTCCGGGATCAGTCCGGAAGAAAACCGGAAAGAAAAAAATGGGGTATGTTTTCCGGGATCAGGAAGAACTGCCGCTGTCCAGTGACCTGGGGCGGGACATTGAAACCGCACTGGATCGCAGCGAATGGTTTATCGCCATCTGCTCTCCCAGATATCTCCAGAGCCGCTGGTGCCTGCGGGAAATGGAATATTTCATCGAACGCAAAGGCCGGGATCATATTCTGACGCTGCTGGTGGAAGGAGAACCGGCGGATGCCTTTCCGGAGATGATCCGATTCACCACGGATGAAAACGGCAACAAAACAGAACTGGAACCGCTGGCGGCGGACGTTCGGGGGAAAACACTGTCTGACTGCTTCCGAAAATTAAAGGAAGAAAAACTCCGGATTCTGGCGCCTATGCTGGGACTGACTTTTGACGACCTGAAGCGCCGGGCACGGAAAAGGAAAATCAGGATTGCTGCCGCCGTCGCCGCGGTTTCCCTTGCAGCAGCGGCGGGCATGATTACGTATTCCGCAATTAACCATAACCGTCAGGAAAAACTGCGCCAGGAAGCCGCAGAACAGCAGCGGGTCGCGGAAGAAGAACGCAAACGTGCGGAGGAAGAACAGCGCAAAGCGGAAGAAGAGCGCAAACGCGCAGAGGAAGAACAGCGCCGGGCGGAAGAGGAACGGCTGAACGCGCTCAATAACAGCATCGGTGAATCAATCCAGAAAGCCATATCACTCCGGGAAAACGGGGACCGGCAGCAATCGGCCGCGCTGTTGCTGGATGCACTGAAGATCAGCGAAGATAACGACAATCTCCGGCGGGATGAGATCATTTATCAGACGCAAAAAACCATGTATATCGAGCCGTTTACGGTGATTTCAAAACCCAATATTCAGAACATGCGCATTGTGTCAGCACAGGTTTCGTCGGACGGCACCACCGCCGTCGCTATCTCGAACGGGGACAGTGCGGCGATTATCGACCTGACGGAAGAAAAAGTACTGTATACTGTATCAAAAGGCAAAGCGATTGATTATGTGCATTTTTCCCAGGACGGCTCCCGGTTCCTGGCCATATACGGCTACTATCAGTTTGTAACCGTCTGGAATACCGCGGATGGCAGCGAAGTATACAGCTATGAAAGCAAAACGGGCGAGGGGTACCTGGCCAATGTCCGTTTTTTCCACGGATCGGATGATCTGCTGATGCAGGATGGTCCCTCATTCTATACAGTTTCCCTTCCGGAAGGCCAGGAAAAACAGTTTTATACCATAGGTGAACAGCAGGACGGATATGATTATGACCGGAATGTCTATACCCTCGGGAGGGGTGTGCCGCTGAATCAGATCATAACGGATGTTGCGGATGTATATGCGAATATGCCGATGGAGGTAACACCGGATGGCTCCAAAATCCTGATTGCCGGGCTGGACGGAAAAACGGGAACCATCCTGCTGGATGACCAGGGACAGCGGATTTCCCTGTTGGATCAGATGCCGGGAACACTTGTTGATTTTTATGATATTTCACCGGACGGCTCCCTGGCCTCCTGCCAGTCGTTACTCGGTTTTACCTGCGTCTGGGAAACCGAAACCGGACGGATGCGGTATATGAAATCCATGAACCGTAGTTTATCGACGATTATTACGGCGCCCCGGTTTTCACCGGATTCCCAAAAAACCGCATGTATGTCCAATGGTACGCTCATTGTGGCTGAGGCACGAAACGGAAAGGAACTGTTTCATATTGACATGAAATGGTCGGAGGAGCTGCAGGTTCAGCCTCATCTGGACTGGAGTCCGGACGGGAAATATCTGATTATCGATAACATGAATTTGTATATCATCGATGCTGAAAGCGGCGAAATCGCCCTGGAACAGGATGGCATTGAGAATGGTTCCGCGTTCAATAATGCTGTGCCGGCAGGAAACGACCGGGTTTTCGTAACCAGAAGCGGCGGGGAAGCCGCATGTTACAGTCTGCCAGGAATATCATCCATGGGCTTCGGAGAAAACTATACGGGGAACCTTGTCGGCTGGACGCCTGATAACGCTTCCGAAGCATGGGAACAAGCGCCCAAGGGCGAACATCAGTTAACGGATTCATTCCGGGTACTGTCCGGACTTTCCGATTTTGATCCGGTTCTGCATTATTCCCGGGAGGGAGAGTATGCGGCTTTGACATATCCGGACGGGACAATCGAGGTATTTCGGAAAGGCGAAGAGAAACCGTTCCTGGTGAACGCGCATTTTGCTGCTGCACCGCTGGCATTTGGTATCTGCGGAGATGTGATAGTGGCCTCCGAAAACACAGGCCGGATGATGTTTCAGAACCTGCAGAACGGGGAACTGAAGATACTGGACGGAGAACCTTACCTGACGCTGATCTTCGATGGCAATTTATTGCTGGCCAGCAGATATGAAGCGAAGGAAATTGATGTATATGATTACAAAAAAGGGGAACTCCTCTTTACAATGAGGAGTTCCGAACCCTTCAGAAATGGCGGCTTTTCCGCGGACGGAAAATATGCCGTATTCTATACCGATAACCGGTGTATGACCGCGGCATTGTGGCGGGACGAGGATGATCTGCTGAAACAGGCCAGGAAACTGGCACCGAATCACTGATGCCCCGTTACTCCACACCACTCAGGATCTGGTTTGCGAATTCAACCAACGCATCTTCGGAGTTCTGATAGACCTGATCCGTACACTGCGCTTTGAACTCTTCAAAGGCGGCTTCATCCCAGGCCTGAAAGAAGAAGCAGGCCGTCTGGTTCAGGTTGTCATACATGTAGATACATGCGTTCTGCCCGTCCTGGGAAGGAATCGCGATCAGAATAACGTCCTCGGATGAGCCGATCCAGGATTCCATTACATTGAGCGGATAGGGCAGCTCGTACCCGCCGGTATTCAGCATCATGAGCATGGTCAGGAATGCCCGGGAATTTTCATCCATCATCCACATGGCCGTGTTCAGATTCCTTTCCTTTGCGCTGAAAGGATCAAAAAAGGCAGGATTATCAATGGTCGGGATGGACGCGGATCCGGAAGACGGATTGGATGTTTCACCTGATGCGGCATATACAGTGGAGTCACCCATCGCAATTACACTGTCAAATATTTGTTCCGGCGCCAGCGTCGGATGGACGAAGAAAATGACGAACAACTTTGCGTCAATGACCGCAATGTTATTGGCGACTGCGTAAGGAATTCCGCTCTCGTCAATAACCTGCCGATAACAGAGGGCACGGGACAAAATGCCGGCAATATGGGCGTCTGCATAATTGACCGTTGCGTCCAAAGCACCACCTGCGATACTTTCCTGCATCGCGTCATACATGGCTGATAGCTGATCATCCGTCGGAGTGACCCCTTTGAGGCTGCTGTCCTCCTGGATCAGCACCATGATCATTCCGCCTTCCATGGAAGCGTTAGGATCTGCGTAGAAATATGTGGTCCCGGAATCACCGGGAAACTCATACCATGTACCCTCCGGCAATGTGAACTGAAAGCCTTCTCCATTGAATTCCGTCACCGGAACCGGAGATTCGGAAAGAACAGTCGGGAATGAGAGCAGCAGGCAAGCTGCAATCATCAGGGACAATAGCTTCTTTTTCATTTGGTCAACCTCCCTGCAATTTTGATTTGTCTTTTTTTCTATGGTGTAATTCAAGTATATATGCCGATGGCGTTATTTGCAAGCAATATATGCACATCGATCGTCCGTTTTTCCGTCTGCTGGGGATGATTTAATCTGCAAGTGAAATGAAATCATTCGCATGTTCAATCAGTTTTGTTTCATCGGTATAAAGATCCGCCACCAGATAACAGGGAGTATCATCTGTGTTCGTCAGATGGTCCGGCATTGTTGTAACGCCAATCGCATATTTATCATCTTCCGAGAATCCGAAGCCGGTAAACTCCTTGCCGTATGTGATTGAGAACAGAAGTTCGGCTGTCTTCATGTTATATACGTCGATTACATAATTGTTCAGCCGCATTCCCATCATCAGGTCACCGGATTGGTTGAATGCAAAGCCGGTATAAGTTGTGCTTGTATTAATTACCTTCAGCGTCTTGTTGTTTTCAAGATCCCAGAACAGCAACCGGCCATAGGAACTGGATGCCACCAACCGGTCATTCACCATGCCGAATGTGTAAATCGGATCAACCAACTGGCCAATGGTTTGCTGCACGCTGCCATCTCCGTACGTATCGAACAGTTCGATCCATCCATCCTGATAAAGCATCGCCGCACGCTGGCCATCCCTGGAAAAACAGGTTCGCGTTTCCAGCAATTCATCTGGATAAGAAAACTGCTGCCAGTATCCTACGTCAAGGAACTCGTGACTGCCGTGAAACTCAGCGGCCCCTTCAGGAACTGCTTTCGGATCATAGTCCTGCATCCGGAGCGGAGATGGCAGTTCTGCTTCAAGCTTGATGCTGGCAATTTCCGGCTTTGCATAAATGACAACGCTTCCATCGTTCCGGACCGTAAAGAATGTGCTTTGAAGATCCAGATTTGCTGTAAAAAACCGCGTTTCGTCTTCTGTTGTTTCCTTCAATAATAACTCATACGTATTTGCGTCAAAAATGAGCAGGATTCCGTTGCTAAACAGCATATACTTCCCGTCTTCAGTAAATTTAATGACGGGTGTTATGTTCACCTGACTTTCGATCTCAGAGTCCACAATGGGTGCACCGGTTCGCGTGTCAAAAACATACAGATTGTTATCTACTGTAAAAGCAAATCGCTGAGAGTCCGGCGAAAAGTATATTTCGCTTACGCTTGCAGATAAAAAGATGCCGGAATAATATTTTTCATCCAGTTTATCCAAATATAAAGGGTATCCTGAATCAACATCCCAGACCGCATAAACACCGAACGTTTTTGAAAACCAGACAGCTGACTTCCCGTCCGGGGACAGCGCAATGTGCATGAAGGGGGAGGCTGGAAAACCGAGCAGATGTCCGGTGTCAAAATCCGCGCGTATCGGACAGATGAGACGGCCTTCTTCATCAATCACAAGCGTTCCTGTCTTTCCGTCCCTGCCGCCAATCATAATCCGGGACCAGTCTTTCGATACGGATATGTCTACCCCGATGTAGCTTTCAGAAAAAGTGAAGATTTTATAGTAATCATTTGATCCGTAAATATATGTATAGAAGTTATCCTCTGATGAATACCATTCCTGATGATCGCCAACTGTGTACAATTTTTTCATGGTTCCGTCCGGAATGGACACAAACCAGAAAGTATCCCAATCCTGAATCAGCAGGGTATCTGCATCCCGCCAGAACAGGATGATGTTAATATCGATATAATCCCCGTGGGATTGCAACGGATAATATGTATACACTTCTTTTCCTGTCTCAGTATCCCATACGGTGGCATGGGTCCCGTAACTACCGACAAACCGGCGGCCGTCCGGTGAGAAGCCCGGATTGTAAATCTGGCTGTTGCCGTTTGAAACTTTATACATCATCCGGCCGGTTTTCAGGTCCAGCATAACGATGGAATTCATGTTTTCCACGCCGAGGGCTTTTGTACGGTCAGGTGAAACGATCATATCCGTCATCCGGGCGTTATCGTTTTCAAATCCGGAAATCTTTTGATACGGCATGGTGTACAAAGACTTGCGGAGCATTGCCAGGATTTCATCCCGGCGGGTCTGTTTGTTTTCATCGCTCAGGGCAAGGGCATCGAGCATTACCTTTACTGCGGAAATGCGTTCGTCTGTTTCCAGATATCCGCTGGCTTTTACCATTTGTTCGCTGATCTCATTGGAGATGGCCAGCATGTGCTGCTCCTCAGCCAGCGCCTGTCGCTCTTCAGCTAACGCTTTATTGTCTTCCGCCAGCTTTGTCTGTTCAGCTGCGATCCGGGCATTCAGTTCCGCTTCACGCCGCAATGCTTCCTGCCGTTCATGGTTGATGATCAGGTAGGAAATTGTCAGAACAGCTGCTGCAAATGCGGCCGCGGAGATACTGGTAACGATTCGGATTTTGCGCTGACGCGAACGGCGTTTCAGGTCATCATAGGACAGGTTCAGCATCGGCGCAAGAAGACGTAGCTTTTCCGCTTTCAGTTTTTTCAGACTGCCTTTAATGCTGTCCGAACGCACATCAGCCGCCAACGGCTCTGTTTCCACCTGCTTCCCATCCCTGATCTCATATCGGATCATATCCGGGAAGGAATGATCCGGTTCTCCTTCCACCAGGACAGTCAGCACATGGTCCCGCCCTTTGTGTTCAATAAAATACTCCAGTTCACGCTGACACCAGCGGCTTTCCAGGTAGCGTGGGGAGCAGATGGCAATGAAATATTCGCTTCTGTCAAGGGCAGACTCAATATCCGCACCCAGATCGGCTGAAAGCGGCAGTTCCTCCTGATCCCGGAAAACATACCCCATCTTTTTCATTCCGGTTTTCTTTTTGACTGAAGCGGGGATGCCGTATGTCTCAACAGCGGTATGAAGTGCCTTCGCGATTTCCTGGTCAGGACTCTGGTGCCTGTAACTGATAAAGGCACAGTACTTTTTTTCATCCACGAGGGCGTCCCCCTTATGCGTCAATATTTCCCTTTTGCTCTGTGATGTAATTCAAGTATATATGCCGATGGCATTATTTGCAAGCAAATAGATTATTCTGAAAGGCTTTTCTGCAGGGAACGTGCGTAGGCGTACAGTTCCTCCGGAGTGGTGAAGACATCCGCGCAGCGGGCGCTGCCGTCCTCAAAGACGATAACAGCATCTCCTGTTTCGGAATCGAATCCCCAGTCCACGGCAGGCCGGGTCTCATGGATCTCGTAGAGGATTTTTCCCGTTTTTATGGATGCAACGCAGAACCAGTCATTCGCGGCACTCGCATACATCAGCAAAGTTCCGTCCTGATTGAAGGTGAAGCCGCCGAAGGAACGCTGAAAATTCCAGGCGGTTGTTGTGAACAACTGTTTCCCGGTTTCCAGCTCATATACAGCGATATTGGAGTTATAAGTTCCGAGTGCGGTGAGGCGGCTGTCCAGGGAGAAAACGATCCAGTATTCGGGGGTAAAGGTTCGGACGACATACTGCCAGTTTGTCCCATCGTGCCGCAGAACCCTGAACCCGGGAGAATTGATCTCCGGGCTGACCTCATACAGACTGTCCGGCGAAACCCAGAGGTGAGTGTCATTCCGGTCGGCGTACAGCGTTCCTTCATATTTTTCGACTCGGTACTGGGAACCTGTACCCGGCGCGTTGATGATGGCATCACCCGTGAACCAGTATCTTCCGGAAGGATCCGCCGCGCAGGTCAGCCCGCCGGTGATCTGATACGTTGCGTCGTTGCCCCCAAAAGAAAGCATGGACCGGGTACCGCTTGTCATGATGTATTCACCGTCCCTGACCCGATATACGCCGTTGGAACAGATGAAGCATTCGCCGTCTTTCGTGGCGCCGATGCAAAAAACATCATCGATTGTATAGAGGATTTCGCCGGTTTCCGCGTTCAGCACAATGCCTGTATAATCGACAGCACTATCGGTAAAACGGCAATTATTGAAAATGTAGTCTCCGGCCCAGACGACGGAAGGCCCGTAGGAATCCGGACTGATGTCCGGAATATGACCGGCTTTCTCATATTCAGTCGACCACAGCACCTCGTCCGTTTCCAGGTCGCTGACGTACATCGTCTTATGCTGATGGACAAACAGTTTTTTTCCGTCCGGAGAAACGGCATAATTGTTGATACCGACAGTTGGCATGGGAGAAACGTAGATATAAGACTTGTCCTGCAACAGATCGACAACGCCGAACCGTCCAAAATTATGCATGGCGATGAAACGGTTGTGGAACACGCGGCCCGTGCAAGATTGGCCGGCAACCTCCGGCATAAACGGGGATGGATTCTGCGCGTCCGGGTCCGTGTCCGTGTGCCACAGGAGGAACCCTTCCTCGCATGTGATGACGATGGTTTCCCTGTCTCTGTCTTCAGAAGACCAGGCGGCATTGCTGACATAAGTGATCCGGATTTTTTGGATGATCTCACCGGTTTCTGCATCGATGATCCAGACAGTATGGCCGTAATAGGACGTTACCACAACGCGGCTTCCGTCCCGCTTCCAGCGGGCGGAGGTCAGATACTCATCAGAATCCAGCGACCACAGGATTTTGCCGGTTGTGGTGTCACAGCAGTCGATTTCATAACCGCTGGGGCTGCAGAGGACTTTGCTGCCGTCCGGAGAGAAGTATTCCATCGTGTAGAAAATGGTGTTGGCACCATAGTAATGGATAGAGGAGTCGGTGCCGGTCCGGAGGGCAAAATCCCCGTTATAACAAAGCTCCTCCAGCGTAGATTGAATATTCAGCTTCCTGTATCCTTCGAGAGATTCGGACAGGTCCAGCGCCTGCAGCGCGGTATTCAGCGCGGCGCTATTCTTCAGTCCGGTCTTTTCGGTTGACGCCCGCTCAAGCAGCATATCAACTTCATTCTGCATGGCAGTGGCCCGCTGGCGTTCCACACGGCGGTTCTGCTCGATTGTATAGGCCGCAACGCCGGCACCGGCCACCGCGATGGCAACGGCGACAGCCAGAATGTTGCGGCGGGTGCGCCTGTGGGCACGCCGGTACAGGCCGTCAAAAGTGGTTCCGAGCATGGGGGCGAGGATGCGGAGCTTTTCCTTCTTCAGGCGTTTCAGGCTGCCGGAGAGGGAATCGCTGCGGACATCCGCCGCGAGCGGTTCCAGTTCGACGATGTTTCCGTTTTCATCCGTATAACGCAGGAGCGCCTCCGGGAAGCTTTCATCCGGTTCACCTTCAACAAGCAGCGTCAGTACGTGTTCCCGGCCGTGCTTATCAATAAAATACTCCAGTTCGCGCATACACCAGCGGCTTTCCAGGTAGCGCGGGGAGCAGATACAGATCAGCCAGTCGCTGTTGTCCAGCGCGGTCTCAATATCCTTGCCCAGGTTGGCGGAAAGAGGGAGTTCTTCCTGGTCGCGGAATACCTGGCCGGGATGTTTCTGGGAGGGATCTTTCCGAAAATCCACGGGGACCGTGTATTGCTCGATCAGGAAATGGAGGCGCTGGGCAATCTCCATATCCGGGGTATAGTGGCGGTAACTGATAAAAGCACAGTATTTGCGGTACTCCATGATACGCACCTCATTAATTAATTGTCCGAATTTTTATATGGGCTCATCCGTTCACAATAACTCAGGCTATCTTATCACGACATCATGATATAAACAAGTTCTGTTCAGCGCCTGTTCTTGACAAAGCATATCCCGGAACAGTACAATGGCAAAGAGACAATGCAATCCAGACTTTTTGCAATATCCATATCCGTTTTGTGAAGGTGGTATTTTCATGGCACATGATATTTTTATCAGCTATTCGCACCACGACAAACCGACGGCAGATGCAATCGTTGCGAAGTTTGAATCCGAAGGGCTGCGCTGCTGGTATGCTCCCCGGGATATCGCGCCGGGAGAAGACTGGGCGGCGGCAATTATTGACGGCATCAAGGATTCCAAGGTTTTTGTGGTCGTATTTACCTCCTATTCCAACGGATCACAGCAGGTGCTGCGGGAGATTGGTCTGGCAGTGACCAAGGGAATGCCCATTATCCCGTTCAAGATGACCAATACCGAACCCTCAAAGGGCATGCAGTATTATCTGTCAACGGTTCACTGGCTGGACGCCGTTGACGGTCAGTTGTATCAGAATATCAATGTGCTGGGGAAGCGGGTCAGGGCCGTTCTGGGAGTGGATGAGGAGAAGAAAGGGGAACCTGCTGATGCAGCCGGCCCGGAGTTGTCAGCCCCGAAACAAAAAAAGCAACCGGACAAAAAGAAATGGATCAACCTTGTGATCGCATTGGTGATACTGGCACTGATCGCGGTCATTCTGTGGCAAATGGGCGTTTTCGGCGGAAAATCGACGCCTGAATCAACAAAAGCACCGGCTGCAATAACGGCGGAAACACCGACAGACGTTCCGACACTGGAACCGACAGAAGAACCAACAGAAGTTCCGACGGAAGCTCCGACAGAAGAACCAACAGAAGTTCCGACAGAAGCGCCGACGGAAGCTCCGATAGAAGCTCCGACAGAAGAACCAACAGTAGTTCCAACATCGGAACCGACAACTGAACCAACGGCTGAACCGACACCAGAGCCAACAGTTGAACCAACACCGGAACCCACAGAAACAATCACCGAAGATGCCTATACTGAACTTCGTCAGATGGACGAGGCGAAAAAAAGCACAATCAGGAGACTTATTATTGCGGGAGACCAAATCTTCTATGACAGAGAGGCAGAACAATACATCACAGAATATGATATTGTTGTAGACAGTGGCTATCTGGTCGAAAGACGTTCAAAAACCCGGGTATCCTATGCTCCCGGAACACTGACAGATTTGAGCGTACTGGATGGAATGAACAGCCTTGAAGTGCTGTGGCTGATTGACCAGCCGCTGGCTTCACTGGAAGGCATCGATCAATTCAAAAACCTTTATGAAATCAGGGTGTGCTCCTGCCCGGAATTGACAGATATCACTTCGCTGTACAACCTTCAGAATCTGCAGCATATTAAACTTTATGCTGTTCCCGTCCGAAACCTCAATGGAATTGAAAAACTGAACAAGCTCCGGCAAATTGATATCCGTGGCAATGACATGGAAGACATCAGTGCACTTGCCGGATGCGATTATTCCTTTGCAGCGTCGCGTGACGGTTTGATCTTCGAATTGGATGGCAATTCCAGGATCACGGATTTTTCGTTCCTGAAAAGTGTGCCTTCCTTTGGCGAACTGCTGATCTGCAATACGGATGCATCCCGCTGGATTCATGAACTGGATCAGTCTAAAATTGTGACACTGATCGCTGTTGATGCTTTTCGTGATTCTCCGGAAAGTTTCACGGAGCTTGTTGATCTGCTGAAAAAAGAACATCGGGAAATTGTGGAAATCCGCATTGAAAATAATGAAACGATTGAAGATCTTTCGGGATTGACAGAACTGCGCCGTCTCTCTCATGTTGCGGTTTCGGGCAATATGACAAAAGCAATCAGCAGCCTGGACGGGATTTATTACCAATTTGAGCTGGAAGTAGACGGTGATGTGAGAAAGACACAGGTTCCAAAGCCGACTGCCGAACCGACGCCGGAACCAACTGTCGAACCGACACCGGAACCGACAGTTGAACCGACACCGACGGAAACAGAAGAAACAAAGCAAAGCGAAGGAAGCATGGCCTGGCCCAAAACAGAAAATGATTATCCGGAACTGCGCGACATGAGTGCGGCAAAAAGAAAAATGATCACGAAACTGATCATTGCCGGCGACCGGGTTTTTATCAATTTCAACTATGACGATTACAACACAATAAATGATTTTACGTCTGCTTTCCTATATGACAATAAAAACAATGAAAGAATAACTACAAACCCGGGCACACTGACCGACCTGAGCTTACTTGAAGGCATGGAAAAGCTGGATACCCTGTGGCTGGTTGATCAACCGATTAACTCGCTGGAAGGCATTGAGAAACTCACAAATCCTATGGAGATCCGTATCCTCGGCTGCACCAATCTGGAGGATGTTTCGCCCATCCTTGAAGTGACGGATATCAGGATGCTTGACCTGGTGAACAATCATGTCAGGGCCATCGGAAGTATCGGAAAACACAAGAAGCTGGGGGCTATATACATTTTCGAACCGTATATGGAAGATCTGCGCGGACTGGCGGATTGGGATGTTTCCTATGCTGAAAAGGAAGAAGGCGCAGAACTTCGGCTGTACTGTCCGCTTGTTCAGGATTATTCATTCCTGAGAAGTATTCCGTCATTAAGCTCGCTGGATTTTGCACAAGCAGATTCTTCATTATGGATCAATGAACTGGATCAGACAAAGATCAAAGAATTGAAAGAAAATGGCTGCGTCAAAACACAGGAGGATTTTGATAAGCTGGCGGATTCACTGATCAGTAACCATCCGGAAATCACCACCTTATGCATGATAAATAATCCGGAAATAACAGACCTTTCAAAACTGACCGAATTGCCAAACTTATCAGCTGTTACTGTCTCAGAGGATATGTGGGCCGCGGTCACCAGCCTTGACAATGTGAATTTTCAGTTTGACCTGAGACTTAACGACTGAGGTACCGCACCAGGACAAAAACTTTCAAAATCAAATGTAATCGAAAATACCCTGGATTGCATCTATAATATCAATCAGATCATAATAAGAAACAGAATCGATCTTTGAAAATCTCCTGGCATTCAGATCCACAGCCCTCAATTGTTCACAGTAGACAAATCCTGGCTGTCCGATGTTTTCACATCGTATTCTTAATGGTCCGGGGACGGCATCAGGCAGGACAGGACAAGCCATAACAAGACCGCTCTCATTAAAAAAATCCTTGCTGACAACAAGCAGCGGGTACGGAAAAGAAGAAATTCTGAGAATGTCTCCCTGTTTTGCTTTAACCATTTACCAGACCTCGTTTCCGACCGGATCTCCTCTCCAGTCAAGCTCACCGTCAAGGTTCAGTTTTCCGTCGTATTCCGCTGCTCTTTCCTCCAGCGTTTTATGCCGGGTGGAACGATACAAAACGATCCGGCCTTTTTCTGCTTTAACTACCAGCGTATCATCCGGTTGAATTCCGGCTTCATTCAGTACAGTTTTCGGCAAACGGATTCCCTGGCTGTTGCCCCATGGTTTAAGCTGCACTTCCATTGGAACCTCCTGCGTATGTATAATTCATAATCCACGGTTATACCGTATATACATAGTATACATCACTTTGTTTCTTTGTCAACACGACCAATCGGTTTTTTCCTTACGGAATAAAAATCCGGATCCCGATAAAATAAAGGGATCCGGATTTTTTAGACAGCTTTTTTTGGATCAGCGTTCAGGGGCCTAAGATTGTCAGAATCATTGGAAAAACGCCCCCTGTTCCGGAATCTTTATTCGAACCCGATGGCTGACACGGGCTTCCCGGAACAGGGAAGCATTCCGCTCTGGAATCAGGCGCTCCGGTCTCTTGTCCGCAGCAGGCGGATGGCCAGGGCAATGATGACAACCGCCAGAATGACCAGGGCGGCCAGAAAGATATCCGCGCTGGGCAGGAAGGAAACGGTGCCGTCGCTATTGACGACGGTAGGGGCGTCCCGAAGCACCCAGGCGCCGATCTGCGGACCGATGATCCCGGGAATCAGGACCTGGGAAATGATCCGCAACCCCTGGAAACGGCCGGCCATATGTTCCGGGGTATAGTTGCGCAGCTGCGTGCCGTAGGCAGCCATGCCACTCAGATAGCCGGACATCATCAGGAGAGAGCCGATAAATACCGGGATTTTCATGGCCAGGCCTTCCGTCTGGATCCGGGAGGGAACCAGGTAAAGCAGAATAAAGCCCAACATCAGCAGGAACATGGCCGGCAGGATGGTCTTCCGGAATCCGAACCGATCCACAAGGCGGCCGTAGAAGAAAGTGACCGCCGCCGCCAGGACAATGGCAGGCGCCATAATCAGCACATAATCCGCCATGCCCAGAGTCTGCTCATAGTAGATGATCAGGTAGGGCATATAGACCTGGATGGCGGTATTGAACACGATGAAGGCCGCCATGGACAGATAGAGGATCACGTTTTTCCGAATCACATCGGGACGGAACCCGTACAGGATGGTGGGGAAATAGCCGAGACTGTCTGGACTGGAAACGGCGGGTTCTTCCACCAGGAAGAATCCCAGGACGCCGATCAGCAAAACCAGGCTGCCGATGATGCAGTAGATGGTTGTCCAGCTGGAGGCGCTGTCCAGGTCAAAGCCCATGAATCCGCCGAACACAACCAGGATCGAGATCAGGGGCATCATGGAATTGACCCCTTCGGCCGCACCGCGGTTGCAGGAATCTGTCGAATCGGTCAGCCAGGCGTTATACGCCGCGTCGTTGGCTGTGGAACCGAAGAAGGTCATAACGCAGTCCATGATAATCACCAGGGTGACGCCGACGGAGGCGGTGCCGGTGACGATTCCGAACAGGGAAGAGATCACGTCCGCCCGGATGAGGGCGAAGGAAATGATGGATATGCCCCAGGCGATATATCCGGCGCACATAAAGATATTCCGTTTTCCGATCCTGTCGGACAAGGCGCCGATCAGGATGGTGGTCAGGGTAGCGACAACGGCACTGGTGGTGACCATCAGGGCGATATCCGAGGCGGAAGCCCGGAACATTTTGTAGATGAACACGTTGAAGTACATATTCTCCACGACCCAGGCGATCTGGCCGGTCAGGGAGAAAATGATCAGGGCGGCCCAGAATTTATGGTTTTTTCTCATGCAGTCTCCTCGCATTCTTTGGGTCATGGATCGGACGTTCCGGATGGAAACGCCCGGAACAGCTTTTCGGATATGCTGCGGAACTCTTCAGGTGTGACTTTGGCGGCTTTCCGATCAAAGGTCAGGAGGCCGTTGGTCTCATCTTCCACATCTGAAACCTGCGTATAAACGGCGGCACAGAGCCCCTGCGGGATCAGGGGGAGCACCTGCTCCAGGTACAGGGCTTTCAGGTCGCGGACAAAGGTTTCCCGGTCTGTGTATTTTTTGTATCCGTAAGTTTGATCCAGGTTGTAACTGTGTTCCGGAAACTTCAGGGACCAACCGCCGAATTCCGACAGGAACTGAGGGCGGTCCTGCCTGCCGGTCTGCAGTTTCCGGAAATAGATATGCAGGCTTTCAACGTCGCTCTCTTCCTGGGCAAACCAGCCGGAGGTGCTGTCGATGAAACGGGTATCATCCAGCGCTTTCAGCCTGCGGTATGCGTCGTCTGCACAGAACTGGCCCCATCCCTCGTTGAAGATGGTCCAGAGGCAGACACAGGGATGGTTCCGGAGCAGCCGGACGGTAGCCTCCATTGCGTTCAGGAAGTTCTTCCGGGCAGCCGGGTCCCGGTTGAGCCGGGAATCCTTCCGGGACTGGAATCCGGCTCCCGGAAGGATCGTGTCACGGAGAAAACGGTATTCCCCGCAGTTCATCATGTCCTGGAAAACAACCATGCCGAGCCGGTCACAGTCATAGTAAAACTGTTCCGGCTCGATCTTGATATGCTTTCGCAGCATATTGAAGCCGAGGGCTTTCATGGCCAGAATGTCTTCTTTATAACAGTCCGGTGACGCGGGCGTATAGAGGCCGTCGCTCCAGTATCCCTGGTCCAGCAGGCCGTGGAAGAAGTACGGCTTCCCGTTCAGGCACAGCCGCGGTTTTCCGCCGGCCTGTTCAACGGAGAGTGTCCGCAGAGCAAAATAGGATTCAACATGGTCTTCTCCGGCACTTACCGAGAACCGGTACAGGTGCGGGTTTTCCGGACACCATAAAACCGGATTATTGACCTCGATCCGGGCATGTCCACCGGCCAGGCGGTACTCTACGCCGTCCATCCGGACGATTCCGTCACCAGTGCCTTCGACCGTGATGTCTGCGAAATTCGGACCGGTACGGATCGCCAGGGAACAGATATATTCCCGGGGGACCGGTTCCATCCAGACGGTCTGCCAGATTCCGGATACAGGGGTGTACCACATGCCGCCACGCTTTTCCTTCTGTTTGCCCCAAAGATGACGGTGGGACAGATCGTTGACGGCGGTGACAGAAATTTCATTTTCGCCGGGACGGACCAGGTCCGTGATATTCGCACAGAAGGGGAAATAGCTTTCTTCATGGGAAACCGCTTCCGTTCCGTTCACGCGGACGACCGCTTTCCGGCTGACCGCACCGAAGTGGAGCAGGATCTGCATTTTCTGCCATTCTTCCGGCAGGATGAAGTGCCGGGAATAGATCATTTCCCGTCCGTATTCCATCTTCAGGTCCAGGCCGGACAGCAGGCTCTCAGGACAGAATGGAACACGGATCTTTGCCTTGGTTCCACCCGACGTAAAATCCCATTCTCCGTTCAGGCACAGCCAGTCCTTCCGGATCATCTGCGGCCGCGGGTAAGTGTTCCAGGGAACACCGCGCAGGAATTCCCCGGCGGGCGTAAACAGTTTCTGCATGAAAAATCCTCCGAGCGGTATGGATCTGTCGGTTCATTACCTTCTCATTTTATCATATGCGCTGGAAGAAAGAAAGCTTTGGTTTGGACAGAAAAAACTTTCCATATGTTATGCTTTGTGATATGATAACTCGGATGAGGACATGCGCAAAGCAGCCGGAGAAGAATGCTGAAAGGGGACGCCGCGATGGATGCTGCAGCAGCGAAGATGAACCTGGCGCGGATGGAAGATATTCCCCGGGAAGCAGCGGCGGGCTTTGAGCAGGCAGACATTGTCCGGTTTGAAGGAACGATCTACATCCGCTCCGGAAACCGGGTGCTCTGCTGCGAAGCCGGGGAAGCCGGGGAAGCACTGGTTCAGGCGCTGGAAGCCCGAGGCCGGGAACCGGCAAATTCCGGCCGGAAGAATGACCCCTGGCGCGACGTGCTGAAAGGAGAAATCCGCGTCCCAGGCGCGGCGGGCGGAATCCGGGACGGAATCCGCCGGTGCGTCATCCTGTTTGAAACTATGCCGGGACAGGAAAAACCCTTTACCCGGGCGCTTTGGGACGACCTGGCGCCTGTGGAACGCGGAGACGCGGTGACGGAAACCGAAACAGGCGATATTGTCCTGATCCGGCAGGCGGAAGGCCATACTGAAGAGGAAACGGCCGAATTTGCCGCCGCGGTCATCGAAACGGTGGAAACCGAAACCGGCATCCAGATCCAGGCCGGAATCGGAGCACCGGTTCAGGAACTTGCCGGGATGAAAGAAAGCCTTCGCCAGGCCCGGCAGGCGATTGCCATGGGCCGGGTGTTTCAGCCGGAAGGCCGGGTGTTTGCCTACAACCGGCAGGCCATGGAACGGCTGATCAGCGCAATTCCTGCCGAAACGCGGGCCCAGCTGCGGAAAGAACTGCTTTCTGAGGAAACCGGTAAACAGCTGAATTCCGAAATGATGGAAACGGTCCGGGCATTTTTCCGGAACGACCTGAATCTTTCTACCACGGCCCGCCAGCTGTTTATCCACCGGAACACGCTGATTTACCGGCTGGACAAAATCCGCAAGGAAACCGGATTTGACCTGCGGTGCTTCCGGGATGCGGCGGTTTTTCAGATGATCAGCTGCATACCGGAAGAAAACCGTGATAATTGAGAGATCATTCCAGGAAAAGAGAGGTTTGGAACAATGAAGAAAAGAATCCTGCTGGTTGTATCCCTGCTGTGTGCCCTGTGCATGCTGTCGGGCTGCGCGATGCTGAACATGAATCAGATGGAAAGCATGTTCCGCAGGGAAGCGCAGGAGGAGACCCAGAACCCGGCCATTTTCGGCACCAATGATTCCGACACGGTGACGATTACCCGGGAAGATTACGAAAGGCTGGAGCAGTTCTCCGAACTGGCGGACCTGATTGATATCGCGGAAGAAGCGTACTATGAGGACACAGACCGCGCCAAGATGATCGAAGGCGCCGCGAAAGGCCTGATGAGCGCCCTTGGCGATCCGTATACTTACTACTACAATCCTGAAGAATGGCAGGAAATGTGGGAGGATGACGAGGGCAACTACACCGGCATCGGTGTGCTGATCAGCGCGAACTACCAGACCCAGATCTGCACGATTTCCCGCGTGTTCAAGGGCAGTCCGGCTGAGATGGTGGGCGTCCAGCGCGGCGATATCCTGTACCGGGTCGGGGAGGATCTGTATGTGAACGCAAACAACCTTTCCGACGCGGTGGATATTATGCGCGGCCTGCCTGATACAGATGTGGACGTGACCTTCCTGCGGAACGGCGAGGAAATCACATTTACCATCACCCGGAAAATGATCAGCGTGAACCAGGTTGAAAGCAAGATGCTGACGGATGATGTCGGCTACATTGCCCTGTACCAGTTTGCCGGCGAAGCGGAAAAGGAATTCGAGAAAGATCTGAACAAACTGATCGAAGATGGCGCCAAAGGCATTATTATGGACCTGCGGGACAACCCCGGCGGATGGGTCGAACAGGCCCGGTATATCGCCGACCTGTTCCTGGACCGCGGGGAGCTGTGCTACCTGGTATACAAGAACGGGAAGGAAGACCATACCGAATACCTGACCCGGAACGGCAAAGTGGACGTCAAGCTGGTTGTGATGATGAATGAAAACAGTGCCAGCAGTTCCGAAATCCTGGCCGGTGCACTGCAGGACCGCGCGGAAGCGACCGTTGTCGGCACCCAGAGTTTCGGCAAGGGCATTATCCAGGCTGTGAATGAAATCGGCAAGAACGGCGCCGGTTTCCAAATGACCATCGCGTCCTACTACACCCCCAACGGAAACGCCGTGCATAAGGTGGGCATCAAGCCGGATGTGGAATGTTCGATTCCGGAAGGCGACAACGGTATGTACGAGTTTGCGGACCTGGAAAACGACGTCCAGCTGATCAAGGCGCTGGAGGTTATCCAGGAGAAGTTGAAGTAACCGGAAAAAAGTGATACAATCATCCTGTTCCCGAAAGCCGACACTAAGCCGCGGAAGCGACGAGGCAGAGGCAGGGAACAGGAACACCTGATTGAGCGCTGAGAGAAATCGAGGCGCAAGATGGGAAGGGGGAAGATTATATGCGTTGCTTTTTGAACACGACATAGGTTTTTGCCTGTGTCGTGTTTTTTATAACAGATGATGCAAACGGAGTATTTGTATGGAGACAAGGCTTGGATTTATCGGAATTGTCGTTCAGAAAATGGAATCGGCCGCGGAAGTGAACCGGATTCTTTCCTGTTACGGGGAGATCATCCGGGGACGGATCGGCGTGCCGAGCCAGACGGAACACTCCGCGGTCATCGGCGTGATCGTGGAAGGCGATAACAACCGGATCGGAGCCATGACGGGGAAACTCGGCAACGTGCCCGGGATTATCGTCAAAAGCGCGCTGGCACCGCGGGGGTGACAGGTGTCAGGTATCAGGTTTCAGATGTCAGGAGAATAAGGTTTCAGGTATCAGGTGTCACGTATTAGTTTGAAAGAGAAAAAGGAGAGATATTTCAATGAAAAAGATGATTGCTTTTGTATTGGGTCTGATGATGGTGTTTGGTATGGTGAGCATGGCAGCCGGGGAAGGCAGCTTTACGCTGACCGCGCCCAGTGGCGCTCCGGCGATCGCGGTGGCCGGGCTGGCCCAGGAAAACCCGGAAAACTATACCTTTATCGCAGCGGATACGATTGCGGCGGCGTTTGCCAGCGCGAATTCTGACTTCATTATCGCGCCGATCAATGCCGGCGCCAAGCTGTTTAAAGCCGGGAAGTCCACCTACAAACTGGCAGCGGTGATTACCTGGGGCAACCTGGTGTTTGCGTCCCAGAAGGAAAACTTCCAGCTTTCAGACATCAACGGCGCGAAGGTTACGCTTTTCGGTGAGAATACCATCAACGCGTCGATCGCCCTGTATGTCCTGGAGCAGGAAGGCGTCGTTCCGGAAACCGTGGAATACCTGGCTGGCGCGGCCCAGACCCAGCAGCTGCTGGTGTCGGATCCGGAAGCGATCGTGCTGACGGCTGAACCGGCGGTGACCGCAGCCAAAATGAAGTTTGATACGGTTCAGTCCTGCCCGATTAAAGACGAACTGACGCGCATTCTCGGCCGTGACGGATATGCCCAGGCGGGCCTGTTTGTGAAGGCGGAGACGCTGGAAGCGGACCCCGAAGGCGTGAAGGCTTACCTGGAGTCTGTCAAAACCGCTGCCGATGCAACGATAACAGATGTTGAAGCGGTGGCCAAAGCGGCTGTCGCGCTGGAAATCCTGCCCAATGAAAAGGTGGCTGTGGCGGCGATTCCCGGATGCAGCATCAAATATGTGCCTGCCCTGGAAGCGAAGGAAATGGTTGAATTCACAGCCAATATTGACCTGAGCCAGTTCGGCGGCGAACTGCCGGCGGATGATTTCTACTATGGCGCGGAATAAGCGGACCGGAAACCGGATCGCCGCCCTGCTGGGCATCGGCCTGATCCTGGCACTGCTCCAGGCGGGCCATGCCTTGCAGGGCAGCAAAGCGCTGATTCCTTCCGTGGACGAACTGCTGCGCACCCTGTGGGAGATGCTGGGGCGGGAGAAAACATATACCCGGATCGGCGTCACTCTTTTGCATGTGGTGAAATCCGTTGCGCTTTCCGCTGTAATCGGAATCACGCTGGGCATGGCGGAGGGACTGGTTCCGTACCTGCATGCATTGCTGCGCCCCCTTCAGTCGCTGTTCCGGTCCATCCCGGTGATCCTTCTGGGCATTATTATGCTGATGGTGACCCGGTTTTCCAAGGAATGGATGCCGGTGCTGACCGGATGCCTGGTACTGGTTCCGCTGATCAGCGAAGCCGCATACGAAGGCTGCGTCCGGATCGACACCAGCCTGACGGACGTATACCGGCTGGACAGCCGGACTACACCGCGTATTATCCTCCGGGTCTACCTGCCGCTGATCAGCGGGTATATCCGGCAGGCTTTTGTGAATGCCTGCGGCATGGGCCTGAAGGTGGTTGTTACGGCGGAATACCTGGTGCAGACTGCGGACTCCCTGGGAACAGCAATCCACAACCAGCTGGACAGCCTGAATTATGCGGAACTGTTTGCCTATGCGCTGATCATGGTGCTGCTGGTGCTGTTGCTGACCGGCATTCCGGCCCTGGTTATGCGCCTTATGGAAATGCACAAGAAAAAGGAGATCACCATCGGGTGACCTCCTTTTCAATCCAGTCGGCGGCGGACCGGACGCCGTGTTCCTCCGCCATGCCTTTGCTGACGTGCTGCGCGGATTCGGCATATCCGGTGTTTTCCGTAAGATCCAGCAGGGCGCGGGTCATTTTTTTGATGGACAGCGAATCCCGGGGAATCGGCTTTGGACCGCTGCCGGAACGGTATACCTGGTGGGCCCAGAACGCCTGGTCCCCGGCAAAGGGAATGATCAGGCTCGGCCGGCCATAGCGGAGGCCGGCTGCCGTCGTACCGGCGCCGCCGTGATGCACCACGGCGCTGACCCGGGGAAACAGCCAGTCATGGGGCACGTCGCCCAGGAAGAAGACGGTATTGGTGGATTTCAGCTGCGTCCGGTCGCCCCAGCCGGTGCTGAAAACAGCGCGCAGGCCGGCCGCGTGGACGCTGCGGAGGCAGATGAAAAGAAGCTTGTCCATATCGCCGGTGTTCATGGAGCCGAAGCCGATGTAGATCGGCTTTTTTCCGTTTTCCAGGAACTCCCTGAGGTCCGGGGATGGCTGGTAATCATTCGGCGTTTCATCAAACCAGAAACCGCTCATATGGATCCGGGGGTCCCAGTCGGCCGGGCGGGGAAAGAACGACGGGCTGATGGCGCAGATAACCGGGATTTCATGTTCGCCAACCCGGTAAACCGGCCAAGTGGCGGGCTTTCTTTCGGTCAGTCCGTTTTCCTGCCGCCAGGCACCCAGGATATGCTTTTCCAGGGTACCGATGGTATAGTATCCGACTTTATAGGTGCCCTTGTTGATCAGGGATCCCAGATGTTGGTTCCGGACCGAGGAGATCGGAACCTCGCCCGTCGGGTCCATGGGGAAAAGATGGGTCTGAATGCAGGGAATATTGTATTTTTCGGAAATGGAATAGAACACGGATCCGAAGAAGTTGCATACCATGGCGTCCGCGTCTTTGCAGCTGTCCGTCATGTCCTTCAGCATCTGCGGCGCGGCATCCTTCACACCTTTCCAGAGGCGTGGAAGATAGGTGAATGCACTGGTGTCCGGTTCCATAATGGAAGCCATCATGGATTCGGCGCTGCCGCGGATCGGGTAAAACGCCAGGCCGGCATCCGTCACCATTCCCTCAAACCGGGGAAAGGCGGAGATGGTGACCCGGTGACCGCGGGCCTGAAGCTCCTGTCCGAGCAGCACATAGGGCCGGACATCGCCGGTGGAACCGACGGAGAGCATGGTAATTCGCATCCTGACCAACACCTCGGGAATCAACATTTACCCCTCATTATACCATATCCGGGCTGAAAAACCCACAAAAACCGCATATTTTTCATGGATTAATCCGCTGTATGTACGCAGAATGCAGGAAAAATACCGGATTACGGCCAATCCGGCCGAAAAATGTTTGCAATAACGGGGCCCGCGCTGTATAATATCGGTTGCTAATCCTGTATTTTCCTTTGCTGGAGGTTGTGGGATGTATAAACTGTTGCTGATTACGGATCAGGACGAAGTGCTGGACGCTTTCAACTCGGTGGAAAACTGGGAAAGAACGGGCTTTAAATACCCGCACATCCGCCATGATCTGGAAGGAACAATCGACAGTCTTGCAAAACATCACGCAGACGGGATCGCCATCGCTGTTTCTCCGGAGGAGGAAGAGAAGATCCTGGCTTACCTGCAGGAAAACTGGCCGGCAGTTTCCATTTTCCAGGCCGGGCGCAACAAGCAGGAAGTGCTGCGTTATCTCAATGAACTGAACATCCTGCTGAACCGGCTGCATGCCGATTTTTCCAACGACCGCTTTACGCAGGCCGATATGCTGCAGGAATGCCGGCATGAGTTCTTCCGCAAGGTCATGAACGGAAAAGTGGCCACCCGGGAAGAGCTGATCCGCAATATGCGCCTGCTGCGCAGCCGGATGGACGCGGACCGGCCATGCATCCTGGCGGAGCTCGTCCAGAAAGAAGGCAGCGACGATACCCTGGAAGGTTGCTGGCATTATGGCCCGGACCGGCTGGAGCTGACGCTGCGGAAGAATATCGGCGGGGACTTTGAAGGCATTCACGTCCTGCCCACGGTGCATCCCGACGGGCGGATCCTGGTGCTGGCCTGCCCGCTGCACGGCGTGGAAACATCCGTTTCCGGCGACAGCATGACTGCCATGATCACGGACCACATCCGCGAAGGAATCGACCACCTGAAGGAATATTACGAGCTCGAACTGACGCTCAAGGAAATCCGGATACTGCCCGCTCTGAACGCATTATGCACCGAAGCGGGAAATGAATAAAAATCAACCAGCACGGACTACAGAAGGAGGAAATCCAAATGGGCATTATCGACAAAATCAAGGGACAACTGATTGACGTTATCGAATGGAAAGATAATTCCAGCAAAACCATGGTTTATAAGTATGACATGAATGGCAAGGAAATCATGATGGGCGCGCAGCTGACCGTTCGCGAGAGCCAGGTGGCGATCTTTGTGAACGAAGGCCAGCTGGCCGATATCTTCGAGCCCGGCCGCTATGAGCTGCAGACCAGCAATATGCCGATCATGACCGCCCTGAAGAGCTGGAAATACGGCTTCAAGAGCCCCTTCAAGGCCGATGTGTATTTCATCAACACCAAGCAGTTCCTCGATATGAAGTGGGGAACCAGCAATCCTGTGATGATGCGGGACGCCGAGTTCGGCATGATCCGGCTCCGCGCTTTCGGTATCTACAGCTTCCGCGTTTCCGATCCGGAAGCCTTCCTGAAGGAAGTCTTCGGCACATCCGCCCTCTTTACGGTGGACGGCGTGGAAGGCCAGATCAAGCGGACGCTGGTCAGCGGCCTGAGCGACGCCATTGCCGAAAGCAAGATTCCGGCCCTGGACCTGGCCGCCAATTATGACGAACTGGCCGACTTCGCCCTGAAGAATATCAATCCGAAACTGGCCCCGCTGGGCCTGACGCTGTGCAGCTTCGTGATCGAGAACATCTCCCTGCCGGAAGAAGTCGAAAAGACCATGGACAAGAAGACGTCCATGGGCGTGCTGGGCAACCTGGACCAGTATGCCAAGTACCAGGCGGCGGAAGCCATGCGCGAAGCGGCCAACAATGAAAACGGCGGCATGGCCGGCATGGGTGTCGGCATGGGCGCCGGCGCGGCCATGGGCCAGATGTTTGCCCAGAGCCTGAATCCCGCTGCCCAGCATGCCCCCGCGGCGCCGGCAGCCGGTGCGGTGTGCACCGCCTGCGGCAAGGCCATTCCCGCCGGCGTCAAGTTCTGCCCCGAATGCGGCGCGAAGCAGGCAGCTTCCGCTTTCTGCACCAACTGCGGCAAGGAAATTCCTGCCGGCACGAAGTTCTGCCCCGAGTGCGGCGCGAAGCAGTAACCTTTCCGAAATTGCTGCGGAGAATCACTCCCATGAGAAAAGGATTCATCCTGCTGCTCCTGCTGGCCCTCGCAGCCATGCCGTGCCTGGCTGCGGCGGAAGAGGCGGGAACAGCCGAAACCCAGGCAGCTGAAGTCCAGGCAGCCGAAAGCGAACCGCTGACGCTGTTTGACGCCCGCTACTATTTCGAGCACCGGCTGCTGCAGCGCCTGTTCTATGCTGCGCCGGAGGAAACGATGGCGGAGCTCAGCGGCGGCGGGCTGTACGGGCGCTGGAATACCTATGTAACGGAAATCGGTTTTGCCGTGACTTATGACGCCGGGCAGTTTGAAACCCGGGATATGTCCCGGGACGGGATCCGGGTGCTGATGCTGTCCATGCCGGAACCGGAAAAGACGCTGCTCTGTTACCGGATCTACCTGTGCTGGGATGCCGGAACCGGTACCGCCGGGTACTATACCGCCGAGTATGACAAGGTGGAAGGCTTCTTTGACGAAGGCTGCCTGATCTGCGGATGGACGGCAGACGGAGCGCATCATTACTACCTGGAAGGCAGCATCATGCCGGACAGCAGGGATCCGGAATATGAGAAAGCCCTCTCGGCGGAAGCAGACGCCGTGCTGGAACTCATGCGGAAAAGCATCCCCGCGGCAGAAGGCAAAGACTGAACAAGAAAAAATATAAGGAGCGGATGCCGGACCGGACTGCCGCTCCTTTTCCTTATTCTCCGGAACAGAAAGGAAGTCACAGGATGCCCTGGTACTGGATACTGCTGATTATCTCAGCGATTGTCGGGCCCTTTGAGGCGATGCATGCCCTGAACAAGGCACGTCGGCGGCGGGAGGAACAGCTGAAGCAGCAACGGCTCAGCGCCGGAGACGCTTCCGCTGAATCCGGAAAAACCGCCGGCCTGCCCGGAACGCTGACTGCCTATATCTGGGACCTGGACGGAACACTGCTGGATTCCTACGGATCCATTGTTTCCAGCCTGGCGCAGATCGCGGAGGAATACCGGACCGGGGATACATATGACGATATCATGAAAGCGGTCAAACAAGGATCCGTATCGGCCTACCTCCGGGAAGTGTCCGAAAAAACCGGCGCGGATTACCGAAAGCTGTATGACCGGTACCGGGAAATCAGCCACGGGAAAACAGACGAGATTACCCTGATTCCCGGCGCGGCTGAAACCCTGGAAGCGCTGCAGGATGCCGGCGCGGAACACTTTGTCTATACCCACCGGGGTAAGTCTACTGCTCCGATTCTGGACCGGCTGGACCTGACACGGTTCTTCACGGAGATTGTGACCTTTGAAAACGGGTTTCAGCCGAAGCCTTCCGGGGAAGGCGTCGAATACCTGACAGACAAATACGGACTGGATCGGAACGCTACGGCCTATGTCGGCGACCGGACCCTGGACGTATACTGCGCAAAGGACGCAGGAGTCCGGGCAATCCTCTACCTGCCGGACGGCAGCTGCGTCACACCGACCGGCAGGGAAGACCGGATTATCCGGCAGCTGGAAGAATTAATCCCGCAGGATGGGAGGTGAGCAGACCCGATGATCGGGAAAAAAGAAATCCGTTCCCTGATCTCGGCTCTGATCTTAAAAATCAGGGGAACCCATGTATACACCTTCGCAGCGGCAGCGGTCTATCATATTTTTATCGCAATGGCGCCGGCCCTGATGCTGCTGGTCAGCCTGATCCGCTTTCTTCCCGTAACCCAGGAGGAAGTGCTGCGGGTTTTCTCGGGTACAATTTCAAAACAGGCGTTTGACTTTATCAACTCCCTTGCATCCAGTATCTTCAACAGCGACGAAACCATAACGCTGATTTCATCCATACTGCTGCTGGTTGCCGCCAGCGGTTCTGTCCGGGCCCTGATGGAAGGCCTGGATGAGGCTTACGGGCTGAAACGCAGGCAGCCGTCTGTCGTTTTTGCCGCGTGGGCGGTAATCTATACGCTGCTCTTCCTGGTGATGATTGTCCTGAGCCTTGCCATGCTGGTTTACGGTTCGGACCTGCTCGCTTACCTGCAGAGCATACCGTCGGTCAGTTCCCTGGCCAAAGCCATCATTTCCATTGTGGAAAAATTCAGGTATCTGCTCTGGATCCTGATCCTGATTCCCATTTTCATGTACCTGTATGACGCGCTTCCGACAGGGAAGCGGAAAATCAAACAACAGTTTCCCGGGGCGGTGTTCAGCGCCCTGGCCTGGGCGGTGTTTTCCTGGGGATATTCCATTTATGTTTCCGTATCGGACAAATTTGGCGCGTACGGATATCTCGGTACTATCATGGTGGTCATGATGTGGATATATTACTGTATGCTTTTCTTCATGCTCGGAGGATGCCTGAACGCCTGCCTGCAGGACATGAGACAGCAGGATACGCGACAGCAGGATACGAAACAGCAGGATACGAAACAACAGAATTCGAAACGACGTAATAAGAAAAAGCGGAATACGAAAAAGCAGAAAAACAAAAAGATGTGATTGACTAGATCAACCTGTACCTCAGGTTATACCCATATATAAAGATATAGATATAGAGAAAGATAAAGAAAATACGTTGGGAGATGATGTTGTTTTTTTGGTTCCTGAACGCGCGTGCGCGTGCGCGCGCGTATGCGCGCGAGAGAATCCTCATTCAGCCCCTTCTGAAACTCCGATATACCCGTTGTATCCCTCTTTCCCGTATGGACGATCTCCGCCGTTCATGGTAGTATTACCTAAGAACCAGGAGGATGATAAAATGCTTTTCAGATCGCCCGCATCAGAGCCGGATCGTTTCTTTGCCAAGGATCCCTGTGTGATCCGCTACAGGGGAAGGGGATACCTGTATTTCTCCAAACAGCAGATCGACAACTCCGGCAATGACCGTTTTGTGATCGGGATTGCCGTCAGCGATAACCTGGAAGACTGGGAAGAAGCGGGCGAAATCCGTCCGGAACAGGAAGCGGAGGGACGCGGACTGGCTGCTCCCGGGGCCATTGTCCTGGATGGTGTGATTCACCTGTTTTATCAGAGTTACGGCCAGTTTCCCAAAGACTATATCTGCCATGCGACTTCAACGGATGGTATTCACTTCGAACGGGATGAAACCAATCCGGTTGTCGTTCCGGAAGGAGACTGGAATGCCCACCGGGCGATTGACGCAGATGTGGTCGCGTTCGGAGATGAACTGCTCCTGTACTGGGCCACCCGGGATCCTGACCTGCAGGTTCAGATGCTTGGCGTTTCATCGGCCCGGCTGGATAGCGGCTTTCACAAAAGTGACTGGGTTCAGCGCTGCTCCGCACCCATCCTGAAACCCGAACTGCCATGGGAGCAGACATGCATTGAAGCTCCTGCGGCCATCGTCAGGAACGGCAGGGTATATCTGTTCTATGCCGGAGCATATAACTGCAGTCCGCAGCAGATCGGCTGCGCGGTCAGCAATGACGGCATTCATTTTGAGCGTATCAGCGAAACCCCGCTCCTGGCAAACGGTTCGGCGGATGCCTGGAATGCATCAGAATCAGGCCATCCGTACGTGTTTGAGGATGAGGACGGGAAAACCCACCTGTTTTACCAGGGAAGTCCGGACGGCGGCAAAAACTGGATGATTTCCCGCGCAGAAGTCGTCTTCACCAAAGACGGAATTCCGGAAATACACCCGGACATAATACAGCCGGACGTAACGCAGCCGGACATAATACACCGAGCATAACATAGTGTAAATTCTCATAAAGCGAAGGCAATCCCTTCGCTATTCAAAAACCGGAGGTGCTCCCGAATGACAACAATAAAAGCAACTAAAAGATCTCAAGATGAACAAAAACGGATTACCAGGGAAATCATGGATGAACGCGCGTGCGCGCGCGGGCGTACGTGTGCGCGCGTGTACAGGTGTGCGCGCATGCGCACGAGAGTATCTTCAACCCGACGACTGTGCATGAATCCGCATGAATCTGCCATTTTTCAGTGGACGATACCTGTGGTTCATGGTAAAATACCCTGTAAACGTGCAAAACCTATACAGAGAATGAAAACCCAGGCAAATACGGGGTATTAATACAGCCGAGCCTTGATTAGTGGCGTGCTGATGAGAAAAAAGGGAAGTGATGAATGTCACAGCGGATATTCATGCTATCTATGGTGATTCTGAGATTGTGATAGCGCTGGATGGTGAAATCCTGGAAGGCGAATTTCCGATTCGCCAGCGCAGGATGCTGGAAGGCTGGATGGCCATTCATGAAGATGAACTGATGGCTAATTGGAAGATGCTCAGCGATGGTGAAGGATACTTCAAGATTGATCCGCTGAAGTGAGGAGATGTGTGTTATGCTGCGGCCTACCGCTGTGAAAGTTTATCCGGAACAGGATTATATATTGAAAGTGGAATTTGATAATGGTGAAGACAAACGCTTTGATGTAAAACCATATATTCAGGGCGAATGGTATGGACAACTGGCGGATGAAGCATATTTTAAAGGCGTTAAGACAGATGGATTTACAGTTGTATGGCCAGATGGACAGGATCTTTGTCCGGATGAACTGTATATGATGAGCGTTAGCGCGTAAGGGGAAAAACGGATGGAAAAAGAATATGATTTTTCTGATGCAAAGCTGAATCCGTATATCATGGAATTAGAGTTGCAAAAAAAGATGGATGCGGCAGCTTCGTGGGCAAATGAGGTTGGGCTTACAGAAGAAGATGTTTCTTCCGCGGTGAAAGCAGTGCGTAACCGGAAGAAAAAGCAGGACTGAGGAAACTGTATAACAGAGGCGCCGGGCATGATTGTCCGGCGCCTCGTTTTGGAGGTCAGCTCAAGAAGTCGTCGTCATCGTCATCCTCAACTTCGAAATCATCCTCCGGCCGGCTGTGGCCGCCCAGGGGTGTGCCGTCCTTCAGCTTCTGGAGGTTGTTGAGGCCGCAGGCGATGCCGCGGTTGCCGTTGGTGTTGAAGGCAAAGAAGTTGATAGACGCTTTTCCGGAGATGCCGCTGTACCATTCGCTGGAATCGAACAGGGGAGTACAGTCCCTTCCGACCAGGCCGGGCTTGCTGGTACTGGAGGCGTTCAGGAAATAGGCGTCCTTGTAGGCCTCGTCTCCGGGGCGTTCCTTATCGCCGTCCCGCAGGGGCGTTTTCAGGTCCTCCAGGGCGGGCAGGAACTTGCTGTTGCCCTTGAGCCTGTTCTGGCCTTCGTCGTAGGCGGCCCGGATGGCCTTCCGGATCTTCTGGATGGTCTCCGTATCGGACTTGGGAATAATCAGGCTCACGGAATATTTCGGGGTTCCGCCGCCGATGGGCGTTTTCGGCTCGTTCACGGTCAGGTAGCTGAATACGGTGTTCTTTTCGGTAATTACTTTGGTAGCATTTTTGGCTTCACTCATTTTCGGTGTCCTCCTCATTCGATCGCCGTTACCAAAGCCGCATGGCGGCTTTGACGGCTGCAGTATGGGATTTGTTACCCGAATCAAGATTCGGACAAATCCTCAAAATCGTTTTGGACCAAATCGCTAAAATGTACCCCGTAGAATGGACACGTGAATTTGACCCACACCCGGGATGTGGACAATCAAATTGCCTCGTACCCCAGGAGATTGACACTTGAAAATAGCCATGAACCTAAGAAGTTGACAGAAGGCGCTGAATGACAAG
>JAFROK010000059.1 GCA_017429695.1 Clostridia bacterium | reverse complement strand
TTCTCCACCATGGAGCGGGAGAAGATGCTGCAGGTCGGCCGGGATCCGGAAACTTTCCTGAACAAGGGTATCCGCCTGCACTGCGACAAGCTGATTGACCGCAACGTTTATACCGGCTTTACCAAGGTTTCCTCCACGGGCCTGTGCAATAACCCGAATATCACCCGGTCTTCCGCGGCACCGCATACCCCGGGCGGAACGGACACGGCCTGGGACAACAAGACGGCGGATGAGATCCTGGCGGACATCAACAGGGCCATTTCCGCCCTCTGGAAGGACAACGACTGCTCCTCCGACGCTCTGCCGAACCATATCCTGATCCCTGTGGAGCAGTTTGGCCAGCTGGTGACCCGCAAGGTGTCCGACGACTCTGAACGGTCCATCCTGACCTATGTGCTGGAGAACAACCTGTCTGTGCAGCAGGGCGGTGAGCTGACCATTTCTCCCTGCAAGTGGTGCGGCGGCGTGGGCAGCAACGGATCTGACCGCATGGTGGTTTATATGAACCGGGTGGACCGGATCTGCTTCAACCTCACCCAGCCCCTGCGCCGGATGGACACGGAGTACTCCGAAATGCGGATCAAAATCCCCTATATCGCTCAGTTCTCCGAGGTAAGGTTCTTGTATCCCTCTACCATCAGATATTTAGATGGAATCTGATCCGTCAATTCATAATTCACAATCCATAATTCATAATTATGAGTTGCTGAACTTCTGTAGAATTGCGGGGTGAAATTGCTCCTGTAGTCATCTGCAATCTTGATCGAAATGATAATGTCAATGCTATTGTAAGTCCAGAATGTCTGTTAATGTTGAAAACAATTGTGAATTATGAATTATGAATTGTGAATTGTTTTCGACTGAAAGGAGAAAACCTATGCTCATTTTGTCCCGTGTCTGCGCCGAGTTTCGTGATCATACCGGCGCAGTGATTCACCGGGTTACCCCGGAAACGCGCCTGACCTTCCGGGAAGCCCCGGAGGCCATCCGCGAGGATCCCCTGTTCCAGATGCTGCTGAATGACGGTTCCCTGGAGGCGGCAGTGACCTCCGTACAGCGGAAAAAGCTTGAAGCGGAGCCGCTGGAGGGCACGGATGCGACAGGCCGGAAAGTGCCTGCCGCCCCCTCTCCGGAGGGGGAAACGCGCCCGAATCCATCCGGCCGGAAGCAAAACGCCGCAAAAACCGCGCCACAGGTGGATTCCACTGCGGCAGAAAACAACAAAAAAATTGACTAACAGGCGAAAACACGATATGATTATATGACACAAAAAGGCAGAATAGAACAGCATGATGGGAGGGGTACGGATGAGAAAGTTCGCAGCAGCTCTGATAGTCTGCGTTCTCTTCCTTTGCTGTATCCTTCCGGCCGCTGTTGCGGAGCAGAGCCAGAAGGCCGGGGATTATACCTATATCATCCAGCATGACGGCACTGCAGAGATCATCCTGTATGAAGGTACGGAGACCTCCCTGGTCATTCCGCAGGAACTGAACGGGATCAAGGTTACGGCCATCGGGCCTTCCGCTTTCCAGGCGGATGATTACCTGGAAGAGCTGGAAATTAAAGACGGCCTGGTCTCCCTCGGAGATTACGCTTTCCGCCGCTGCGCCAACCTGGAGAAGGTGAGCCTGCCCGCTACCCTGACAGTGGTCGGCATGAATCCCTTTGAAGGCTGCGCATGGCTGACGGATATGACGGTTGCCGAAGGAAACCCGAACCTGTACCTGAACGACGGAGTACTGTTCAGCCGGGATGACAGCCGCCTGATCTGCTATCCGATGACCAAGGAATACAGCGCGTATACGCTGCCGGATGGAACCCGCATTATCGGTGCGTCCGCCTTCTACGGCAATGAAAGCCTCGCCCAGGTGGTTGTTTTCGACTCGGTGCGGGCGATCGGCCGGCGGGCATTCTACCAGTGCGATAATCTGCGGTATATTAACCTGCATGATACCAATATCTCCACTGTCGGTGCGGACGCCTTCAACGGCTGCCGCAAGCTGAAGAGCATCACCTTCCCGGCGAAGGTAACCTCCATTGCGGAGCGTGCCTTCCAGGACTGCACCGCCCTGACGGAACTGGTTTTCCCGGAAAACATTACCTTCATCGGGGAGATGGCCTTCCGGAACTGTGAAAGCCTCACCTCCGTACGCCTGCCTGTGGACCTGACCACCATCGGCAAGAACACCTTCGCGGGCTGCACAAACCTGACTGAACTGATCCTGCCGGACGAGTTGTTCTACATCGGCGGCGGCGCTTTCCAGAACTGTGAAAGCCTGGCCAGTGTGACCCTGCCCGCTGCAGTGGATTACATCGGCAGCGAAGCGTTTGACGGCTGCATCAGCCTGACAAACGTCTCCATTCCGGATACCTGCAGCTTCATCGGCGCCAAGGCCTTCTGCCGCTGCCAGTCCCTGCAGAGCATGGTGATGCCTTCCTGGACCTATTCGATCAATCCCTTCACCTTCTCCGGCTGCATTGCCCTGACGGACATCCGGCTGCCGGACGATCTGGAGGAAATCGGTGAAAGCGCCTTCTTCTGCTGCTACACGCTGAAGGAAATCGTGATTCCCGATCCGGTGGAAGTGATCGGCGACAAGGCCTTCTCCAACTGCCTGGCACTGGAAAGCATCGAGCTGCCGGAGGAACTGGAAAACGTCGGCCCCGACGCCTTTGAGAACTGCGTGAAGCTGGACCTTCCGGATCTGAGCGACCTGTACGAGGAATCAAACTTTGACAGAATCGGAGTTTAAATCCTATTATCCACAATTTGCGGGCTTTACGCCCGCTTTTGTTTTATCCTCCTGTATTGCCCAGGCCAATGCCCGTTTCTCCGCCTTCACGGCGGAGGACGCGGAGGAGGCCCGGCGGCTGTACGCGGCGCATAAGCTGACGCTGTATGCCCGCACAGCCCTGCCCGACGAGATCGCCGCTACCAAAGCGCAGATCGCCGCGGCAGGGCAGCCGCAGCGGATTACAGGTAAAAAAGCAGGGGAGGTGTCGGTCACTTACGCGGCCGGCGCCTCCTCTGCTTCTTCCGCTGCGTCCACGGTCCTGGCGGATCTGCCGGAAACCACCTTTGGACTGCAGCTGCTGTCGCTGATCCGGCTGTACAGCCGGTCAGTCTATATTCCCTGAGGGATTATTCTTCCCTGTATTTTTCCATGAGGGCCTTGAACAGGTCGTTGGTAGTGGGCGGGGTATAGGTGATTGCGTTTGCCCCGGCCAGGATCGTCTTCTCGATGTTCTCATCCGTGTTTCCGCCGCTGGCGATGATGGGAACCTCCGGGAAGCGCTCCCGGATGCTGCGAACAATATCCGGTGTGGCGGCACCGCCGGCGACGTTCAGGATGGAGGCGCCGGCGTCCAGCCGGGCTTCAATATCCGTATCCGGTTTGGTGACCGTGATGATGACGGGGATATCCACCGCCTTGACAACGGCGCTCAGGTTCGGGTTGGTAATCGGCGCGTTGAGCACAACGCCCATGGCGCCCTGGCATTCCACGTCCTTCGCCAGGGTGACGGTGCGCAGGCCCTGGGTGGTGCCGCCGCCGACGCCGCAGAAAACAGGGATATAGGACGCCTTGATGATCGCGTCACTGATGACCTGCTGGGGTGTAAAGGGATATACAGCGAAAACAGCGTCCGCGTCACAGTTACGGATGATGGCCAGGTCTGTGGTGAATACCAGGCTCTTGATCCGCCGGCCGTTGATGATAATCCCGGTGGCCGCGTAGGTGGCCTCAGGAATCCTCAGGATCTCATGACGCAGGGAGCTGGAAATGTTAGGGGTGGTTCTTTCCATAGGAATCTCCTTTCTGTATGGAATCCTCCACTATGATTGTAAAATGTCTGTATGTATTTCGCATGCGCAAAATGTGAACATATGCTGAAGATCACAGTCACAGAGAATACGGATCAAATCAAAAAACGGTCAAAATGCCTGAAGTATCTGCAAACGCACCGGGTGGACGTGGGCCTGACGTCCGGGGCTTCCGCCCGGTCAAAGTTCCTGCTGGCCATCCATACCCGGGGATCGCCGGTCATGCGGATTCCGCCCCGGCCGGTGGTCCGGCCGGCCCTGGCAAGGGAAACCCTGCGGGCGGAAATGGCGGAGTGCCTGATGGAAGCCTGCGAGGCGGCAAACAATGGCGATTTATCCGGCACGCAGGCCGGGCTGGAGAATGCCGGACAGCGGGGTGCGGAGGGTATCCGGGAATATATTGACGCCGGGATTGATCCGCCCAACAGCCCGGTCACCCTTTCCGGCGGATGGATTTATAACCGGGTGGCGAAGAAAGGTGTCCTGGTCAAAGGGAAAACCGGTGACAAGCCTTTGCTTGACACCGGTGCGCTGTATAACGATTTTGACTATGAGGTTACGGAGAGGTAAGTCAGGGCTGGATCTCCGTGGGGATGATCAGCTTCCTGCAGGTGTGGCAGTAATTTCCCTTTATAGAAATCTGCACAAGGTTCCTGGAAACAACACTTTTGAGCAGGCCGCGGCCTCCACGGAAGGCCAAAGCCCGGAGCTCTGGATCAGACGGCAACCAGTAAAGAGCGCAGGGGCCATTGCTCATGACTTCTCCGTCATCCATTTCCTGTCCGCAGTACGGACAGGTCACAGGCACATTATTTTCCCTGTTCATCTTCGGTGTGTTCACTGGTTCCTCCGGTTTCCTCCGCTTTGCGCTGGGCTTTGCGTTTCCGCCGCTTCGCTGAGAATATGTTAATGATAACGTCCAGGACAACCTCGGCTGCATCAAACAGGAAATCAATCATTTTTATCCTTCTTTCTCCAGAGCCCTTTGACAAGCAGGACGCTGATATTGATAAACTCCAGGGCAAGCGCTGCGGCTGTAATATAATTCGGCACCGATATGCCGAAATAGCCGGCGGCAAAAACCAGGCAGAGGAAAACCGTTGAAAGAATCGGGAGAAACTGGATTCTGTTCATGAACGGGTTTCACTCCTTCCCTGGGCTTCATTGATCTTCATGGATACAGTATAAATATATATCAGCCCTGAATAAAGGACTGATATGGAAAAATATGTCTGGTTATCCGTCAGCGTTGGGATCTTGCTGCGCAAAAACGGAATCGCAGTACTGGTTCCACTGAACCTCGTAATCGTCATGGGAAAGCAGGATCAGATCCCGGGGACTAAAGATTTTTCTTTTCTCCGCTTCCAAGACAAAGGGCCAGACCCATTCGTTTGTTTCGCTGATAACTGCCTTCACGGATGGAAAACCCTCCTGCACAGCTGCGTACAGACGGGTATGACCGTCCAGGGAGATGAACCGGTCGTTCCAGGGAAGCACCTGGATAATGACGTCTTCCGGCTGATGGATAAAGCTCCGGATGGCGGCCAGCTTCTCCTCATCAACAAAGAACTGGGATGGCTGGATCCGGTCGATCTCTACCTCAATTATCTCCGGCACCGGATACTCCGCAAGCAGGGAACCGGCTTCATCAAAGAAACGGGTGATATGCGGTGCGTGGAAACGGAATTCCTCAATCAGCTCCGCATACACGGACGGATCCTTCCCGCGGACTGTTGCTTCCGCCGGGCCTGTGATTTTGATTTCATAGGGATCATTGTCAATCAGGTAAGCGCCGTGCTGCTCCAGCACTGTCTTTGAAAAACGGGTATCTGTATAGTTGTCTATGCGCTGAATATCCATGGAGTCCTCACAGTATCAGTTCAAAGTCTTCTTCGCCGGTCTGCACGAAGCCCAGCGCCCGGAACATGCTCTTGCTCTGCTCGTTGAAGGTATAGATGCTGGCGATGACCTTGTCATAGCCCTTTTCTTTTGCCAGCTTCAGCATATCCATGACGCACTTCCGGCCGATGTGCCGGTTCTGGTATTCCTTGCAGATGACGATGGCGACTTCCTTGTTCTCCCGCAGGGAGACGTCGCCCACCAGCACGCCCTGGTACTCGATATAATAGCAGTCGCCGTGGGAGGACAGGTAATCATACATGTTATGCAGGGTTTCCAGGTCGTAGGTGTGATCGATGTTATCCACTTGTTTGCAAACATCCAGGTCCTGGTACCAGGCCAGGGAAACCTCGTCGTTCCGGTAGTAGGGAATCAGGCGGATGTCGTTGTCAACAATGCGAATGTCCATGTGTACAGATTCTCCATTTGGTGTATAAGCCACAAATTATGAATTATGAATTGTGAATTATGAATTGATTTATCTCTTCGTTGCCATGTTTCAGAATATATTCGATGACATTCTGTTTTCTCAGGATGCTTTTCAGTACGGACTTGTCCAGGGAATTCAACAACTCAACGGCAGATACCTGGGAACTTCGGCGGATGCTCTTCAGCAGTTCCGTATCCCGGAGCTTCCGGGCGGATTCTCCCTTGGGCCAGCCCTGGCCGAAAGGTTCCGAGAAAAGGCGGGCAATGGTGGCCTCAAAGTTTTCTTCTCCGGTCCAGGTGTATTCCTCTCCCAGGGGCAGGGAAACAGCATTGCCGTTGTTGATCTGGGCAAAGAGGTAAGCGTCCGCCGGGGTGGGTGCGTAGCCGCACAGTACCCCCGGGAAGCTGTTGCAGGCGAGCATCATGCCCTGGCCGGAGGAGCAGCCGGTGACGATAAAGTCCACCGCGCCGCTGGCCAGCAGCATCCCGGCCAGCAGGGAAATCTCGATATAGCTGTAGCGTTCCTGCTCGTCTTCCGTGCAGCCGAAGTTGATCACTTCCGCATCCGGGGCATACTTTCGGACCGTATTGTATATCAGGCTGTTTTTGGAAGCCTGGGAACTTGCCTGGATGACTCCGATTTTCATATTGCCATTACTCCGTGAGGGTTTATTTTGCTTTGGGCAGGCTCCAGCGGAAGCGGGCTGCCAGCAGGCGGAGGATAACGGTCAGGGCGGCACCGGCAATCATAGCGGTGACAGAGCCGGTATAAGGCCAGAGCAGGGCACAGGTCCACGCCCCGATGATGGAGGCGCAGGCATAGAAGTGCTTGATAAAGATATAGGGCGTATTCCCGGCAAACACATCCCGCAGGATGCCGCCGCCCACACCGGTGAGCACACCGACGAAGGTGATCAGGAACAGGTTCCGCTCCGGCATGGCGGCGGTGGCCACCTGGACGCCGACCACGGTAAACAGCCCCAGGCCGATGGAATCCATGATCAGGATCAGGGCTTCATAGAACTTCTTCCCGTGCTCAAAGACGTTCCGGATTGCCGGAATGAAAACCAGGATGCTGACGACGATGGCAGTCGCCGCAAAGGCAGGATTCTGGAAAGCCGCGGGCGGGGTGATGTTCAGGATCAGGTCCCGCAGGATACCGCCTCCGACAGCCGCCGTGAGGCCCAGAATGCACACGCCGAAGATATCCATTTTTTTCTGAATGCCGACAATCGCGCCGGAAATCGCAAAGGCAATGGTACCGATGATTTCCAGAACAAACAGGATCTGCATGACCTTGTCCTCCCGTAAAGGAAATATCCGGTGAGAGTATAACACAAAGCGAAACACCTGGGTAGGGAAAGGAAAAACGCATATTTTGATGTTGAAAATATAAGAAAGAGTATGTACAATATTTATGAATTGCGGTTTCCGGGCAAAGCACCGGTGCTGCCGCGTGAAAAGAGGACACAGAAATGATCAACAGGACAAAGGTTCTGGCATGCCTGCTGCTATGCCTTGTTTTTGCTGCAGCCTGCACCGCCGCGCTGGGAACATCCGCGACTCAGTATCCGCTCTGGATTGGTGGAACACAGGTTACCGATGAAAACTGCGGCAGCCTGGAGGAAAACCACTGGAAGTATGAACCCTCTTCCCATACCCTCACCTTGAAGGACTACAGCTACAACGGGCTGGGGTATGAGTATACAGCCGGCAGAAACGCCGCGATCTACTATAACGGCACCGATAACCTGACAATTCTCCTGGAGGGGACAAACTCCGTGATCCAGGGCAAGGAATGGGCCTATGATGAGGATAACGTCATCAGGAGCGCCAAAGCCGATTGTACTGTAACCATCGGCGGTTCCGGCAGCCTGAATGCTGAAATGTACGACACCTGGGGCGGCCCGGCAATCATCTGTAACGGTCCGCTGGTCTTCAGCGGCGGTTCAGTCAAAGCGATTGGCGGAAGCGGCGGCATCAGCGCTTCCAAGGTCACGATCAAAAAAGAGATTGTTTCTGTGGGAACACAGGCCTTCCTGGATAGCGGAAAAGCCTTTTCCGGCACCGTGGTCAATGAGGTGTCCGGCGTGGGTTATGACCGGTGGAAACAGCCGACAGGCATACCGGTTGATAAGACGGGAAAAACGCTGGACTATAAAGAAGCGGGTTTCCCGTCCGTGCAGTTTAAACTTGTCTATGATCCCAATGGCGGCTTTGGCACTATGGAATCCGAAACGGTCAGTGAAGGCGGGAAGGTGGTACTTCCGGATTGCGGCTTTGAACCGCCGGAGGGAAGGAAATTCAGCCATTGGGAAGTCAACGGCGTGGATCTGATCGGTGAAGTGGGAACGGAAGTACTGATTACCCGCTCCTGTGCAGTAGACGGAGTGATCAAGGTAAAAGCGATATGGCCGGAAAAACCTTCCGCAACCGTCCAAACCGTGCCCCGGGGGCAGGATAAAAGCTATACGGGTTCGGCCGTTGCGCTTGTTAGCGCCGGGAAGGCTGAGGACGGTACGATGCAGTATATTCTCGGCAAGAACGCGGAAGATGCTCCTGTTTTCGGCTGGGGCGAAGAGATTCCAACAGGTACCGATGCAGGAACCTATTACGTCTGGTACCGGGCGGCCGGCGACAGCACCCACAGCCATTCCGGCAGGAAGTGTGTCACAGTGGTTATCAGCCCCAAAGTGGTTTCCGTGACAGCGAAAGCCCAGACAGTTATGGAAGGCAGTCAGCCTGAAACCGGCGTAGGCTATGTGGATGCGGACGGCCTGGCAGACGGCCATACCCTCAGCGCGGTCACGCTGAAAGTGGAAAACGGGAAAATCGTTCCGTCCGCGGCCCGGATCACGGACAACGAAGAGCAGGATATGACCGGCAATTACGATATCAAGTATGTACCGGGCAGCCTGACGGTCCGGGACGGGGTCAGCGTGAAGGTGATCTTCCGCGTGGTCAACGGTGAATGGGACCAGGGCGGCAGCGATGACATGGAAGCCGTGCTGACCGGCTTCGAAGGGGATACGCTGAAACTGAAGACGGAGCAGATTCCCGGCGCCGGCACAAAACCTGCCGCCAGCTGCAAGGCCGGCAGCTGGGACGTGACGCCGGATACGGAAACGGTACTCACTCAGGACACCGTCTATGTTTATACCTATGAAGAGGATCCGGTTTATTCCGTTACAGCGGAAGGAGACGGGTATATCCAGGGCAGCGGGAAAGACTTTGTTTTTACGGTTAAGCGCAGCATCCGGGACGCGGTGACATTTGACAGCTTTAAAAGCGTCACCGTGGATGGGAAACCTGTCGGCGAGGGAAACTACAGCAAGACTGCGGGCAGCCTGGTCCTGACGCTGAAGGCAGGGTACCTGGATTCGCTGGCCACCGGAGAGCACAAGATCGTAATTACCTTTGAAGACGGAGAGGCGGAAGCGACCCTGACCGTCAGTCAGGCAGCGCCTGTTACAACCGCGCCGGCTACCGCTTCTCCGACGCTTTCTCCGACGGCCTCCCCAACGGCCTCCCCGACACCTTCTCCTACGCCGGCTCCGACAGCAACACCGCGGCCGGTGCCGAAAACCGGTGACAGCGGTCATCCGATGATATGGATCGGCCTGATCCTGTTCAGTCTCCTGGGACTGCTTCTGTGCAGCGCGGCATGGAAAGCCTCCCGGAAGAAATAAAAAAATAAACGGAGACAAGGAAACGAATCCTTGTCTCCGTTTTATTATGCGGCAGTTTTACCAGGTGAAGCTGAAACGGGCGTTCAGTACGGGCATGTTATCCTTCACGGAAACAAAGTCCCCGTAGATCCGATACTTACAGCCCTTTTCCCAGTGGATTTTGTCCGCGTCAGGGCTTTCAATGATGACCGGCAGGGATTCGCCGTCATCGCCGGTGTTGATCACAACGGTCAGCGGATTTTCAGAAACGACTTCCTGTACCATGCCTTTGACACAGAAAGGCTGGTTGGTGTTGCTTTCCGGATTCTTCAGTATTTCCGCGTAGAGTTCAGCGGTGAATGCCCATGCCTTCTGGGTGTAATCTGAAGGTGAGAGCTCACCGGAATCGCCTGACGGCCTTTCGGGCGCGAGGCAGATATGGCAGGTCCTCAGTTCCTGGTACTGCGGGTCGTTCACTTCCGAATAGCGGAAGGTACCCTGCAGCGGGATAAACTTCGGATTGACTGTTTTGCAGTTCGGATCTAAATGGTATTTTGATCCACCCTCCGGATTGTAATACAGGATGGTGTCTCCGGTGATTTCCGCAGCAGGAGCGGGCGTCTGCTCCGGCACCGGGGCTGATTCCGGTATTTCATTGGTTGCCAGACTGGCAGGATCGACATACCAGAGGCCGTCGTCTTCCAGGACCATGGAGATCATGTAAAGATATATCCTGTGAGGTTTACCGATGTTCGAGTCTATTTCAATATTGCATGATGCAGTACAGGATTTATTGTCAGGAGCTTTTAAAAGAGCGTTGAGTTTATAAGTGACAGCTGTCCTGTTTTTAAGAACCGCAAGCAGCGAAGCCTGGGGGTTTTCCTGCTTTGATTTCCAGTCGGAAGTGCAGTAGTTTACCATGCTCGGGCAATCGTTCGCGGACCAGAAAAGGATGAACTCATTCAGGCGGTTTTTTACTTCTGCATCTATGATATCCCCGGCAGTGCCGGCCGCTGCCCCATCAGGGGCGGGCGTCAGCTCCGGCACCAGGGTCGGTTCCGAGGTGTAATTTGCCACAATACTGGCAGGATCGACATACCAGAGGCCGTTTTCCAGAACCATTGAGATTTGGTACTCGTATGTCTTGTAGTCTTTTCCGGTATGCAGATCGGCTTCAACATTACACGCAACAGACCGGGTCGTATCCGCCGGGGATCCGGAAACAGAGACCAATTCATAGACTATGGGCGTCCTGTTTTTCAGGATGCCAAACAGGGACATTGCCGGATCTTCCTGCTGCGCTGCCCATTCGGAAGAGCAGTATTTCACCATGCCCGCAATATCGTTTTCACTCCACAGGCACATGAATTCATACAGGCGCATTTTTAAGGACTCATCCTGCGCTTCTTCAGGAGCGGGCGTCAGCTCCGGCGGCATCAGGGTCCCTTCAGGCAGTTCATTCGTTACCAGACTGGTCGGATCAACATGCCAGAGGCCGTCTTCTTCCAGAACCATGGTGATTTTGAAATTGTACTTCTTGTAAGGTTTGCCGGTGTTCCAGTTGATCGTAATATCACAGTCAGCAAACCGGACGGAGTCCCAGGGATCTCCGGAAACAGAAATCAATTCGTATTGTATTGGTTGTCTGCCTTTCAGGATTTCAGACATAGAGAGCTGGGGGTTTTCCTGCTTGGCCAGCCAGTCGGACGTAGAGTAGTGTACCATGCCCGCAATATCCTGTTTGTACCAGAGGCTCATAAATTCAAACAGGCGGTTTTTTAAAGGTTCATCCAGCTCATTCGGGGCGAGGTTCCTGTTTGCCAGTTCGCCGGATACCTGCTGGTACAGGATCAGCAGTTCTTCATCTGTCATGTTCGGGAGATCTTCTGCCAGGGCGGAGGAGACCAGTAATATCATGGCCATAACCAGAAGAATAATCTTTTTCACGATTTCAAACTCCTTTACAAGTCTTCGTCACCGGTGTTTTCCCGGACGATGGTGCTCTGGGGGAGGGTTCCTTAAATACGAACGATTTAACCGCCGGTTTTGTTCCTGCCGGGGGTTCTGCCCAAGGGTCGGAAGAAAAAACACGCCGTGAATCGGCGTGTTTAACGATCATTTCAGAATTTTGCCCATGTAGTATTCATCCACATAGACACCGTTGACTTTCATGGATTTCGGCCGGATACCTTCCACGCAGAAACCGTGCTTTTCGTACAGGGCTTTTGCGCCGACGTTGGGACACTCCACTGTCAGTTCCAGGCGGACAAGGCTGTTGGCCCTGGCCCAGTCATCCAGCCGGTTAAAGAACTCTGTTCCGATGCCCTGCCGGCGCCAGGCTTTGCGGATTCCGGTGACGATATAGGCGGTGTGCAGAACCCGGTTCAGGTCTCCGCGGGAGGCCCAGATGAACCCGGCGATTTCCCCGGCTTCCGTCACGGCGGCCAGCAGGAAATCCCCGCCGCTGTTTGCTCCCTCAATGTTGGCCCGCAGCCTGTCCAGATTCTTTGTCTTCTCCCGGCGCTCCCCAGGCTCATACATCATGTATTCCGTTTCTTCGTCCAGACGGCACATCATCTCAAAGAAAGCTTCCGTGTCGTTTTCTGTCAGCGCTCTGTAAAGCATGGCCTTCCTCCGGTAAAATGATGCGCTTATCATATCATAAAAGAGAATGTATGAATATGATCAGGCAAAAGAAAACGGCACCGGTTTTCAGGCCGGTACCGGATATGCTGTCATGAATTTTATTCCACAGCTGGAAGTACAATCTGCTCTGCGACGGCGGCCAGGTCCAGACCGTCCACGTCGGAGGCAAGCACGGAAAGGGAATGCATGGTGCCGGTGGTGTTGTCATACCACAGGACGCACTCTACCGTATCCCCGGTTTCGGTTTTTGCCTGCCTGATCAGGCCGTTGAATCCGGCAACTGTAACGGGCTCCTCGTTTTCCCAGGTGAAATAAAGGCCGGAGATGTCCGGCATCTCACCCACATCCAGGGCGACAGGCTGGGCGCGGAAGGTGTAGTCTTCGCCGTTCATGATGAACTGCATTTCCGCCAGACTGGCGGCAGCAAACCAGCGATAGGCAGTTTTATCCGCACCTTGCGGCGCATGGAACATGATTCCGATGGTCTTCTGCAGCTCCTCGGCAGTCATGACCTCCCAGGGATTGCCCATGGATACGTCCTGGTTGTCCGTGTTGGCGGCGGACAGGTCGGGCGTTACCGGGAAACCTTCAAAACCGCTGTTGTTCTTGACGCTGTAGAAGTACCAGCCGGGCAGATCGGTGAGGTCAAAGGCATGGGCAAAGAACTTCATTTCGTCCGTAAAGCTGTCCACGGGAGTTCCCGGCTTGTACAGCGTCATTTCATCCCCGAGGCTGAGACCGTAAACGTCGGTATAAATGTATTTGACGCCGTCCTCAATGACTTCCTTGCCATTGGGCTCGGTATAGGTCAGTTCATCCACATGGAGTTTCCAGGAGTTTTCATCCAGCTGTTCCACGAGGGACAGTTTGCCGGAGAAGGAGCAGACGTAAATGGTACCGTTCGGATAGGCTTCCGAGGTGTCACCCATATCGCTGTCATGGTAGTCTCCGCTGAAGGAGCCGTCCGGCAGGATTGTGAGATCCGTACTCCAGGCACCGGCGCCGCTGCAGAAACTCCAGGTTATACCGTCAAACTGGGCGAAGAAGGTATCGTTTCCTTCCGCGAAGGCAGATCCAATCATCAGGATCGCGGCCAGCAGAACGCCCAGGAATCGTGTAATCACAGGCTTCCGGTAGTGGTTGTTGAACATCTTACACATTACCTCCTTTGAAGAGTGTTCATCAATATAACGAAACAATCCTCAATTTTTGTCCCGGACGGGCGGAGGTCTTGTCAGGAACGGGCGGAACGCTGTGTTTCGGCAGGGCCGGAATCATTGTTGTTTTCGGTTTTTGTGTTCATCAGGGGATAGAGGCGGGGTTCTCCCGCAGCCTGTGCATTCTTAAGGGACGCTCTCCGGGCGGCGTTTCTCCGTGCCTTGCGTGAAATTCCGTTTTCCTGGTCCTCATCCTCTTCAGGGTCGGGACGGCGCTGATTGTTTTTCCGGAAATCCATGTGCAGGTAGAAGCCAATCAATACTCCGCAAAGCACGCTGATGAGAATGAAAGCCGCGGGATGCTCAACCGCGAATGATTTGCCACCGTTGTTTTTCTGGTTGACCCCGATTGCTATCCCTGCCGCAATAATCACAATGAAGAAAAAAATCCAGGCGCCCCGTTCAATTCTCCGCCGCATTATATTGTCACGGGCTTCAGCAAGGGAACGCCTCTGGTGAGGGGAGGGCCTTTTGCGGGCGGACATGGCGGAATGCTCCTTTCAGGTTCGTCAGGAATTATTTACCGTAAGAAAGATAACATACACACGCGGTTCAGTACAGCACCGGAGTGGAAAAATAAAACTGCATATTATTCCGCGGGCATGAAAAAGCGCCGATGATGAAAAACAGCATGCCGGGAGAACAGCTTACTGCCAGGGCACGTAATACCGCTCAATGGAAGCCAGTGTTCCCTGTCCGTCAAAGACCACATATACATTGTTCGTTGCGAAGCCGACACCGTCGTATTCTGCTTCTTCCCGCAGGATCCGCAGGAACTCTTCCGCGGTATAAACGGCGGGAAGCGGGAGCGGGCCGCCGAGTGTGTCGATATCATCCAGGAACAGGAGGGAGTCCGGCACAGGCACCTGTATTTCCGCCAGTGACGTCCAGAGATAATCATTGTAATTCATCGGCCGGTAGTTCCTGTCGTCAGTGGAATCCTGAACCAGCCAGAGGGTTCCTTCCTCGTATTCATAGCCTCCGCCGTTGATGCTGAAGCTCAGTCCGTCATCTTCAATGGACTTCACCGGGATTTCCTTTCCCTGGGAGTAGATGGCGTCGCCGACTTTCAGGTTTTCAACTTCTTCGGCGGAAAACACTTCGGGCACGATCAGTTCCAGGGTGAGCGTGTTGCTCTCCGGATGATAGCCGAGAATCCTGGCGTTCACGGCGGTGCAGGCCAGGTTATCCGGATTCACGGAGGTGGCCACGGCGGTGATGCATGTTCCCGCGGAAGCGGAAGCGCAGAGGATAACAGTCAGCAGGCATAGCAGGATGCAGGTAATCCGGCGGCGTTTTTTCATCTGGGGTGACCTCCCTGTTATTTGGTATCCATATAACGAAAGAAAGTCCCGGATCTGTTCCGGACGGAGAATGGGATTATAGATGCATGGTAACACATTAATGCTCAGAATGGAACGGATTCCGGATTGCCTTTGGCACTCATGAGCTGAATGATTGTTTCATCCATGAGTTTTGCCCGGGGGTCATCCCAGCAGGAGGTCATGGGAGAAGACTGACGGGCAACCGCTTCTGTATTTGCCTCATCCTCATCAAAATCATATTCTTCATCTTCGATGAAAACTTCTTCTTCTGCATGGGCGGCCCGGCAAGCTTTATTCTGCTGAATCCTGCGGAGAACAAGCATGCCGAGCAGGATGCCGGCCACCACGCTTCCGCCGGTAAAGATATTGGGAGAAAGGGTCCTGAGGATGGCCTGAAGGGCACGGTCATAACCCCTGTTGATTGATACTGCAACAAAGGAAATACCGATGATGAGGATCAGTCCGTTCCGGTGAAAAAACCATTCCATTGCGCGCATAACCGGATTGCGGCTGTTTGTATTGTCGCGTACTGCCATTTCAGGCGCCTCCTTTCCCGATGAATTACCAGGTACAGGATCAGTATAAAAAAACGCCTGTAAGAAAAACAGGACAATCCGGGAAAAATACGGCGGCATATTCCGCAGCTGGCGTCGGAAAAGAGGGGAAAAGGTAACTGTATGGATATTTCTTCCGTTCTTTTGGATCCGGAACTCGGGGGCACGGCCTTCACCGTGGAGCGGATTACCTGTACCCGGAGCCGGGAGGGGACAACCTCCTGCAGCCGGACGATACAGGCAACGGGCTGCATTCATCCCGGAACGCCGGAAATGCTGAAACTGCTGCCGGCGGAGGAGCAGCAGGAGACCTTTATTGTGATTTATACAGATTATATCCTGAGCACAGGCACTCCGGGGGAGGACGGAGCGTCCTTTGACGCGCCGGACCGGATTCACTGGAGCGGGCAGGCCTGGCGGGTGGTAAAGATCCGGGACTGGCAGGGCTTCGGCTATGTGCAGGCCTGGGCAGTACGGATGCCGGAAGACAAAGAATACCGGGAGTGATGATCACTCCCGGCTGTTTATGAGATGATTGAATTACTTCTTTTTCTTGGCAACGGCGTCCTTCATTCCCTTGCCGGGTTTGAAAGCGGGAGCCTTTGTAGCCTTGATCTTGATGACCTCGCCGGTGCGGGGGTTCCGGCCGTTGCGGGCGGAACGCTGACGGGTTTCAAAGGTACCAAAGCCGGGCAGGATCACTTTGCCGTCGGAAACAACACCGGCAACGATAGCGTCCAGCGTAGCGGTAACAACCTTCTGAGCTTCTGCCTTGGAGATAGCAGCATTCTTGGATACGACTTCAACGAGTTCAGTTTTGTTCATAATCTTATTTTCCTTTCCGGGCTTATGCCCTTTCTTTTGTGACATTATATCATACTTGTGCATTTAAATCCATACAAATGGAAGGATTTCTTGTATGTTTTTTTCAAAAAAACCGCATCATACCGCCATTTTCGACGCTTTTTGTGCCTGCCTGGGACTGGGAAGGGACTCAAGGGAGGCTGCTGCCCTCATCCATGAGGCATATGCCGAGCCGGAAAACGCTCCGCGGCCGCCCCGGAACCGGAATGTGATCTACTGGACGCTGCTGCAGGATACGGCTTCTGACCCGGTTTCCACCACGTATAATCCGGAGACGGCGGGAGCAGGCAGAAACAGCGTCGTGGTGTACACGACGCTGAAATACCAGCTGGTCATTGTCTGCTACGGCCCGGATGCAGAGGAGTACGCGCTCCGGATCCGCTCCATGCTGTATCTGGACGGCGCAGGCTTTCCCCGGCGGATCCTGCGGGAGGCGGGAATCTATCCGGTCCCGGATCCGCCCCAGCCCTCCATCCTGTATGAGGAGGAAAGCTCCCTCTGGCGGAAACGGGCAGACCTGACGATCTCCTTGCGAATACAACACGAACAACAGGCATCGGACCGCAGATCAATTACTGTTGTACCAGCTGTCGTCCTTCACAAATAATTGTGCATTATGCATTATGCATTGTGCATTGGAAAAGAGCCGGTTTCCCGGCTCCCTTTCAGGCATTTTATTCAGCTTTATCGCAGTAGATCCGGATGGCATTGTCCACGAATACGGCTGTGCCTTCACCGCCGTACGCGTCAATGTTTTTCGTAAAATCACCGCCGCCGGAATACATTTTCCCAAGACCCCGCAGGATCTTATTGGTACAGGTATACAAGTTCTCCGTGATATAGTCCTGGATCCGTTTCACCAGATCCTGGGCTTCAGGGGAAGCCGGATCGGTATTTTTTATCTCCCCGGCTTCCTTGAAGAACAGCATGAACCGGTCAGCCAGCAGGTTATCCTCTTCTTTGGTCCGGTTCTTCTGCTTTTCCTCAAGTTCCTTATACTCCGGCGTATTGCCGTAAAGCTCTTTCGCCTGCCTGGAATACTCGTCCAGTTTACTTCTGTCGAAAGCTTTGAAGTCCATATGTTTCACTCCCATCATTTTGATCCCAAGCGCAAAGTTCATCAGGTTCTCGATGTGTTCCTTCTTCAGCTTCAGCAGTTCGATCTGCTGCTCCAGCGCCCGGCTTCTGTCAAAGTCAGGGCTGTTCAGGATGTCCCTGATGTCTTTCAGCGGAAACTCCAGTTCACGGAACAATAAGATGTGCTGAAGGCGTTCCAGGTCCGTATCGTCATACAGCCTGTAACCCGCATCGGTGTATCCCGTCGGATGCAAAAGCCCGATCTTGTCGTAGTACTGCAGGGTGCGTATACTCACCCCGGCAAGCTTGCTCACCTCATGAACCGTCATCACAGCGGTTTCCTCCTTTCGCCTGACAACATCAATATAAACTATGACGTAACGTAAGAGTCAATACTTTTTTATATTTTTCCATATGATGAATTATGCTGTGCACGGAACACTGCTTATAAACATAAAATTCTGAATTCTGAATTCATAATTCTGAATTAGTGAAATGAATTGGAGGAACAACGATGTTACCTGTAACGTCCATTGCCCGTGTGGTTGTGAATACCATACGGGCTTCTTCTTCGCCTTCCGCCTTTGATACCGGCTTGCTGCTGGTGCCGGACGCCTCCTTTACGGAGGATCGGCGGCTGATGACCTATCCCTCCGGCCCGGCCGCTGCGGCAGGGCTAACGGAGCTGGGCTTTACGGCGGATTCCGAGGCGTACAAAGCGGCACTGAAGTATTTTGCGGCGTCTCCGGCGCCGGGGCGGCTGCTGGTTTCCTGTTATCCGGCTAACCAGACTCCGGGAGAAGCGCTGGACGCGGTGCTGGAGCGGACGGCTGACTTCTATGGCGTCATGCCGGTTGCGGTTCTGAACGACGGGGAGCTGGTCAGCCTGGCACAGCATGTGGAGGCCTTGCAGAACCCGGCGGTGCTCTTTGCGCCGGTGACGGGCTTCTCCGCGGAAGCCGGCGGCACACTGGACCTGCTGTACCGGGGACAGTTCAAGCGGACGCTGCCCTTCTGCTGCGGGACGCTTTCCGACTGCGCCGCCGTGATGGGCACAGCCATGGGGCTGGAACTTTCCCATACTGCTTCCGCCTTTGCCCTGTGCTACAAGACGGTCAACGGGATCCAGCCCGCGGACCTGACGCAGACGCAGGTGGACAGCATCAAGGCAAAGAACGGGAACGTCTATATTGCCCGGGGCTATACCCATTTCCTGCTGGAGAACGGCACGATGGCCAACGGGCAGCGGTATGACGAGGTGCTGTATATCGATAAGATCGGGGCGGATCTGCAGAACGCGGCGGTGACGCTGCTGGCGGAGAATCCGGACAAACTGCCCCAGACGGATGATTCCACAGCCCAGTTTATCAACCGGTTTTCGTCTATCCTCATGGGCTATACCGAGCGGGGCGTGCTGGCTTCCTCCGTCTGGCGCGGGGCGGATATCGGCCCGGTCAGGGGTGGGGAGATCATAGAGAACGGCTTCATGCTCTGGGCGGACAGCTATGACGACCAGCCGGACGCTGACCGGGAGGCACATAAAGCAATGCCGGTGCAGGTTGCCCTGACACCGGCGGGAAGTATAGAGTCCATTGTGATTACGGTGAACGTACAAGTATAGTAAGCGGATTATAAATTCTGCATTGAACTTGGCTTCCATGGCTTCGGGGTCAGCAGCGACGTCTGGGCAATGTCCGGCAGGACGTCGTAGATGGAACAGCCCATTTCCTTTTCAAAGGCTTCCTTGATGGCAAAGGCGGTATTCCAGCCTTTGATATAGCCTTCCATGATGCCGTACCGCCGGGTGACGTCCACGAACCGCTTTTCCAGGATGACAAAGCCGTAATCCACGGCCAGGGAATCGCAGAGCTGGATCAGCCGGTCGTAGTCGTCCGCCTCGCAGTTCATGATGTATGCTTTGATGGCTTTTTCCGTTTCGTTATCCGGTTCATAGTTGAACTCTTCCTGCATGCGGAGATAGGAATGGGTCATACAGATCCGGGCGGCTTCATCCCAGCTCTTCTCCATACAATACTTGTAGCCCTCATAAATATGGGTCGGGATATCCACAATGCCGACCCGCCTGCCGATATCGTGCAGCAGGCCGACAATATAAGCCTTTTCCGGATCCATGGACGGGATTTTTTCGGCAATATTCCGGGCCGCGATGCCGGTGTTGATGGAGTGCTTCACCCAGGGACCTGGATTCAGCTCTTCCGCAATCCGCAGTTCCTGCAGGGCTTCTTCCGCTGTAGGCAGCATACGCTTTTATCCTCCGAACGTCAGTGATTGGCCTAAAACAAAAGGATTATACCACTGTCTCACGGATAAGGAAAACCGCCGCACAGGAGCGCGGCGGCTGAAAAGACGGTTTTTTCAGGGCTGTGGCGTTACGCGGATAAAGTAGCAGGTCATACCCACTGAAGATATAGAGGAAATAGGCGGGACGAGGCATGAAAGCATGCCGTTGTCATTCAGACGGAAAACAGGCGGCTCATCACTGCCGTTCAGAATCTTCAGGGATCCGTCTTCCGGAATAAACTCATGTTTGATGGAGTTAAGATGCTCCTCGAAATCAGTATATAATATGAGCTCGCTTTCGGTTATGGTCACTTCCGCACGACTATCAACGAGACCGTCCGCCAGCATCTGTTCACGGTTCATTTCCGTACCGTCATCCTGGATAATCCAGTAAAACTGCCACTCACCGATAAAGTCCTCGATTCCCTTTGCGGGGACAACGGTCGGGGGTGTGAATGAATCTTTGGTTTCAGGGGAAACCTCATCTGCCAGGCCTGGAATCAGGAGAGCGAGAACCAGGCACAGGGAAAGAATGAATGTGACAACCTTTTTCATGAATACGAATCTCCCTTCAAACTTGATGCACGGAGGAATAACGCATTATGGCCTATAACGTATACAGCCTCCCGGACGTGAAGTCCGTTCTCTATCACCCGGACGTGGGTACCGCCAACCTGCACCTGTGCGGGATCGGGAAGATCACAATCGCCGCGGCGGGCGACCTGAGCTCCCATACCTCCACAGCGGACGGGTACGTGGTGGTGAACCGGCTGAAGACAACCAACGGTACCATCACCATTGAGGTGCCGCAGAATTCCATGGGGGATGATTTCCTCCGGCGCTGGGCCCGGTGGGCCAGAAATACAAACAGCCCGAACCGGATTGCCCTGGGGACGCTGACCATCACGGACAGCGTCTCCGGTTATAGAACGATCTGCACCGGCGTTTCCTTGCAGAAGGCGCCGGAGAGAACGTACGACCGGACCGCGACGAACGTGAGTTATACGCTGCTGGCAACGACGATAACGGAACAGTAAGACAATAAACAATGCACAATGCATAATGCATAATGCATAATTATGGAGTGTTTGGTATGCGAACAGTCAATAAGGATATCCGGATAAACATTGACGGAAACCAGACTGGTTTCCGTCTTACTAAACTGGATGCTTTTTCCGGGATCATGCTGCTCCGGCTGCTGATGCGGTTGGAAGAGAAGAATGTGCATCCGACTATGTTGGACCTGATTGCTTCCCTGTCGGAGGAGGAGCTCCGCTCCGTGATGACGACGGTGCTGAATCATACCGCGGTGCTGCTGCCCGCCGGGCCGCAGCCGGTGATGACCGGGCCGGAATGGGGATACCCGGAGCTGGAGCATGACACGCCCTCCTGCATGAAGCTGCTGATGGAAGGCATCGCCTGGAGCCTTTCCGGTTTTTTCGGCGAAGGCGGGTTGAGGGAGAAAACCGGGACTGCGGATACGTCCCCCTGACCTGCCCGAATATCGATGAGTTCCTGTTCCTGCCGGTGGCGGAGGGATACTGGCGCCAGCACGAACTCTGGGACGGCACCTATACCCTGGATGACCTGCTGGATATCACGGAGCTGATCCGAATCCGCAGGAGCAATCAAAAAAGGGCGGCCGCAGCCGCCCGGGGAAATTGATTCTTCAGGAAACGGAATCCTTCACGTAGGAAGTTACCCGTTTGCCGTCCACATAGGCGCGGACAGACAGATCCTGGTTTGTTTCGGCGGCTCCTTCAAGCCGCAGGCTCCTCCTGTACAGGAAAGCGCTGAAGACCAGAATGCCAATCAGAATCAGCATGCTTTACTCCTCCTCGGCAGTATCGTTGTTCTGGCGACGGACGTAGTAATACAGGGCGACACCGATGATGATGCCGATCACAAGGCCATGGCCGGAGAAGATTCCGGAAGCGATGGAAGCCAGTCCGGAGAAGATCCCGCCGATGACAGTGCCAATCAGGCTGAACACACCGCCGACAACGGCGAGGGCGATCCAGCCGCCAAAAATCAGCGCAGGCAGGAGCAAAAGACCTCCGAGGAGACTGTCATTGCGGTGGCGGCTGCCACCGAAGATCAGATTTCCAAGGGTCAGAATTCCAAGCAGGCGCAGCATTTTAATGTTCCTCCGTTTCAAGTCTTATCAGGTGTACCAATCATTTGGTACGTGCATAGGATAAGGCAGCGGGAGCGGGAAAAACAGATTCAAATGGGAGAAATATCCCCGGTTATTTTTCCAAATGAAAACCCGCACGGCGGATGCTGCGCGGGTGGAAGCATTGAATGATATGGCGTCGGGGCGTCAGTTGTCCGCGCCGGTCATGCCGTCCAGGATCATTTCACCGATTTCCTTCAGGAGATCCCAGAAGCCGGCACCGTTTACCTGCTCCAGTTCTTCCATGGTCAGTTCACGACGATTGCTGTTCATATCCTTGTCCTCCTGTCTCAGATCTTCCGGATATAGTCGTTGGCCACATAGCCGGTTTTGCCGGTCTGCAGGTCCACAACCTTGCTCCAGACGGTGCCGCGGGCAATCACCTGCAGCTGGTCGCCGGCGGTCAGGCGGCGGATGGCCTTGGCGGTCTTGTTGGGCTTCTCGCGAAGGCCGACGCTGCTGTCGGATTTCGCGCTCCGGCGCAGGGCGCTGACCAGGTAGGGATTCTTCACATTCACAAAGTTATCATCCCGCTCGGTGATTTCATATTTGCCGGGCTTTTCGCTGACCAGGAACCTGGTCTGCACATAGCCGGAGAAGTGATAGTCGCTGATGGCGGCCCAGCCGTCTCCGGTGAAGTAGTCAACCTGTACCTTGGTGCCGCATTCCAGGCGGGTGATGATCCGGCAGCTGGTGTTGGTCGTTTCACGGACGTTCAGCTTCTTTCCGTTCTCGCAGTTCACCCACATTTCAATGCCGGTGTACTCTTCGGCGGAGGCGAAGGCGGGGATCATCAGGGCAAGCACGGTAACCAGGATCATGACGATGCTGAGAATCTTTTTCATAAAATATCCTTCCTTTCATCGCCTTGTACAGGCGGTAACTGCTTTTCATATCCGGCGGGCTTCATCGGCCTGCCATGAATTTGTACGCAGCAGAAAAAAGGATGGCAGTAAGATATTTATTTTTTTCAGAAAAGATGGATCCCCTGTCGGTTATCCGACGAAGGACATATCGCTGAGACGCCGGATGGTCCGCTTTCCGTCGTCCTTGATGATCATCTGGGAAACGCCTCCGGCAAAGCCGAACAGGTCCACGGCGTTCAGGGCTTCCGCTTCCAGGCCCAGGAACATGGCGTTGAAAACGCTGAGCAGGTCTCCGTGGGACACAATGATGATATTTTCGGCTTCTTCCGCCATCACGCTGTCAAAGAAGGGCTTCAGCCGGTTCCATTCGTCCCGGCGGCTTTCCGCGTCCGAGAAAAGCCGGTCGTCGATGGTCTTTTCAGGGCATTCGATGTTTTCCCGCAGCCACTGCACGGATTTGCCGCAGCATTTGCCGAGGTTGCGTTCCCGCAGCTCCGTCCGGTAAACGGGGGTAACCTGCAGGCGGTCGGCGATAAACCCGGCGGTCTGCTTAGCGCGCATCAGGTCGGAAGAGTAAAGAACCACTTCTTTCCCTTCCAGTTCCTTCTGCAGCTTCAGGCTGATCTGATCCGCCTGCTGTTTGCCCAGGTCTGTCAGTTCCCAGTCTGTCCAGGAGCCGACCATGCCGTTGGTGTGATGGATGGATTGTGTATGCTGAACCGTATAGATGGTTTTCATGGCTGTAGTCCTCCCTGTTACCGTCATTCCGGATGGATCCTGTATGTTCAGGCAGTTGTTTTTTTCTCTGATGTTATTAGTTGAAGGGGATTAACAGAGGTAATGATAGCATCCGGAATCCGCCTGTGTCCAGTGCCGGACAGAAAAGCCCCCGGACCACAAGCGGTCCGGGGACGGAAGGAGGATCAGGGGACAGGAATTAATAGGTGCAGAGGGAACCGATATCGAAGTCCGCGATGCTCAGGATGGATACCTGGCCGCTCAGGTCTTCATACAGATAAACCATGGCATAGGCTGGGGCTGTTTCCAGGGAACCCGGATAAGCCGTAACGGCCCGGCACAGGAAGGCGTGATTGATTCCGGCAACCACCTGGCTGCCCAGATAGGCTACCGGGATATAGCTGGCGCCGGTCAGGGTTTCCGTTCCTTTGTCAAAAAGGGCTTTGAGTTCTTCGGTAACAGCGGGATCCGCGGAGGGGGTCCAGCCGCCTTCCAGGGGACCTTCGGCGGACGCGGCGGAGATTATCATCAGGAGCATCAGGATGAGGGCAATCAGTTTTTTCATTTTCATTACTTCCTTTCCTGCAGCATTTTCCGGCTGCACTTATTCAGACGCTGGGAATAACGGAAAGTTCCATTGATTGACATCTTTTTTTCAGAAAGGGGGATAAAAGATGGCGGACCAGGAGTTCCTGGCTTCCTTTGCGGTGGAGATTGACGAGGCCGGGGTATCCCGGCTCCAGGCGATCCTGACTGAAAACCGGGAACTGGCGGATGCTCTGGCAGAATCGTTCCATGCCGCTTCGGAGGCGGTCCGCTCCTTCGCGGAGGAGCTGGGGATCCTGCCGAACTTTTCCGCCGGATACGGCATCACCACAGAAGGAATGAGCGGCTTCGGCGGGCTGGCGGTGGGGTTGGACCTGTCCAGGGCTTTCAGCGATTATGAGGCTTTCACCGCGCTGGTGAAACAGCCCCTTTCCCTGAAAGTGAACGCCTCCGGGATTACTTCCGCCGCGCGGACTGCCATGAGCAGCGTGCGGAGCATTTTTGCGGAGCCGGTGGATATCCGGTTCCGGGCGGAAACGGGCGGGGAGGAAAGCAAAAGCAGCGGAACGACCCTGAAGATGTCCGCAGGCGGCAGGTTTTCCCGGCCGACGGACGTACAGGTGGCGGAGGACGGGGACGCGGAATACATTATTCCCGTGAAGAAGGAAGAAAAAGCGCTGCCCCTCCTGCGTCAGTTGCTTTCGGAACTGTCCCCGGCGGCGAGGGAAAGCATCTCCAATTCTGCGATCGCTGTTACCCAAATCAAAGATTTGGACAGCTGTAGCATGGGAGTCATGAACCGTGCTGAAGCACGGATGACTCCGCAACAATTCATACCTGCGGACAGCAGGGGGCGGGCGGGAGCAATTCTCTCGGGAAGCCTGAACGCAGGGGAGGTCGTAACTACGGTCTACCAGAGCCATCAGAACGTCTCCGCACCGGTGAGCATCCAGGTGCACGCGTCCGGCACGGATCCGGAAAGAATCGGGCAGTCCCTGTACAGCATGACGGAACGGCACCTGCAGCGGACGCTGGAGTCCGCTTTCTGCTGAGGCAAAAATCTATTTTGCGGTTTTCGGCAAAATAGCCTGCGTTATTTTCTCAAAGCAGGCATCGCGATATGGTGTTAGTGTGATATAATCAACCGGTCAGGAGGAGATAAGCATGCTCGTGCCGGTTTTGTTATTCATACTTGGGTTGATTCTGCTGATTAAGGGCGGAGACTGGTTTGTGGACGGTTCCACGGATCTGGCCCGCCGTTTTCATGTGCCGGAGCTCGTCATCGGAGCGACGGTGGTATCCATCGGAACTACCTTGCCGGAGGTGCTGGTTTCCGCTACCGGCGCCCTCAGCGGCCACAGTGAGATTGCCTACGGCAACGCTATCGGCAGCGTGATCTGCAACACGGCGCTGATCTCGGCCATCACCTTCGCGGTGCGGCCCTGCAAGGTGGAAGCGAAAACCTTCCGCACGCCGGTGATTTTCTTCTTCGCCGCGGCGGTCTTCTACGCGCTGAATGCTTACATCGGCCGGTATTTCACCCGGCTGACCGGCATCGCCCTGCTGCTGCTGTTCGCCGCTTATATCGGCTACACCATCTGGTCCGGCAAACGGCACGGCTTCGGTGTGGAAGACCAGGCGGAGGACAACAAGGACAATCCCCTCTGGAAAACCATGCTGATGCTGGTGGTCGGCGCGGCGGCGATTGCCATCGGCGCCAGGCTGCTGGTGGACAACGGAACCCTGATCGCCGAGTGGCTGGGCGTGCCGGAATCCGTCATAGCCCTGACCTTTGTGGCGCTGGGTACAAGCCTGCCGGAGCTGGTGACAGCCATCACCGCCCTGCGCAAAGGACACAGCGCCCTGAGCCTGGGCAACATCGTGGGCGCGAACCTGTTCAACCTGGTGCTGGTTTCCGGCCTGAGCACAGCGCTCTGTCCCTTCGCGGTGCCTGCTGCCAAGAGCCTCTTCGGAATTCCGGTCTCCCTGGCTGTGGATATCCCGGTGATGTTCTTTGTAATGCTCTTTATGACCATCCCCGCACTCAAGCGCCAGAAGCTGACCCGGCCCCAGGGCATCATCCTGCTGTGTGTCTACGCGGCCTTCTGCATCTTCCAGTTTGTCAGATAAACATTGATAAAGCCATTCCGGCCTGCCAGCGGCAGGCCGTTTTTCATGCCCGGAAGGAGGGAGAAAGATGAATGCCACATCCGCCGCCTATGTGACCGCCCGGGTGAACGGCGAGCCCTGTGCCTGGCACTTTACCGGGGTGACAGCCATAGAGCACAGCCTGTCGCTGACCCTGAACAGCACCGCCGCCCAGGGCGCGGATCTGATCAACGGAGCCAGGAACCAGCCGGACCGGGTGACCCTCACCGTGATCGAGTCGGACGCGGAGCATTCACCCGGCTGGGCAGCCCGCATGCTGGCGGCCATGGCGGGACTGAAAAGGAACCGCATGCTCTGCGGTGTGGTCACTTCCATGGGAAGCTATACGGATATGCTGCTGACGGAGATCACGGCGACCCATGATGAAGAGAACCAGTGCGGCTGGAGCGGAAGCCTGACCTTTACCCAGTATGTGCCATCCGAGGTGGAAAGCAGCGTGAAAACCAACGACAACTCCTCCACAAGAGAGAACACAGGCTTCACTGGGAATTTGGTTCAGCTGACCGCCGAGACTGTGAACAGACTTTTTGAATCAAGATTATAGTAATTATGAATTATGAATTGTGAATTTACATCTTCCTCAGGCTATTTGCTCCCTTTAAATTCTTCTCCCCGACAGGTGATGACCCTGAACGTTATCCTGGATGGGGAACCGATGCAGGCGCAGATTGAAATCCGGTACCTGCCGGCGCCGGATCAGTGGTTCTTTTCCCTGCGGGATCATGCAACGGGTGATCTGCTGGTGAACATGATTCCGCTGATTTGCTCCCGGGGAGAAGTGAATGATCTGCTCCTGCCCTTCCGGCATCTGCGGGAAGGGAAAGGGGTGGGATCGTTGATTTGTCTGAGAGCGGGAGAGGAGACGGCGAAGCCGGATCCGGCGTGGGAGAGTTTGAGGGAATTTGAGTTGATCTGGAGTGACCAGATCAGGTAGGAAGTAGGAGGTAAATTGAAAATGAAATATTTGCCTGTGGCAAATGTGAAATATTGAGTCGCAGGCGACTCAATGTGAAATATCGCTTCGCGATGTGAAATATTCGACTGACGTCGAATGTGATAGTTTCTATTTGCCCTGCGGACAGGGATAGGGTACAATGAACAAAAACCACGAAACGGAGATTTCGGCCAATGTATATCTATGAGAAAGACTACATCATGCGCATGATCTACGGCATTATCCAGATGCTGGCCGTGATCCTTTTCGGGAAGAAGCTGGATGCCCAGGACCTGATCATTGCCTACGGGGATGAATTCAAGGGCAATAACGATTATCTGCTGGAGCTGGTGGATAAAGGGGAAATCAACGCGGCGGAGAACCGGCTGTTTGAGATCATCGAGACTTCCGGCCTGCCCAAGGATGCGCTGGGTCCGCTGATCCTCATGTTCTATGAACACGTGAACAGCAAGGATGATGACTTCCTGGCCAGGGCGGGATTCAGCCGGGAGGAGATCCTCAGCGGCCTGCGGGATGCCATGGGCCGGATCGGCATGGACGTTTCGGAGTATGTGAATATATAAGAGATATGGAAAAGAATCTTTTCCGGTCACTGACCGTCCTCGCGGACGGAGAGCAGGTGACCGGTTTTTGTTATGCGCATCTGACAGGGAGGGAAGCATTGGGACTGCTGCCGCTGCCTTACACCCTGCGGCTCCTGAACCTGCCGGATTCCGGTGCCGGGCAGCTGTATGCCGCAAAAGAACTGACCGTCCTGCGGGATAACTCCCTGCTGGCATCCGGCAGGATCTCGGCGGTACTCCGGCAGAATGTGCCGGAAGGAGCACTCACGGAAGTAATCTTTTCCCCGGGACTTGCCCTGTGGGAAGCGCCGGTCTCCCTGTCTGTGGAGGCCGGCGTTTCCGTTTCCGAAACCCTGCGGAGGATCCTGACCGCCTCCGGAACGGAGATTTCATTGCTGGCTTTCCCCGGGGAAGATCCTGTCCGCACCCGCGGGCAGGCTTTTTACGGCCGGGCAGCGGAATGCGTGAATGAAGCGCTGTCCGCGGTTCCGGCCTGGGCCGGCCTCAGTCCCGCAGGACTCCGGGTGATTCCCCGGGAAGGACTGCCGGTAAGCCTGTATCTTTCCGAAAGGGATCTGATCGACGTGCCCTCCTTTACGGACGGGCAAATGATCCTGCGGACTACTGTGACCGGATGGCCGGTCGGGGAAAAAGTCTCCGTAAAATGGAAAAACGGGTCCGCAGAGGGACTCGTTGTGGAACGGAGGGTAGATGCCAATACGATGAACGGGAAGTGGGAAAGTACGCTGATTATAAAAATGAATACTTTGTGATCGCCGTATTTCATTTCTGCAGCGCTTATAGCTTGCAGAAATGAACGGCTGTAACATGGCAGTCGTATTCCGCAATCTCAATGGTCGCAACTCTACACTGTAGAGCTTGCTCCCTTTCGATTGACCTCAGACCCGATGAGATTCCCGCCACTGGCGGTCATCGGTTCTTCGCCCCAAATCAGAGATTTGGACAACTGCTCAACAACTGAAAACTGAAAACATAAAAATGATAGTTACTTTTATACCTAAACGGTCCAACAGGGTGGTGAGTAAATATCATTATGCATTGTGCATTGTGCATTATGCATTAACAGTGTGGTATTCCTTCCCGTCCAGCGTTTTCCAGGTAAAGGTGCCGTTTTCGAGGATCATGTAGCTTCTTTCGGAACCGGCTTTCGGGATGGAGACAGAGCCGGGATTCAGGCACAGGACGCCGTCCCGGTGATCCCAGGCGGGGATATGGGTATGGCCGTAGAGCAGGATATCGCCGGGCTGAAGCGGCGGCATACGATCCGGGTTGTAAACATGGCCGTGGGTGGCGTAAATCCGGAGGCCGTCAATGCACAGCAGGGCATAGTCCGCCATCAGGGGAAAGTCCAGCACCATCTGGTCCACTTCCGTGTCGCAGTTTCCCCGGATGCAGAGGATGTCGTTCTTTCGCGCGTTCAGGGCGGGAATGACTTCCTTCGGGGCATAGCCGTCGGGCAGGTCGTTGCGGGGCCCGTGATAAAGAACGTCGCCCAGCAGGAGCATCCGGTCCGCTTTCTCCCGGTCATAAGCTTTCAGCAGTTCTCCGCAGTACAGGGCGGAACCGTGTATATCCGAAGCAATCAGCAGTTTCAAAGAAGGTATCTCCTTACACATTTCTTTTATCGAGGTGACAGAATGAATAATTCGACTGAAACGGAGAGGTTTCCTTCCGGCATCCAGGCGCTGAAGACGGAGATTCTTGCCTCCCTTCACTGTGCCCTGCCGGGGACTGTGGAAGCCTTTGATCCGGAAAGTGGGACGGCTTCCGTCCGCCCGGCGGTGAAACGCAGACTGAGAAACGGAGGACCCTGCGAAATGCCGATGCTCCGGGACGTGCCGGTTTTTATGCCCGTGCCCTTTGAGGTGAACCCGGGGGATGCCTGCCTGCTGGTTTTCGCAGACTGCGACATTGATGCCTGGTTTGAGTCCGGCGGGGCGGAGGTTCCTTTATCCGGCAGGCAGCATTCCCTGTCAGACGCCTTCGCATTCGTCGGATTTCGAGCGAAAGGAGTTTGAGAATGTTTATCAGACCTGTGGATGATTCCGGCGATATTCTGCCTGTATTGTCTGCTTCCGATTTGCTGACAGGTGTCCGGGCAGAGTCGGAACTTGTCCGGAACCGGCTGCGGCTGCTGACCGGAGAATGGTGGGAAAACCCGGCCTGGGGAAACGGCATCCTGGAGATGCTGAAGGAATCCAGGCTGACGGAAGCGGATCAGCAGGTGCTGGCCAATTATGTATCCGGCTTCATAAGGAAAACTCCCGGCGTACTAGACGTCCGGGAGGTAAAGGTTTCCGTTGAGGGAAGGCAGTTCCGTTACTCCTGTGAGATTGTTACGGAGAACGGGACGGCCGGGATCAGTTATGAATACTGATCCGGTGATGCGTTACTGCACCTTTTCGAATAAGCCGGAGAAAATATTGGAGGGATCATTCAGGCGGAGGTGCTCCGGAAACTTTTCAGGGAAGGTACAGGAATGACGGACAACAAACGTGTTGTCATCTTCTATCGCCTGATAAGAGATCTTGAAGTTGTTCTTTCCCACGCAATATTCGACATAATCACCGTCGGTAAAAAAGTCATTGGAGAGTTCAAAGTTATAACGGGTTTTATCAGGGAACGCATGATCCGTATGACTGGATCGGAATTCATAATAATCCGACCAGGGGCTCCGAAGGAGAGTGAGGGTTGCGTCGGGATTGTCGAAATATGCGGACGGTTCACTGACAGCCTTGTATTCAGCGATAACCTTCGGTTCTTCGGTTTCGGTGACAGTAACGGGAATGACGCCTTCTGCCAAAGAATGATGGACCGGATTGCCTGAGGGATCCTGATCAATATAAGCCAGGGTATAGCCCAGTTCATATTGGGCAGTATCCGGGATCGCATCCCTGGCTGCACTGATGACCGTGGAGCCGTTTTCAGAGGTAAAGGAAGGCTCATTCCAGTAAGAATGGAAACCGCGGTCAGGATCAGTATCGTTGTCTGTGGTATCTGCCGGTGAGTTGAAATCAACAATCAGAAGCTGATAATGATTGTCAACAGCCCATTGATAAATGCTTTTCCGCTCGTCTATTCCCAGTTTCCTGACAGAATCATTCATGATGTTGAGAGTGTTTGCCACAACCAGGGTCTTTTCGTTTTGGGGCAGCACTTCAACCTGCAGGAATACACCGTACCCGTCTGTTTTTGCTTCTCGGACTTTCAGGGTGGCAAAGTCCGTTCCTATGGCTATATTTTCAGACATGGTAAAGGAATAACGGGCGGTCAGTATGGGCATGTTACCCTCAATGGAAGTAACATCCGCATAGATCTGGTAGTAAGATCCGACTTTCCAGGTAAAAGGATAATCTTCAGAGCTTTCAACGCAGACCGGCAGATATTGACCGTTTTCACCGACGTTGATGATTACCCGGCCTAAATGGTCGTCCAGGAAAGTGTTTTCTACGACACCTTTGACACAGTACACCTGGCCGATTCGGGCTTCTGCGTTTTCATACAGGTCAGAGAGGGATTCGGCTGTGACTGCCCATGCCTGTGCAGAGTATTCTTCAAGTGGCGGTACCACTTTTCTTGCTGTGCTGTTACCGGTTGGAGTGCCCGCGCGGGAGGACGTCAGGATAAACTCCTGCATCTGTCCTGAGACAAGGAACAGGGACAGCTTTTCGGGAACATCGTTAATGTCACAGGCACGCCTGAAGACGTATGGGTCGTTGTCTCCTTCCGGCTGGATTTCGACTCCGGGCAAAATGCTGACTGAAATGGGGATGGGAAGGCCGTTATCATATTCGAAAATGGAGGTACCCGTATATTCCTGGGCATCATGCGTGTTATTCGTCCTGATTTCATAAAAATCAGAATAAGAGGTTCTGAGAAGCGAGAGGGTTATATTCGGATTCTCCGGATCTGACGCGCGTCTGTATTCCGCAATCACTTCCGGTTTCTCCGGTTCACCGATCGTGAAGGGAATGTTGCCGAAAATTTGCGGATCAATACTGATGGCAGAGTCATGAACGGCATGGTCTGTCAGCGTCATGTCCCAGGTCTGAAGCACAAACCCAAGCATATATTCTTTCGTGTCCGGAAGCAAATTGCCGGTGACATAAATGAGAGTGGCGCCGTTGTCCTCATATTCCGAATGGTTGATGCAAAGGGAATCAAAAGCAGGAGCAGGAACAATACCGGTTTGCTGGTCAAATGGGGCGTCCACAACACCAGGCGTCAGGGGCTCAAACGCATTGCTGAAGACAACGCGGATGATTTCTTCATAACCGTGTTCCCGGGCCCAGCCCATAACGGTTTGCCCTTCGTAATCCGGTGTTTTCCCGATTTTGGTAACTGAATCAGAATAAGGTTTGAGGCTCCAGTTCAGGGCAAGGCTTTTCTTTTTCCGGGGCATGACTTCCACGGAAACATATACTGTATTCCCATCAATTCCGGTATTCCGGATGGAAAGCGTTGCCAGGTCTGTTTCCACAACAGAAGCTGATTTTGCAAGCTGGGTAGCGACCGTGGGTGTGGGGTTGATGGCGTCAATATGCCCGTCCGGGGAGATGCCCGGAATATAGCGGCGGCCCAGGACAATGCCGGTGACAGCCAGCACCAGCGCGGCAAAGGAGGCAATGATCCGGGTGGAATATCTCCTTTGCGGGCGGCTCTTCTTTTCCGCCTGCATGTTCAGCTGATCCAGTGTATCAATGACGGACTGCCGGAAGTACTCATCCGGCTCGCCCAATGCTTTTCTGAAATCTTCATTTCGTTTCATTGTCTTCAAGCGCCTCCTCGTTCAGGATGTTCCGCAGATGGGCCCGGGCACGCATGAGCCGGGTTTTGACAGAATTGACAGGAATCTTCAGGATTTCCGCGACATGCTTTACGTCATATCCTTCAACATAATGCAGGATGACGGGGACGCGTTCCTTTTCCTTCAGCCGGAACAGGGCGTCCCGCAGGTCGATATAATCCGGTGCCGCCAGTGACCGTTCAGGGAGTTCTTCAACCGGGAACTCCCTTTTTCCATGCCGCTGGATATCATGGCACACGTTCAGGAGAATGCGAATGACCCAGGTCTGCAGATAGCGCTCATTCTTCAGACTGTTTCGCTTTTCCCAGCTGCGGCGGATGGCCTCCTGTACGGCATCCTGCTGATCCGCCTCGATCAGCAGCTGGCCGCGGGCGATCCGGTAGAGCGTGGGCGTCATCCGGATGACGGCCTCGGTAAAGGCTTCGTTGGTCACTTTGGTTCCTCCTGAAGATCATCTGTCCGGGTTTGAATCCATCCGTTAGACGGAGAAGCCGGAAAACAGGTTTCATTTTAGCATAAAAGTTTTTTTCCCTGAGGAAAACAAGGAGGTTTTATGGCTTATTTTGCCCCATACATTGACGCTGCGGGCATTCATCTTCCGACCTATGAGGATCGGCTGGAAGAGCTGACAGCGGCGTACAGGAGCATCTTCGGCATTGAAGCGGATCTGTCCGCTTCCGTGCCGGATTACCAGCTGCTTTCCGTTTTTGCCAAAGCGCTGGACGACGTATCCGCCCTGATGCTGCAGGCCTATAACAGCCGGAATCCGGCGTATGCGACGGGCCAGGCGCTGGATCTGCTGCTGCCCCAGTACGGGATCACCCGGGAGGCCGGGGAGACCGATGCTTCGGTCCGTGACCGGATCCGGCATTCCCTGGCAGGCCGGGGATCAGGTACCGCGGATGCCCTGCTGGCGGCGGTGAAAGCCGCCAGGGGCGTCCGGGACGCGGTGATGTACATCAATGAAACGGACAGTACGGACAGCATCGGCATTCCAGCCCACAGCATCGCCGTGGTTACCCGGGCCGGCGGGGCAAACGCGGTGGCCCAGGCTATCTATGACAAAAAGGCGCCGGGAATCGGAACCTGGGGCAGCAACTCCGGCATCGCGACGGACGCGGAGGGGCGGGAGCATACGGTGGCGTTTACCCGGTTTACAGAAAAGAGGATCTTTCTCCATTTGTATATCCGGGTGGTGGAAGGCGGAAACCAGGAAACAATCCAGAACGCGGTGCTTCCCGCGGTAACGGAGTACCTGGACAGCCTCGGCCTGACGGTTTCGCTGAACGTGCCGCAGCTGTACGGGGTTGCCTATGCCGCGGATCCGTCCATCGCGAAGACCTTTGTGGTCACGGATGTCCAGGTCAGCGTGCCCGGAGTTTCCGGCGTGATCCGGGATCTGGTTCCCTGCGCGTGGAATGAAAAGATCTCCGCGGCGCCGGGTACGGGCATTACGATACATTTTGTGTAAGGGGGAAAAAGGAATGGAATGGCTTTCTCTTTTCCCGGGCGCCTCCCGGGACCGGCCCCGTTTTATGGCGCTGGTGGAGGCAGTGCTGTGGCAGGCATCGGACCTGGCGGCACTGGCTGCGCAGCTGCAGGCGGGGTTTTCCTTTGAAGAAGCGGAAGGGGTTCAGCTGGATCAGATCGCGGCAGCCATCGGGTTGAACCGTACCGATATTGGAACGGATGTGCCGGATGAAACCTTCCGGCAGTACCTGCTGGCGAAGCTGGCCCTGTGGAGCTTGGACGGGACAAACAAAACCGTCCCCGAAGTGCTGGGTATCGCCCTGCCGGGCAGTACGCAGACAGACAACGGGGACGGAACGGTTTCCATAACGGGCTCATCACCTGTGGAGGTGAGTAAAGTATTCCCGATCCCAGCGGGGATCGGGACAATGCATAATGCATAGTTATGTGTTGACCGTAACTCCGTGGGCCTTCATCAGCTCATAGAACTTTTTCCGGCCGAAGAAAAAGACAAACTTGTAGTTGCTGTCATTCTTCATATGAACGGAAACCGCCGGAAGGAACGCAGCCTTGTCACTACCGACATAGGCGATATCCGTATACCTCATTTCGAGGTTCCGGTATTCAGCGGGAATTGTCAGTTTGCCGGTTCTGTAGGTGATGGCCAGATCATCCGCGATGATTTCACCGCCCAGTAAACCACGGTAGCAGAAACTTACGATAAACATTTCTTTCTTCATGATATCTTCCTCCAAATGCGGCGAAAGCCGCTTTTTTACTGCATACATCATATGACAGCCGGGAATCCGGAAACAGGGCAAAAAGAGAAAAATAGACATTGCTTTTTTGCCTCGAAGGCAAAATGAATTCAGAAATCAGGATCAATGAGCGGCAGATCTCTTTTTCACTACACGTTCAGGAAGGTGACAGGAACATCATCATAGTACAGGCATGAAAACAAAATTATGAATTATGAATTGTGAATTATGAATTATTTTTAAGGGGGAATTGAATGATTACACCGGAAGCATTGATCGTAAAATTCCGGCAGGCGCTGGACGAGCACTGGGGCTATATCTGGGGTACGGCCGGGGAAGCCTGGACGGAGGCAAAACAGAAGGAACTGGAAAAGACAACGGATTCCAGCCGGGCCCAGGGGCGGAAGTACGGGAGCAAATGGATCGGGCACACGGTCGCTGACTGCAGCGGCCTTTTTTCGTGGGCTTTTAGGAAGCTGGGCGGGACGATGTACCACGGCTCTGACACCATGTACCGGAAATATTGCGTGAACAAGGGAGAACTGAACAAGGGGAAGCGGACGGATCAGGGAACCCTGAAGCCCGGCACCGCGGTCTTCGTCTGGAACGGCAGCAATTACAGCCATGTGGGGCTGTATGTGGGCGATGGAATCGTGATTGAGGCCATGGGGACGATCAAGGGCGTGACTACGACAAAGGTCAGCGCCGGGAAGTGGACGCACTGGGGAGAGCTCACCGGCGTCGATTACGCCGGTGGGAATGAACAATTAACAATGCACAATGAACAATTAAAGGGAGTGAATGACCATAAGACGATTCTGAAGGGCTGCAAAGGAAGGGTTGTTAAGGAGTGCCAGACAAAACTGGTTGAGTTGGGATATGACGTGGGTTCGTGTGGAATTGACGGCATATTCGGGAAGGCAACCCTGGCAGCGGTGAAGGCGTTCCAGAAAGACCATGGATTGATCGTAGACGGAGTAGTAGGTCCCAACACCTGGAAGGCGTTAACAAATCATAATTGTGAATTATTGAGCAGTTGTCCAAATTTTTGATTTGGGTAACAACTGCCATGCTACAGCTGTCAAAGTCCTGAAGGGACTTTGGTAACAGCGATCACAAAATTATGAATTGTGAATCGAAAGGAGTGAAACGGATTGAACATCGAGACGATTGTGGTCGCACTTATTACGGCGGGGTTCGCGTTCCTGGGCGTTTATGTGAGCAACCGGAAGCAGACGGCGCTTGTATCCTACCGGCTGGAAAAACTGGAGGAGAAAGTGGATAAGCACAACAGCGTGGTGGAACGGATGTTCCGCCTGGAGGAAACCGTCAAAAACCTGCAGGACGAACTGAAGGAAATCAAACATCTGTAAGGAGGAACGATGATGAGAATTAACTGGAAAGTGCGTTTTAAGAACAAGGTGTGGCTGGGAAGCTTCTTCAGCCTGGTGGTGGGCTTTATCTACAGCCTGCTGGCGCTGTTTGATGTGTTCCCGGCAGTGACCCAGAACCTGGTGGTGCAGCTGTTGAACCAGGTGCTGACTTTCCTGGGACTCATCGGCGTGATCGTGGATCCCACTACTGCCGGACTGGAGGACAGCGACCGGGCCATGGGGTATGAGGAACCCTGGGGAGCGAGCTGAATGTCAGCCCTGTGGGCTGTCGGCGAAGCCGAAATGAAGTGAACGAGTCAATCGAAGCAAGCAGCGGGTTGAAGCGTCAGCGATGCCTGCTGCGCCGACTGAGATTGCGGATACGATGCTGTGAACAATTGAATTGATATATGTCAGGCTGCTGCTTTCGGGCAGCAGCCTTTTTTTGTTGTGTGGATGATATTTTGATGGTATTGTTTATTATATATTGAAGCATTGAGGAGATGATTCAGATGAAAATAAAGATCCTTTGCATCATTGCCTGTCTGGTAATTGGCGTCAGCGCTTTCCTCCCTTATTTTTCTGTTTCCGGGCTGGGAATAACGGTATCGAAAAGCCTGAAAGACAGTAACGACTGGATTTATATTCTAATCATTGCCGGCGCCGCTTTGGTTTTCTCCATTATAGGGAAATATTTACCGGTAATATTTCTGGGAATGGCTTCTTTAGCAATGTTTTTCATTGAGAACAACAGCATTACAACGAATCTGGGAAAAGAAATAGATGCGTTGGCAAGATCCTTAATCCAGAACAATATGGGGTATTATTTCCTGTTGGCAGGTTCCATTGCCCTGATTATTTTTGCCGTTCTTGGTCTGGCGGGAATAGGGCGGAAGAAGTAAGAGCTGTTGAATTCTGCAAAGCGGACACCGAATATCTTCGGTGTCCATAAATGTTTACGGTATTGTTACACTGCGGCCGCTGAAGCCATGATATAATCGGCACAGGGCACAGAACCCCTGAACTGTTTATGTTTTGGACTGAGGACGGTGATTGCCGGATGATGCACGTGAAAACATTTGCCGGTTTTGCGCCGGCATTTTCTGAATTAAAACCGTATAAACAGTCCTGGACGTGGCAGGAACTGCGCTGGGGCTGGCAATATGAAATTGTAACGTTATCGGATATGCTGTCCTATGCGATGGAAGCGGCGAATGAGGACAATCCGTTGCTGGATCTTGTGATCGACCTGATTACGGAAGATCGTTACAGTGAGAAACTGGAAGAGAAAGTGGAAGCCCTGTGCCGGGCGGAAGCTCCTGAATCAGATGACAGGATGGTATTTGTGTGGAGCTACGTCCTGCTTGCATGGATCTATCATACAGAGCGGGAAGAGGAACAGCTCAAGAACAAAACACAACATGTGTACTGCGCCTTTGGCCATTGGGACTATATGAGTGTACTGATCGGCTGGATGCCGCCGATTCCGGGTGAGTTTGTTTCAAGACCCTGGAGCGTCCGGGCCCAGCTGCGGAACTATCTGATAAAGCATGAACCTGAATTGAATCAGGAACGAACCAACGGCGCCGTTTGTGATATAATGCCTCCTGATGCTGATCCCGGAGAGACGGAAAAAACAGACTTAGGAGACTGGAACATGAAGAAAAGTTTTCTGGCAATTGATCCGGTATACCGCGAACAGATGGAGCACTATACCCTGAAAGATATGGCAGCGGCGCTGATTTACTATGCGCTGTTTATGGCGGCTTATTTCTGGATGGGCTGGGAGCAGGCCCGGACAGGGCGCTACCTGATCGAGGCCGGCAACCTGATTCTTGCCCTCATACCGGTGCTGCTGTGTGTGAAACACCTGTCCCATGTGGGCATTACCCTGCGCAACCTGAAACCGTCCCTGCTCATGGGAGCGGCGATCGGACTGGTATTCCTGGCAGCCTGGACCGTTATTCCCGGGATTGTTTCCGGGGCGAAGCTGCTGCCGGCGGGTGAGATCCTGTACAATGTGTACCAGTATTTCATTATCATCGGCCTGTGCGAGGAGATTGCCTTCCGCGGGTTTATCCAGCCCCGGCTGTTCCCGGCCCTGAAGAAGGAATGGCTGACGATCCTGGTTGGCGGCATATTGTTTGTGCTGATGCATATGCCTTTCCAGATGGCCAGGCGGGGGATGGGACTGGCGGAGTACTGGCCTACCTTTATTGCGAATGCGCCCATGCAGTTTGTCTGGCATCTGGTCTGCACCTGGCTGTACCGCCGGTACGGGAATATCTTCGGCTGCGCTCTGCTGCACGGCCTGGTGGATCTTTCCATGGGGATTTTTGGCTGATTTAAGCAAAAAGCATTCCGGGCTGAAAGGAGAGGGAACGAATGTACGTGGTGTTGATACTGCTGTTCCTGTTTCTTGTGTGCGATGAAATACGTGCAAAACGCAGCCTCCGGAAAGCCATGGGGATTAAGCAGCCCGTCGGGAAAGTCGGGAAAATTGGAAAGGCTATACGGAAAGCGGTAAAGGCTGCGGTAAGGGAATTTCGGGAAGCACGGGAAGACAGCTGGGAGTTCCATAAAGCGATTCAGGACGCCCGTTGGGAAGCGCGTGAAGCCCGGATAGAGAAAGCCGGAGAGCGGATGGATGCTGTACTGGCCGGGATTGAAAAACACGGTAAAAGATTGGCGCAGAAGACAGCAGGACGCATGAAAACGCTGCAACTCGAAATCGAAGCCCGGAAAGCCCGCCAGGAGCTGGAAGAGGCGGAGAGTGTTCGCGAAGTGAAAGCGAAGCCGGTGACTGCGGACAATGAAGCGCATGAAAACATGGAGCTGGTGCTGGATCTGGAAAGGGATGCCCGTACGGCAGCCATGGCCGCGGATGTTCCGACGATTGAGTTTCCGGAAGAGGACGACAAATACTTTTCCTCCCGTAAATATGAATCCGCGGATGATTAGTCTATTGGTTCATTCAGCCGCCTTCGGGCGGCTTTTTTGAAAAAAGAAAAGATAAAATGCGATGAATGTGGTTTTAAATCGCCTGTACAAATGCAGGAGGTGAACGACAGATGAGCAATGTTACGGGCTATGACACTGCTCCGGATCGCGCTCAGAAATTTGAACAGCCGGCGGGGCCACCGGTATGTTTTCTCTATTGGAAAAATATAGCTGGATATTTTACGAACAGAATCCTTTTTTGACAGCACCTGAGGTGTTATACTGCTTCCATACCGTAAAGCATTCCTGTTTGAAAGGAGGGAGAACGAATGCTCGGACCGATCGGACCGATTTTGATGGTTGTATTGTTTCTGGTCATGAGACTGATTGTTTGGCTCTCCCTCCGGGATGTCACGTTGTACGGGAAAACCAGGAAAAGCGGAAAGAGTATAAAGAAAACCGCGAAACTTGTGATGAAAGAAATCCGGGAGTTCCGGGAAGACAGACGGGAATTCAAGGAAGCGATGCAGGAAGCTCGCTGGGAAGCGCGTGAAGCACGGTTAGAGAAAGCCGCGGAACGGTTTGATGCTGTGATGACAGGAATTGGAGCGCTGGGGAAGAAATGTGCGCGGAAGACGGAAGACGGCGTAAGAGCGCTGAAAGATGGAATTGAAGCCCGGAAAGCTATCCGGGAACAGCTGAAATCAGGAACTATCGAAGAAGCGCAAACTGAGCCAGTGATCCCGGTCGACGAAGCGTTGATGAACCGGATCATAGTGCGTGATCTGGAAAAGGATGCGGCCCGTACGGCTGCCATGGCCGCAAATGTTCCGACGATGGAGTTCCCGGAAGAGGACGACAAATACTTTTCCTCCCGTAAATATGAATCCGCGGATGATTAGTCTATTGGTTCATTCAGCCGCCTTCGGGCGGCTTTTTTGTTTTTGAACCATATCGGAGGAAGAAAGCCCCCTGTTGCAAACGTCTGTTATTTAGCGGCTTGCCGGTAACAGACGTTTTTTATTTTTTTCGCTTAAGTTTTGCAGCCGTGTTTCGTCTAATTGGATGAGGAGGTGATGACGGTGGGAGTGATTCAGGCGCCGGATCAAGCCCAGATTGACCGGCTGGACCGGATGGTCCAGCAATATGAAAAAGACCTGCTGCGCCTCTGCTGTCTGTATCTGAGAGACTGGAACGCTGCGGAGGATGTTGTGCAGGAAACCTTTCTGAAGGCATTCCGCCATCTGGACTCCTTCCGGGGAGAAAGCAGTGAGAAAACTTGGCTGATCAGGATTGCGCTGAACGGATGCAGGGACTACAGGCGGAGCGCCTGGTTCCGCTACATTGATCCCCGGGTATCCCTGAATGATCTGCCTGCGTCATCAGAGCCGCCGGACAGCGAGCATGTGGAACTGACGCTGGCGATCATGAAGCTGAAACCGAAATATATGGAAGCCGTCCTGCTGTATTTCTATGAAGGATACTCCATGAAGGAGATCGGGGAAATGCTGGATATCACGGAGGCTGCTGTTTCAGACAGAATCCGGAAGGCAAAACAGAAACTGAAGCAGGAACTCGAAGGGGGGCGGGCATGATGGCAAATGATCAGGAATTGATGATGAACATCCGCGCCGCGATCGACGACTGTACACGGGGAGTGGATGAAGCGCCCTCGCTCCGCTATGAGATTCTGCGCAAAGCGAAAGGAGAAGAACCCATGGTTAAGAAAATATCAATGACATTGGTAATTGCACTGGTGATCCTGGTCCTTGCGGCCGCGGCGGTGGCTGCCACGGTGCTCTGGAAGGACGCCGGGGAAAAAGTGGCTGAACTGGAAGGTGAATACGGATACTATGATACCTGGGATACAGCCACAAAGGTTGAACTGGTCCGGGATCTGTATGAGATGGAAGCCCTGAAGGGAAACGCGGATGCTGAGCGCCTGCTTCAGGGTGAAGGCGTGACAGACGCTGAAAAAGACGCCCTGTGCGACCGGATCATGCTGGACTATATCGGCGAGGACCAGGTTGATATGATCTGCCTGGAGACGATCCTGTCCACGCTGAATGACGTGGAGGGTGGTACGCCTGCCTGGTCTGTGGAGGATAAATACTGGTATAACCAGATGCTGGAGAAATACGGCATGCTGACTTCAGAAGACCCGAAATTTATCCTGCCGGAAGAAGGCGAGATCAACCAGGAAGAAGCAGTCCGGATTGCGCGGACGCTGCTGGAAAGTAAGAGCGACAGGGACCTGGATGACGGCATTATGAGCCCGTATTTTGAAGAAGATATTGCCGGACGGCGTATCTGGACGATCTGGTATGACCTGAGAACCGACGGAGAGTTCAGGGGCAATCCCCTGTATGTTTATCTGAAGGCTGACGGAACAGTGCTGTCCTATCATATTCCTGAACTGTATGCGCTGCATCTGGTAGGCATGATCCCTGACGCGGAAGCGGTTCCGGAGGAGCAGGCGCTGGCAACCGGACGGAAAGCTATGGCGGAGAAACTGGGAGTGACGGAGGGCGTACTGAACGGCGTGAAGGCATATTATACAGTGAATGAATACGATTATGCCAAAACGGTTGACGGTAAAATGGATGAGTGCCAGTGGCTGGTGGACTGCGTGGAGCAAAAAGTGTATGCAATCATCAGCCGGGACGGGACGTTGGTGGACGTCAAAAAGCACTGACAGGGAAGCAGATCCCGCGAAAGCGGGGTCTTCTTTTTTTCCTTTTTTCGAAACATGCCTGAAATGGCTTATAAACCAACCAAACGACTGATTGCAGGGGGAGGGGAAAAGTGCTATAACATCGCAGCAAACTAAATGTTTGCAGAAGGAGCATGAATGCATGGCACGTACCATGACAAAAGATCTTACGGAAGGGAGACCGCTGAAGCTGGTCCTTTCCTTTGCAGCCCCGCTGCTGTTCGGAATGCTGTTCCAGCAGTTCTACAGCTTTGTGGATACGGCAATTGTGGGCCGGTATCTCGGGGCAGAGAAACTGGCGGCGGTCGGTGCCACCGGTTCGGTGAACTTCCTGGTGATCGGCCTGTGCTTGGGCTTCTGCTCGGGTTTTGCCATTCCGATTGCGCAGGCTTTCGGGGCGAAGAACGAGCATGAGGTGCGCCGGTGCGTATGGCATTCGGCTGTGCTGTGCGCGGGACTGAGCCTGCTGTTCGGCCTGGCAGCCACGCTGCTGTGTAAACCGCTGCTGCGGCTGATGAACACCCCGGAGGAAATCCTGGATTCATCCGCTTCCTATATCCGGATCATTTTCGCGGCAATTCCCTGCTGCGTGCTGTATAACATGGCCAGCGGCATTCTTCGTTCCCTGGGGGACAGCAAAACGCCGGTGGTCTTCCTGGTGCTGGCTTCCCTGGTGAACATCGTGCTGGACCTGGTGCTGATCATTTATGCCGGGATGGACGTGGCCGGTGCGGCGGTGGCTACTGCCATCAGCCAGCTGATTTCCGGCATCGGCTGCCTGCTGGTGATTATCAAGCGGTTCCCGATCCTGAAACTGACGAAGGAAGATCGGCGGTTCTCCATGCGGCGTGGACGCTCCATGCTGGGCATCGGCCTGCCCATGGGTCTGCAGTTTTCCATCACCGCCATCGGTTCCGTGATGGTTCAGTGGTCCGTGAACGGCCTGGGTGTGAACTCCGTGGCAGCCGTGAGCGCGGCTTTCAAACTGAGCATGTTCTTCTGCTGTGTGTTTGACGCCCTGGCTTCCACCATGGCGACCTTCGCCGGGCAGAACATCGGCGCCAGGAAACTGGACCGGGTCCGGCAGGGTATGCGGGCAGCATCCGCGGTGGGTTTGATCTACTGCGGCCTGGCCTTCGGTATTGTGCTGCTGTTTGGCGACGAGCTGCTGGGCCTGTTCATTGACAGCGGCGAGAACGCCGAGGTCATGGGACTGGCTTTCCGTTTCCTGAAGATCAACGCGGCGTTCTATATTCCGCTGCTGTATGTGAACATCCTGCGGCTGTGCATCCAGGGCATGGGATATACCCGGGTGGCCATGTTCGCGGGCCTGGCGGAGATGCTGGCGAGAACCGTGGTGGCGCTGTTCCTGGTGCCGGCGGCCGGGTTTGTGGGCGCCTGCTTCGCAAACCCCGCGGCCTGGGTGATGGCGGATCTGTTCCTGTTCCCTTGCTATTTCAAGCTGGTGAAGTCCCTGCACGGGCGGCTGCTGCCGGGTGTGGAAGCGGACAAACAGGAAAAAGGAAAGATTGTCGCGCTGAAAAGTGCGTGAGAAAAAGTGACAGCGAAAGGCTGTCACTTTTTAATTCACAATTCATAATTCATAATTCAGAATTTTTTTTTCTTCACGCAAGAGATTCCCTATTGCTTGAAGGTTCACTTCTCCGGAGGAGACAATATGTAATGACCTCCATTTTGTAGGTTCGTGGATTTACCTGTATACTACAAATGGATGAACAAAAGTGGTAACAGGGTTTACCGCATACAAAAGGAGGTCATCACATGAAGTATACCACAGTTTACGTTGGAATGGATGTACACAAGGAAAGTTTTACTCTGGCCTGCTACACCAATGAGAAAGAAGAGGCAGAGTACGTCCAGAGAACCGAAGCCCATTACAGTAAAGTCATCAGCTATCTGGAAGCCATGCGTTTCCATTACGGCGACGATGTGACTTTCATATGCGGGTATGAGGCAGGCTGCCTCGGGTATACGCTGTATCATCAACTGACGAACCACCATGTGCGGTGCGTAATAATCGCACCGACATCCATGCCGGTTCAGCAAGGAAAGAAGAAGGTAAAGACCGACCGGAGAGATGCTCGCAAGATTGCCAAATGTCTGGCACACCACGAATACAGTGCGGTTCATATTCCGACAGCCAAGGATGAGGAAACCAAGGAATATCTCAGGATGCGGGATGACCACAAGCTGGCACTGAAGAAAATCAAGCAACAGATTCTGTCATTCTGTCTCAGGCATGGCTACAGCTATACAGGAGGAAGCCAGAACTGGACAAAGACTCATCTGAAATGGCTGCGGGAATTGAAGCCGGGTGGAATGTACCAGGAAATCCTCGAAGAGTATCTGCTTACCTACAACAATCTGGTGGACAAACTGGAACGAATGGATAAGCGGATTGAGGAAATGGCTGCTGAAGAGGAATACGCAGAGGATGTCCGGAAGCTTTCATGTTTCCCTGGGATCAAGACTCAAGCCGCACTTTCACTCATTACAGAAACCGGAGACTTCAAACGCTTCGCTACTGCTCAGCAGTATGCATCATACCTGGGATTGGTACCAGGAGAGAATTCCAGTGGTGAAGAGGAAATCAAACTGGGAATTACGAAAGCTGGCAATCGTCATCTGAGAATGCTTCTTGTCGAAGCAGCTCAGCATTACGGCCGAGGACATATCGGCCATAAATCCAAGGAATTGAAGAAACGACAGGAAGGCAATGCTCCGGAGGTGATTGCGTATGCAGACAAAGCGAATGAGAGACTACATCGCAGGTACTACAGACTAGTACTTGCGAAAAACAAACGATCCAATGTAGCAAAAGTCGCGGTAGCGAGGGAACTTGCCTGCTTTATCTGGGGAATGATGACAGGAAATATTGCATAAGCGCATCGATCCAGACTGAATTGGCAGCACACAACCATGGGAAGCATCTCGATAGGGTTATGGTCTTATCAAGGTTCGAGCGATCCACGAAGAAATCTGAGTTGGCACAGGAAACTGTGATCCACATTGGGAGACGGTGGCGCTCACGGCGGACCATTGACCTGTAGGTAAGGAGTAATCCGAATCCACGTATATCAGAGTGGCCAATGCCGGGATCTGATATCATAACCCTATCCGGGTGCTTCCCCGCAACTGAATAGTTTGTTTTGGCCTGGTTATCAACTTTTGGGGTTGACAAAGGTCATTACATATCAGATTTCTCCAC
>JAFROK010000058.1 GCA_017429695.1 Clostridia bacterium | reverse complement strand
CCCCTCGGAAGCCAGCTGGCGCTCAGGTCGCATCCCTGCGTTGCCCTATCCTCCATCTGCTGGCATCCAGAGCCTACTATACTTCCTGGCGATTTTCAATGGGGTCAAATTCGATTGTCCTTGACATGGGGAGCACTTTAATGTAAAATATTCCAAAATGCTATTTTGTAATTCCATCAGTCCGGAATTCATTATCCGTGGCCGTCAGTTTGATAAGCCTGACGAATGAATATACTCTCTCGGCGTTTTCCCATAATATTCCTTAAATGCCTTATAGAAATTGCTGTGGTTGCTGTATCCCAGCATTGCAGCGATTTCCTCAATGGACAAGGTGGTACCCTGCAGAAGGATAACCGCTCTGTCCATTCTCTTTTCCAGTACGATCTGAGAGAATGTTTTTCCCAGTTCCTGATGCAACAGCGTTGAGATATAATTCGGGTGATAGGAAAAGTGGTCGGCAATTTCCTTCAGGGTCACAGACTCCGGATGGGAATGGATATACTGCACGATTTTCCCCGGCAGCGTGTCAGCGGAGATGTCCGGCTTTTCCAACCGGTAGCGCCGGGCAATGTGCATGAACAGGGAAAGCACCATGGGCTTCAGGATCAGCTGGGTGTCCGCTTTTTTATCCGCATACTCGATGACCATCAGTTCCAGCAGGGTACGAACCGGAGACGTTTTCTCAAAGGAAAGATGGATGAATTCATCCGAGAACCGGTCCGTCTGCGGATCCAGGAAAAAACGGAACATATCCGCGTCCATGGAAAGCGCCGGGAGGTATTCGCGGAAAAAGGCTTCCTTCCTGATATGAACGCCAATCATGATGATCTCATCGTCTTCACTGTCTCCGCGCAGGGCATATCCGTTGAAAGGCTGGCCGATATAACAGTCTCCCTCCCGGACAGTGATCAGGTTGTCAAACTTCGCGCTGAGCGCGTTGTAATCCAGATGATAGGCATAATCGATAAAGAAGAAATCCTGCCGGTGGAAAGGCTCGCTGATATGGTTACCCCGGAAGACAACCACCATAATATCCTCGACCGGATCCCCCTGCCACTGGGACATCTTGTCCGGCTTCCCCTCCAGGGAAACATCCCGGAATTCCCAGTTCAGGTGTGACCAGTCATGGGCCAGCTTATTGATGGCCAGTTCCAGAAGAAGCTGTTTTTTCACACTGATCCACCCTTCACAAGTTGTTCTTAAAGGGAGTTTAGCACAGAATCTGAGAATATACCACTATAATCATTAAGTTATCATAGTGACCGTGAGGGGATCTGCCCTTACAATACGGGTGAAAATAACAGCCGGTGCAGAGCATCCGGCAGGAGAACAGGAGGATTCAAGAATCATGAAGAAACTGGCAAAGAGCAATATGCTCAGCATGCAGCCCATCCCGAAGACACTGGTCTCCTGCCGGGACAAAGAAGGCAGGAACAACGCGCTGGTCGTTGGATTCGCAGCCAATGTCAGCCTGGATCCCGCCATGGTGATGGTGGGCATCGTTCCTTCCCGGTTCTCCTACCACATGGTGAAGGAAACCGGATGTTTCGTGATCAACCTGCCGAAGAAGGGATACGAGAAAGAATACAATTACCTCGGCTCCAGGTCCGGACGGGATGAGGACAAATTCGCTGCGATGAATATACGGTGGAAGGACGCGGAATATGTGAACGCGCCGATCCTGACAGACTGTCCGGTAAGTATCGAATGCAGCGTGGTGGAAAGCACGATGCCCGGAACCCATGAGCTGTTTATTGGAAAAGTGGAAGCCGTACATGTAGAGGAGGAATACCTTGATGAAAAAGGCAACATTCTCTGGAACAAGATCGATCTTATGTAAGATTATTCTGTGCCTGACGGTACTGATGATTGCTGCCGGAACCGCGCCTGCGGAAGGTGCGTCACCTGAAAGCGCTTCGGGAATCGAAATCTCTTTCACCTTCCGGCGGGGAACCACGATCGCTTCCAACCAGCTGGCAGTCTGGGTGGAGGACGCAAACGGCGCAGTGGTAAAGACGCTGCTGGTAACAGACTTCACTGCCCGGCGACGCGGATACCGCAACCGGACCATGTCCCTTCCTGTATGGGTGGCAGCCGCTGATCCCGAGTCCATGACAGACGAAGAGATTGACACGGTGTCCGGTGCCACACCCGGCCAGGGGGAACTGGTTTATGTCTGGGACTACACGAATCAGCCTGGAGAGCATGTGCCGGACGGAGTTTATACGATCCATGTGGAAGGAACTTTCTACTGGGAAAGCGATGTCCTCTATACCGCGGTGATTGATACAACGAATCCCGGGAAAGAGATTCCGGTCGAAATGGAACGAACAGCCCCGGATACCCATGAAAACGAGAACATGATCACGGAAGTGAAAATCAGGGCGATTCCGCACTGACGGAGGAAGCGAATATGAAGTTTGAAGCGGATGTCTTCTCGAAATTTGATAAGGACTGGGCACTGCTCAGCGCCGGAACGAAGGATGACCACAATTCCATGACCATCGCCTGGGGCGGGATGGGAACCCTCTGGTCAAAACCCGTTGTGACGGTCTTCGTAAAACCGTGCCGTTACACCTATACATTTTTGAACCGGAACGAGTATTTTACGGTCAGTTTCTATGGGAATGCGTATCGCAAGGCGCTCGGCGTTATGGGAAGCAAATCCGGAAGGGATACAGACAAGGATGCCGCGGCCAGCCTGACGGTGAATGACCTGGGGGAGGCGATCACCTATGACCAGGCCGAAACCACCCTGCTCTGCCGGAAAATATACTGGCAGGATCTGGATCCGGGTACGATGCCGCCGGACGTTGTGGAGCAATTCTACACCACGGAAGAACCGCACCGGATGTACATCGGTGAAGTCGTGAAAATCCTTTGACGTGATCCCCGATTCCGAAAACACTTGTATATGTAATCAAAGGAGGTAATTACCTTGAAAAACCAGAATGCCAATTCAGACGTCATTGCCCGTAAGTACATGGATTCTCTGGTGATCGAAGAGCGTGTGCTCGGCGCGGTCCGTCCCGACGCCGGCGTCACCTTCTTGGGTGAACGGTTCACTTCGCCCATCATGGCCGGCGCCTTGAGCCATCTGAAGCCCGGCATGGCCGGATACGCGGAAGGCGCCCGTCTGGCCGGCGTGGCCTGCTGCATCGGGATGGGCGACAACGAAACACTGGGGGCATCCATGATGTACCGCACCAATGCCGCTGATGTGAAGCATATCGATCCCGCGGTGATCCACCGGGGCTCGTGGCTGTGAGCATAGGCTCCGCATAGTGCTGATCCGAAGAAACTGCTTTCCCCGCGCCATTCCGGCTGCCGGCGGGAAAGAAAAAAGCCTAACAATCGACCAAAGAATTTTGATATTTTTCAAATTAAAATGGTATACGGCATATTTCGGGAGGTATACACTTGATCCAGAAAACAGGATAAAACCTGTCCATTCAATATGCTGCCTGCCGGCCTCAGTAATCCGGTACGGATGACCATGAAAGGAGCGAAACTCATGATTGACCGTAGCAAGATGCCTCGCCTCGGTTTCGGAATGATGCGCCTGCCCCAGAAGGACGGCGCGATCGACATCGACCATGTCTGCCGGATGGTGGACGCCTACATGAAAGCAGGACTGAACTATTTTGACAGCGCATATGTCTATCACGGCGGACACTCGGAAGAAGCCATGAAGGCCGCGATTGTCGACCGCTATCCCCGGGACAGCTTTATGCTGGCCACCAAGCTGCCCGCCTGGGAGATGAAGACCAGGGAGGACCGCGACCGCATCTTTAACGAACAGCTGGCCCGCGCCGGTGTGGATTACTTTGACTTCTATCTGCTGCATTCCGTGGAAGAAGGCCATATCGGAACCTATGAGAGGCTGGACTGCTTCAACTGGGCGATGCAGAAGAAAGCCGAAGGTAAGATTACCCACTTCGGTTTTTCTTTCCATGGCAGTCCCGCTTTGTTGGAAAAAGTTCTCGACGATCATCCCGAGGTGGAGTTCGTACAGATCCAGCTGAACTACGCCGACTGGGAGAACCCCGTCGTGCGCTCCGGCGAGCTGTATGAGATCCTTGAAAAGCGCGGCCTGCCGGTCATCGTTATGGAACCGGTCAAGGGCGGTACCCTGGCGAACCTGCCTCCGGAACTGGAAGGTATGTACAAGGCTGCGAATCCGGACGTCTCGGTCGCCAGCTGGGCTCTGCGCTTCGTGGGTTCCCTTCCCGCCGTAATGACGATCCTCTCCGGCATGTCCACCGAAGAGCAGATGGCAGACAACCTTGCGACCTTTACAGATTTTAAACCACTGTCCGCCGGGGAGAAAAACCTGGTAAGCGAAGTCCGGCACATCATGCTGAACGTGGAGCAGATCGGCTGCACTGCCTGCCGCTACTGCACAGACGGCTGCCCGATGAAAATCAGTATCCCCGACGTATTCCGCGCGATTAACACAGTTCGGCTGTACAACGATACCGGCCGCCCCAAAAACTTCTACAACAGCCTGGTCGAACTCGGCGCCGGCCGCGCAGGTGATTGTGTGCAGTGCGGCCAGTGCGAGTCCGTCTGCCCGCAGCACCTGCCGATCATTCAGCTGCTGCAGGACGCCTCCGGAATCCTGGATGCATGATGATCGTTCAGGTGTAAAAACATTCATCGAAAGTGTAAATTCATGAATAAGCAAAGTATAAATCTGAATATCCGGTATTCACTCTACCAGTTCGGGTATTGGGTGGATTATCTGATCATCGCGTCTTTCGGGGCTGTCCTGCTGAAAGCGCGGGGGTTTGAACCCGGGGAAATCGGCTATGTGACCACCATCGGCACGATCCTCACAATTGTATTGCAGATCGGACTCTCGTCCCTGGCGGACAGTTCAGGACATATCACCGTACAGAAAACGATTGAAGCGTTGAAGAACATCGCGCTGCCAACAGAAAGAGGTGATCCGTATGATGAAAACCGGAGATCTGCGGCGGGCGTTTACCTATCTTGAATCAGGCGCAGTGCTGCTGGTAACGACAAATGACGGAACCCGCGACAATGTGATGACGATCTCCTGGCAGATGGTGATGGATTTCACGCCCAGGATCGCCATTTCGACAGGCTCCTGGAATGAATCATTCCAGACGATCCTCGACCAGAAGGAATGCTGCCTTTGCGTTCCTCCATTTAACCTGCTCGAAACTGTCGTTGAGATCGGTGTCCGGCACGGTTCGGAAGGAGATAAGTTCGAACTGTTCCATCTGCCCCGGAAGCAGGCGAAAAAGGTGAAAGCGCCTATCGTCTCCAATTGCCTTGCAGCTATCGAATGCAGGCTGGAGGATTATGTGGAAGACCATGGGCTGCTGATTCTCCGGGGTGTTCAGCTTTGGGAAAACGCAGCTTTAAAAGACAAAAGGGTTATCCACGCCAATGGGGATGGTACTTTCTTCGCGGACGGAGAATTCCGGAATCTGCGGGAGAAAATGAGACAGTGGGTGCCGGATGGCTCAGAACGACTTTAAAAAAACAGAAAAAAATGTATTATGGACATAAACCTGTTATATGATGAACCGGAATGTAAAGAAAATCAGGAGCCAAATCTTTTGATTAATCGCAGAAAGGCAAAAGGGTTTTCAGGATAACCCGTTCAGCATCTGCATGGGATTCTCTGCAGCATTAACTTTTGCAAATGCTTTGGCGATCATTCCATTTTCGTCGATCAGGTATGTGGTGCGGACGACACCCATGGTCTTTTTACCATACATGTTCTTTTCCTTCCACACATCGTATGCCTGGATTGCTTCCTTCTCCGGATCGGCCAGCAGAATAAACGGAAGGCTGTATTTCTCTTCAAACTTTTTGTGGGATGCGGCCGTATCCTTGCTGATTCCGATTACGACAGCGCCTTTTTCAGTGAACTGCGGATAAAGCTCCGCAAATCCGCAGGCCTGTTTTGTGCATCCGGAAGTCATATCCTTCGAATAGAAATACAGGACAACTTTCTGCCCAAGGAATTCCGCAAGTGTTCTTTCTTTGCCGTTCTGATCCTGCAGGGTAAAATCAGGTGCCTTTGCTCCGACAGCCAGCATGGAATGGTTCCTCCTTCATGTTCTTTTGGTGTTACAGATTCATTGTTCGGTGTCGCTGTTTCTCCGGAAGGTATAGAGCCGGTTCCCGGGACGGCTTGCCTGGTAGGGGGTTATGTCAAAGCCCTTTGCGGCCAGCGCGCATTCAATCATGGTTTTGGTGAGTCCCGGAACGGTTTCATCCTTCAGGGCTTCGTCCACTGCCATCCAGATGACTTCACTGTTCTCGTCGCCGTCGGACCTTGCTTCTCCTTCCACATATTCTGCGGCGAAGACAGCATACCAGTCCTTATCATTGAACCGGATGCCGAGCAGATGGCCCGCTTTTACCTGCACACCGGTTTCCTCCAGGTATTCCCGGACCAGGGTTTCTTCCGGCATTTCACCGAAACGGACATATCCGCCGGGAATAATCAGTTTTCCTTTTCCGCTGCCGTAGGTATGCCGGGCAAGGAGCACCTTTCCATCCTTCAGGCAGACACCGGCAACGGACTGGCTCCAGTTTGTGCTGTTCATCTCTTCCTGATCCATTTTATATTTTTCCTCTGTATATCAGTTATCTGCGAGATGTTCCCGTGCGTGGAAGGCTTTGCAGATTGTTTTGTAGTCCCCGAAAACAGTCAGTTTATCACCGATTTCAAACACGGTATCCGCCTGGGCCGGTATCGGCTTGTTGCCATTGCGCTCCACCAGCATGACCATGATACCGGTAAAAAGAGCAGCAGGGCAGGGAAAATATCCATTTTTACCGTTCTCCTTTTTCTGTTAATCCGGCAGGAATTCCATGATTTCGTTATCGTCGCCCAGATCCGGATCCTGCCGGCCCGGACTGATCAGCCGGACGGCTTCCGCCACGGACTCATAAAGGGTAATCATCCGGGGATGATCCTTCCGGACGGCATCGCCGTTGTTTGCGTTTGCGGCGCTTTCAAGGGTGGCTGCCAGGTCCGACAGGGGAGCGGCGCCGATCATGCGGGAGGAACTCTTCAGGGAATGGACCAGGATGGCATACAGATGCCAGTCACCGCTGTCGATGGCCTTCTGCATACTCCGGCGTTTTTCCAGCGCGCTGCCGGCATATTCTTCCAGCACGGAACGATACAGCCCGGCATCTCCCTGGCAGTAACGCAGGCCGACGGACGGATCGATGCCCACGGTCCGAAGCGGCGCAAAGCCATCGGCCGGATCATCTGCAAGGGATGAATCTGCATCATCGGCGGAATCGTCTTCCTGCAGGAGGGGGATGACCTTATTGACCGGCAGGTGTTTCATCAGGGTCCGTTCCAGATCCCGGCCGTCCACAGGCTTAGCCAGATAATCCGAGAAGCCTTCGGCGATATAGCGCTCCCGGGCGCCGATGATGGCATCGGCGGTCAGGCAGATGACCGGGGTCTCCCGGTTTTTTCCGTCGGCCTGTTCCTGGATGCGGCGCATGGCTTCCGTGCCGTCCATATTCGGCATTCGCTGGTCCATGAGGATCAGGTCGTAAGCATTCTTCCGGGCCAGTTCAATGGATTCTGCTCCGCTGGCGGCTGTGTCCACCTGAAGCTGCGTATTGCGGAGCAGGCTGTCCACGACCGTGAGATTGATCTGGGTATCATCTACAATCAAGATCCGGGCATCCGGGGCGTGGAAGAGTTCCTGATAGCTTTTTGCCGCAAGAATGGCCTTTTCATATTTTGCCTGGTAGTTGCCGATCGGATCGGGAGTGACCACTTTCTGGGGGAGGGTAACCGTGAAGGTGGAGCCGACGCCGTATTCGCTCCTGACATCAATGGCGCCGTTCATCATGGTCAGCAGGCTCCGGGTAATGGCCAGCCCGAGGCCGGTCCCTTCAATGGTGCTGTTGGCCTGCATATCCAGCCGCTGGAACTTGGAGAAAAGCTTGTCCTGGTCCTCTGCGCGGATGCCGATTCCTGTATCCCGGATAGCAATCCGGAGGTTGATGATATCACCGATACTGTACGGTCCGGCGGAATCCGGGCTGATCTCCAGGCGGATGCTGCCCCGGTTGGTGTATTTTACCGCGTTGGTCAGGAGGTTGGTAATCACCTGGCGCACCCGGACTTTATCCCCGTACAGTTCGTCCGGCAGGTTTTCATCCACGTCGATACTGAACAGGAGGCCTTTCTCCCGGGTCCGGAGGAAGAACAGGCTGCTCAGGTCATTCAGGAGTGAACTGAGCTGATACGGGTTTTCGACAATGTCCATTCGCCCGGCTTCGATCTTCGAGAAGTCGAGGATATCATTGATGATGGATAGCAGATTATGGCCGGCATTTTCGATATTCCGGGCATAGGTGCCGATATTCCGGAAGGATTCTTCGGCCGGGCCGGATGCTGTTTCATCACTTTCCCGGGCCTGGCCGGCTTCCCGCAGGATCATTTCGTTCATGCCCAGAACCGCGTTGATCGGAGTGCGGATTTCATGGGACATTTCCGCCAGGAAGTCGGACTTGGCCTGGTTGGCCTGGTCCGCCGCTTCCTTTTCCAGCTTCAACGCCCGGGCTTCGTAGGCCTGCTTCTGTTCCTCCGCGCGCATTTCCTCAATGCGGCGGGAATAGTTCTGTTCGTTTATGTAGCCCAGGCGGTAGAAGAAGGTGATAAGGGCGAAGATCACCAGGCTGATCAGGACATTGACAGCCAGCTGCTGCCAGACGGTGGCGTAAAGCTCCTGGTTGCTGACCACGATGACGGCATACCACTGTCCCTGGATCTGATGGACAAAGGCAGTGCTTGTTCCGCCGTCGGCGCTGATTTCGAAACTGCCGTTTCCTGTTTCCAGGATCCGGTCCATCATGGCGCGGCCGGAGGCGTCTTCGTTCAGGAAAGTTCCCTCCAGGGTATTATCCTGGTGGACAATGATCATCCCATCGTTGTTGACTACGAAGCCGTAGCCTTTTCCCTGGATCTGCAGGTCGGAAATGATATCCTGGATATGATCCACGCTGACATCCAGGGAAAGCACATCCTTTCCGTTGGAAAGCATACGGCAGATGGAAATGACCACATTGCCGGTTTCCAGATCCAGGTAGGGGGAAGCGATGGTTGTTTCACCGCCGGCTGCCAGGGCTGCCCTGTACCAGCTGCGAGAGACGGGGTCATAGCCTTCCGGCGGCTCCCAGTCCATTCCGTCCATATACTGGTCCATGATATAGCCGTAGATGCCGGAATAGTTTTCGTCAAAGTGGGACTGCTGGTTGACCGATTCTACCTTGATATAGTGCAGGACCGCTTCTGCCGGTTCATTATGCCTGGCCATGTGGTCCACGGTGTCCGCTGTGACCCAGACCACGCTCTTGGTGGTGTTCAGGTAGTTTTCCAGCTGTGCTGTGGCGCTGTCAACCCGGTCCAGGCCGACATCATGGACATTCGCGACGGCCACCTTCTGAATGACATTGGAAGTATAGATGATCATCAGGATCATCAGCAGGAAGATAATCAGCATCGGGACCAGGAGGCTGAATTTCCGGCGGGCGGGGAGAGCATCGGAAGTATCTTCGGGGACTTCATTCCCGGCGGAAGGTGATGCTGCCGGGCGGCGGATTGATTCCTTTACCGCCTTTTCCCGGAAATGGATAATCAGCACAATGGCCAGAGCAAAAGCGGCCAGGAACAGCGAAATAATGAACAAGACCACCGGGATTATCTTATAGAGGTCGCTGCCGGAAGGATCCTGGATTCCGGCGTCCAGCGTGTTCCGCATCCAGACGCCCATCAGGATGCCGCCCATGCAGCAGACCAGTACGACGGACAGGTAGATGATTTTCAGCGTCTGCTGGATACGTTCATCCAACAGGGTTCCGGTTTCCTCCCGGTCTCTCCGGTAATGCCGGCCCAGGGCCCAGGTCAGGAAGGACAGGCTGCCGCTAAGCAGAAAGGAAAAAGGATAGTACAGGCTGGCAACCGGCTCATAGTAGCAGGTGGAGGTCCACATGCCGAATTCAAAACAGACAAACAGCAGCGCCGCAACGGCAACCCAGGGGCATTGTGCTCCCTGTTTCCGACGGGTCAGATACCAGCAGATACTCTGGATGCAGAAACAGGAAACGACGGTCAGGATCGTAACCTGATAGATACTCATCCATCCGGAACCGAGGGACAGATACAGCGTCAGCTGCCAGATGTTCAGTGGAAGGGGAACGAGCATCAGCGGATGGAAATACCGGCGTTCCGCGGGCTTTTTCACATGGAACACCAGCACCAGCAGCGCCAGATAGGAGACATTCCAGCCGAAATAGGTCAGCAGGTCGGAAACATTCGGGTCATCGCCCATAATCACCCAGTAGGTTGCCCATGAAAAACTGCTGAGGAGATAACACAGAAAAAAGATCACGGCATACATCCAGCCGCGCCGTTTATGATTGATATACCGGAACAGGCACATCAGCATGGCCACCAGGGCGGCCATCAGCTGTACGATATTCTCAGCATAATCCAGTATCATGAGGTTTACCCTCCCGTCTGATTTCTCTCATCCGGTAGTCCGGGTCATCCGCAATCATCTGCAGCATAATCCCGGCGAAGACGGGATCAAACTGGGTGCCGCTTCCGTTTTCGATTTCACGCCGGACAGTACATGGAAGCAACCTCCCTGCCAGTCAATGTTCCCTGTTTCCGCTGAAGTCAATATGGTTTTGATCTGATCTGCCGCGCGTCCGGAAACCGGGGAGGGAATCACTTTTCAGTCCATATGGCCATATTATACAGTATTTGGCGCTGTTCATCAAGAAAATGCACAGTTTTCATACTTGACTTCATCCGTATTCCGGCGTTTACTGAAAACAGCAGGCAGAAACGGGAGGAAAGGGAAGATATGCTCAACGATGCTTTCGCACAGGAAATCCTGCACAGCCTTGATATTCAGAAGCAACAGTACCCCGCCATGGCGCAGGAGGATGCGGTGAAGCTGGCGTTCCAGGCGATGCTGGGAGTCGGGCATCTGCTTTCCGACCGGAAGACGGTGACGGATTATATCATCCGCGAAACAGACGGATTGGAAGCGGATCCGGATGAACCGCTGCTGGAGCAGTTAAGCCCGGCCTGGTGCCGGATCAACCTGCGACGGGCAATGGCGGATCGCATTCCGCCGTCTGTGATTGCCGGGATGATGATCACTTCCCACCCGGAGATATCTTTCGCCAGGCAGGACGTATACGATTTATGCGCCTGTCCGGCATTGTCGGAAAAAGGATATATCACAGACCGGAAAGCGCTGGACATGATCTGCGATCCGGACTGGCTGCCCTCCCATTCAGCTACATACCGGGAACAATACCATCCGGCTTACCGGGTGATTCCGGCAGTATGGGCATCCCGGATGGCGGCAGTCCGGCAGACATCCGCCGGGCTGTGTGAAACAAAAAGGATGCTGGTGACCCTGGACGGTCCCTGCGCCTCCGGCAAAACGACGCTGGCAGGGGAACTGGCGGAAGTATTCGGCGCCTGTGTGGTACATACGGACGATTATGTAATTCCCCACGCGCAGAAGACACCGGAGCGGCTTTCCGTGCCGGGCGGAAACTGCGACGCGGAGCGGCTGGCCGGGGAAGTGGCAGCACCGTGGAAACAGGAAATCCAAGTACGATACCGCCGGTATGACTGCCGGGCGGACAGGCTGCTGCCGGAGGAGAAACTGCCGGACCGTCCGGTGCTGATCATTGAAGGGAGCTACTGCAACCTGCCGGCAATCCGGCAGTATGCAGATGTTCGCTTGTTTGACGGTACGCCGGAAGAGATCCGGATGGCGCGGCTGAAAAAACGGGAAAGTGAAGCGTCATTCCGGATGTTTATGGAAAGATGGATCCCGCTGGAAAACGCTTATTTTGAAGCATATCATTTGCCAGACACGGAGTGCCTCGTGCTGGAGTGACAGCCATTCCTGAAGCAATTATAGAAATACACAAATTGCCTATTGACATAGTAGGTAATTAATTGTAAGATGTTATCAATCATTCGGGAAAGGAGGGAACGACTGATGGAGAAGATTATTGCATTCGGGGATTCCAACACATGGGGGCTGAATCCGGCAATGAAAAGCCGGTATCCGGAAAATGTCCGGTGGACGGGGATTCTGCGGAGCATGCTGCTCCGCTCCGGTTTCCTCCTGACAGAGGAGGGCCTGTGCGGCAGAACGACGGTGTTTGAAGATCCCCGCCGGGCCGGCCTGAAAGGCTCGGAAGATATCCCCCGGGTGCTTTCCGGCAATCCGGAAGCCACCGCCGCGATTGTGATGCTGGGCACCAATGACTGCAAAAAGGCTTTCCGGGCATCCGCGGAGGAAATCGGTACCGGGCTGGAACACTGTCTGGATGCGTTTGAAAAGAAAATTCCCCCGGAGCGGATCCTGGTGATTTCACCGATTACTCTTGGACGGAACGTATGGCAGCCGGACAAGGATCCGGATTTTGACCGGCAGTCGGTCAGTGTTTCCGCCGGATTGAAGGAAGTCTATTCCCGGATTGCGCGGCGAAGGAAGCATTTGTTCCTGGCGGCATCTGATTATGTACGGGCGTCCGGATATGACGATGAACACCTGAACGCGGAAGGCCACCGGATCCTGGCAGATGCGATTTACAGGGAACTGGCAGTATCCGTGATCGCTTAAACAGAAAGGCGGCGTGACATATGAAGGTTTCCACAAAGGTCGAGTACGGCATGCTGGCCCTGACAGATATTGCATTATATTCTGACAACGGTTCCAGCGTATCGGCGCCGGATATTGCGGAACGGCAGAACATATCCCAGAAATATCTGGAACAGATTCTGACGCATCTGAAGCAGGCGGGCCTGATCCGGGCCCAGAAAGGTTTGCGGGGCGGATATGCGCTGACGCGTCCGGCGGATGCGATCCGGCTGTCAGAGATCCTGAACGCCCTGGATACCGGCATTCTGGAACCAATGAACGGAACCGGAAAAGACGGAGAACACAGCCTGCGGGACGCGGTGAATACCTGCCTGTGGGCGAAAATCAACCGCGCGATGCTGGAATTTGCCGAAAGCAAAACGCTTTCAGAATTTATGCAGGAATGCAGGGAGCAGATGGCCGGGGACTGGGATCTGTATATTATCTGAGGCACTTATTCTGACAGCCGGCGCTCGAAGCGGTCCTTCCGGGTATCGGACGGGATGGCTGTCGGATAGTCCCCGGTGAAACAGGCGTGGCAGTATACATCGGGTCCCGCCAGCGCACAGAGTTCCTCCACCGGCAGATATCCCAGGGAATCCGCGCCGATGATCTGTGTGATTTCATCCACAGAATGATGGCAGGCGATCAGGTGCTCCTGCGAATCAATATCAGTGCCGTAATAGCAGGGATGCAGGAAGGGCGGGGAGGAGATCCGCATATGGATTTCCCGGGCGCCTGCCTCCCGCAGGAGCTGTACAATTCGGCCGCTGGTGGTTCCGCGGACGATGGAATCGTCAATCAGGACAATCCGCTTTCCGCTAACGACATCCTCAATGGCGGACAGCTTGATCTTCACCTGGTCCAGGCGGTGATCCGGCGCGATAAACGTCCGGCCGATGTATTTGTTTTTGATCAGCCCGATGCCGTAAGGAATGCCGGATGAGCGGCTGAACCCCAGCGCCGCGTCCAGGCCGGAATCCGGCACACCGATGACCAGGTCCGCATCCGCCGGGTGGGTTCTGGCCAGACATTCCCCGGCACGAATCCGGGCTGAATGGACCGAGATGCCGTCCAGGACGGAATCCGGCCGGGCAAAGTAAATATATTCAAAGATGCAGTGGCGCGGCTGCAACTTTTTGCAATGCTCCTTCCGGGACAGAACACCGGCTTTGGTGAAAACCAGGATCTCGCCGGGCTCCACATCCCGGATCATTTTTGCACCGACCGCATGCAAGGCGCAGCTTTCTGAGGCAACGATCCAGGTGCCGTCCGGCGTCTGCCCGTAGCAGAGGGGACGGAAACCGTGGGGATCCCTTGCGCAGAGCAGTTTCTGCGGCGACATCAGGACGAGGGAATAAGCGCCTTCCAGGCGGTACATTGTCCGGCTGAGGGCTTCTTCAATGGACGGGGCGTTCAGCCGTTCCTGGGTGACGATATACGCAATGGTTTCGGTATCACTGGAGGTATGGAAGATGGCACCTTTCATTTCCAGCGCGTTGCGGAGCTCTGCGGCATTGGACAGATTTCCGTTATGGGCCAGTGCCATCCGGCCTTTCTGGTGGTTGACCTCAATGGGCTGGCAGTTGTTCCGGTTTGTTCCGCCGGTGGTGCCGTAGCGGGTATGACCGATGGCCATGGTTCCCTTCGGAAAGGAACGCATGATATCGCCGGTGAATACTTCGCCGACAAGTCCGATATCTTTGTGGGAAACAAAGACGCCGTCATCATTGACCACAATACCGCAGCTTTCCTGTCCCCGATGCTGCAGGGAATATAATCCGAAATATACCAGGCCGGCCGTATCCTCCGGCTGTTTTGCCATGACACCGAATACACCGCACTCCTCATGGACGCCCATACTGCCAATGCCAGTCCTTTCCCGAAGAAATAAAAAGAGACAGGGAAGCCATACCGGCTCCCTTGCCTGAGGGGAATGTACCACCGGGACGGTACCGTGTCAAGACTGTGCGGCAAAGAAGGATCAACAAAAAACAACCGCCCCGCGCGTATCTGCGCAGAACGGATGTATATCAGAGTTATTTATTCACTTAGGCGGCAGCGGGCGAGCATGTCCGCGAAGAGACGGAAATGCATATACTGCTGCTGGTTCCAGAACACTTTCCGATGGACTACGGCAAAGACCAGCGCCACCGGAATGCCGTCCGGATCATCAAAGGGAATATAGATATAAGATCCGACTTCACAGGCAACGAGGGGTTCCCGGATTTCCACGAAGCCTTCTTCGGGCTTGTCCACCGTATTGACGATGCACATGCCGTCGATCACATACCGGGGAATCCACAGATTTTCCGGAGCATGCTCCGCAAGGTATTTCTGCAGGGCATCCACATCATTTTTCTCTTTACCGCCGACGGCGATCAGGGAGCGGGTATCCCGGCGCCAGAGGGACAACAGCGGAATATTGGCACGGACGGCAAATTCATTCAGCATGGAAGCGACGGAGGGCTGTTTTCCGTACTGTACCATATACTGCATCTGGACCAGGGCTTCTCCCAGGGGGAGGTCATCCCGGCCTTTGACCAGGTTGCGTTCGCCGTCCAGCTGGATTTTACGGATTTCATCCACCGGCGGATGTTTCGCCAGGGTATGGATAATATAGCGGTTGCGGCCTTTCTCTTTAGCCAGGTACAGGCAGTAGTCCGCCACCATGAATACGTCATCATAGTTGGCCGCGTCATTCGGATAGATGGCCGCGCCGATGGACACGGTAATGTTTTCCAGGGCAGCGGCAATGACGCTTTTGATGCTCCGCAGGTAGGCCCGAAGCTCGGTCTCGTCGGATACATGATAGAACAGGAGCATAAATTCGTCTCCGCCGATGCGGCCGACCCGGCCGGCGGACTTCAGTTCCTCCTGCATTACAGCGGCAACCCGGCGGAGGATATCATCGCCGTACTGGTGGCCGTAATTGTCGTTGACATGCTTGAAGAAATCCACGTCGAGAATCGCAACAGCGGTACCCTCCGCCTTCAGGCGGTTGATCCGGTCCTGTGCCATGCGGGTGATATGTTCTTTGGCGATAGCACCGGTCAGCGTGTCGTAGGCAATTTCGTTTTCTTCGTTGATCCGCGTGCGCATCGGATGTACCATGCCGACCAGCGATAACTGGCCGTTGCGGTGGTGGGCGACGGTGCCGCGGACGACAATGGACTTTACGCCCTGCTCTTTCATATTGATCAGGTTGGAGGGAATATTGACCCGGAAACGGGGCGTTCTCTTGCGCAGGTGGTCCATCCAGGTCTGCAGGGCAGGAAAGGATTCTGCGGGACAGCTGGCTTCCAGCTGTGCCCGGAATTCGTCCAGCGGGAAAATGCCGTCGGAAAAGTGAGTCTGGCTGGTGTTGTACAGGATGACCTGATCTGTTTCGGGAAGATATTCGAAATACAGGTCATCATGGAAGGAAAGCATAGTATTATAGCTGATCAGCATGTCATTCTGCCGAAGATGTTCCTCCATCAGGAGATCCAGCCGGGTCAGGACGACACGGATCATGGCATTGCCCGGGGCTTTTGTATCCGGTTCAATTCTGGTCAGATAGGCAGCTTCCGGTTCACGGGCGAAGAACGTCAGGAACCAGGCGGTATCCGAAGCGTTCAGATGCTCCAGGAAAACCTGCTTGCTTTCTTCCGTCAGGAAAGATTCAAAAGGCACGAAAACATCGTTCTGAACGAGCCACCAGGCTTCCGCATTGGCGGAAAGCATCCGGTGGTCATCGGATGCGATCATGACTTCGAGAATGCGTGAATCGGCCATAAATGAAACAATCTCCCCAGGCAAATAATATGTCTGCTGCATTTGAAACAATTTATTTTACCATATGTCAGGACACAATGAAAGTACTTTGTCAGATTTATCCGAAAAAGACGGATTATTATACGAAAACAACAGATCAAAAAACTGCTGCCGGAAAAAACTATCCGGCAGCAGGCAGAAGAGCGGGACTTATTTTCCGGTCCTGTTGTGATAATCCTCCAGGGCGGCATGAATGGCCTCTTCCGCGAGGACGGAACAGTGCATCTTATAGGCCGGAAGCCCGTCAAGTGCTTCCGCAACCGCCTTGTTGGTCAGCTGCATGGCCTCGGATACCGGCTTTCCCTTGATCAGTTCCGTGGCCATGGAGCTGGAGGCGATGGCGCTGCCGCAGCCGAAGGTTTCGAACTTCACATCCTGAATGACGTCGTCCTCAATTTTCAGATACATCTTCATGATATCGCCGCACTTGGCGTTACCGACTTCGCCGATGCCGTTGGCGTCTTCAATGACACCGACGTTTCTCGGATTCCGGAAATGTTCCATGACTTTTTCGCTGTATAATGCCATTTGGTTTTTTTCCTCCGATTTCTTACAGAATATGCGGTTTCTTGCCGCTTTCCAGGTCCCGCCAGATGGGGGAGAAGCTTCTCAGGTAAGTGACGACATCCGTGACGGACTGAATGATATAGTCAATATCAGCATCGGTCAGGTCCTCGCCGAGGCTGAGGCGAAGGGAACCGTGGGCCACGTCGTGTACCCGGCCGATGGCCAGCAGCACATGGCTCGGATCCAGGGAGCCGGAGGTGCAGGCGCTGCCGGAGGAGGCTTCGATGCCTTTATCATCCAGCAGGAGCAGCAGCGATTCGCCCTCGATGCCTTCAAAGCAGAAATTGACGTTGCCGGGCAGGCGCTGGGTTTCATCTCCGTTCAGGGCAGAATGCGGAATCTGCCGCAGGCCCCGGATCAGCCGGTCCCTTCTCTCAGCCAGGATGGGCGTGTTCTGTGCGATCTTTCCGGCAGATTCCTTCAGGGCGGCGGCCATGGCGGCGATTCCGGGGACGTTTTCCGTTCCGGCGCGTTTGCCATTTTCCTGGGCGCCGCCCTCGATCAGGTTTGTGAGGCGGACGCCTTTGCGGGCGTACAGAAAACCGACACCCTTTGGTCCGTGAAACTTATGGGCGGAGGCGGAAAGAAGATCCACATGATCGTCCTTTACGTTCAGCGGAATATGACCGACGGCCTGCACTGCGTCCGTATGGAAGAGAATGCCCCGCTCATGGCAGATTTCGCCGATTTCGCGGATCGGTTGGATGGTGCCGATCTCGTTGTTGGCGTACATCACGGTCACCAGGCAGGTATCATCCCGGATAGCGGCACGGACTTCCTCCGGCCGGACAAGGCCGTCCTCATGGACGTCCAGCAGGGTGATATCGAAACCTTCGCCCTTTAGCTTTTCCAGTGTATGAAGCACCGCGTGGTGTTCAAAGGCGGTGGAAACAATATGGGTTTTACCGGCTTTTTTTCCCAGGGCCGCGGCGGAACGGATGGCCTGGTTGTCCGCTTCGCTGCCGCCGGAAGTGAACAGGATTTCCCGGGGATCCGCCCCGATGACTTCCGCAACGGCCTGACGGGCGTCTTCCAGGATTTCTTTGGCCTGCTGGCCCAGGGTATAGAGGCTGGAAGGGTTGCCATAGTTCTGCTGAATAACGGAAAGCATGGCCTGCACAGCGGCGTCGCTCATGCGGGTTGTAGCGGCATTGTCGGCATAAATCAAAAAGGGGTCACTCCTTTCGTGTGGATGCGTACCTATTATATCCTATTTACCCTGTAAGTCAATAGGTAAATGTGCTAAAACTTTTTTCAATATACCTATTGACATAGTAGGAGAATGTGACTATAATGTGGCCAATCTCAGGAAAGGAGCGGGCATGATGAAGAATCGGTTCATGTGTATGCAGTGTATGAGCATGCGTCGGCCGGCGTTCATGCCTTCTTTGCCTGCATAAAAACAAACGGTTTGTTGATATGTCAGCAGGGGCAGGAACGCACCTGTTTTTTCTTTTGCATTGGCGGAGGGATCACTTCCGGGAAAAAGCAGGGGCCGGCGCATGAAAGACAGCCAATGGAAAGAGAAGCATAAGAAAAGGGAGAAGGGCGACAAATGGACTTTATTGCATCGATTCACTGGATGCCATATCTGGCACTGGCGGTTACGATGATCGCCTTCGTGGTGCTGAAGCTTCTGTATAAGAAGCTGGGCTGGACGCCGGTGATCCTGATTGCACTGGTTCTCGGTGCGGGCATCGGCATCCTGTTCAGGTCTGAAGGGAACGCCTGGCTGTTATGGGTGGATTTTATCGGCAACGCGTACGTTCAGCTGCTGAAGCTGATGGTGATCCCGGTGATCCTGCTGTCGATCATATCGGGCTTCATTACCCTCAGCGGAAAGGCAAACGCCAAAAAGGTCGGGCTGCGGAGCGTCTGGTGGCTGATGCTGCAGGCGGCCGCAGCGATCGTCCTGAGCATTGCCGCCGGGGAACTGACGCATATCGGCGCAGGCGCGGGCAGCGTGTTTGAAAACCTGAACGGCCTGGACGCGGCAACAGTCTCAGCTTATGAAGGGCTGAGAAGACCGTTTGACCAGGTGCTGCTGGGCCTGCTTCCGTCCAACATTGCTTCCGATATCGGGAACAGCAACGTACCTGCCATCATTATCTCCGGTGTGGCGATTGCCGCAGCCTACCTGGCGGTGGCGAAAAAGCAGGGCGAGGAGAAAGTGGCTGCGTTTGCCGCTTTTGTGGAGGCAACGCGGAAGATCGTATTCAAAATTCTGCGGGTACTGATCAAGCTGACGCCCTATGCTGTGCTGGCGCTGATTGCCGGTTCGGCGAGCAAGCTGCTGAGCAACTGGCACAATATGCTGGCGCTGCTGGCTCTGATGGCATTGATCTACGCCGTCTGCCTGATTCACACGCTGCTGGTTGGCGGGCTGATCGTGAAGTTTGCGGCAAAGCTGTCGCCCGTGCGCTTCTTCCGTAAATTCTTCCCGGCGGAAGTGACCGCTTTTACGACGCAGTCCAGCGTGGGAACGCTGCCGGTAACGGTACGGACGCTGAAGGACAATGTCGGCGTATCGGAGGAAGTGGCGAACTTTACTTCCTCGCTGGGGACGACGATCGGGATGCCGGGCTGCACCTGCATCTGGCCGATCCTGCTGGTGCTGTTCTTCGTTCACGCGACGGGTATCCAGTGGAGCGCGGCGGATTACATCCAACTGGCGATCGTGACACTGCTTCTGTCCGTGGGCAGCGCAGGTGTACCCGGAATTGCCGTGGTTTCCGCCATCGGGCTTTTCGGGGCGATCGGCCTGCCGGTCGGCGCGGTGATCCTGATGCAGCCGATTAATACCATATCCGATATGATCCGGACAACGAACAACGTAACCTCGGCCGGTATTGCCGCCACAGCGGTTGCCCGGGAAAACAACCTGATTGACGATGAAATATTCAACAGCAAGGCGGAGGTGAGCGGACAATGAAAAAGCAATTGAAAATCCTGATTGTGCTGGTCATTGTTGCGTTGATCCTCGGCGGCCTGGTGCTGGCAACCTCCTCGTATAACGTGAATGCCATTACGGATGGAATCAGCGCGATCGGCAAGGTGACCTGGTCTGAAGAAAGCCGGAAACAGATCGACGCGGTGGATGACCGGATAGCAACCCTGGATCCGGACCTGCACCTGGAGGGGAAGGTGCAGAACCTGGATGAGCTGAAAAACGCCAAGGTGAAGTATGTGGAGCAGGCGATTATCCGGCTGTATAAATCCATCCGGGACAAACAGGACGAAGAAACCATCCGGCAGTATCTCGCGGACGCGGAGGAAGCTTTCAGCCACTACCTGACCGAGGCGGATATTCCGCTGATTCACAACTATAAGGACCTGACCGACGCCCGGGAAAAATACGGAAATCCGGAAGGCGCGGCGCAGGACAACAGTAAACCAAACAATCAGCAGCCGGCTGGGCCGATTGAGCTTTGCTGAGCGCAGGATTAACCCAAATGAAATGAATGAACAGAAAGAAGGAAAAAAGATTATGAAACGGTTTTTAGCGGTGATTTTCACATTCGTACTGGTTCTGACGACCGCCTTCGCCTCCGCAGAGGATATCCAGAAGGCTTATTACAACAACGACTATGAATTCCTCGGCGACGACAATTCAGTATACGATTCCCTGACGCTTGAAAAAGCCTACTACCTGTTCCAGCAGGAAGGTAATTACCTGATCCTGCTGGGTGGCAGTTGGTGCGGCAATACGACGCCCGTGATCGGCTATATCAACGAGGTGGCGAAGGAATTCGGCGTGGATACGATCTACAACCTGGATTTCCGCCTGGACGGTACAAACCGCGCAACCCATGTGCGGGAAACGGAAGGCGCCCAGTCCCAGGGTGTTGATATTCCCGGCAGTGCATACAATTACCTTTACGGCGAGATTGCAACGCGGTACCTGATCAACCTGAACGATTATGTGGAATACAAGGTGGACACCGAGTCAGCAGTGACCTATACCAATGCCGCCGGCGAAAAAGTGACTGTACCGAAGGTCCAGGTGCCGTTCCTGTTCCTGTACAACAAGGACAATACTGATGAAAACGGAAACGTTGCGCCGATCGTGGCCGGCCTGGAACTGATGAAGAGAAGGGATGACTTTGTGACGGAAGAAGCGGAAAACGCGGAGGCGGTTGCAGAGTACAAGCAGATCCTGAAGGACAGCGTGTTTGACGCCGTGGCAAAAGTGGAACTGAGCCACTTTACCGACGCAGACTATATCCGGCTTTCCTATAACGAAAAGAGCGGGAAGGAAATTTTCACGGCGGAAGACAAAATCCCCTATGAAGTGCTGACCTACAAACAGTTCAAATGGCTGCTGGACCAGGAAGGAACCCATGTGATCCTGCTGGGCGGCAGCTGGTGCGGCAATACCCAGGCGGTGATCAAGCTGATCAGCGACTACGCGGCGGGTAAAAACGTGACGGTCTACACGTTTGATACCAAGCTGGACGGCGGTTATGCCCGGAAGATCTGGGGCTATGAGCGCGACCTTCACATCCGCGACAACAACAGTGAGTTTGCGAACCTGTATGTGGACCTGGTGCTGAATTATTTCCAGAACATCGAAACGGAATACACCCCGGAGAGCGGCAATACGATCCACTATAATACCGCGGAAGGCGAAACGCTCACCGCCAACAAACTCCAGGTGCCCTACCTGCTGGTATACACAAAGGGCCTGGAAGACGAGTACGCCCACTTCGTTCCGATTTCGGCGTACATTGAAAAGATGCTGACGCTGGATGAAACCCGCGACGATTATGTGTACAAGGAAGAAAACCTGCAGGCTTATACCGAAGGCGTGGCCGCAGTGTTCGCAGCGTATGAAGCTTTGACGGGAAAGTGATTACTGAATCAGATCCTCAAGGGTTTTATAGAGCGTTTCCGGTTCCACCGGCTTCGACAGATGGGCGTTCAGTCCGGCCTGCATGCTGCGCTGGACGTCCTCGTCGAAGGCGTTGGCCGTGAGGGCGATAATCGGAACGGCCTTCGCGTCCGACCGGTCCATCCCGCGGATGGTCCGGGTGGCCTCCAGGCCGTCCATCTCCGGCATGCGCATGTCCATCAGGACAGCGTCATAATACCCTTCGTGATGGGAGGCGAACAGATCCACAGCGATCCGGCCGTTTTCCGCCAGGTCGGCTTCGATATCCCGGGCGGAAAGGATCATCAGCATGATTTCGGCATTGACAGAAATGTCTTCCGCCAGCAGCACCCGCCGTCCGGCCAGGTCCGCCTTACCGGAAAGCAGGGCCTTGTTCCTGCGGCGGAAGGCTTCACGGAATTCCGTCATGATATTGGCGGCAAACAGCGGCTTGGGCACAAAAGTGTCCACGCCGGCCGCCATGGCTTCATCCGCAACTTCGTCCCAGTTATAGGAAGTCAGGATAATAATCGCGGCTTCGGAACCGATGATTTCCCGGATCCGGCGTGAAGTTTCGATCCCGTCCATCTCCGGCATGCGCCAGTCTACCAGGATAAGATTGTAATCCTCCCGGCGGGCATGGCGCATTTTTACCATTTCCAGCGCCTCAGGGCCGGAAGTGGCAGTTTCACAAACAATGCCGACCTGTTCCAGGATAATCCGGGCATGTTCACAGGCAATGGGATCATCGTCAATGGCAAGAACACACATTTCATGGGGCTGCAGATCGCCGTCCTCCGACGCGGCGTCCAGGCGGTCCGATACATCCAGGGTAATGGTCACGATGAAGGTGGTGCCCCTGCCTTTTTCACTTGTTACGTCGATGGTGCCGTTCATCAGTTCCACGATACTTTTTGTGATCGGCATGCCAAGGCCGGTACTGCCGTATCGGTTTGTGGAGGATGAGTCTTCCTGGCTGAAGGAGTCAAACAGCTTCGGCAGGTATTCTTTGCTCATACCGATGCCCGTATCGCTGATGGTGAAGCGCAGGGTGGCTTTCCGGTCAAAACGGGCGGTTTCCCTGATATCGAAAGAGACTTTCCCACCGGCCGGCGTGAACTTGACGGCGTTGCCCAGGATATTGATCAGCACCTCGCGCAGTTTCATATCGTCGCCGATATAATAATCGTTCATTTTTCCGGCAGTATGACAGGTGTATTCCAACCCTTTGTCCCGACACTGGCCGGAGATGATGGTGTTTACCTGAGCAAGCGCTTTGGAGAATGAAAATTCTTCATGACGGATGATCATCCGGCCGGATTCGATTCGGCTCATATCAAGAATATCATTGATAATGCTGAGCAGATGCTGGGCGGAGGAACCGATCTTCTCCAGGTATTCCTTCGTTTTCTTACCGGTTTCCGGATCGTTCAGGGCAATGCTGTTCAGGCCGATAATCGCGTTCATCGGCGTGCGGATTTCATGGCTCATATTGGACAGGAAAGCGGTTTTAGCCTTGTTGGCTTCCTCGGCAACATTCAGTGCGATTCGCAGCGCCTCGTTCCTGGCCATCGTTTCGCGCATTTCTTTGTCGATATCCGTAAAACCGATACCGACGGCATGTACGATATGGTCGCCCCTGTCTTCCGGGCGGCGCACCCCGGCCATCCGGAGCATTTCATAGGATTCCTCTCCATCGTGAACCCGCAGATAGCGGTAGGAGATCATCAGCTCGGTCGCAAGCCGCTCCCGGATTGTGTCCGGATTGATGAACTGCAGGAAGCCTTCCCTGTAGGGCTCCGCCACATACTGATTGGCGTAATTGGTGAACTTTTGGCTGAAAACGAAATGCTCATCCACGGTCAGCGTATTGGTATAAGTATGATCTGCGCGGTAGCATATGCCTTCGTCGGTGTCCAGGACAACATAACAGATGGAGCGGTAATCAGAGGCCATGGCGGTGATCATCTGGGACATTCGGGACGCCTGTTCCTGCTGGTGGAGCAGCTGTTCCTGCAGGGCCAGTTTTTCCTCCAGTTCCTGCTGGCGGAGCAGGGCTTCCCGTTCAGCTTTCTTTTCCGTAATGTCGGAGATAAAGACATAATAGACGCCGCCGTAGGCATCCGTCTCTGTAAAGTGGCCATAATCATCCACCCAGCGGACGGCGCCATCCTTACGGATAATCCGGTATTCCACATAGTCTATCTTGTCTGCGTTGGTATCGATCTGCTTATTGATGGAGTTGGAAATAAGGGCGTAGTCCTCCGGATGCAGCATGCCCCGGAATGTATAGCCGGTCAGCTTTTTGAAGTCTTCAAGATCATCGCAGCCAAAGATGCGGATGACAGCTTTGTTGGCATAAAGCAGCTTTTCTTCATCGTCGGCTTTGTAGATGAAGAATCCGCCGGGCATCTGGCTGCCGAGTTGTTCCACGATCGGCAGCGTTTCTTCGTTCAGCAGGAATTTCTTTCCGAACATACGGAACCTCCCTGTCAGAGCAGATTGATGAGCGCATCCCTTTCAGACATGATTTGGTTGAGCAGGACGCTGTAGTCGGTGTCCGTGCGGCTGCGAAGCAGCTCGGTGATTTCTGTGACGGGTCGCGAAACCGGATCCAACGCCAGGTTGCTCGTGGAGCCCTTGAGCGCATGGGCCAGCTCGAAGCCGCGGGCCAGATCGCCGGCCTCGACGGATGCCTTTAGCTGGACAAATGCTTCATCCCGGATACATTTATCCACCAGGCGGAGATAGAAGGCTTCGTTATTGATGCAGCGGTTCAGACCGGTTTCGATGTCAGCACCCCAGGCGCGGAGTGAATCGATTGTCAGCATGGGAGGTCCTCCTTAGTGGTTAGTGGTTAGTGATTAGTAGTCAGTGGCTTTCTGCTTCAAAAGGAATGGTTCGAAATCGGCGGCGGGCATGGGACGGGCAAAATAGTAACCCTGGACGACGTCGCAGCCGAATTCCTTCAGCTTCAGCATCTGTTCCTCAGTTTCCACGCCTTCTGCGATCATCGGGACACCAAGGGCCCGGGCGATATCGACAGTAATCTCCAACATCCTGGTATTGCCTTTTTCACTGAAGGCTGTGCGGATGAACTGCATATCCAGCTTCAGCGCATCGATCGGCAGGGTGGAGATCATATTGAGGGACGAATAGCCGGAGCCGAAGTCGTCCATTTCAATAACAAATCCCATATCCCGCAGGCGGCTGACCGTGGCAATGATCTGCTTTGCATCCTGGGTATAGGCAGATTCGGTGATTTCCAGGTGCAGATCGGTGAAGGAAAGGCCGCTGTCCGCAATCAGCCCGCGGAGGGTATCCGTCAGTTCCGGATCCATCATATCGACGCGGGAAACATTGACTGAAACGGGGACACAGAAACCCAGGCGCTGTTTCCAGTCCCGCAGCTGCGCGGCAGCTTCCCGCCAGACGTAATGGTCCAGGTCGCGGACCAGGCCGTTGCTTTCAAACAGCGGAACGAACACGCCGGGGGAGATCATGCCGAGCTCCGGATGCTTCCAGCGGACAAGCGCTTCGGCACCGTAGAGTACCGGAGAATCCGGCCGGATATCATATTTCGGCTGGAAGTAAACCAGGAACTGCTTCTGATCGATGGCTTCCTGGAAATCATCCAGCAACCGCTCGGCATACATTTCCTTCTCATGCAGCGAAATATCATAGCATGCGATGGCTGTGTTGAAATCGTTGCGGATGGAATCCGCAGCCATTTTCGCATGGTCGAAACGGCGCTCCATGTCAATGGATTTGTCGACATCGGCATAGACGCCCATGCGAAGCCGGATGCGGCTCCGGGATTCTCCGCCGGCCGCCGCGGACAGCCTGTCCAGGAAATCGGCATAATCCGCCCTGTGGGGCCCGTAGACCAGGAATGTATCCGCTTCCCGGCGGCAGGCGATGCCACCGGAAGCGTCCATCAGAGCCCGGAGCTCCCGGCCAACCCGTTTGAGCATTTCGTCCCCGTACACTTTTCCGTACCGTTCGTTGACCATATGGAAATGGCTGATATCCACAACGACAGCATCCGCGGATTCATGCGGATGGAAGGTATCGTACTGCCCGGCGTAGCGGTAGAAATAATCCCGGTTGAACAGGCCGGTCAGATGATCCCGCTCCGTCCAACGAATCAGGTCCCGGTTTTCGGACAGTTCGATGGTCCGCCGGACGCGGGCCTGGATGACCTTTGGCATTGGGTAAGGTTTGGAAATAAAATCACTGGCGCCGATGTTCAGGCTTTCCACTTCGGACTCTGTATCCGATGTCATGACGATGACCGGAATCCGGGCGCTCTTTGTGTCCTCCTTCATTTTGCGAAGGATGTCCAGGCCGTGCATATCCGGCAGGATCAGATCCAGCAGGACAAGGCTGAGGGTGTCCGCATGGGCATTGACGGCTTCCAGCGCTTTTGCGCCGGTGTCCGCAGTGAGTACATCGTAATCGCTTTCCAGATAGGCGGTGAGGATCTCGCGGTTGACAAACTCGTCCTCCACGATCAGGACATGGCGTTTCATGCCGGCGGAGCGGAGCTCCAGGTCGGTGCCTGTGAGGTCAATACCGGGTGTGAATTCGTTCATGGTTAAAATCTCCTTTTATTCCGGGATCAGGCTTTCGAGGGTTTCGTAGATATCTTCAGGCTCAACGGGCTTGGAGAGGTGAGCGTTCAGCCCAGCCTGGAGGCTACGCTGGACATCTTCGTCAAAGGCGTTGGCCGTCAGGGCAATGATCGGAATGGACTTTGCGTCCGGCCGGTCCATGGCGCGGATCCGGGTGGTGGCTTCCAGACCATCCATTTCCGGCATGCGCATATCCATCAGGATCGCGTCATAGTATCCCGCGGGATGGGCAGCAAACTTCTCCACGGCGATCCGGCCGTTTTCCGCGTGGTCCACTTCCATCTCCCGCATCTGCAGGACCATGACCATGATTTCGGCATTGACCATGACGTCTTCCGCCAGGAGAATCCGGCGGCCTTTCAGGTCCGCTTTGTTGGGCTTTCCGGCTCCGCTCGGGTTCTTGCGCAGGAAGGCTGCCCGGAATTCCTCCATGATACTGGAGGCAAACAGCGGCTTCGGCAGGAAGCTGTCCACGCCGGCGATGACAGCCTCATCGTACACATCGTCCCAGTTATAGGCAGTGAGGATGATGATGGCCGATTCATGGCCGACAATCGCGCGGATCTGCCGGGTGGTTTCAATCCCGTCCATTCCGGGCATCTGCCAGTCGACAAGGATCAGTTTATACGGATCCCGTCGGGCGTGGCGCAGCCGCACCATTTCAATCGCCTGCTCGCCGGAGGAGGCGATTTCGCAGGAAATGCCGAGCTTCTCCAACACCAGTTTCGCGTGCTCGCAGGCCAGGGAATCGTCGTCAATGACGAGGACATTCATTTCACCGGGCTGGAGATTGATTTCATCTGCTGCACCCGCCGGATGATCCGCGTCCATCAGGGTGACCGAGACGGTGAATTCGGTACCTTTGCCCTTTTCACTTTCCACGGAAATGTTGCCATTCATCATTTCCACAATATTCTTTGTGATGGCCAGGCCCAGGCCGGAGGAGCCGTAACGGTTTGTGGCGGAGGAATCCTCCTGGCTGAAGGTTTCGAAGATATGGGGCAGGTATTCTTTGCTCATGCCGATACCGGTGTCGCGGATGATAAAGCGCAGGGTGGATTTTCCGTCAAAGCGCGCCGCGCATTCCGCCGTGAATAATATGCTTCCGCCTTCCGGTGTAAACTTGACCGCATTCCCCAGAATGTTGATCAGCACCTGGCGCAGCTTCATAACATCGCCGATATAATAATCATCCGGGTTGCCGAGGACCTCACAGCGATAATTCAGCCCTTTGTCGCGGCACTGGCCGGAGAAGATCGTGTTGATGCCTTCGATCAGCTTCGGGAAGGAGAATTCCTCGTTTTTCAGTGTCATCCGGCCGGACTCGATCCGGCTCATATCCAGGATGTCGTTAATCAGTGTCAGCAGGTGATTGGCGGATGAGCCGATCTTTTCCAGGTATTCCCGGGTCCGGTCGGAGATGTCCGGATCATTCAGCGCAATGCTGTCCAGACCGATGATGGCGTTCATCGGCGTACGGATTTCATGGCTCATGTTTGAAAGGAAAGCCGTCTTTGCCTTGCTGGCCTGCTCGGCGGTTTTCAGCGCATCGCTGAGGGCCTGGCTTTCCGCGAGGCTCCGGCGGGTTTCGGCATCCACATTGGTGAAGCAGGCGCCGACGGCGTGCACCAGGTGGTCATCCCGATCCTCCGGATGGCGAACGCCGGCAAAACGAACCATTTCCCAGGATTCATGTTCATGGCGTTTGACCAGGTAGCGGAAGGAAATAACCCGTTCATCCTTCAGCCCTTCCCGGATATTGTCCGGCTGGATGAAGCGCAGGAATTCATCGCGATAGGCATCGGTAATATATTCGTTGGCATATTTGGTGACAGATGCCAGATAAGGGAAGCGGTCGCCCACACGGAAGCCGTGATCCAGGTCTTCATGGGCCTGGTAGCAGATGCCTTCATCCTTATCCAGCTCCAGGTAATATACGCTCCAGTAGTCGGCTGCCAGCGCCTTAATCATGTTTTCCTGCTGGGAACGCTGTTTTTCCTGCTCCAGCAGCTTTTCCTGCAACTGCAGCCGCTGCTCCATTTCCTGGTGGCGGGCACGGTTTTCAGCTTCTGAGGTTTCCTTTTCCAGAACGAGTTTTGTGTTTTTCCGGTTCTGGATGATAATGAACGCAAACAGGCCGCCCAGTACCAATGCGGTCAGCAGGGACTGAATCAGGCCGTGAGTTATGATATTGCCCGATACAGAACTGATCCGGTCGGTGATGACGTTTTCGCGAACCAGGTAGGTCAGCATCCAGTCCGGACCGACAGCTTCCGCAATATCCACCGGCACATAGGACAGCGTTTCCTGGCGACCGTCATAGGAGAAGGAGACAGACCCGCGTTTTCCTTCCGTAAAATCGGTTTTGATTTTTTCCAGGGAACTGCCCTCATCAAACTTAGCTTTTTCAGAGGACAGCGCCTCCAGCAGGTTGGTTTCCTTGGCCAGGCCGCCGAGCACGATATCGCTCAGGGGATCTCCGTGGGAGGTGTAGATATTACAGTAGGTGACTTCACTGTCCCGGGCCTGCATGGATACGCCCCGGAGCATGACCTGCATATCGATTTCCATGAAGCAGGCAGTGAGCTGTTTACCTTCCAGGGTGATATCCGTGACCGGCACAGCGATGACTACAGATTTTTTTCCGGCGGCATCGTTCCGAACGGATATTTCGGCGGGAGAGGCGACTGCGGTATGATCGAAAGCATATCGGTCGATTGTATTTTCCGTATCGATACCGTCAGCGGTGTAGATCACTCCGCCTTCATCGACGAAAGCAAACCTGCGCAGGTTGAACAAGTCCCTCATCTGTTGCTGGTATTGCTGCAGATGTTCGGGTGTGTCCAGGTCTTTTTCCTTGTCCAACCTGCCGACAGCGGTATGAATGACCGCGATATTTTCCTGCAGGTTGTCGGCTACCACCTGTTCCCGGCGCCCGGCCAGTTCATCCAGGTAAAGATTGCTGACCTCCCTGGCGGCCCTGTCTGCTTCCCGGCTTGCGCTTTGGCTCGTCCAGACAGTGCCCACGACCAGAATCAAAATCAGGACGATACCGGCGATGATGGCAACGGTCGTTGTTTTGACGGATCTTCCGGGTTTCATACCGATTTCATATCCTTTCATCGGGAACGGTGGGGAAGGCGGAAGTTTACTTCACCTTCAGCACATTCGCACAGAACGCCGGCAGTTTTTCCGGCAGCGGAACGACGAGGATACCGCAGCTCTGCTCAAAGGGCACCGGGCCGACACCCAGCAGTTCAACAGAGGAAACCTTCTGATCCGCGAAGCTGCGCAGGGTGACCGTGTCGCCGCCCTTCGCACCCATCATGAAGGCGTAGACGGCATCGTTTTTCTGCACAAAGCGGAAGTCATTGCGGTTCCAGGCGGTTTTGTCCTCCCGGAAGCCTTCGATCTTGACCATGGTATCGCCTTCGCCGAAGACGCGCCAGGGACGGGTGCCGTAGACTGCTTCACCGCAGACGGCGAACCAGGCGGCCAGGCGGTCCAGAATATAGTCCGCGTATTCGTCAATGGTGCCGTCCGGCCGCTGGAGTACATTCAGCAGCATGACACCGTTCTTGGAAATGATATCCACGAGCATTTCGACAATCTGGTCCGGCTCCTTGTAAGGATCCCGGACATCGTAGAACCAATTGCCGATGCAGGTGTCGGTATGCCAGGGGTCCGGCATGATGCCCGGCAGCTGGCTCTTTTCGATATCGAGCACGCCGACATGGAAGATTTTCGGGTTCCGGTCCTTCTGCAGGTAGACGGCCTGATTTTCCCCGTTCTTTTCAATGGAGGTATTGTACAGTTTCGCAACGGCTTCCAGGCCGTGACGGTAGACGGTTTCGTCCATGACGGCCGGCTGGGCTTCGCCCATCCAGTGACTGCCGAAGGGAAGAACGCCGTCAGTATAAACCAGATCCGGCTGGAAACGGTCGATCATTTCGTCCACACAGCGGAGCCAGTAATCCCGGAAGGCGGCATTGTCCGTATACCAGGGGAAGATCTCCTCGGGTTTATCTGTGCCGTGCTCCTGATTGGCATGGTAGAAATCCTGATACGCCGGATCATTGCCGTCGTAGGGGACGCCGGCATAGGGGCCCTTTTTGTCGCAGCCTTTGTTGACCCGCCACCAGGAAAAGGAGGCGCCAAGGTGTTCGCTGAGGCCAAAACGCATACCGCGTTTGTCCGCAGCGGCTTTCCAGAGGGCCAGGATGTCCTTGTGCGGACCTACATTGACGCTGTTCATGCGGTTGATTTTGCTGTTGTAGTTGAAAAAATGATCATGATGGGTTGCCTGGGTCATCAGGTAACGCGCGCCGGCTTTCCAGTATTTTTCGATCAGCGCGTCGGGATCGAATTTCTCGGCTTTCCAGAGCGCGCAGATGTCCTTGTAGCCGAATTTGGACGGATGGCCGTAATGGCGCAGGTGATACTCATACTGCGGCGTGCCTTCGATATACATATTGCGGGCGTACCAGTCGCCGAACATGGGAACGCTCTGCGGTCCCCAGTGGCTCCAGATGCCGAATTTCGCATCCCGGAACCACTGCGGCGCGGAATACCGGTAAAGGGAATCAAAGGTGGGCTCAAAACGCTCTGCCATGGCATGATCCTCCAATTCTGTTCATACTGACTATTTCTGTTGCTGTAATCAATTTATTATACCCGTTTGGCGGCCCGCAGGCAATCCCCTTGCGAAAAGAGGTGAAATGTGGTATTTAGGTATCAGGTATCAGGTGAAATAAAGGAGAAAAACGATGCGGATTCAGATGTTTGAGTTTCCTTCGGCCACAGGTGTTTGCACGATTCACGGCGGGGCATATCTGCCGGAGGACGGGATGTACGATACCGTGCTGGTGATTCACCACGGCATGGCAGAGCATCAGAAACGGTATGAGGGATTTGTTCGGTTTTTGTGCGAACACGGAATTGCCGTATACATGCACGATATGGCCAACCACGGCGTATCCAACACCGATGTGAAGCTGACAGGCTGGTTCGGGAAAAAGAATGGCTGGCTGGGACTGATCGCGGATTTCCGGGAAATGGTACAGCGCGCCAGGAAGGAAAATCCGGACAAAAAGCTTATTGTCATGGGACATTCCATGGGATCGTTTATATGCCGGATGTATACGGCACGGCATCCGGAGGACGGCTTTGACGGCGCTATTTATATGGGTACCGGCGGACCCAATCCGGCAGCAGGCGCCGGGAAGGCGCTGGCTTCCTTGCTCGGGACGCTGGAAGGAAAAAAACATAAGAGTAAACTGTTGGCCGGAATGGCCTTCGGCACCTATGGAAAGCGCTTTGAAGGCCGGACGGAATATGACTGGCTGACCCGGGATGAAGGTATTGTGGACAAGTATATCGCAGATCCTTACTGCGGATACCTGTTTACCGTGCAGGGTATGCACGACCTGATTGAGGTGAACGCCGCATCCAACGCGGAGGAATGGTACAAAGGTGTTCCGGCGGATCTGCCGATACTGCTGATCAGCGGGGAAGAGGATCCGGTGGGAGATTACGGCGCCGGTGTACGCACCGTTGCGGAGAAGCTGAAGGCAACCGGGCATACAAAGGTCACCCTGAAGCTGTATCCGGAGTGCAGGCACGAGGTGTTGAATGAGCTGAACCGGGATCAGGTGATGGCGGATATCCTGGAATGGATGAGGTGAATATAATAGAGCAGCGCCTGCCGGAGGGCAGGCGCTGAATTAATCTGTGCTTCGTTACTGTGCTTCGTACCGGGACAGGTCCGGCGGATCGATCAGGTTCGGGCAGTTTTCAAAGGCGGTGGGGTTTACATACTCCAGTTCTTCCGGCAGTTCAACGGTCTGCAGCTGGCTGCAGTAGCCAAACGCATTGTCGCCGACAGAGGTGACAGTTTCCGGAATGGAAATTACCGTCAGGCCGACACAGGCGGCGAAAGCATAATCGCCGATGAAAGCAACCCGGGGCGTGATGGTGAGCTCCGTCAGGCCGGCGCAGCCTTCGAACGCATGCTCGCTGATGGCGTTCAGGATCATGGGAATCCGGAACTCTTCGAGGGAAGAGCATTTGCTGAATGCATACGGACCGATGTAGAAGCAGGTGTTTGGCAGATCGATTTCCTTCAGTTTGGAGCATCCGGAGAAGGCATAGCTGCCGATGTAGTTGACGGTCATCGGGATTTCGATTTCTTCCAACTTTTCGCAGTCCAGGAAAGCACCGTTGCCGATATAGGTGACGCCGTCCGGCAGAATAATGGAAACCAGGTCTTTGCAGAGGGCGAAGGTGTTTTTGCCGATGGCGGTGATGCCTTCCGGCAGTTCCAGGGTCTGCAGGCTGGAGCATTTGTAGAACGCCTTGTCGCCGATGGAAACGGTATCCTGCGGAAGGACGACTTCTTTCAGATTGGTGCAGTCTTCAAAGGCGTTGTCGCCGATGGCTGTGATCGTATCCGGGAAAACAAGGGAATGCAGGCCGATGCAGTGAATGAAAGCGCCGGCGCCGACATAGGAGATGCTTTCCGGAAGGTTGATGCTCTTGAGGTTATCACAGAACATGAACGCTTTCTGGCCGATGGAGGTGATGGTGTCCGGAAGCTTCAGCTCCGTGAGGTTCTTGCACTGATAGAACGCGTTGGCGCCAATGATGGTTGTTCCGTCCGGCACTTCATAAGGCCCCCTGTCCCGCAGGGGAGAATAGGAAACCAGGCGCTGGTCCGGCCGGCTGAAGAGTACGTGGTCGTCTTTGTAAACCACCGGATGATCCGGGGAAATTTCGATGATTTCCAGGGCTTCGCAGCCGATAAAGGGATTTTTGCCCAGCTCCTGCAGGCTGTCCGGCAGGTTGATTTCCTCCAGGCTTTTGCAGAAACGGAAAGCATAGTCCCCGATGCTGGTGATGCCTTCCGGTATTTCGGCAAAGAACAGGGTGGAACAATTATCGAAGGCATTCGGGCCGATGGCTGTGACCGGGGTTCCTTTCAGTTCGGAAGGAATGGCCACATCACCGGCAGAACCGATATAGCGGGTGATGATCACCGTTCCGTCATCCCGGAACGCATACTGATAATCACCGGATACCAGCGGTTCCGTAGGGACTGCGGCAGCGGAACCATACAGGCAGACGGACACCAGACACAGTATACAAACCATCAGAAGAGCCCGGAGCCTTTTCATTCTGTTCACCTCGCATAATTATGCTATATATCATCATATCGTTTTTTTCGGTTTCCGTCAATGATTTTGCCGGAATGTTCCGTCATGTTTCTGTAAATTTTACAAACGCTGCTGTCGCATGTTTTTTTGCAAATGGAACAACCATATGACTCACTTTTAAACGAGATGAAACCTCTCCCGCTTTACATCTTTCGTGAGTCGAAGATAACTGAGTACCAGTCGGGAGTTTACATTCCAACGTACAACCTTACGCAAAAATCCGGACCCGGAAAACGGGTTCGGAAAATTTTTTCAAAAATTTTCGAAAAAATGGCCCCTAACTCTACTTAGGAAAGTAGAGGAACATGAAAGGGGGTTTTGATTTGGATTATAAAATTTTCCCGTTTTGCGTACAGAGATAAGTGAAAGGGTACGAAAGGAAGTGAAACAATAACCCTTATTCAAAATAGCTTCGGTTTAAAATTGTTCATTTTTTGTATAGGCCTTTCAAAACCCACTTCATCTGAACGTATATAGTGAAAGGATGTGAAGACAATGCGCAAACTGAACATTGCCTATGGCGCAAGCCGACAGGCGAGAAAGTGGATCAACAAACAAATTTCCTTTGATGACCTGAAAAACCGCCTGCGGACCATAAAATTCCGGATCGAATATTTCGGCAACAACAAGGAAGATAATCGTTTTCAGAATCCCTCCTACAATATCTTTGACATCGTGGTACTGGCATGGACCTGGCAGAAGGCTTCGGATTTCCATTCGTTTCGCTTTTTTGGGTCAGCAGTGGGTCTATATCCAAGAAACAGACTGTACTTGTCTACCTGTCTGCTCTTGTCTATGAGGTTGTCTAGTGAGTTAAGCCAGTAATTACAACGGCTTCATGATCCTCTTAGACAACTAGACAAGAATTACTATATAGATCGAATTTCTATCATTTATGAAATCGGTCATACACATAAACACACGTATTTTGCGCATAAGGGATTTTCCCTGCCTAGTTGTCTACGAAAACGGCGTACCCTTTTGATTTCAAGGGGTTCAGTGCTAGACAAGCCCGGTAGACAGCCTGTAGACAAGACAACCTATATGAACGAACGACCCGGAACTGATTCTGGTGATGACAGGAGGCAGAAAAATGACGGCATATGAATATCTTTCCCAGGCTTATCTGCTGGATCAGCTGATTCAGAGCAAGCTTATGCAGATTGAAAAGTTGAAAGCCCTGGCAAGCTGCAAAGCTAGTTTTGTATCATCTGACCATCCGGTTGTGAAACGGACCTGGAATACAGACGTGATGGAAGAAACGGTTATGAAAATCATCGAAGCGGAAAAGGAACTGGATAGAAAGATTGACGAGATGGTAGACTGCAAACTGAAGATCAGTCGGACGATTGACATGGTGGAAGACGCGGCATGCCGGCTGATCCTGGAAAAGCGGTACCTGCTCTTTGAAACATGGGATGAGATTCGTATTGAACTGAATTATTCCCGATGTACGGTGTACAGGATCCACGTAAGGGCACTGGAGGCGGTGCAGGAAAAGTTGTCACACTTTGAAACATTTTGAAACATAATGAGACTTGATGAGATGCGCTTTTTCTGATATTGTTATGATGACGGAAACGTGTGGAGAGGGAACTTTTACGGCGCAGAAGATTACACCGGAAAAGCAAAACACTAAAACACTAAAACCCTAAAACACTAAAACACTCGAACACTCGAACACTCGAACACTCGAACGGACGGTTCTTGTTCGGATCCTGATGATGGTAAGGCGGGTTGGCTTGTTTTTACGAATCAAGAATTGCGTTTTCTTATTAAAACTTTAGATATCATGATAGTTGCGTTGATTTTCTCCAGAAAATGCAGTATAATTGCAGTTGGTGGTGAAAATATGGTTAAAACTACTGCGATGCTCTTACAGGAATTGGCTGATTACGCTAATCCTGCTGCCAAGATCAGGCGTATGGCGCAAAATGGACAGCTTGTGCCGATCATTAAGGGATTGTATGAAACAGACAGTACGATCCCCGGCCATTATTTGTCCGGTGTGATCTACGGCCCGTCCTATCTATCCTTTGAGTTTGCCCTTTCATGGCATGATATGATCCCGGAGGCTGTATATACATTCACATCGGCTACTTGCGGCAAGGGCAGGAAAAAGCATTATGACACGGCCTTTGGCACCTTTCTTTATCGGGATGTTCCTATCACTGCATTTCCATACGGGACAACGTTGCACGAGGAAAACGGATATGGTTTTATTCTTGCTTCCCCGGAAAAGGCAATCTGTGATTTGCTCTATACCCGTTCTCCCTGCGGCAGCAGAACAGAACTGCGCCAGCTGTTGTTTGATGATCTGCGGATTGATGAAAATGCTTTTCGGGACACAAACTGGGATGATATGATAGAGCTTGCAGGCTTGTATCATACGACCAACCACCGTTTGCTCATATCGATGGTAAAGGAGATGAAACGGCATGAACAGCATCATTGAGCAAATGCTTAATCAGCACGAATCCGCAACGCTTTCTGGCAAGAAAAACAGTATCAAAGAGGTTGTCCAGGAAATCATGCTGTGCGGCCTGTCCCGGGCGGACTTTTTCCACTCCGCTGCTTTCTATGGAGGTACTGCGCTGCGCATTTTCCATGGATTGGATCGGTTTTCAGAGGATTTGGATTTTTCCTTGGTTGCGCCTGATCCGGATTTTCGATTGGATGCTTATTTACCGATTTTGGAAAAAGAGCTGGCCTCCTACGGTTTTCATTTTAAGGCAGAAACACGGAAAAAGACGGTTGAATCGAATATTCAATCCGCTTTTGTAAAAGGAAATACGCGGGAGCATATTGGTTTACGGTAGATTTCGGAGCCGTGAAAAGAGCCATTACAAACGAAAGACTCGCAAGCGCAGGATTCTTTGATCTCTCCCTTGCCTACGAGTCTATTCAACCTGATTGCATTGGACGCGCCGTATACCGAACGGTACGTACGGTGCGGTGAGAGGACGGGAGTTAATCACTCCCTCCTACTCGATTAACCGGGGTTATGGTTTGGAAGCTGCCACAGCTTCGGCTTTCTTTTCTTTCCGGGCATGCAGCTTACCGATGAGGGGCAGGGAAGAGGAACCGCTGGACTTGGATACGATATCGATCACAACCGCGCTCAGCAGGACCATGCCCAGCACGATCTGCTGGATATCCTGGCCCAGGGACATGATGGACATACCGTTCTTGATAACGCCCATGCTCATGGCACCGATCAGCGCACCGCCGACCGTACCGATTCCGCCGTAAGCGGAAGCACCGCCGATGTAGCAGGACGCGATGGCGTACAGTTCGTCGCCCTGGCCTGCCTGCGGGGAAGCCGCGTTCAGGCGGGCCGCATAGGCCAGGCCGGCCAGAGCGGCCAGGAAGCCCATGTTGACGTAAGCCAGGAAGAGCATCTTCTGGGTCTTAACACCGGAGAGGCGCGCCGCGTTGACGTTGCCGCCCATGGCGTACAGATGACGGCCGATTACGGTCCGGCTGGTGATGAACAGGTAGAGCAACAGGACGATCGCGACGGTGAACAGCACGGTGGGCAGACCCTGCGCAGCAGCCATGGAGTAGAACAGCCACAGCAGCACGATGGAGATGATACCAGTCTTGATCCACATCGCCTTTACGGAGTCAACCGGATATCCCTTCTTGACCCGGTTGGCACGGCCGGTGATCTGGATCAGGATGAAGACGATGACTACCGCAACGCCGATCAGCATCGTGGTGAGGTTAAACCCTGCCATGCCGAAGTAATCCGGCACATAGGAACTGAACATGTTTTTGAAGGAATCCGGGAAGTTGTTGATGGTCAGGCCCTGCAGGATCATCATGGTCAGGCCGTAGAAGGTCAGCTGGCCGGCCAGGGTCACGACGAAGGCCGGGATCTTCATATAGGCAATCCAGAAGCCCTGCCAGGCACCGATGACAACACCGATCAGCAGGCAGATCGGGACGGCCAGATATACCGGCATATTGTTTTCAATCATGAACTTGGCAGCGCAGGCGCCGATGAAGCCCATAACACGGCCGACGGACAAGTCGATGTTGGCCGAGCAGATAATACACAGCAACATACCGCAGGCCAGGATGATGATGTAGGCATTCTGGTTGATGATGTTGGAGACGTTTGTCGGCGTCAACAGCGTGTAGTTGGTGAGGACGAAGAAGATGACGATGATCATGACCAGGGCCACGAGCATCATGTTCTTCTTGGAACTGTCAACAATCAGTTTGTGGGTTTCCGGCTTGCCGGACTTCAGGAATGCCAACGCCGCGACCAGCAAGAGAATGCCGGCCAGCCAGAGCAGGCGGTCCCAGTTTTCAGAGATGAAATCCTTGAAGGTCGCTTCCTTGACTACCGTAGCGGTTTCAATCTGGGTATCAAGGGCCTGGGAGAACTGTTCGCCCAGATCAAGGCCGGGGAAATAATCGTGGATCATTTCCGTGTAGTTGTCTGAAGCGGTTTTCAGGAGCGTTTCATAACTTCTGACCGCATAGGCTTCGTATTTATCGACCTTGGTGATTTTCTTCAGGCTTCTTCTCAGCAGGTTCAGGTGTTTGGTGATGTTGGAAAGCTCCGTTTCAGCAGCGAGCTTTTCCATGCGGTCGGACATTTTGGATGAAAACTCATTTTTAGCATCTTCCACATTGGCTGTCAGAGTTTTCATTTCCTTGTCAATGGCGTTCAGAATTTCATCGCGATATTCTTCTGCCACATCGGCCGGATCCTTGTCCTTGTTCTGAATCCGTTTCCGTGCGAGCTTGATTTCCTTCAGCGCTTTCTGGGCGGACTGAATGAAAGAATTATTCTTTGAAATAACGGAATCGGTGACGGACAGGTAAGGCTCAATCAGGCGTTCGCCTTCCGCATCATTCTGGAAAATGGAGACGAGCGTTGTCTGCTGCGTGGAAACAGCACTGGTATCGAATGAGTTTTCCAGCGCTTCGAGGGCCTTGTCCAGTTTGTTCAGCACCTCTTCGTTCATTTCCAGCGTTTCGCTTGACTTGCTTTCTTCAGCTTCTGCGGCGCTCCCTTCCTCTTCGGAAGTTTCGGCTTCACCGTCGCTTTCGCTTTCGGTTTCTGCCGCCGAGGCGCTCATGGCAACGACCAGATCTTCAATAGAGGTATTGGAGAGCGTGTCATAATTTTTTTGAATCTGTTCCTGGTAAGTGTCCAGATTCGCAACCGCGCTTTCAGCTATCGCCATGTATTCCCTGGCAGTGGCAATTTTCCCCGCGATCGCCTGACTCTGCTCTTCCTGGCTGGGCTGACTGCCGGAACTGCCGGATTTGAGCGTAACGCCCCAGATACCGAGAACCACCAGCGCAACTACCAGAACGAGCAGGATGATGATTTTGGGGGACTTCAAGTTTTTCATAACGATTCTCCTTCTTTCGCAGGCTGATTAAGATGCGGCTTCCGCGCCGATGTTGGACTTGCTGGCTTCCATGATCAGGTGCATGATGACTTCCTGGTTGGCTTCCGCCACGGGCAGTTCACCGACGATCTTGCCTTCGCACATGACGTAAATCCGGTCGCACATGCCCAGGAGTTCCGGCAGTTCCGAGGAAACCATCAGGACGGATTTGCCTTCGGCAGCCATGTCGTTGATGATGCAGTAGATCTCATACTTGGCGCCGACGTCGATACCGCGGGTCGGTTCGTCCAGCATCATGATTTCCGGTTCGGCGTACATCCATTTGGCTACCAGCACCTTCTGCTGGTTACCACCGGAGAGGTTGTTGACATACTGCTCTACGGAAGGTGTTTTGATGTTCAGCTTCGTGCGGTATTCTTCCGCTTTGGCTTTCTCCTTATCCGCGTCCAGAATGCCGTGGTTGGCAACGAAACCGAGGCGGGAAAGGGTGATGTTATGCTTGATGGAATTGGACAGCACCAGGCCGTCGCCCTTCCGGTCTTCCGTCACATAGGCCAGGCCCGCGTCAACAGCTTCGGAAACGGTGTTCAGCACGATTTCCTTTCCGTCTTTATACAGGTGGCCTGAAATCTGGGTGCCGTATGCCTTGCCGAACACGCTCTGGCACAGCTCCGTCCGTCCGGCGCCGATCAGGCCGGCGATGCCGACCACTTCGCCCCTGCGCAGGTTGATGGAAACATTGTCGACCACCTTGCGCTCCGGATACAGCGGATGATGAACGGTCCAGTTTTTGATCTCCAGGGATTTTTCGCCGATCTTCACATTCTCACGTTTCGGGAAACGGTTGGTCATTTCACGGCCGACCATGCCCTTGATGATCCGGGCTTCGGAGAAGTCGTCGGTATTCTTATCCAGTGTTTCAATCGTCTTGCCGTCCCGGATAACGGTGATATGATCGGCAACGTAGGCAATTTCATTCAGCTTATGGGAAATAATAATGGAAGTAATGCCGCGAGTCTTCTTGAAATCCAGCAGCAGATCCAGCAGTTTCTGGGAGTCCGATTCCGTCAGGGAGGAAGTGGGCTCGTCCAGGATCAGCAGTCGCACGTTCTTGGCCAGGGCCTTTGCGATTTCGACCATCTGCTGTTTGCCGGTACCGATATTTTTAATCAGCTCACGGGGGGAGTCTTCCAGGCCCACCATGCGCATGTATTTTTCAGCGTTCGCAAAGGTGGCATCCCAGTCGATAATTCCCTTGGCTTTTTTCTGCTCGTTGCCGAGGAACATGTTTTCAGCAATGGTCAGATAGGGAACCAGCGCCAGTTCCTGGTGGATGATAACGATGCCCAGGCTTTCCGAATCACGGATCGTCTGGAACTGGCACTCCTTGCCATCGTACAGAATGTCGCCTTCATAGGTGCCGTAAGGGTGGATACCGCTGAGCACCTTCATCAGCGTCGATTTACCGGCGCCGTTTTCCCCGACCAGCGCATGGATTTCGCCTTCTTCCACCTTCAGGTTGACGTTATCCAGTGCCTTGACACCGGGAAATGTTTTGGTGATACTGTGCATTTCCAGAAGGTTCATTGGATCATTCCCTTCTTTCATAGATATAACAGCTAAAAACAGGACGAAAGGGCGGCTGCGAACAACCGCCCTTTCGCTGAAACGGAACTGTTGCCGTCTCATGTTCTGAAGGCCTGACGGTTCAAGGCCAGACTTTCATGATTTCAAACTGAATTACAGGCCCAGATCTTCGGGGGTGTAGTAGCCGGAGTCGATCAGCAGCTCGGTGTAGTTGTTGATGTCGGCGAATACCGGGTCGCACAGGAAGGACGGAACAACCTTCACACCGTTGTCATAGGTGGTGGTGTCGTTGACCGGCACTTCTTCGCCCAGCAGGTAGTAGTTAACCATTTCCACAACCTGGGCAGCCAGGGTGCGGGTGTCTTTGAACACGGACATGCTCTGCTTGCCGGCGATGATGTTCTTCATGTTCGCCTTGTCGCAGTCCTGACCGGTGATGACCGGGAAGCTGTCCAGCGGGCAGCCAGCGGCTTCCAGGGAGTTCGCGATACCCATGGCCAGGGAGTCGTTCGGGCTCAGAACCAGATCCGGGAAGGAGCCGTCGGTGTAGGCCTTGGCCAGCAGGTTGTCCATACGAGCCTGAGCATCATCGGTGCCCCAGCCCAGGATGGCGCAGGTGTTGAATTCGGTTTCGCCGGACGGAACGACCAGCTTGCCGGACTCGATGTAGGGCTTCAGAGCATCCATAGCACCGTTATAGAAGTACAGAGCGTTGTTGTCGTCGGGAGAGCCGGCGAACACTTCCATGCGGTAGGTTTTGCCATCATCAGCGTCCAGATCGAACTTTTCCTTGATGAAGTTCGCCTGGATGGTGCCGACCTTGTAGTTGTCGAAGGTGGCATAGTAGTCAACAGCGTCGGTGCCCATCAGCAGACGGTCATACGCGATAACCATGATGCCGGCTTCCTTCGCCTTGGCCAGAACATCGCCCAGCGCGCCGCCGTCGATGGAGGCAACAACCAGCACTTTGCAGCCATTGGTGATCATGTTCTCGAGGTCAGCAACCTGGGTCGCGACGTTGTTCGCGGAGTAGGTCAGCATAACTTCGTACTCGTTTGCTTCGAGTTCTTTCTGCATGTTCTCGCCGTCCTGCACCCAGCGCTGCAGATCCTGCGTGGGCATGGAGACGCCGACTTTGTCAGCAGCAAACGCGGAAGCGATGCCGAGGCAGAGCGTCAGGGCCAGTACCAGAGCCAACAGTTTCTTCATAGGGTCTTCACTCCTTTTTTAATTTTCCCGGATATCTCATCCGGAATTTTACTGACCATATTTTACACACTCAACATGAGGTTGTAAATACATTTTTTTCTGATTTTTGCAGTAATTTTTTTTGATTATGAACCCGCAAACGTTTGCAAATCAAAGATTTCTGAACGGTTGACTTTTTGCCGTGCATGACATAGAATATTGAAAGATTGGCCGGATATATCCTGTTCCATGAGAGAGGGGCTTCTATGGCATCCCAGAACCGTTCATACCGCATTGCCTTTTTTACGGTCGACTGGAATTACGAACTGGTCGAAAGTACTTTGCATGGGTTGAAACAGTTTGTGGATGACCATCCGAATGTCCGGCTCTCCATTTTTGACTGCTTCGGCAAGGACCTGGACAATGCCAAGGACAAAAGCGAATATGCGATTTTCAACCTGCCGGACCTGACACAGTTTGACGGACTGCTGGTGCAGGGCAACCAGATTGTACTTCAGCGCGTGCGGGAAGAACTGGGCCGGAAAATCGAGGCGAGCGGCGTGCCGGCTGTCAGCATCGGCTGCCCGATGGACGGATGCACGCTGATTCACATCGACAACCATGCAGCGCAGCACGATATGGCTGAGCATGTGATCAAGGCGCATCACGCGAAGAAATATGTATACCTGACCGGAAACCTGCATAACGACTGTCCGGAAGCCCAGCAGCGGCTGGACGGATTCCTGGACGCCTGCCGGGAAAACGGTGTTTCGGAAAAGGATATTGAAATTATCGAATGCACCTGGCGGCCGGGTGACGGCGAGAATGTGGCCCGGAAATGGCTGGCGGAGGAACGGGAACTGCCGGATGCCTTTATCTGCGCAAATGACGATATGGCACTGGGACTCATGGAAACGCTCCGGGCTGGCGGCGTCCGGATTCCGCATGATGTCATTATCACCGGGTTTGATAACCTGTCCAGCGCACAGCTTTCCAGCCCACGGCTTTCCACCGCATGGGGAAATAACTGGAAGCTGAATTACGATGCCATGGACCTGTTGCTCCGGAAAATCAACGGTGAAGACTTTAACGCGGATATTCCCTTTGAGCACGCGGTAATCTGCTCGGAATCCTGCGGTTGCCGTGAAGAAGCCAAGATCCGAGAGGTCCGGGAACAGTTCTTCCAGCAGTCCCGTTTCCTGAAGACGTTTTATAACTTACAGGACCGGATGGCGGAAGACCTTTTCGAAGCCAACAACCTGGTGGACCTGGCGGAGACGGTGAGCCAGAACCGGCAGATTTTCGGCTGCCAGGATATTTTCCTGTGCATCAACGACTATTATTTTGACAATTTCGAAAAGAGCGAGTGGCTGCAGGATTCAGAAAACTTCGGAGAGGAAATGGTGCTGGCGATCCGGCGCAAGACCGGCAATCCGGCGGATAAAGGAACGGACTTTGTCCGCTTTCCGACGAAAAACCTGCTGCCGAAGGAAATGATGCGGAATGAAAGGTTCCTGATATTCTATCCGCTTCATTACAATACATACTCCATCGGGTATATCGCGCTGGACGGCATCAGCGACGCGGCGAAGCTGAATCTGCATGAAAGCATATTCAACTTCCTGGAAATTGCAATTGAAAACGTGCGGAAAAAGGAACTGCTACGCCAGTTCAACGAAACGCTGGACGAACTGTATGTGCATGACAGCCTGACAGGCCTTTACAACCGCTTCGGCCTGAACCGCTTCGGACAGGAGGTTTTCAACTGGCTGTTGGAGCGGGACGGCGGCGTGCAGGTACTGTTTACCGATATGGACGATATGAAGACAATCAACGATCAGTACGGCCACAACCTGGGTGACGAAGCGCTGAAGGCGTCGGCGGCGATCCTGACGGAATGCTGCGGTCCGGAGGATTTCATCATGCGGTATGGCGGCGATGAGTTTGTCGTGATTGCGGAAATCGATGAAGAGGACCTGGCAGACCGGATTCTGGCAGAAGCGGAAGAATATAATGAAGAATCCGGTATGCCGTTCACCCTTGGTTTTTCCATCGGCACCGTCCGGGCGACGAAAAAGGACAAAAAATCAATGGATCAGTGTATCAAGGAAGCGGACAAGCTGATGTACGAGATCAAGACGGAGCGGAAAGCAGGACGGTAAGCAGGTGTCAGGTGTCAGGTTTCAGGTATCAGGAGTTAGGTATCAGGAGTCAGGAGTGTTGGAAATCAGATATGAGTGAATATGTTGTAAAATATCAGGAGATTATCAATACCTATATTGAGGCTTTGGCGGAGGCGGACAAGCACCGGAAGCCGGGAAGCGGCATTTTGGGAATAGGGCCGGGGCCGGGAGATGATCCGTGCCATGTGGTCATGGACGAACAGGTGGCGGCCATGACCGCTGAAATAGCGGAAAATGAGACGGATCCGGCGGTGATCGGTGAACTGGTGAAAGCGGTGCTGCAGGCGGAAAAAGACCGGAAATGGCCTGAAGCAGCCCGGTGGGCAGTGCTTGCGACCCAGCGGCATACAATTCCGCTGATCTCCCGGATAAGCAAAAGCGACCGGGAAGAAATTCTGGAATGGTTTGAGAAAACTTATCCCAAACGCCGTCAGGTGCCAATTCAGCGGCAGATTATCAGCGCGCTGAAAGCTTCAGAAACAGGCAGATAAAAGCCTGTTTTTTTTGTTTACTTTCAGCGTGGGCTCTGGTACAATAATAAATAGGAAAAAAGCGCGGATAAAAAACATATTCCGCATGAAAAACAGAAAGGGGTCGGGGCGCAGTGAGAAATACTTTTCGCGGCGGCGTACACCCGGATGAGCGTAAAGAGCTGAGCCGGGAAGCGCGGCTGCGCCTGTTCAATCCGAAGGGAGAAATGGTTTTCCCGCTTCAGCAGCACATCGGGAAACCGGCGAAGCCAATCGTTCAGAAAGGGGACCAGGTGCTCGTCGGCCAGAAGATCGCTGAAGCGGACGGGTTCGTGTCTGCCCATATCTACGCAAGCTGCTCCGGCGCGGTAAAGAACATTGAAAAGCGCCGGGTGCTGGGTGGCGGCATGGCGGACTGCATCGTAATCGACAACGACGGCCAGTTTACCCAGATTGCTGATTTCAGCGAGAAGGACAACGAGGCGAAGCTGTCGGATGACGAGATCCATCAGCGGGTTCAGGATGCCGGCATTGTCGGCCTGGGCGGCGCGGGATTCCCGACCCATGTCAAGCTAAAACCGAAAAATCCGGAGGCAATCAACTACATTATCGCCAACGGCGCGGAATGTGAGCCGTACATCACCTGCAACGACCAGCTGATGCGGACGCATTCCAACGAAATCGTGGAAGGCCTGGAACTGGTGCTGCGCCTGTTTCCGAACGCGGAGGGCGTGATCTGCATCGAGGACAACAAGCCCGAAGCGATTCATGCGATGGAAATCGCCGTTTCCAACAAGCCCCGGATGAAGGTGCAGGCCATGATCACCAAGTATCCGCAGGGCGGTGAGCGCAGCCTGATCCAGGCGGTGACGGGAATCGATTTCCCGATTACCCAGCTGCCGGCGGATGCGGGATGCATCGTGCAGAACGTGGGAACGCTGTACGCGATCCAGCGGGCGGTGCTGTACCGTGAACCGCTGTTCAGTCAGTGCTTCACCCTGAGCGGGGAAGCGGTGAAGGAGCCGGCCAACTTCTTTGTCCGGGTCGGCACCAACTATGCGGAACTGCTGGCGGAATGCGGCGGCGTGAAGGAAGGCGTGAAAGCCGTGAAGGCGCTTTGCGGCGGCCCGATGATGGGCGTCGCGATGGGCAGCCTGGACGTGCCGGTCCAGAAGCAGAATAACGCGCTGACACTGCTGGCGGAAGACCCGGTGGAAGAGGCGGACAAGCTGATGACCGCGTGCCTGCACTGCGGCCGCTGCACCACGGTTTGCCCGGTAGGCCTGATGCCCCAGCTGATGGCGGACGCTGCCTTCATGGGGGATCTGGAACGCTATGAGAAAAAGCTGTTCGGGCTGGAATGCATCCAGTGCGGCAGCTGCACATTTGCCTGCCCGGCTAAGCGGCCGCTGATGCAGGCGTTCAAACAGGCCAAGGCTGAAATTACAGCCAAGAAAAAGCAGGAAGGGGGCGGAAAGAAATGAGCGAAGTGCTGAATATCTCCTCCTCGCCCCATGTAAGGGACAAATGGACGACACCGTATATCATGCGGGTGGTGCTGCTGAGCCTGATGCCCGCGACGATCGTCGGTATCATCTCCTACGGGTGGCAGGCTGCCGCCATCGTGGCGCTGGCAGTCGCTTCCGCGGTGCTGACGGAATGGGTGTTCTGCAAGATCGTCCGCAAACCCAGCACGATCTGGGACGGCAGCGCGGCCGTGACCGGCCTCCTGCTGGGCCTTTCCCTCGGACCGAGGACGCCGCTCTACCTGCCGGTGCTCGGTTCCGTATTTGCCATTGCGATTGTCAAGTGCTGCTTCGGCGGCCTTGGCAAGAACTTCATCAACCCGGCGCTGGCCGGCCGCTGCTTCCTGCTGATCTCCTTCGCGGAGGCCATGAGCATCAAGCCGATCCTGGACACAGTTTCCGGTGCGACGCCGATGGGCGCCCTGCGGGCCTATGAAACGGTGGATATCACGAAGATGTTCCTGGGCACCGCGGACGGCGTGATCGGCAGCTCTGTGCTGGCACTGCTGATCGGCGGCCTGATCCTGTGGAGCATGGATATTATCCACGGCCAGATCTGCTTTTCCGTGCTGGGCGGGTTCACCCTGTTTATCGCCCTGTTCGGCGGACACGGGTTTGATATCAACTTCCTGCTGGCGCACCTGTGCGGCGGCGGCGTGGTGATGGGCGCCTTCTTCATGGCGACGGACTATGTGACCAGTCCTGTGAGCCGGCTGGGCCAGTTCATCTACGGCTGCCTGATCGGTGTGCTGGGCGGCATCTTCCGCCTGTACGGCGATACGGCGGACTCCTTCAGCTACGCCATCGTCATCGGCAACGTATGCACGCCCCTGATCGATACCTACATCGTCCAGAAGCCGCTGGCCTATCGGAAGATCGGCAGGACCCGCCCGGTCAAGAAAGAGCCCTTCCGGATTCCGAAGCCGGTGATCGCCCTGGGCATTATCGCGGCGATTGCTGCTGTGGCCCTGAGCGGCGTATACAAGATGACCAAACCGACCATTGAAAAGAACGAACTGCAGAAGAAGACGGAAGCCTATATGGAAGTCTGCCCGGGAACCGAGGAATTCGAAACCGTGCAGGCCGCGGAGGATATGATCGCCGCACAGAGCGAAAAGGCTTCCCCGAGAATCAACGAATTCTATGTTGGCAAATCCGCTGCCGGCGAGGTTACCGGATATGCCATGAGCATCCAGACCAAGGGCTTCGGCGGAAAACTGGTCATGACGCTGGGCCTGACGGCGGACGGAAAGATCCAGAAGATCGCCTTTACCGAGCTGAATGAAACCAAGGGCCTGGGCATGAAGGCGGATGAAGACGGATTCAAGGATCAGTTTAACGGCAAGGGCGGCACCCTGAAGCTGGGCGAGGATATCAGCGCAATTTCCGGCGCAACGGTGACCTCCACAGCGGTTGTCAACGGCGTCAATGCCGGACTGAAGTTCTTCGACTCCGTAATGAAGGGAGGCAACTGAGATGAAGAAATACTTGGAACGCCTCTGGAACGGACTGGTTAAAGAAAACCCGGTGCTGGTGCTGATGCTGGGCATGTGCCCGGCGCTGGCGGTTTCCACCGAAGCGATGAACGGTATCGGCATGGGCCTGAGCACGCTGGCGGTACTGGTGTTCAGCAACCTGATCATCAGCCTGCTGCGGAAAGCGATTCCGGACCAGGTTCGCCTGCCCGCATACATCGTGATCGTGGCCAGCCTGGTGACGGTGACGGAACTGCTGATCAAGGCATATGCCCCGGGCGTATCCGAATCGCTGGGCGTGTATATTCCCCTGATCGTTGTGAACTGCATTATCCTGGGACGGGCGGAAGCATATGCCAACAAGCATACGCCCGGCCTGGCCGTGATGGACGGCATCGGCATGGGCCTCGGCTTCACGATCGCCCTGACGCTGGCGGCCTCCATCCGGGAACTCCTCGGCGCGGGAACCATCTTCGGATTAAGGATCCTGCCGGAAAGCTGGAGCATTGCCATTTTCGGCAAAGCGCCCGGCGCCTTCCTGGTCTTTGCGCTGATCATTGCGGTGATGAACGCTATCGGCATCAAGACCCGCCAGCGCCAGCTGGTAGAAAGCGGATGCGACGGCAACTGCGCGCTGTGTGCCACGGCCTGTGAGAACAGGACGGAGGAACAGCAGACGGAGAAACCGGCAGAGAAAGCCGCAGCCCCTGAGAAAGGAGGCGAGGCGAAGTGAATACGAGCCTGATCATGATCATTGTGGGCAGCGCCCTGATCAGCAACGTGGTGCTGAACCAGTTCCTGGGCATCTGCTCCTTCCTGGGCGTCTCCAAACAGATGAAGGCGTCCGCCAGCCTTGGTTGCGCGGTCATCTTCGTTATCACCATCGCTTCCGCGGTGGCCAGCCTGCTGTATGACCTGGTGCTGAAACCGCTGGGCATGGATTTCATGAAAACCATCGTTTTCATCCTGGTGATCGCCGCGCTGGTGCAGATCGTTGAAATGTTCCTGAAGAAGAATTCTCCCGCGGTATACCAGGCGCTGGGTATCTACCTGCCCCTGATTACCACCAACTGCGCGGTGCTCGGCGTGGCGCTGAACAACGTGGAGGACGGATACAACTTCATCCAGAGTGTGGCCAGCGGTTTCGGCACGGCGGTCGGCTATACCATCGCCATCATCCTGCTGGCGGGAATTCGTTCCCGGATCAATGAAAAAGATCTTCCCAAGCCCCTGCGGGGCGCTCCGATCGTGATGATTGCGGCCGCGCTGATGTCCATTGCGTTTATGGGCTTCGGCGGGCTGAAGTGAAGGGAGGCGCCGTGAAATGGATATTATTCTGGTAACGACGCTGGTCTTCATTGCGATTGGCATCATCGTAAGTATCGGCCTGGTATACACCAGCAAGAAGTTCGCTGTGAAAATTGACGAGCGGGAAGTGGCCGTGCGCGAAAAACTGCCGGGCAACAACTGCGGCGCCTGCGGATACGCCGGATGCGACGCGCTGGCCGCGGCGATCGCCAAAGGCGAAGCGCCGGTGAATGCCTGCCCGGTGGGCGGCGCCGCTTCGGCGGAGGCCATCGGCGATATCATGGGTACCCGGGCGGATGCGCTGGAACGGAAGGTTGCATTTGTAGCCTGTAAGGGCACCTGTGACGTGACGAAAAACCAGGGCAACTATATCGGCGAAAAGGACTGCCGCGCGGCGGTGCTCAGCGGCATCAACGTGACCGACTGCAACTACGGCTGCCTCGGATTCGGGTCCTGTGCGGAGGTGTGCCCCCAGCAGGCGATCTCCGTGAAGAACGGCGTGGCGGTGGTCAACCGGAACCGCTGTGTCAGCTGCGGGCTGTGCGTCAAGGCCTGCCCCAGGGGACTGATCTCCCTGATTCCGGAAAGCCGGATCATCCGGGTGCAGTGCTCGAACCGGGACAAGGGACCGCTGGTCAAGAAAGTCTGCACAGCCGGCTGCATCGGCTGCGGCCTGTGCGCAAAACAGTGCGAATCTGAAGCGATTGAATTTGACAGTACGCTGGCCCGGGTGAACCCGGAGAAGTGTACCCTGTGCGGCAAGTGCGCCGCGAAATGCCCGGTGAAGGTTATCACCACGAAGGCAGTTTAAGGAGGGGCGGACGATGGATTACTTTGAGAAAAAGCAATGGCTCCGGCTCATCATCTGTGCATTGGTTGTGATTGCCATCGTGCTGCTGGTTGCGGGCGTTATCGGCGGGAAAAACCTGACCTTTAACCGGACGGAAACGACGGACGTGACCGAGAAGGGTTTTGGCGGCGACGTAACGCTCCATGTTTCCAGGGAAGGCAATATCATCCGGAAGATCGTCATTGACACGCCGAATGAAACGGAAGGCCTTGGAAAGAAAGCCTCCGAAGACGAATTTATCGGCCAGTTCCTGGACAAGGAAGGTCCCTTTGCCTACGGCACGGACGACATCGAGGCTATTTCCGGCGCGACGGTTACCTCAGAGGCAGTGCTGAGAGGCCTGAATTCGCTGTACGGTGTGACAGAAAAGAAAACGGAAGAACCCGCAGCATCTGAAACAGCGGAAGCGGCCAAAGCGCCCGAAGAATATGCGTACAAGTCTGAACAGGAAACCAACTTCAGCATCATCCGGGTGTATGCCGACGCGGCAGACGGAAAGATCACGGACTGCCTGATTGAATCGGAAGACAAACCCGACAGCAAAGACTTCCTGACGGACGAGATCCGGAGCGAATGGGCGAAGGCGATTGTTGAAAACGGAACGGCTGAAACGGATGTCATTACCGGCGCAACGCTGGCTTTCTCATCGAAAGCGGTCATTGACGCGGTCAAGGATATCCAGGGCCAGATCAGCAAACCCGCTGAAGAAGAAAAGAAAGCGGCAGCCAAGGTTCTCTACGGCGGGTATATCACCCGGCAGGAAACCCAGCTGGGCCTTTCGGATGTGATCGTTTATGCAAAGAGCGGCAAAATTGACAACATTCAGATCATTCCGCTGGAAAAGGACCAGGAACCCGCAGGGGACACTCAGGATACGCATGCCGAAGCTCCGAAGACAGAAGAACCGGAGGAATCCGCCCAGGGACTGTACGGCAGTTTCATGGTGGAAAAAGAAACGGACTTCAGCATTATCCGGGTATACGCGGATACCAAAGACGGTAAGATTACGAAATGCAAAATTACCTCCGAAGGTAAGAGCGAAGGCAGCGATTTCCTGACGGACGAAATCAAAGACGAATGGGCCAAGGCGATCGTGGAAAGCGGGACGGCCGAAACGGACGTCATCACGAGTGCGACCAAGAAACTCTCCGCGGCGGCAGTGACAGACGCGGTGAACGAGATCCTGGCGAAGGCCGGCACGCCCGCGACGACAGAAGCGCCGAAGGACGAAACGCAGGAAGAACCGACGGAAGAGCCTAAAGAGGAACCGAAGGCTGAGGAACCGGCGGAATCCGCCCAGGGACTGTATGGCAGCTTCATGGTGGAAAAGGAAACGGACTTCAGCATTATCCGGGTATACGCGGATACCAAAGACGGCAAGATTACGAACTGTAAGATTACCTCCGAAGGTAAGAGCGAAGGCAGCGATTTCCTGACGGACGAGATCAAGGACGAATGGGCCAAGGCGATCGTGGAGAGCGGAACGGCCGAAACGGACGTCATTACGAGCGCGACCAAGAAATTCTCAGCGGCGGCGGTGACCGACGCGGTGAACGAGATCCTGGCGAAGGCCGGCGCGCCTGCGACGACAGAAGCGACGAAGGAAGAACCGCAGGAAGAGCCGAAGGAAGAGCCCAAAGAGGAGCCGAAGGCTGAGGAACCGGCGGAATCTGTCCAGGGACTGTATGGCAGTTTCATGGTGGAAAAAGAAACGGACTTCAGCATTATCCGGGTATACGCGGATACCAAAGACGGTAAGATTACGAGCTGTAAGATTACCTCTGAAGGCAAGAGCGAAGGCAACGATTTCCTGACGAACGAGATCAAGGATGAATGGGCCAAAGCAATCGTGGAGAGCGGAACGGCCGAGACGGATGTGATTACCGGCGCGACCAAGAAACTCTCCGCGGCGGCGGTGACCGAGGCGGTGAACGAGATCCTGGCGAAGGCCAGCACGCCCGCGCCAGCGGAAGGGCCGCAGGAAGAACCCAAAGAGGAACCGAAAGCTGAGGAACCGGCGGAATCCGTTCAGGGACTGTATGGCAGCTTCATGGTGAAGAAAGAAACCGACTATAGCATCATCCGGGTTTATATCGATACCAAGGATGGAAAAATTACAGGCTGCCGCATTACATCAGAGGGAAAAAGCGAAAACAGTGATTTCCTGACGGATGAAATCAAAACGGAGTGGGCAAAAGCTATTGTCGAAAACGGAACAGCCGAAACGGATGCTATCACCGGTGCCACACTGAAACTTTCTTCCAAAGAAGTCGTGGACGCGGTGAATGAAGTATTGGAAAAAATCAAGTAAGCATACTCAAGGAACGCGACAAAATAATTGAAGGAGGGGTACCATGAAAAAACTATTTTGCCTGCTGATGACCCTGGTGATGATGCTGTTTGCTGTTTCCGCACTGGCGGAGGCTGTACCGGCAGCGACATTTACCCCCGGCACCTATGAGGCGGAGGCCCAGGGTTTGCTGAGCACGATCAAAGTATGGGTTACTGTGGATGAGAATGAGATTACCGGTGTGCTGATTGACGCCAACGGAGAAACGGAAGCACTGGGTGGCATGGCTGCCGGGAAGCTGTCCGCCGCCATCATGGCTGCGCAGACGCCGAATGTGGACGCGATCAGCGGCGCCACCGTATCCAGCACTGCCATCAAAGCGGCAGCGACGGAAGCACTGCAGGCGGCTGGCGCAGACATTGCCGTGCTGGACGCGAATCGCCGGGATACCGGGGATAAGGGCGAAAAGGAAGACAAAACCATTGATACCGAGATCGTGGTAATCGGCGCCGGTGGTGCCGGCATGGCTGCTTCGATCATGCTGAAGCAGGCGGGGAAGGACTTCGTGCTGCTGGAGAAAATGCCCTACGCAGGCGGCAATACCACCAAGGCCACCGGCGGTATGAATGCTGCAGAAACCCATTACCAGAAGGAACAGGGGATCGAGGACTCCGTCGATCTGTTTGTTGCGGACACCATCAAGGGCGGCCACGACCTGAATGATCCGGAACTGGTGCGGGTCATGGCCAGCGAATCCGCCGGCGCGATTGACTGGCTGGATTCCATCGGTGCGGACCTGCCGAAGATCTCCTTCTCCGGCGGCGCTTCCGTGAACCGGATCCATGCCCCGGCGGACGGTTCCGGCGTGGGCGAATACCTGGTGGAAAAATTCAGCTCCAAGCTGAATGAACTGGGCGTGGAAATCATGTATGAAACCAAAGCGACGGAACTGCTGACAGACGCGGACGGGAAGATCTGCGGCGTGAAGGCGGAAGGCCCGGATGCCAACTATACATTCAACTGCAAAGCGGTCATTCTGACGACTGGCGGATTTGGCGCCAACGAGGAAATGTACACCCAGTACCGGCCGGACCTGAAGGGCACTGTGACTACGAACGCTCCCGGCGCAACAGGAGACGGTATCGTAATGGCCCAGGCGCTGGGCGCGGCGCTGGTGGATATTGAGCAGATCCAGCTGCATCCCACAGTGGAACAGACGACTTCCATGCTGATTACCGAATCTGTCCGCGGTGACGGCGCGATCCTGGTGAACCAGAGCGGCGTGCGCTTCACCAATGAACTGCTGACCCGCGACGCGGTATCCGCGGCAGAACTGGAACAGGAAGGCTGCTATGCCTATATCATCTTTGACCAGAACCTGCGGGATCACCTGAAGGCGATTGAGAAGTACGTCAAGACCGGTATCACGGTTCAGGCGGACACCATTGAAGGACTGGCGGAACAGCTGAATATCGATCCGGCGACGCTGGCAAAGACCCTGGCGGACTGGAATGAGTGCGTCAAGAACCAGAATGATCCGGAATTCGGCCGTACCACGGGTATGGATGCGGACCTGACGACCCCGCCGTACTACGCCATCAAGATTGCTCCCGGTATCCATCATACCATGGGCGGCGTGAAGATTGATACATCGGCCCATGTGATCAATACCGAAGGAAACGCCATTCCCGGACTGTATGCAGCGGGCGAAGTCACCGGCGGTGTGCACGGCGGCAACCGTCTGGGCGGCAACGCGGTGGCGGATATCGTAATCTTCGGCCGGATTGCGGCGGAAACTGCGATCAGCGAACTGGGCGGCGTAGCAAAATAATCCGCTGCGGTTGCAGTAGCAGTAAACAAAATCCTGGTAAAAATCAACTGAATTTTTTTCAGACAGAAAGGGAGTCTCTGCAATGCGGGGACTCCTTTTTCAAACGCATCAGTTCCAGGCGGGTTGTTTTGTTTCGGACGGCATGGTAAAATAGCGTCCGGCAAATATGATTACTATCGGTAACAGGAGGATGGACAATGAAACGGTTTGCGGCATTCCTGCTGGTATGCATGATGATTGTGGGAGGGACGGCAATGGGTGAGTTTTTTGAACAGGACTGGTATCCGGAAGCGCTGAAGGCAGCGGAGATGCGGATCGGCAACAACGTGCGGCTGAAGAAGGTGATTGAAAAGGCACAGGCCGGGGAGCAGATCACCATCGGCACGATGGGCGGATCCATCACGGAAGGCGCCGGCGCGTCCAATTATGACGAATGCTGGGCCCGGCGGTTTGCCGTGCGCTTCGGAAATACCTACGGCGTGGATAACGGCAGCAACGTGTCGCTGGTGAACGCCGGCGTCGGCGGAACACCTTCCACCTTCGGCCTGATGCGGTTCAAACGGGATATCATTGACCGGGTGCCGGAAACGGATCCTGACGGATATCCGGACCTAGTGGTGATCGAATTCGCGGTGAACGACTGGGGAGAACCCAGCGGACACCGGTGCTTCGAATCTATGGTGAAGGAAGTGCTGCAGCAGCCGAATGAGCCGGCCGTGATCATCCTGTTTTCCATGCGGGACGACGGATGGAACATCCAGGAAGAACTGCGGAAGATCGGTGATGTGTACGACCTGATGATGGTTTCTATTCCGGACGGAATCTATCCCCACGTGGAAAAGGAAATTACGAAAAAGGATTTCTTCTTTGACGAGTATCACCCGAATTCCACGGGCCACCGGATTATGTGCGACTGCCTGATGCAGGCAATTGCCGACGCGGCGGCAAAGGAAACGGACGCGGCGGATGTGAACCTGGATGTGGATCCGGCCTATGGAACGGATTTCATGGGCCTGAAAACCCTTTATGCCGATACGGAACCGGAAGGGGTAACGATCAACCGCGGGGGATTTGATTCCACGGATATCGGTACTTACAAGAACAAGCCGGTGGGCTGGGTATGCGGCAAGAACTATTTCCATGAAGCCGGCAATTCGGAAGAGCCGATGACCATTACGGGAACATTCTCCAAGTGCCTGATTGCATGGAAGGCTTCCGCAGAGGGCTCCTTCGGCGAGGCGGAGATCCTGGTAGACGGAAAAGTCGTGATGACCCTGAAGGGCGGCCCCGGGAAGTGGAATCAGAGCGAGATTGTGCTGCCGCTGGATGAAGCGGAGGCTGCGGAACATACGGTGGAAATCCGGGTGACGGATAAGAATAAGAAGTTTACGATTACTGCTGTGGCAGTGAAGTGATACCAGGGGGCTTTCCGATCGCCCCCTGGACCCCTTCGGGCAGTATGCTTATTAAGTGATTGAATACCAGGGGCTTTACGATTGCCTCCAGGGAAACATGAAAAAAAAACCGCGGGCAGAGGCTCGCGGTTCTTTTTGTGGGAATGATTATGCGTTTGGCTTTGCTTTCAGGCGGATCACGAACAGGGATGCGAGCATCAGGACGATGCCGGCGGGAAGCGCGACCCAGGCATTGGGGATGAAACCGGCGATGATATAGGTCAGGAAGGAAACGCCGGCACAGGTAACAGCATAGGGCAGCTGGGTGCGGACATGGTCCAGGTGGTCACACTGCGCGCCGGCGGAGGACATAATCGTCGTATCCGAAATGGGGGAGCAGTGGTCGCCGCAGACCGCGCCGGCCAGGCAGGCCGCGATGCTGACGATTGACAGGGCATTGCCCGCCGGGAATACATTCAGCACGATCGGAATCAGCATACTGAAGGTTCCCCAGCTGGTGCCGGTGGCAAAAGCCAGCAGGCAGGCAACAAGGAAGATGATGGCCGGGAGGAAGCGATCAAGGCCGCCGGCTCCGCTGCTGACCACATCTGCCACATAGGCCTTGGCGCCGAGGTCCGAAGTGACACCGTTCAGCGTCCAGGCAAAGATCAGGATCAGGATGGCGGGCACCATGGCCTTGAAGCCGTTGGGCAGGCTTTCCATCATATCCTTGAACTTCATGGCACCGGAAGCCAGGTAATAGATGACGGTGAACACAATCGCGAAGAATGAGCCCAGCATCAGCCCGACTGAAGCGTCCGACTCGGAGAAGGCGGTAATGAAATCGACGCCGGAGAAGAATCCGCCGGTATACAGCATGCCGAGCGCGCAGAAAATGACCAGCACGATCACAGGCAGCAGCAGGTACATGACTTTACCCTTTTCGTTATCGGCTTCTTCGTCGTCTGTGACATACGGATTCTTGCCGGAGAAAAGATCACCGGTCTGAACCGCGGTTCTCTCAAAGGCAGCCATGGGGCCATATTCCACTTTCATCATGACCATGCCGACCATCATGACGATGGTCAGCAGGGCATAGAAATTGAAGGGAATTGCGTTGATAAACAGGGTAAGGCCGCCGGATTCGCCGGCGAAAGCGGCAACCGCCGCGGCCCAGGAACTGATGGGGGCGATGATGCAGACCGGCGCGGCGGTGGCGTCAATCAGATAAGCCAGCTTGGCCCTGGATACTTTATGTTTATCTGTTACAGGACGCATGACGCTGCCGACGGTGAGGCAGTTGAAATAGTCGTCGATGAAGATCAGGATACCCAGCAGGATGGTGGCCAGCTGCGCGCCGACCCGGGTATGGATATGCTTCTGGGCCCAGCGTCCGAAAGCGGCGCTGCCGCCTGCGCTGTTCATCAGGACGACGATCATGCCCAGAAGCACCAGAAACACCAGGATACCGATATGGCCGGCTTCCGCGACGGAATCCACAAAACCGTAGGTGAAGACGCGCTTCATGGTGTTTTCCAGATGGAAATTGGTATACAGCAGGCTGCCGGAAAGAATACCGAAGAACAGGGAAGAATAGACTTCCTTGGTCAGGAGCGCCAGGATGATCGCGATGATCGGCGGCACAAGGGACCAGAAGGTGTTGACAAAGGAACCGGCCTGAAGGTCTTCCTTTGTTTCTTCCGCCGCTTCCTCTTCAGCTTCCGCTTCTTCAGCGGCAGGTTCCGCTTCGGCGGATTCGGCCGTTTCCACCGCGACGGATTCGGTCACCGCGGTTTCGGTGGTTTGCTCCGCCAGGATCGGCATAACGGCCACTGCCAGGAGCATCATCAGCAGGCAGCAGATGAATCCCCGGCGCATACGTTTTCTCACAGATAAACCCTCCTTTATGCATTGTTCAAACCAGCGCTATTTTAAACAGGAGCACATATGAATTCAAGTTTTTATGTTGTTCTGTTTATATGAAAAAGCTGCGAGCAATATCTGCCCGCAGCCTGTGAATACCGGGAAGAGTTATTTGACCGCCTCTGCGCCTTTTTCCATCGCCTGGCGGTTGATGGGGAGCAGGTGCTCCTTCTTGGGCCCGAAGGTGACCTTCAGGGCCTCCATGGCGGAATCAATGGAGATCACGCCGGTCTTGGCGATGATCGCGCCAAGCATGACCATATTGGCCGTGCGGGCGTTTCCCAACGCTTCGGCAATGCCGTTGCAGTCCACCGGGATTGCGGTGATATCGTCCCGGTCCGGGGTGATATCGATCAGGGAGGAGTTGTACAGCATGATACCGCCCTTTTCCATGGCGGGGGTGAATTTGATCATGCTGGGCTTGTTCATGATGACGGCGATCGGGATCTCCGTAACCAGGGGAGAGCCGATGGGCTCATCGGAAATAACCACAGCGCAGTTCGCTTCGCCACCGCGCATTTCCGGACCGTAGGAAGGCATCCAGGAGACGTTCATCCCCTCATGCATGGCTGCCTTGGCCAGCAGCTGCCCGATGAGCAGTACGCCCTGGCCGCCGAAACCGGCAATCAGAAATTGAGCTTCCATGGATTACTCAACCTCCTTCTTCACGCCCAGCGGATACTGGGGAATCATGTTTTCTTCCAGCCACTTGAGGGCTTCCTGCGGCGTCATACCCCAGTTGGTGGGGCAGGCGGAGAGAACTTCCACCATGGAGAAGCCTTTTTTGGCGATCTGCATTTCGAAAGCTTTTTTGATCTGCTTTTTCGCGTCCATGATATGCTTCACGTCATGCACGGAAACGCGGGCGATGAAGGCGGGACCATCCAGGGTGGACAGCATTTCGCTGACGCGGATCGGATAGCCGCACAGTTTAGGATCCCGGCCGTAGGGAGAGGTGGTGGTCACCTGGCCCGGCAGGGTGGTCGGCGCCATCTGGCCGCCGGTCATGCCGTAGATCGCATTGTTGACGAAGATGACGGTGATGTTCTCGCCCCGGGTGGCAGCATGGGTGATTTCCGCGGCGCCGATGGAGGCCAGGTCGCCGTCACCCTGGTAGGTGAAGACGATGTTATCGGGATTGACACGCTTGCAGCCGGTGGCGACCGCCGGAGCACGGCCATGGGCTGCTTCCATCATGTCACAGTTGAAATAATCGTAGGCGAAAACCGCGCAGCCGACCGGTGCGATACCGATGGTCTTTTCCTGGATGCCGAGCTCGTCAATGGCTTCCGCAACCAACCGGTGAATGATGCCGTGGGTGCAGCCGGGGCAGTAATGCAGGGGCTTGTCGGTCAGCAGCTTCGTTTTTTCATACACAACAGCCATGCTTATTTCCCCTCCTTTGCCAGCGTTTCAACCTGGGTAACGATCTCGCGCACGGTGGGCACGATGCCGCCGGTGCGTCCGAAGAAGTGAACCGGCTTTTTGCCTTCGACAGCCAGTTTGACGTCATCCACCATCTGGCCCATGCTCATTTCCACGGTCAGGAAAGCTTTCGCGTGTTCCGCGGCTTTCGCGATCGGGGCGGCCGGGAAGGGCCACAGGGTGATAGGCCGGATCAGGCCGGCCTTGATGCCTTCGGCGCGAAGCTTGCGCATGGCGCTGCGGGCGATGCGGGCAGTGGTGCCATAGGCGACGATCACATAGTCCGCGTCATCCGTCATTTCCTCCTGCCAGCGGCATTCGGTCTGCTCCATGACGGCATACTTTTCGTAGAGCTTATTGACGTGCTTTTCCAGTACGGCGGGATCGATATACAGGGAGTTGATGACCGCCCGGTCCCTGCCGCAGCCGGGTTTCCAACCGGTGGCTGCCCAGGTCTTGGGAGGCAGGTCGGTTCTCTCCTTATGTTCCGGCATTTCCACCGGTTCCATCATCTGGCCGATGAGTCCGTCGCCCATGACCAGCACGGGATTGCGGTACTTGTCCGCCAGGTCGAAGGCTTCCTGCGTCAGCTCGACCGCTTCCTGCACGGAGGAGGGAGCCAGCACGAGCATCCGGTAGTCGCCATGGCCGCCGCCGCGGGTGGACTGGTAATAGTCGCTCTGGGCGGGCTGGATGGAACCGAGGCCGGGGCCGCCGCGCACCATATTGACGATGACGCAGGGCAGTTCGGCGCCGACGATATAGCTGATGCCTTCCTGCTTCAGGGAAATTCCCGGACTGGAAGAAGAGGTCATGACCCGGGCGCCGGCACCGGCTGCACCGTAGACCATGTTAATGGCGGCAACTTCGCTCTCCGCCTGCAGGAAACAGCCGCCCTCGATTTTCGGCAGCCGCTTGGACATGTATTCGGGAATCTGGTTCTGGGGGGTAATCGGGTAGCCGAAGAAGAAGCGGCATCCGGCCTGGATGGCGGCTTCAGCGATGGCCTCGTTTCCCTTCATGAGCATTTTCTGACCCATGGATACGCTTCCTCCTTATTTTTCTACTTTAATGACAGCATCCGGACACATACGGGCGCAGAACGCGCAGCCGATGCATTTGTCCTGCTCTTCAATGCCGATGGGGTGATAGCCTTTGGCATTGATTTCCTTGCTCAGGGCAAGCAGGTGCTTCGGGCAGGCGTCGGCACACAGGCCGCAGCCCTTGCAGGTTTCGCGGTCAATGGTCAGTTTGGCCAAGGTGTTCCGCCTCCTTACATAATTGCTAACGACCATTATAGGTTCTTTGCCCGGTCCGGTCAACAGAGAAAGACAGGGGTTTGCGGGAAAAGACGGAAAGAATGCAATGTCAGTGATTAGTGGTTAGTGATTAGAGCCAGGGGGACAGGAAAAGGCCGGAGAATCTGACTCCGGCCCTGTACAAGGTCATGTGGTTATGGGGTTCCGGTGATGCGGCGGACTTCCGCTTCGTCCGGGGTGATATACGCGGTTTTATGGTGGGTATAGATGACTTTGCCGGGCGCAGCGCCGGAAGGTTTCTTTACATACCGGCGGCGGGTGTAGTCAATGGGCACCATGGAGCTGTGCTGGCCCTTGCTGAACCACGCGGCGAGGAGCGCCGCCTGCTTCATGGTTTCCTGCGGGATATCGCCTTCCGCCTGGATGATGACATGGCTGCCAGGCATATCCTTGGCGTGGAGCCACATTTCATCCGGCTTTGCAGAAAGGGTGACCCGGTCGTTCTGGGCGGCGTTCTTGCCGACGAGAATGGTGATTCCGTCGGATGAAACGAAGCGGGAAGGCTCGCTCTTCGGCAGCTGGCGCTGCTGGCGGCGGTTTGTGATCCGTTTCATATAGCCGGTGCGGACCAGTTCCTGCCGGATGTCCTCCAGGTCGCTTTCCCCGGCGCATTTATCCAGGTCCAGCAGCATTCCTTCCAGGTAATCCAGTTCCTCCAGGGTTTTATCACGCTGTACCGCGGCGGTTTCCCGGGCGGAGCGGGCTTTCTGGTATTTTTTGAAATATTTCTGGGCGTTCTGTCCGGGCGTGAGCCGCTGATCCAGCGGCACGGTGATTGTTCCGCCGTTTGGATCGGACCAGTCGGGCAGGACGGCTTCCGTCATACCTTTTTTCAGCTGGTACAGATTGGCGTTGAGCGCTTCGCCCATGCGCCGGTATTCGTCCATGCGCTCCGCGGAGGCCAGTTCTTCCTCCTGCATGGCCAGTTTCTTTTCACAGCGTTCAATCTGCCCCTTCAGCATCCGCAGCATGGAGGCGCTGCGCTGATTCAGCCGGTCCCGGGCATCCCGGCTGCTGAAGAATGTGTCCAGCGCGGCACTCAGGGTCGGGAAGGGCTTCTGGAACCGCAGGTCGCGGCTCAGGTAAGGGAAGGCAAACACGTCCAGCGCGTTGCCGCTTTCATCCGTCAGCAGGCGGGGATCCGCCATGTCCGGCAGGCGGCGCAGGAGATCTGCCAGGCGCGCGCATGCATCCGGGAGGTTTTCCGGCCATTCCTCGCCGGGAGCCAGTACCCGGCACGCCAGTTCTTCCGCCACGGGGCGGCTGAGGCCGGTGACCTGGTCCGCTACGGCCCGGGAAAACCGGCCGGATTCCATGCCCTGCAGGCGTTGCAGCAGGCTGTCCACGGTCAGGGTTTCCGGATTCAGTTTGCCTTGGGCAGGCGGGGGCATGTAAGCCATGCCGGGCTGCACCTGGCGCACCCGGCTCATATCCGGACTTACGTGGCGGGCGGCTTCCAGGATGCGGCCGTTCTCATCCAGCAGCATCAGGTTGGAATGGCGACCCATGATTTCCAGCACGATGCGGCGGAGCACATGGTCGCCCATCTCGTTGACGGCATCCAGATCCACATGGATAATGCGGTCGCCCTCCACCTGGCGGACGGCGGTGACCCGGGCGCCGGCAATCTGTTTGCGCATGAGCATGCACAGGGACGGTGGCTCCAGCGGATTGGAGTAGGATTCGTTCGTCAGGTGGCAGCGGGCATTGTTCGGAGAGGCGCACAGCAGCAGCCGGCGGTTTTCACCGTCGGCGCGGATGACCAGGACCACGGTATCATGTTCCGGCTGGGTGATTTTGTCCACCCGGCCGCCCTGCAGCAACCGATCCAGTTCCCGGGCGGCAAAGCCGACCGTTACTCCATCCATGGGCATAGAAGTCGTCTTTCCTTTCAGCAGAATTACAGAATGTGATGGGGGGAATCAGCGGAGCTTTGAGTGCAGGATCGGGCTGAGCGGTTTATAGATCAGGGCGGTTACCAGGCTCAGGACGACGCCTTTGAGCAGGTTGAAGGGGCCGGTGATCAGCAGCAGCAGTTTGGCTTCGGTATCGATGCCGCCGACTTTGGCCATTTTCAGGATGTCATCCATGCTCTGCACGAACGGATAGAACTGAATATAGAACGGGAGCAGGATGAACTTGTTGGTCAGGATGCCGATGACGACCATGCAGACTGTTCCGGCGGCCATACCGATAACCGCGTTTTTCCGGGTCTTGTTCCGGTGGTAGATGAGGCCGGCGGGAATGATCAGCGCGGCGCCCATGATAAAGTCCGCCAGTTCTCCGACGCCGACGCTGGAGGAATGCAGCAGGCCGATGAGGCTCTTGAGCAGGAGAATGACCAGCCCGGGAATCACGCCCATCGAGAAGGTGCCCAGCAGGACCGGCAGGTTGCTCAGGTCCAGCTTGTAGAAGGCGACCACCGGGATCTCAACCAGGAACAGGATCGAGGCCAGGGCGGCCAGGATGGCGATCCGGGTGAGGTTGCCGACGGAGAAGTAGTTTTGGACTTTTTTTTGTGTCATAGGGATACCCTCCTTCATAAATGCGCGCGCCCCTCAAAGCAGCTTCGCTCTGAGGGGCGGAAGGCCGGCACGAAAACGCCGGGCACATATCCGTTTCTTCTCTCATCCAGACTATACTGTCGGCCCCGGAATCTGACCGGGTCGGCTGAGCAGGGCTCAGTTCGCGGGCTGTACCGCCGGTAGGGAATTGCACCCGTCCCCGAAGAAGCTTTAAGTGGTACGCAATGTACGGACATATTATATGCGCATACAGCCGCTTCGTCAATCCCGGGTTTATTCCTTATCCCGGACGCTTTCCACCAGGTTCCATTTTTTCAGGGAATGCATGGATAACAGATGGGCCAGCAGCAGGAACAGGAACAGGATTCCGATGGTCATCACATACTGGTACGGCGATGAAACATAGAAAAACTGATGGGAAGCCGCGCCGACTTTTTTCAGCGTGATGACGCTGAGCTCATATCCCAGCGGAAGTCCCAGGGCCAGGGAGATCAGGAAGTAGAGCACCGCATGGGAGAACCAGTGCAGGGAAATTTCCCTGCGCTGGAAACCGATGGCCCGGAGGATGCTGAGTTCCTTTTTGTGGTTCTGCAGGTTGGTCTGGTTTGTATTGACAATAATGAACAGTCCCAGCACAACCGCGAAACCGGCAATGAGCCAGCCGATCAGGTCATAGGGAGCGTGCAGTTCGTTGATGCCGTCGGACAGGATTTGCGTGATTACCGTCATGATATAGTTCTCGCTGTCCTTCAGCCAGCCGATCAGTTCCTGGTCGTTATCCCCGTTCAGTCTGACCAGCCACATATACTGATCCGGTTCACCCAGTGCTTCGGCCTGGGTGAGGGAACAGTAGGAATAGACATTGCCGGACTGGCGGGAAATGCCCGCAACTGTCAGCGAAACACCGGCTATCGTCACCGTATCCCCTTTCTGCACACCCAGCTTTCTGGCATCATCGATGGCCAGGACAATCCCTTCATGTGGCAGGTCCATGATGCGCCCATGCTCATCCGGGACAGACAGCAGCGAAGCCTCTTCTTTCAGTGCCATTACGGTGACCGGCACGGAATCGTGTCCGGATACTGCTTCTGCGGAATAAGTGCGGACGGAATCCACCTGGGCAATCCAGGACTGCGTGCGGATGCCTTCCTCCTGTTCCGGCGTGGGTTTGGCGGAAAAATACACCTGGCAGTCATAATGAATCCGGCGCACAAACATCTCCTCGATAATATCGTCTTTGGAAACGATAAATGACATGGAGAAGAAAAGAATAGCAACCGACGCGGTTACGCAGACCGCGGAAGCAAAGAACTGCAGCCTGTTCCGCATCAGGCTCAGCAGGCTCATTTTGAGCATCGGTTTTGTCCGGCGGAGGATACGGGTCCACTTTTCGGATACCGGCCGGCGAATATTGGCCTGCCGGCTGATGATCTCCACGGGCTGGATCCGGCTGACCGGGATCGTGCTGAGCAGGATGGCAGCCTGCGAGGCGACGACCATCCCAAGGGAAGCGAGCACAGCCTTTCCGACATCAAAGAAAGATTGATGGAAGGGCAGATGATAAGCGTTCATCCAGGCGTTGTCGACGATGCTTTTTATCGGCATACTGAGGGCGATACCAGCAGCAAGCGCCGGAATCATCATCAGGAATGAAGCCATGCAGAACAGGCCCCGGACCTGCCGGAGACTGAATCCCAACGCCCGCAGGACGCCGATTTCCCGCCGGCTTTGCCGGACAATCATGGAGGAGAACAGGAAAATCACCATCATGACAAGCACCAGGATGACCAGCGGGATAAAAACAGTCATCGTGTCCCATGGTGACAAAATATCCCTGAACTTACGGAAAAGCTGGCTGTTTTCATACAGCTCGCTGTCTGTTACCACATCTCCCAGCGCGGCGGCAGCGGCATCCAGCACAGCCTGCCGGTCAGCTACATCCGGCTCAAAGGTAATCCGGAACTCATTGCGCAGGGGCGTATATCCCTCCCAGGCATTGAGCTCCTCCAGGGCCTCATTCAGGCTTTCTTCGCCTTCAGACAGGGCCGCCTCGGATTCCTGCCGGGCTTTGAGCGCCTCCTCCTTTTTGCTGTCCAGCTGTTCCCGGCCTTCCGCCAATGCTGTTTCGCCCTCGCTGAGGCCGGCATAGATGGCATTCAGCCCATCCTCGACTTCCTGCAGCTTTTCCTCCAGTATTTTCCGGTTTTCCGGTTCCTGCGCTTCAAAATCAGCAATCGATTGAAGCGCATCCTCCATGGTGGCAATTCCGGTTTTCAGGCTTTCCCGGGTCAGGGCAATCAGCTCGAGCCCCTGTTCCGCTTCTTCCAGGCCGGCACGGACCTCCGGCAGGTAAACCTGGCTGATTTGCCCGATGCCGTCCTGGATCCGCTGCTGTCCCTGCTTCAGCTGAGCGGTGCCGAAATTGACCTCCGAAATCGCCTCGTCCAGTGATTCAGGGGTGATGCCTCGATCCTTCAGTTTATCTTCGATTTCAGAAACGGTCATATCCGCCTGGTTCTGGACGATCTCCGGCAGATATGTTTCGCCGCTGAAATCGTGGATTCCGTCCCAGACGCTTTTGGCTTCCTGCAGCGCAGTGAGGGTAACCCGCAAGGTTCCGGCACTTTGAGTAAGGCGGTTCCGCGCGGCGGTGAGGCGGCCCCGGGCATCCTCCAGGCGGACCAGGAGGGAGTTGAGGCTGTTCCGGATTTCTTCCGTATCCGCCTGACGGTCCTCCAGCTCCAGCATCTGCCCATATGATTTGGCCAGCGCTTCTTCCAGCTTTGTTTTATGCTCAGCCGCGACATCTCCGGCCTCATCCAGTTCCATCCGGCCCAGCATCAGTTGTACCCTGGCATCCGTCAGGGTTCTGATTTGCCCGCGCAGTTCCTGCTGAGCCTGCTCAAACTCCGCCTGACGGCTTTCCAGCTCCTGCTGCGCGCCGGCCAGTTCCTGTTCTCCCTGCGCCCAGGCATCATCCGCTTCCTGCTTCACCTGCAGGAATTCCTGATGACGCTCTTCCCACTCTGCCATCATCCGGGAAAATTCTTTTTCTGTTTCCCTGGCCAGGATGGATACCGGCGCATACATAAACCCGATATCCGAATAGTTCCGGCTGAGCCCGTCAATCTTGTTGCCGAAGAGCGTTTCCGGTGCGGAGATGATCGCGGCCACCAAGAAAGGCCTTTGTTCCTCCTCTGACGTGACAAGAATTTCATCCCCGATGGAAATATGGTTCTGCTGTGCGAAATACTGGTCGATCAGTACATAATCATCCGTCGGGGTATCCAGCTGCACCCAGCTGTACAGCTTCTGAACAGCTTCCTGATCCAGCGTGGCGACATATGCGGTCAGGAGACGGCCTGAGGAGGCGTAAAACTGTACCATTCCGGTCAGGCGGCTCTCAACGCCGGCAATGCCCGGAATGGCCAGGAGGGTTTCCTCCGCGTTACTTTCTGTGATGTTTGTTGAAATGACAGCATCCGGGACGTTAAAATCCGATATATACCGATTGACGGTATAATTCAGGGATGCCTGAGTGTTAAAAAAGCCGACAACGACACCTGAACAGAACACAACGATCAGGAACATCGCGATGAGCATTTTCCTGAAGCGGATAAAAAATCCGCGCAGCAGCGATCCCTTCATGTTGCTACCATTCAATTTCCCGGGCCGGTATAACCTGCCCGTTCATTTCATCCCGGATAATGCTCCCGTTCCGGAGGACAACAATCCGGTCCGCCATGCGGCTCATTTCCTTTGTATGGGTTACGATGACCACTGTTTTGCCCCAGGAACGTACCAGGTCTTCCAGCTGGATCAGGATCTGCCGCCCGGTTTCGGAATCCAGCGCGCCGGTCGGTTCGTCGCACAAAAGCAGGGCGGGGTTTTTGGCAAGCGCCCGGGCAATGGAAACGCGCTGCTGCTGTCCGCCGGATAACTGGGCGGGATAATTATTCCGCTTTTCACTGAGACCAACAAGTTCCAGCATATGCTCCGCGATATCCGGATCATTCCGGGTATCGGCAGTGAGGCTGATGTTTTCCAGGGCGGTCAGCTCGGCAATCAGGTTGAAATTCTGGAACACAAAACCGACGTGGTCCCGCCTGTAGCGGGTCAGCTCCCGGTCGCTCATGCCGGAAACGGCAACGCCGCCGAGATATACGGATCCGCTGTCCGGCTGGTCCATGCCGCCCAACATGTTCAGCAGGGTGGATTTTCCGCTGCCACTGGAACCGAGAATGACCAGCAGTTCTCCGGTGCGGATGTCCAGGCTGACGTCATTGAGCGCAACGGTCCTGTTCTGGTCAGAGCCGTATGCTTTGACCAGATTCCGTGCGGAAAGGGCTATTCTGTTTTCACGGATTGCCGCTCTTCCTCCCATATTAGTCATTCATTATATTAATCAGGTTGATGATGGCATTTACGGTACTGATTGCCTGATTTGCGCCTTCAATAATGCCATCTTCCTTGACGGTCTCCCCGATGGTGCTTACAACAGTCGGAAGCGCGTCAAAGACGAGACTCATCGAAGAAACCTTCTCAATCAAGCCTTCAAGCGTTTCGGAGGCGTTGATAATGCGGTCTCCGGTATTATCGCTGAATTGATCATAAAGATCAATGGCTTTTTCCTTCAGATCCGGAATCGCGTCCTTCAGGCTGTCCCGCATGGAGCCAATATTATCCCGGATGTCTTTCAACGCATCATTCAAGTCTTCGGGAAGTGCATCCTTCATGCTATCCACGGCATCGGTGACTTTTTCTTTTGCTTCCGGCAGCGCTTCTTCCACGAAATCCTTCGCTTTTTCAAAGCCGTCGCTCAGCGCGTCGGAAATCTCCGGAATCACGTTGTCCTTCACTTCATTGGCGAATTTGGCGGCTCCGTCGGCTACGGATTCAATAATGTCCGCTCCGGCGTCCACTGCCTTTTTGCCCAGGTCTTTCACCTGGTCCATGGCATTGTCCAGGCCCGCGGTCAGATCCTTGCTGAAAACATCCTTCAGGGTGTTCATGGTGTTTTTGTAGAAATCCCGGAATTCCTCAATGGTAGCCGGGAGCGCATTTTTTTCGCTGCTTCCGCCCTGGCCGGCGGCAGAGGACTGCGAAGTTTCATCCGCGGAGCCACTGAGATATTCTTCCGATGCCTCCAGCAGGCTCAGCACTTCGTTAAGGGTATCCGAATCCGCAATGAGGGTCTGGAACTCCGCCTGGGTGAGCCGCTTCAGCTGGTCCGCTTTCACATATCCGATGGCGGCTTTCTTTTCTTCTTTCACGGCCCTGTCCATATAAATGACCAGGTACCAGTTTGTGCCTGACTCCGTCACCTCCTGCAGGAGGCCGCAAAGCTGGCCGGGTTCCAGGAAACCGGATTTTTCCGTGTCTGTTGTTTTTTCATAAACAGGTACCGGTTCCGTGCCAGGAACCTGCAGGAAAGCGCTTTCTTCTTCGCCCGTATTCTGCCCTTCAACCAGCACGGGGAGGCAGGAGAGCACCATCAGGACTGCCAGAAGGATACACATTGCTTTTTTCATACCGGGATTCCTCCGTTCCAAATTGTTCGTTATTTTATACGCCGGCGTCTTCCAGTTCCACCGTTTCGTTATCCAGGATATCCGCCACATCGCGGATCATGGTTTCCGCGTCCGTCCGTCCGTAGAACAGGGTCACCGTTCCGCTGGTATCCATGCTCAGCATAATGCCGGTATTGTTCCGGCCGTACATGGTGCATACAACGCCTTCTCCGAGGTACTGGCTGCTGCCGGGTAGCTGGATATCATATTCCTGCGCCTCGGCAAGCTGGGCACTGACCGACGCATACAGATCCGGATAATACCGGGCCAGGTACCGGGATGCATAGCGGGTAAATTCGCCGTATTCTTTTTCCAGCCGCTCCAGCAGCCCGGTAAAAACTTCTGTGCCTTTCTCATGCCGGTTATCAAAGCTGAAATATACCCCGATGAGCCGGGTGATTTCCGGATCCACTTTCCCGTCCGCCCCGATCCCGTTCAGGTAAACCAGTGTGGAGGTCTGCGGCAGGTATCCCCCGACGGTTTTCAGCGGGTTCAGCGTTGACCGTTCCGCGCCAATTCTCCGGTCGGAAAATACAACGGGCAGGGTCCGCCAGGTACTGATCTGGCTGAAAAACAGGTCATTTTCAGGCCAGTGCCAGCCGGAAGTGCTGAAGCTGCTGTGGGGTTGTACGTTTTCGCTGATAAACCCGGATTCCTTCAGCATCGAAAAACAGGTTTCATTGCTGCTTTCCCAGGGAATGCCCTGGAACGTCAATACCCGGTCGCATTTGCCGATGCGCCGCGTTACGGTGACCTTGGTTTGGGCCCGCTTCTCCGGATTGTCCGCCGACCGGACTGTAATTACGGCCCGGCCGATAGCAGCGGCGAACAATGAACCGTCCTCCTGCAAAGCCACAACCTGCTCATCCGAACTGGAGAATACAACAGCCGGATTGCTTGCATCCTCCGGCAGCACCTGTACATCCGGCACAAAGGAGTCGCCTTCCATAACGCTCAGGTCGCCGGAAACAAACTTCACCGAGGCAACCGGCACATGGACCGTTACCCGGCATACCGCCGACAGCACCGATCCGTCCGACAGCGAAACGGAACAGGTAATATCCGCCTGTCCGCCGCTGAGCGCCTTGATATCCCCCCGCAGATAAACAGCCACATCGGGATCGGAAGAAGTCCATTCATAGTTCCGCTCGGTCTTTACCCCTTCCGGCAGACCGGAAACATAGGCTGAAATCTTCCGTGCTTTCCCCTTGCTCAGCGTCAGCTCCGTATAATCCAGGGACAGTATCCCGGAGGCAGGATCAGAAACATCCGCCGGAGAAACAGCCGGTTCCTCCGCGTAAACAACTCCATCAGCAGGAGAAATCAAAGTAAATAGCGCAGCAAGAAGCAGCACACAAAGCGCACGCGCCATATGCCTGGTTCCTGCCATTTCCTGCCATCTCCTGTCGAAAATATCATCCGGGCATTCCCCTGCAGACGCTGCAGGTCGTACTGACCCGGAAACAGTTTTACATTCGGATTTCCGGTACAATGTGCTGATTATACTTCTTACTTCAAAGACAAAAGAAGATCGTTTTTGAGGTAACTGTATGTTCAGCTACAATGCAACTGTATTATAGCAAAAAACCGGCGAAATGCAAGGAAAAGAAGGAAAGAAACACTTCAAAAAGCAAAAGGGACAGTCACATACAGAATGCCGGATGAATCAATCGCTTTCCTGCAAGCAACCGATCGTACACGACCCATGGCCCGGTTGCCGCTGTTGTCCTAATTTCATATGGACGATCCCCATGCGTTCATGGTAAAATGTCCGCAAGATGAGAAAAGATGCGACGGAGAGGACACATGGGATGTGTGTTCCGCCGCTGAAAAGGAGGATTTCTCCATGAAAAACATCAAAATCCGGTATGCATTATGCTTTGCTCTATGCCTGGCTGTGATACTCATCAGTGCCGCATGGGCGGACAACAGCAATCTTTTCAGTTCCGGCGGGCTGTATACCTACCAGGACGGGTATATGTATTTTGCAAGCACAGAATGGACCGGCAGGTTCCTGAACGACGGCAGGGAAACAGGCCTGCCGGACTCAGTTGAGTTTTACCGGATTGCGGATGTGCCGGGGGCAGAGAAGGAACTGCTAGCGTCTGTTCCTGCAGCATATATTGGGGGCCTTGGACTGAATTCGGGAAGATACATGATACCGGCTGGGAATCAACTCTACTTTGTCCGCGACTGGCCAACCGAACCGCATCAGATTGATGATATACTGGCCCGCGTGGATCTGGATTCCGGGGAAACCACCACCATCGGAAGCATGAATACACGATCAAATGGTGAACCACCCTTCTATCCGAATGAAAACTGTATTTATTTCCGGAACAGGACCGGAAAAATGATGGCGCTTGACCTGGCAACAACTGAAACCAGACAATGGGAGACACAGATTCAGTATTCTAATTATGACATTGACGGCATTGAAGGCGTGGATGATGCTTATGTCCGGGATTTCCTTTTCTCGCCGTTTGAGTTCTACGATATTCAGGATGGTTATGTCTATTATCCGGATATTAATCCCATGGCGGAGAATCCGTATGAACGGGGAAGTTACTGTATATATCGTATGCCGGTAAACGGCGGAGAACGGGAACTGGTGATTACCTGTTCCGAAGAGTTGGCTCTGGGACACGGGGATTATATTTTTATACAGGACAACATGGCGGTCATTTTCAAAGATGACACCATTCATTTCCTGGATATCGCAGAGAATAAGCGGATCGATCAGATTCCGTTCCCTACCTACAGCGATTTGTGGGGCGATTATGGAGCAATCATGAATATCGCGGACGGAAAGTTCTATTATTTCAAAGAGGACGGCCTTTACGCCAAAACGATCGGGGAGGACGATGATGCCCGGCTGATCACCGGGGATGCCCGGGAGGCAGAAGCATTGACTTTCGGTAAAAACTATATCTATTTTTACAAGAACCGGACGATGTACCGCCTGCCTCGTGATGCCCGCTTTATGGAAGAAGCAGAAATCCTGCTGTATCCCACCCGGGAACCGGATCTGCAAAAGGAAGAAGATTGGGAATTTACCGAATATGAGAACTGCGTCGCAGTGAATGACTACATCGGGACCGAAAGCAGCGTGACAGTACCTTCAGAGATTCACGGGAAGCCGGTTGTCTATGTAGACATGGATTATTACAGCGAAACCAACCGGGTGCTTGAAAAGCTGGTAATACCCGAAGGCGTACTGCGTATGGGCACCATTGGCGCCCGCAATCTGACCGATCTGTCCCTGCCGCATTCCCTGATTGTGATGGACAACGATGGATACCCAACCGCTTTTCCCGTCGCAGAGGGATGTGTTGTTCACTATGCCGGAACGAAAGCGGAATGGCAGGCGCTGGATGACAACTCATGGACGGATTATTCAAGCTGGATTTTTAAAACCCTGAATGAACTGCATATCATCTGTACGGATGGCGAATGGACGAAACCCGGAACAGAAGGTGAAGCTGACAGTGGCAGCACAGGCGAAAACAAGGATGAAGGTGCAGTCGGGAATACGGACGAAGGAGAGCCGGATACGGATCCTTTGCCGGAACTGCCGCAGGGTGCCTGGTGCGGGGATTACCAGTACACGCTGCAGGAGGACGGAACGGCCTGTATTACCGATTACAACGGAAATGAAGCAGAAGTCATCCTCCCGGACACGCTGGACGGGATTCCGGTGACAGCGGTCGGGGAAGTGGCATTCGCCATGCTGTATGACCTGAAATCAGTGACCATTCCATCATCGGTGACTGCAATCGGCGATTCGGCCTTTTTCGGATGTACAGCGCTGGAGTCCGTGACCATTCCGGACAGCATTGTGAAGCTGGGAGCGAATCCGTTTATCTATTGCGAAAAACTGGCGGATATTGAAATTTCACCCGAAAACCCGAATTATGAAATTGTGGACGGCATGGTTTTTGATAAAAATGAACATCGACTGATCTGCTGCCCGGGCGGGGTCGGATATACTTCTTATACCATTCCGGAGGGGACGGAGATCATCGGGGAAGCTGCCTTTTACGGCTGCAGCCGGATTTCCACAATCCATATTCCCGATACGGTGACGACCATAGAAGAGGAAGCTTTCTATGCCTTCGGGGGCCTGGACAGACTGTATTTCCCGGAAAGCGTGACCCGGATCGGAGAAAATGCGCTGGATGAATGCCCGAACCTGACGGCCTATGTTTTTTACGGATCCTACGCGGATCAGTACTGCGGAGAACATCAGATTGCCGTTCATTATTATCCGTTTTACCGGATCGGGGAAAAAATGAATCAGATTGGCATTGCCAATCGTAAAGTGAATCTGCGGGAAATGGCCGGCACCACTTACAATGCACTGGCGCAGATTCCTTCCGGCGCAGAAGTGCAGGTGACAGCCATTGGCAGCAATGCATTGGGCGAAGAAGCCAAATGGGCTCAGGCCGCCTACGGTGACCTGAAAGGGTATATCATGCTGGAATATGTTGACCTGCCTGAAACCATGAACCAGGGCAATCCGTCCGATTCCGGCGAAGAACCGGCGCTGCCTGCCGGAAACAGTGCAGAGCAGGAGAATAATGCGAATGTTCTGCCCATCATACCGGATGATTCTGAAACGAATGTTCTGCCCATCATACCGGACAATTCTGAGACAAATGTTCTGCCCGTAATTCCCTGAGATTAAAAAGCGAAACAGGCGCCTGCGCAACGGAAATTGCAACGGACCGATTCAAAGACGATATATGAAGGGAGAACAGACGGATGAAACGATTTGCATCCCGGATTCTGATTCTTTGCTTGCTTTGCGTTTTATGGACTGCGGGATATGCTGAAGGCCAAACAGATGATCCTTATGATGTGAGTCCGGTTCTGTGCAACCCGGATCCTTCGCCGGAAGCGCAGGTCCTGATGGACTGGATGTGCGCCGAATACGGATCCCGGATGATCTCCGGACAGTACCTGGACGAATATCAGTACGGCGCGGAACTGGAGGCGATCGCCTCCGTGACAGACGGCCTGTATCCTGCCATGGTGGGGATGGATTTCCTGAACTACAGCCCGTCGTCCGTTTCGCTGGGCTCCTGGCCGACTTCCACGGAACAGGCCATCGAATACTGGAAAAAGGGGTACATTGTAACCTTCTGCTGGCACTGGAATGCGCCTGAGGAATACCTGGACACAACGGGCAATAACTGGTGGGGCGGGTTTTATACACAGAACACGACCTTCAATCTGGGCAAGGCGCTCAGTGGAGAAGACCCGGCGGGATATGACCTGCTGATTCGGGATATGGACGCGATCGCGGTTCAGCTGGCCCGGCTGCGGGACGCGGGGGTGCCGGTTCTGTGGCGGCCGTTGCATGAAGCCAGCGGAGGCTGGTTCTGGTGGGGCGCTTCCGGAAAGGATGCGTATCTGGCACTTTACCGCCTGATGTATGACCGGTTTACCAATGTTCATGGGCTGAACAACCTGATCTGGGTGTGGAACGGGCAAAGCAAGGCGTGGTATCCGGGGGACGACGTGGTGGATATCATCGGGGAGGATATCTATCCCGGAAAGCATGTGTATGATTCCCAGAAAACCGCGTTTGCCCGCTGCAGGAGCTATACGGACGCCCATAAGCTGATTATGCTTTCCGAATGCGGATGCGTGCCTTCCCCGGTCAAATGCCGGAATGACGGCGCGATGTGGAGCGCATGGGGCACCTGGTGTTATGAATTTGTCCTGGGAGAGGATCATGCCTACAGCGGTGAGTATACAGACGCGGAAACGCTGAAGAAATTCTACAGCGAAGATATCACAATCACCCGGAAGGATGTTCCGCTGTTCGGGCGGGAGATTCAGGAAGAAACTTCCGCGGGAGGAAGCGCGGCGGAGGCTGAAGTATCCGCAGACGGTACACTGACCTATGCATGGACAGACGGGGAGGTGGCCGGAAACGCGGTGAAAGCGCCCGATGCCGTGGAAATCCGCGGAAATGAGGAAAGCGACACCGTAACCCTTCGGATCCGGGTTCCGGAGAGCGGGGATTACCGGCTTTCTGTGCTGCAGGCCGGAATCGGCGGATATAAAGAAAACTACCTGGTGCTGGACGGGGAAGATATCGGCATCATCATTGTTCAGGGAGAGCAGGAGGAAGACTGCGGCTTCGGAACGGTTCACCTGGACGCAGGTGACCATGAAATAGCCGTCCGGGCTTTCTGGGGATGGGTCCGCCTGAAATCCCTTGTTCTGACACCCGGGGAATGATGGAAAATCACCGGCATATCCGGGAAACGGAAAGTGCTTCAGTTTCCTGATTTGAGCAGAGGTCCGGAGATGGTTTTCCGGAAGAAGGTAATCAGCGGGCCCATAAAAAGGGCGGTGATCAGAGTGCCGATGCCGGGAAGAACACCCAGCAGGAAGCCGATCAGGACACAGATCAGATCGCTGATAATCCGGATTACCTTGAAAGGAACCGTTTTTCCGGCCAGCTTCGGCTTTTTGTCCGCAATATGCAGCGGAATGGCATCATAGGGGGATACGCCGAGATCGGCATCGTAATACAGGGCGGCAGCAATACAGGTGGTGATAATGCCGACGGCCAGGAAAAGAATCCGGCCCGGCAGTTCCATATCTCCGAACAGGCGGGCCAGCAGGCTTTCAGAAAATTCGACCACATAGCCGACAAGAAACATGTTGATGAATGTGGAGATTCCGATATAGTGCCGGTCCAGGAAATAATCGATGACCAGCAGGACGGCGTTGATCAGCATATACAGGGTTCCGAAGGAAAGCGGAATTACATTGGCAATTCCGTTGCAGAAGCACTGGAAAGGATCGACGCCGAAGAAGGCACGCTTGAAAATTCCGACGCTGATACCGGCGACGGTCATGCCGACCAGGGCCATGATGATTCTCCGGGGGAGGTTACCTGATTTCCGGTTGCTCATGGTTCAATCCTTTCCGGGTTTGTTTTTGCCTTTTTATTTTTCGCCGGATATGATGGCAACCCCTGCAAAGATGGATGTTTGATGAGCGGAATTGTTCTGCTTCACAGATGATTTTCTGTTGACCGGAAGGGCGCTTTCCCTTATGATAAAGAAAAATAACGGACAGTATGACGATTCATGTTCTCAAAAACCAAGGATGGAGGTGTATTTATGTCAGTTCCAAAGTATACTTCCCCTTATGACCTGGACGGAAGAATTCCGCTCAGGCAGGCGATTCCCCTGGGACTGGGTTACGGCATCGGATCAACTGCGGCCGTGCAGAACTTTATGCCCCAGTGGCTGAAGTATATCTTCGGCGGATCCGGCATTGTTCCCGCGGCTGATCATTACCCCGCATGTCGCGGGAGATACAACCCTGCCGCATACGCTGGACAGGATTGTGGACCTCTTCCTGGAAGATTTTGAAAACTACTGTGCCGGCCGTCCGCTGATCCGGATGGCAGACCGTGGAAGAGGAAACTGAGGTGCCGGACGGCGCTGGCTCATCCGGCGGTGTGCCTTGTCAATAAACGAACGCGAAACGAAAACGGCTGGTCTGAGGAGGCTGCTGAATGACTGTCGCATCCATCGTCATCAACATTGCTATATTCATCATCACGCTGGTCCTGCTGGTTCGGTTCCTCCGAAAGGATGGCAGGTGGGACAGGGAAAAAGTCAGGAAAACCTTCCGTTTCTTCACCTGCCAGAGCAATGTCCTGTGTGCCTTCGCTGCCCTGCTGACAGCCGTCAGCCAGCTGGCCGGCGGCATTCCGGAATGGGTCTGGATCCTGAAGTATATCGGGACTTCAGCTGTGTCGGTTACCATGATGACCGTCCTCCTTTTCCTCGGACCGGCCTACAGCTACAAAGAGCTGCTGAAGGGCCCTGACTTCTTCATGCATTTGCTGACGCCGCTGCTTGCATTGCTTTCATTCTGCGTATTTGAAAAGCGGGGCATGCGTTTCAGCCTCGCTCTGACCGGCCTGCTGCCTGTTGTGCTCTATGGGCCGCTGTATCTGTATAAGATTCTGTATGCTCCGGAAGGAAATCGCTGGGACGATTTTTATGGTTTCAACAAATCAGGAAAGTGGCCGGCAGCCTTTGCAGCCATGCTGGCCGGCACATTCCTGATCTGTATGGGCATTATGGCGCTACAGAATATTTGACCATTATCCGCGAATGTCGCTGAACTGCAGAAGTACCTTGCGCATATCCTCCGGCAGCATGGCTTCGCAGGTGCTTTTCAGCTCGGGCGGTACGCCGTAGAAGGCCTCCGCAATGCTGCCGGCAATGCAGGTCAGGGTATCGCAGTCGCCGCCCAGGGATACCGCCGTCCGGATGACGTCTTCGAAATCCGTGCCTTCCAGGAACGCGGTAATGGCTTCCGGAACGGTCTGCTGACAGGTTTCCACATGGTGATATCCGGGCCGGATTTCGTCGCAGGTGCGGGAAAGATCATATTCGAATTCCCGGATGATGGTTTCCCGGATTTCATCCTTTGATTTTCCGGTGCGGGCCATGTAAATGGCGGAGGCGGTTGCCTCGGCTCCTTTCAGGCCTTCCGGATGGTCATGGGTGACGCCGGCGGACAGGCGGGCCATATGCCGGGTTTCTTCCAGGGTGTCAAACAGCCAGCCGGCGGAGGACACCCGCATCGCGGAACCGTTGCCGTAACTTCCGTAAGGCTGCGGATATTTTTTATGCAGCCATCCGTAGAACATTCCGCCGTATCCGGCATCGGGATACCTGCGGCCCCATTTCTGCATGGAATCCACCATGGCCCTGCGGATGGTTTCATCGTCCTGCCTCATGGTGTCCATGAATGCTTCCGCGACCGCAATCGTCATCACGGAATCGTCCGTAAATTCAGATTTTGCGGAAAAGAGCGGAAAATCCTTGGTTTTCTTTCCCCGGTCGAACTCATACGGGGATCCGATCATATCTCCGAGAATGGCTCCGTACATGGCGCATTCCTCCTTTTTCTGATTTTTGTGGTATCCGGGGCGCGGATTATTTCCGCGCCCTGTAGTCTTCGTCAATGCGGTCCTTCCAGGTGTCCGGGACCGAACCGCTGCAGCGGAGCGAGCGGACCGCCTCTTCCATGACAGTATAGTTCAGGGCAGTGCCGATTTTGTCGCTGCGGTATCTCACAGACCGCTCCGGACGGATGCCCAGCCCGGAAGCCGCCTGGATGGCGTCCATATTGGCGCCGAGGAACAGGAACTCCCAGCCGTAGCGATTTTCCTGGCGCTCCACCATTTTGCGGACTTCTGAAAGGGTGTAGCGGTGGCTGGCGTTTTCCAGGCCGTCGGTGGTGATAATGAAGATCGTGTGCTCCGGAACGTCCTCTTCCCGGGCATACTTGTGCACATTGCCCATGTGGTGGATCGCACCGCCGATGGCGTCGATCAGGGCGGTGCATCCGCTGACCGAATACTGGGTGGCGGTCATGGGTTCGATCTTCCGGATATCCACCCGGTCGTAAATGACGGCGCTTTCATCGCTGAAGAGCACCGCAGAGACCAGGGCATCGCCTTCCACCTGTTTCTGCTTGTCGATCATGCTGTTGAAGCCGCCGATCGTGTCCGCCTCCAGGCCGTGCATGGATCCGCTCCGGTCCAGAATAAAAACCATCTCCGTCAGATTCTTTTTCATTCGAATCCGCCTCCTTCTCTGTTGGATGAGACAAGGATAGCAGAAATGAATCCGGAGATGGTCGTTTGGCAAACGACAAATGAAAAGTACGATTACGCACCGAGCAGGGGTTGGTCGTAGTCAAACAGGACGGAGTTGATCTGCATCATATCATAGTTGCCATGGGTCACAAAGAAGGAGATGATGAGGTCGAATTTATCGGTGGGGGAGAATGCGATTCCGGCGCGGCGGAGCAGATCCATCATGGCGGGGAGATCCAGCTCCAGGGCGATGGCAAAGGCGACCACCGTTTTCTTGGTGGGCCGGTAATCCTTTTTGCATTTGATTGCGGAAAAGAGCTTCCGGTCGATGTTGGCTTTCTTGTAAACCGTTACATCGTCCATGCCGCTGTTGTCGATGAGCCGGAACAGGCGCTCCTGGAAGGTGTCCTCGCTGATTTCCAGCGCTTTGGCCAGATCATCCTCAAAGGCTGAAGCGTTGCAGACCATGGCTGCCGGAGGAGCCGCATTGTCTTCCTGAATGTACTCACAGGCTTTTTCACTGACGGTTCCGAGCAAATTGAAACGTTCCGCGTCCGCCATCAACCGGTCGCGGTTCCTGCGGAGCCGGCTGGCGGATATTATTCCGTCCGGGTATTCCGCTTCGCGGGCGGCGGAAACGCCATGCTCGCTGATATATTCCCGGACTTCGCCGATCAGTTCGGCAGAGGCCGTGACGCTTTTCCGGTCAAAAACGACCAGGGTGACGTTCATATCGTGGGTCAGCAGGAATTTCCCGATGGCGGACATGGCGGTGTTCAGCGCCAGTTCCCGGGGAAAACCGTAGGAGCCGGTGGAGATCAGCGGGAATGCGATGCTTTCGCATTCCAGGCTGTCCGCGAGGGCCAGGGAATTTTCATAGCAGGAACGCAGGGTTTCCGCTTCCTGGTGGCCGCCGTCCACCCAGACCGGGCCCACGGTGTGGATGATATACTTTGCGTCCAGGCGGAAGGCCGGCGTATGGACCGCGTTTCCGGGCGCGATATCGCCGATTTTCCTGCGCTCCGCCAGGAGCTGTTCTTCGCCGGCAGCTTTGTACACGGCAGTATCCGTACCCCAGCCGACCTTCGGACGGGGGTTGGCGGTATTGACAATGGCGTCCGCCTTCACGCGGGTGATATCGTTCCGGATAATCTGAAAAGGCATGGATTCCTCCTGTCAGGATAGGGCATCAGATGATCGTCCATCATGTTTCAGGTCCCCTGTTTCGGACCTTGGCGGATAATTACGGGCTCTTGCGGACGGCTTCCCGGATATCATTCATGGACAGGCTGTGCTCCTTTGCGAGAGCGGAGATATCGTCATATTCCGCCTTGGATTTTTCCACTCCCATACCGGAGGCATATTTAACGCGCACTTTGCCATAAACCGTATCGACCGTTTCGATTTTCCGGTTCAGCACATAACGGGTCAGGTCCTGGCGGCGGATGCCCAGGGTGGTGGTATATTTCATGACGGTGCCGGCCAGGCTGTCCGCGTCCTCCGTACGACAGATGACGGACAGCAGGATGCCGGGACGGCTTTTTTTCATGCCGATGGGCTGGGTGTAGACATCCAGGGCACCGGCGGCAAAGAGCTGTTCCATGGCGAAACCGATTTCCTCGCCGGTCATGTCGTCCAGGTTGCACTCCAGCCTGACGGCTGTTTCGCGTTTTCCTTCGCTTTCGCCCAGGAACGCACGTACGCAATTGGCCTGGTCAAAGTCCTTTTTCCCCATGCCGTAGCCGATTTTCGCGGTGGCCATGACCGGACGGTTGCCGAATCCGGAGACAAAGTGCTTCAGCAGGGCAGCGCCTGTCGGTGTGCACAGTTCGCCTTTCACCTGGCCGCCGAAGGTGGGGATGCCTTCGAGGATCAGGGCAGTTGCCGGGGCAGGAACCGGCAGGATTCCATGGGCACAGCGGACAAACCCGCTGCCTGTATGGACCGGGGAGGCGAGGACCTGATCGGGAGACAGGGATTCCATCAGGAGGCATACGCCGACCACATCGGCGATGGCGTCCATGGTTCCGACTTCATGGAAATGGATATCTGTGACGGGACGGCCGTGCACCCGGCTTTCCGCGTCCGCGATGATACGGTAGACCGCGATGGCATCCTCCCGGACCCTGTCGGATACATCCAGGCCGTTGATGATGTCCTCGATATCCCGGACAGAGGAATGATGATGCTCATGCTCGTGTTCATGTTCATGTTCGTGGTCATGGTCGTGATGATGAGTATGCTCATGTTCGTGTTCATGCTCATGAACGTGGGGATGCTCATGGCTGTGACCGGAATGATTTGCATCGACGGATTCCTCTTCCTCCCCGTTGACGGTGACCCGCATATAGGTTCCGGTGATTCCGCATTTGACGGAAGGCTCCGCGGAAACACGGACCCCGGTGAGGCCGATGCTGTTCATTTTGTCGATAAAAGCCTGCCGGTCGTCCGCCAGCTCCAGCAATGCCGCGGTCAGCATATCTCCGGCGGCGCCCATATTCAGTTCAAGATACAGCGTTTTCATTCTGACGGCTCCTCCTGTCTGTCATGGATGTCCGGCATTCCGGACAGTATGCAATTCAATAAGAAATCATATGATGATGAATGCGGCATCATCATAAAGTATGAAGCCGGCTCTAAGTCAAGCGCCTGTTTTCAGAAGGAACGGCAGGGAAAAGGCATCATTTGTCCATGAAGTCCAGCTCGGGCTTTTCGCCTTCCCGCATCGGCTGTTCATCGAAACGGTGGTTTTTGAAGTAGTATTCGTCGTCGCGTTCATTGATTTCCCGGTAGACATGGCAGGGGGATCCGAAGGCGATGACGTTGGCGGGAATGTCCTTCGTAACAATGCTTCCGGCGCCGATGACGCTGTTGTCGCCGATGGTCACATCCGGCAGGATGACCACGTTCGCGCCGATCCAGCAGTTGTTGCCGATTTTGATTGGGAAGGAATACATGCCGTCCATACGATGCCTCGGTGAAATGGCATGGCCGGTGGTGCAGAGGGTGACGTTCGGGCCGAAGAGGCAGTGATCGCCGATTTCGATTTTCCAGTCGTCAATCATGGTGATGCCCTGGTTGAAATAGCAGCCTTCACCGATGAAAATATGCTTTCCGATGGTGAATTTCATCGGCGGGACGATCCAGACGTTTTTGCCGCAGCTGCCGAACATGTCCGGGTTCATTTCCATGCGTTCCCGGTTGGCCTCGGGCGGAAGGGCGTTGAACTTCGCCACAAGCTCCCGGGCCCGGGACTGCATGGCCATGTTTTCCGCGTCATCCATCCACATGTAGCCGGCTTTCATTCTTTCCTGTTCAGTCATTGGTTTTTCCTCCGTTTGCTTTTTGATGATATGATCGGGGTGATTTTTATATGAATCGGTATTCCTTAAAATATACAAATTCGATGCGCCGCAGGCAAATTCCTGTCATGACCGGTTTTATTCCGGAAAGGCCGGCTCGTCCTCTTGTTGGCAGGACTTTCTTATGATATGATGGCGCTGACCGGAAAGATTGAGGCTCCCGCCGGACGGGGGTCTTCTGACAAAAAAGGCAGCAACCCTCCTGGCGGATAATCCGCGGCTGACAGTGATCTGATGGAACGATTTGGAAAGAGGAAGCGTCTATCGTAATGAAAGCTGTTGGTTGAGGAGGAAAAGAAAATGGCGGATTTGCTGGAACTGATATTCGGGGTTGCGGAGATTGCCTGTAAGAAGGCGGAAAGTGATCAACCCCGGACATGGAAAGAATGCATCGCAGCCTGGGGATCTGTGCTGGTAATGGGCGGATGGTGCCTGCTGACAGCCGATATTATCTTTATGGTGTTTGATAAAAAGGAGCCGATACAGTTGGCGCGCTGGATCCTGTACGGACTGGTGACGCTGCTGATGACGGTGGTGATTGCCGGCATAGTCCGGGCGAACAGGAAAAACAAACAAAGGAGTGAATCGGATGACGCTGATGCGCGTTGAGCCGGAGAATCCGAAACTGCGGATTATCGGACGGATGGACCGGAACCGGTGGCCGCTGGCACTGGACTGGACAGGCAGCGGGGTGGAGCTGCAGTTTAAGGGATCCGACCTGTGGGCGGAATTGGAAGCGCCGGCCATGAAGCCGATTATGTGGATGATGGTGCTGGCGGACGGATATCCGGTGGCCCGGTTTCCGGTGGAACCCGGGGTGCGGTTTTATCCGCTGGTGCTGGGAATGGACCCGGAACACAGCCGGCTGATCAGCCTGGTGAAGGAAACCCAGTGCATGCCGGATTCGCCGGAGGCAACGGTGCTGATCCGGACGCTGCGGATGGACGGAACGGCGGAAGAACTGAAGCCCCGGGACCTGAAAATCGAATTCATCGGGGACAGCCTGACCAGCGGCGAAGGATCGCTGGCGCCGAAGGGCAACGACGAATGGATCACGATCTGGTTTTCCGCTACCGGGAACTATTCCGATGTGGCCTGCCGGGAGCTGAACGCGGAGCGGCGGGTGATGAGCCAGAGCGGATGGGGCGTATGCTGGGACTGGGAACATAAAACATCGGGCAACATGACCGATCACTATGAGGAAATTGCCGGCGTGCTGCGGGGCGAAGCGGCGGAGCAGCGCGGGTGCACGCTGGAAAATGATTTTTCCGCGTGGCAGCCGGATATCGTATGCATCCGCCTGCTGACCAACGACTGCGGCGGCATGGAGCAGAAGGGAAGCTTTGAACAGGACCGGGAAACGGTGGTGGCAGGGTGCGTGACGCTGCTGGAGAAGGTGCGGAAGAACAACCCCAAGGCGAAGATTGTGTGGATCCTGCCGGGAACGTCCTCCCATCCGGAACTGGCGGAGGAGGCAGTCGGGAAAGTGCGGCATGAAGGGATGGCGGATGTGTTTACGTTTGCCCTGCCGGATTACGGGCCGGAGGATATGGGGGCCAGGTATCATCCGAACGCGGTGTGGAACCGGAAGGCGGGGCTGTTGCTGGCGGAGTTCCTGAAGAAAGTGATTAGTGATTAGTGGTTAGTGATTAGTGGTTATGCGCAGTCGTCCATTGCTGCAAGTGTTAGCGCAGCAGGAATGGGTAACGGCGATCGCAGTGGTTAGTGGCGCTCAGTTGCAAAGTAAGATGTATGTTTGAAATCTGAGAACCGCCGGTTGTGAGTTGGGGAACCTGGATGCATTTTTGTTGTTTTATTCACTGAAAATGCATAAAAAATGAATATATGCATTAAAAAGTTGGAAATTAATGAATATATGTATTGACGGGATGGGGAGAGAATGATATACTCTCCCCATCATCGTTCGGGACAGAACGAGCATGAAGAAGGAGAGGATCTTTTATGAAGAAACTGTTTGCGGTACTGCTGGCAATGTGCCTGATGATTCCTGCTTTCGCAGCCATGGCGGAAACGCTGACCATGGGAACCAACGCGGCTTTCCCGCCCTATGAGTATTATGAAAACGAAGTGATCGTCGGCATCGACGCGGAAATCGCTGCGGCCATCGCCGAGAAGCTGGGCATGGACCTGGAAATCGTCGACATGGACTTCGACGCGATCATCCCCGCTGTGACGACCGGTAAAGTGCTGATGGGCATGGCCGGCATGACCGTGACCCCTGAGCGCCTGCAGAACGTGAACTTCAGCCAGAGCTACGCCAAGGGCATCCAGGCGGTTATCGTGAAGGAAGGTTCCCCGATCACCAGCGTGGACGACCTGGGAGCGGAAGGCGCCACCTATATCGTCGGCGTACAACAGAGCACCACGGGTGACATCTACTGCACGGGCGACTTCGGCGCTGACCGGGTGAAGAAGTTCAAGACCGGCCCCGACGCCGTGCTGGCGCTGGTGAACGGCAATGTGGACTGCGTGATCATCGACAATGAACCCGCGAAGAGCTTCGTGGCCAAGAATGCCGGCCTGAAGATCCTGGAGACCGAATACGCGGTGGAAGACTATGCGATCGCGATCGCACTGGACAACAAGGAACTGCTGGAGAAGATCGACGACGCGCTGATCGAGCTGGAAGAAGAAGGCAAACTGCAGGAGATCATCAGCAAGTATATTCCGACTGAAGAATAATCCCTGATCCTGTATTCATTTCTGCCGCCGAAAGGCGGCAGAATTTTATCGTTATGTGAGAAGTATATGAGCAAGAAGAAAAAATGGATCCTGGCGGGAGTGATCATTGCGGTGATCCTGATTGCCGGGGGAATCTATGCGCATTTTGCGCTGCGTGACGCGGAAACGCTGAAAAAGGAAGAACTGAGCAAGCTTCCTTCCACGGTGCTGGTTGGCTACCTGGAAGGCGAGAACCGCTATGTCAAGATGGCGGAAGTCAATCCGATTCCGGGTTACAAGGATAAGCTGAAGTATAAGCTGGGTCCGGACGGAAAGCGGATCAAGGACGCCGACGGGAAAGCCATTCCGGAAGCGGATCCGGACGGGAACGAGCTGACGAATTTCTATGCTTTTTACAGCAAGGATAACCCCGGGGAGGAAATCCGGATTTATGCCATCAAAGGATCGCTGGAGGAGGCGGCCCGGCAGGCCGGATTTGCCGAAACCGAGGAAACATCCGTCAGTGGAAAAGCTGGACACCTGGGAAAGCGGGAGGAAACGGAAAGCCTGATTCTCGGTTTCTTTATGGAATCGCCCTACAGCGGATACAGCGTTGCGGCGACGGTGACCATGCGGGACAAACCGGAAACGACGCAGACGGATAAAGATGAGCAGGCCAGGGCGCTGCTGGAAAGCCTGGCGGACCGGATTACCCTCGCGCCTGAAGAGGAAAGCCTGCTTCAGGAAATGCTGACGGACCTGGAGAAGGTCACTGAAGCGGATGCGGAACAGGAGCTCAGCCGGGAAGAAAAGGGAAGCGCGCTGCTGGCATCCGTGATCGCCCAGATCACACCTGAAAAGCAGATGGCGGCGATTGAGAAGGACTTCCGGCAGAATTTCCTGGACGACAACCGGTGGACATTCCTGACCAACGGCCTGGTGACAACCCTGGAGATTACGCTGTTCGCCGTGCTGCTGGGTATTGCCATCGGCGTGTTGGTGGCGGTGGTGCGTTCCACCTGGGACCAGAACGCGGAGAATATGCGCCCCGGACTGGGAAAGAGCCTGCTGGGTATTGTGAACGGGATCTGCAAGACCTACCTGACCGTGATCCGGGGCACGCCGGTGGTCGTTCAGCTGATGATCATCTACTATGTGATCTTTGCCGGCGCCCAGAACGGCACCCTGATCGGTTCGCTGGCATTCGGCATCAACTCCGGCGCGTATGTGGCGGAAATTATCCGCGGCGGCATCATGGCGGTGGACCGGGGCCAGCTGGAAGCCGGACGGAGCCTGGGATTCAACTATGTGCAGACCATGCGCCATATCATCGTGCCGCAGGCGCTGAAGAGCGTGCTGCCGGCCCTGGCCAACGAGTTTATCGTGCTGCTGAAAGAAACCAGCGTTGCGGGCTATGTGGCGGTCATGGACCTGACCAAGGGCGGGGAAACCATCCGTGGCCTGACCTATTCGCCGTTTATGCCGTTGCTGGCGGTAGCCCTGATTTACCTGGTGGTGGTCATGTTCTTTACATGGCTGGTCGGAAGGCTGGAAAGGAGGCTGCGTTCCAGTGACCACTGAAAACGTGATTGAAGTGCGGGGACTGGAAAAGCACTTCAACGAAGGAAAACTGAAAGCGCTGCAGGGCGTGGACGCGGATGTGCACCGGGGCGAGGTGATGGTGGTCATCGGGCCTTCCGGCAGCGGAAAGTCCACCTTCCTGCGCTGCCTGAACCTGCTGGAGCGGCCGACAAAGGGAACGATCTGCTTTGAAGGCGTGGATATTACCTCTCCCAGTGTGGATATCAATATCCACCGGCAGAAGATGGGCATGGTGTTCCAGCATTTCAACCTGTTTCCGCATATGACGGTGCTGAAGAACATGACGCTGGCACCGATGAAGCTGAAGAAGGTCAGCGAAAAGGACGCGACGGACAAAGCTATGGCACTGCTGGAGCGGGTCGGCCTGGCGGACCGGGCTGGCGCTTATCCGAGCCAGCTGTCCGGCGGGCAGAAGCAGCGGATTGCGATTGTCAGGGCACTGTGCATGGAACCGGAAGTGATGCTGTTTGACGAGCCGACGTCGGCGCTGGATCCGGAAATGGTCGGGGAAGTGCTGGACGTGATGAAGGAGCTGGCGAAGAGCGGTATGACCATGGTGTGTGTGACGCACGAGATGGGATTCGCGCGGGAGGTCGGCGACCGGGTGCTGTTCTTTGATGAAGGGAAGATTGTGGAAGAAGGGGAACCGCATGAACTTTTCTCGGCACCGAAGGAACAGCGGACAAAGGATTTCCTGAATAAGGTACTGTAACTTCAGGATGGCAAAATAACGGGGCTGCCTTTTGGAAGGTAGCCCCAATGCTTATGGTAGGGGATTATTCTTTCGGAAGCGTGTAGTGGGGCATGATGATGCCTTCGCAATCGAAGCGGGCTTTAACGCGGGTACGGATGTCCCTTTCGATGCGCCAGTGTTCGCCGATCGGGCAGGGGACGGCAATCTGGAGGATAACGGCATGGGTATCAAAGGACACGATGCTCATGACCTCGGGGACCGTGTTGATGCCCTCGATTTCTTCCGCGGCGATGGCCATTTCCTCCCGGACCATGGCGACGATGCGCTCCTGGTTTTCCTCATAGGGGCAGGGGACATTGACGATGGCGCGCTTGAAGGAGCGGCTCATGTTGGTCAGGGTCCGGATATCGCCGTTGGGAATGGTGCAGAGGTTGCCGTTGTAATTGCGGATGGTGGTGGTGCGGATGGAAATGGATTCCACGGTGCCGCTCAGGTCGTTGATGGTGACGATATCCCCGACAGCGATGCTGCCCTCGCCCCAGATGAACAGGCCGGACAGGATATCCTTGACCAGCGTCTGGGCGCCGAAGGCCACGGCAACACCGACCACTCCGGCGGCCGCCAGGATGGATGTGACATCCACGCCGAAGAGCCGGAGAATGACGGTGGCCATGACGAAGAACATGATATAATTGAAAATACTGGTGATAATCGACCGCCGTGTGTCCGCCCGATGCACGGCGGCCGGGTTTTTCAGGCTGCGGCGGCGGACCACTTTGCGGATGATTAACTTGCCGATCTTCAGGATAATCAGGCCGAGGATCAGCACGCCCAGTGCCAGGATCAGGCGGACAACGACATGGGGCAGGCTGTTCCAGGCCGCTTTGGCCGTATCAATGGCGGCGGCAAAAGCGTCTTTGCCTTCCGCTTTCATGACTTCGGTGAGACCGGTGGGCGCCGGGGTCGGCGTTGCCGGAAGGGGCGTCGGGGTCGCGCGGGAAGCCGCAATCAGGAGATTTTGCATGACCGTTCCTCCGTTTCATCAGTCATTACGGAAGCATTATACCATAACTGATTGTTTTTTTCCTCTGCGGGCGTATAATAGGAAGCGGAAAACTTTTTTTATTTTTTTCATTTTTTTTGTAACGAAACGGAAACTCACGCGTCTAATCCATGTAAACCGGGAAGGAAGGAGGTGATGATGCGTGGACAGCGAAACCTGCCAGAGACTCTATGATGCCTACTACATGCGGGTGTTCTCCTATGTGATGACCCTGTGCGGCGACAGGCATTCCGCGGAGGAAATTACCCAGGATACATTCTTCCGGGCCTTCTACAAATCGACGGATTACCGGAAGGAAGCCGACGAAGTGACCTGGCTGTGCGCGATCGCGAAAAACCGCTTCCTGGATGAGAAACGGAAGCAGGGCCGGATGACGGAAATGCCGGAGGAAATGCCGGCGGCCGACGAAAACATCGAGCTGGATATCGAAAACAAGGATTCCTCCTTCCGGATTCATGTGGCACTGCACGGACTGGAAGATCCCTACCGGGAAATCTTCGAACTGAGGGTCTTCGGCGAACTGTCTTTCCAGCAGATCGGTACCATCTTCGGAAAGACGGAAAACTGGGCGCGCGTCACATATCATCGGGCCCGGCTGAAATTACAGGAAAGGATGAGTGAAGGATGAATCAGGAATGTGCTGTGATCCGGGATCTGCTGCCGCTGTATGCTGACGACGTCTGCAGCGACGCGAGCCGGGAACTGATAGAAAAACATCTTCCGGAATGTCCGGAGTGCACCGCGGAACTGGAAAAGCTCCGCTCCCATGAAATCGAAAGTAACCTGCAGAGTGAAAAGACCGAAGTGATTGAGTACCAGGCGAAGCGGTTCAAACGCCGCAGCGCGGCGGTCGGATCGGTGATCGCCGGGATCTTCATGATTCCCATTCTGGTGTGCCTGATTGTGAATATCGCCACGGGCTCGGGCCTGGGCTGGTTCTTTATCGTGCTGGGCGGGCTGGCGGTTGCCGCTTCGCTGACGGTGGTTCCCCTGATGGTGCCGGAGGATAAACTGTTCTGGACCTTCTGCGCGTTCTGCGCCAGCCTGGTGCTGCTGCTGGCGGTATGCGCCATCAACAGCGGCGGCGGGTGGTTCTTTACGGCGGCTTCCGGCATGCTGTTCGGGCTGGGTGTGGTTTTCCTGCCGTTTGTGGTCAGGGCCCGGCCGGTGCGGAACCTGATCGGCGATTTCAACCGGCCGCTTCTGGTCCTGAGCGCGGACATGATCCTGTTTGCCAATATGATGAACATGATCAGCCTGCACAGCAAGAGTGTGTTTGTGACGATCCTGATGGCTGTTGCCTGTATCGGGGCGGCTGCCCTGCTGGGATATACGATTAAGACGAAAAGAGGAGAAGCATGATGAAAAAGTCCAAGATCCTGACCATTTCCCTGATTGTACTGCTGGTTGCGCTGGGGGTCGGCGCTGTGCTGATTTTCGGGAATAATATCGGATTTACCTATGCCAACGCGGATCAGTATACGGCTGGCGGGACCACCGTGAACGGCGTGGTGGACAGCCTGGACGTGAACTGGCTGAATGGCCAGGTGAAGGTGGAATACCACAGCGGAAGCGGGATTATCATTTCCGAAACCGGCAACCGCACCATTGAAGGCGACGATGAAATGCGCTGGTGGCTGGACGGCAGCACGCTGCGGATTCAGTATTCCAAATCCGGCAGGATCCGGCTGTTTGACAACCTGAAAAAGACACTGATCATTTCCCTGCCTGAAGGCACCGTGCTGAAGACCGCGAAGATGCACATGACCAGCGGCGATGTCAAGATTCCGGAACTGACCGCGGACGAGACGGACCTGACCCTGACCAGCGGTGATATCGACGTGACCCTGAACACGAAGAAGCTGACGACCAATGCGACCAGCGGCGACCTGACCATCCGCCTGAACGGGGAAACGGAAGATGTAAAGATCGGCGTGACCAGCGGCAACCTGAATGTGGACCTGGGGAACGCGAAACGGGCAGCTATCAAGGCGACTTCCGGCGACATGGTGATTACCGGCAAACCCGGCGACGTGGAAATCGGCGCCACCAGCGGGAAGATCAACGTCAACTTCGGTGCCTTTGAGAACCTGAAGATCGGTGTGACTTCCGGTAACGTGAAGGCCGCACTGCCCGAGGATCCCGGATTCACCTGCGAAGTCAGCATGACCAGCGGCGACTTTGATTACAACGGATTTGCCAGTGTCTCGAAGGACGGGAAAATCTACACCGTGGGCGACGGAAGCAGGAACTGCACCATCAAGACCACATCCGGCGACATCCTGCTGGTAAAGGCAGACTGAGATTTCTGACATTGCTGCTTCAGGACGCCCCCAAAGGAGTGCTTTTCAACCAGGAAAGGCACTCCTTTTCAATTATCTGAAACGCGCTGTTCCCCTTCCTTTTCCTTCTGAACTATGTTATGATCCATTTGGAAAAACTGTTTACAGAAACGTAAGGGATATCATTAAGCTTGCCTGGCCGAACAAAACGGGATGACGGAGCGATGATATATGGACACAAAAACCCATTATGATTTACTCATTGAGGAGAACAATGATCCGTTTCATGATCCGCCGGTTTTACAGAAATACATGGAATCATGGGATGGGCCAGCATTCCTGGACATGATGGAACTGGATGAATCCAAAGCGGTTCTTGAAATAGGCGTGGGGACAGGAAGACTTGCGGCAAAAACAGCCGGACGCTGCAGACATCTGACTGGAATAGACATATCGCCAAAGACCATTGCACGGGCAAGAGAAAACCTGCGGGCTTATTCGAATATTACACTGATCTGCGATGATTTCATGGTATATCCGTTTACAGAAACGTTTGATGTGATCTATTCTTCACTGACGATGATGCATTTTGAAGACAAGGAGCAGGTGATCGCCAAAGCCGCCTTGTTATTGAATAAAAACGGTCTTCTCTGTATATCACTTGACAAAAACCAGAGCAAATGGATCAATATGGGCAACAGAAAAATCCGGATTTATCCGGATACACCGGAAAGAACGATGATGCTGGCAGAACAAGCCGGATTAATAGTCCACAAGATGTTTGAGATTGGGAATGCTCATCTTATCCGCCTTATGAAGTAACATATTGTGGATTTCTGCTTTGACGGTCAGACGATGTTCCCGGATGGCAGATGATCGAAACCAGGGATTGCGTGATGATTGACACAGGGGAGTACGGCCTGGTGGCGGTACTGCCCATCGGTATGTGCCAGATTTGCTCCTGCAACTGGGAGGAGAACCTGGCAGTCGGAACAACGGTTGAAAAAGGCGACCCGATGGGGCATTCCCTTTTCGGCGGAAGCGATATCGTGATGGTTTTCCAGTCCTGCGTGGATGTGGAATTCCTGTGCGAAACGGAAGGCGACGGATACGCCCATATCCTGATGGGCGAGCCTTATGCCAATCTGACCAGAAAATAGCGCACATACATACGGACAGGTGGCGGAGGAAGGTGATTAAGATGAAAATATCAACAGCAATCAAACGGATTGTTGTATTGGCGAATGTTCCGGTTTGAGAAGGCAAAAAAAGAGGTGAAGACCCGTGAAAAAAATGGCGGCTATATTGTCCGTGATTGCCATATTGCTTGTTTCGGTATCCCTGGCTGAGGAGACTGTTCCTGTCGATCCATCGGAAGGATCCCGGCTGATCGGCCTGCTGATTACCCGGGAAGACCTGGCGGAATATACCGATGAAACAGGCGTCCTGCCGGCTTCCTGCGTACAGAAAGGGCCGGATGATGAAACTGAATATCAATTCGGGAATGTCAGCGGACTTCGCCTGATCTGTTTTATCGCTTCGGAGGATAACGGAGAAGGCAGCATCATTTCAAACGCAGATGACGGGATATCCGCCGTTGATTTCAATATGAGTGAAGACGGCAGTTCCGTCGCAATGGATGCGACGATCAAATTTGTTCCCGGCCAGGATGAGACACTCTTTTTCTATAATCCTGTGTTTCGCACTGATTCCGGACAGGTATTCGCGGTTCCCGGTGACTTCATGGGGATCAGCGCGGCAATGGATCCCCCCGGCTCGTCTGTCGGACAGACGCTCCGGGATGAGCGGAGGCACACGGAAAACGGCAGTGAAATCACCGATACCACGGCAGTCAGCATTCAGATCCAGGCGGTTCGCGAACCCATGGAGATCCGTCTGCTGCAGTTCAGCGCAGGCCACGAACTGCTGGAAAGTGAAGCATATGCACCCGGCACGGTGCCGGAGCAGATTGTTCCGCTGGCGGAAGCGGATTATCTTCTGGTGGAAACTGAGGAAAAGAACCCGGATGGCAGCCCCTTCACCCGGCGCGAGGCCATCGGGCGGGATGTGGATTTCCTGAACACGATGTCCTGCCGGGAAGACGGCATATGCCTTTGCCACTATCATGAGGTGCTGTGGGAGGCAACCGTTCCGGAAGAAAATACCGTTAAAAAAACGGTTGCAGGAAACATGAAAACATATCAGGAAATGGCCGACGGAACCTGGATGTGCGATGGCTATTCCTATCAATACCGGCTCGAAATCAAAGGAAGAATGCCTAATGCGGCGGTGGATTCATGCTTCGTGTATCTGAGCAATATCGAGGAAATCCCTTTTGAACAGGCATATATGGCTGCCGGATTAAGCAGCAATCTGGATGATTACTTTTCACCGGAGAAAGCCATTCTGGTGGAAATGAACTGACTGGATATGATGACTGAATCACGGTGAATGATGCCGGAACAGCGGTTTTCGCAAGCAAATTCCATACTGACAGCATGTGAAAATTTTTTCCTAATAGTATTGGTAATGTCTTCACTTCCTTTCTTTTTCAGAATATAATAAAGCTGAATCAAGATTCCGGAGGTCAGGAAAAATGAAATTGACCCTTGCTGAGAATATCCGCGCTTTTCGGAAGGAACGAAGACTCACCCAGGACCAGCTGGCTGAAGCCCTGGGCGTGACCGTGGGTTCCGTGTATAAATGGGAATCGGGCCAATCCATCCCCGAACTCAATATGCTGGTTGAAATTGCCGACTTTTTCGACACCTCAATGGATGCGCTTCTGGGCTACAGGATAAAAGATAACGACATCGCTGCAGTCATACAGCGAATGAGGGAATACTGCCGCGTCAGAAACCCCGAAGCGCTGGATGAAGCGGAAAAAGTCCTCAAAAAATATCCGAATTCTTTTGAGGTTGTCCATGGCTGCGCCAGGGTATATGCGTTCTTCGGGGTGGGAAGCAAAGACCATTCCGAGACCAGACGGGCGCTGGAACTGTATGAGCAGGCCAGGCGGCTGATTTCTCAGAACCATGATCCGGAAATCAGTGAGCAGACAATCATTGGTGAAACAGCAGATGCATATATGCTCCTGGGTGAGCGGGAAAAAAGCATCGAACTGCTGAAAAGAAACAATGCGGGAGGCCTTTACAGCGACACGATCGGAACTGTGCTTGCATTGGATCTGAAAAAGCCGGATGAGGCAGAGCCGTTCCTTGTCAAGGCGATGCTGCAGAGTACGATCAGCCTGGTCGATTCGGTTGTGGGCCATGTGATTGTATTGTCTTCGCGGGGAGAGTATGTTTCCGCGCGAAAACTGATGTCCGGGGTCATTGAGTTCCTGCGTCCGCTGAAAGAAGGGGAAAAAACAGATTTTGCGGATAAACTCATGGTCAACATGTATGCGATGATGGCGCATATTTATTCCCTGGAAGGAAATACAGAAAAAGCGACAGCATACCTGAACAAGGTCTGCACTGGCGTCCGTCAGTTTGACGCTGCGCCTGATTACGGAATAGAGACGCTCAGTTTCCCTGTGCTTCGCAATGAAGTCATTATGTGCGACGGACTCGGGGCGACAGCGGCGGACAGCGTTGAAAAATTGCTGAACCTGTTGGGAAATCAGGCGCTGTTACAAACATGGAAGAAGATGATCCGCGATGAACAGTGAAGCGAAAACGGTCAACGTATTTGCAAACAGGAATTATCGCCTGGTTTTTCTGGGTGCGCTGGTGTCAGAACTGGGTGCGCTTCTGTACAATTTCGCGGTCGGTTTCTACATACTGGAGATCAGCGGTAACAATGCCTTCCTGCAGGGTGTTTATCTTGCCCTGTGCGGAGCGGCGCTGCTGCTGTTCACGCCGGTCGGCGGTGTCCTGGGGGATCGCGTCAACAAAGCCAGAATCATGTATGTCTGCGATTATTTCAAGGGCGGGATGATCATACTGGCCACCGTATTGATGATGATCCTTCCTTCGCCGGATGCCCATATCGTGATCCTGTTTGTACTCGGAATACTGGGAAATATCGTCAGCGGCATCTTCACTCCCGCTGCGGGAGCGATGCTGCCAAACATCGTAAAACCGGAGCAGCTGCAGCAGGCGAATGCTTATTTTTCCATCAAGAGCTCCATGGAAACAATCCTTGGTGTTGTGCTGGCAGGCCTGTTGTATGCGACGCTGCCGATGAATCTGCTCTTTCTGGGTGTCGGCGTATGCTTTATCATCTCCGGCGTTTCGGAAATGATGATCCGCTATGCTCATACGCCGTCTCCGGAGCCCATTACGCTCAGGCTCGCTGTGTCGGATATGAAGGAAGGCTTCCTGTATCTGAAAGGTCAGAAGGCAATTCTGGCCATCATGGGTTCTGCACTGTTTATTAACTTCTTTATGACACCGGTAACAGGAAATTTCATTCCGTATTTTATTAAGACCGATCTGGTGAATGCGCCGAATTATCTTTTCGACAGCCTCCTGAAACCCGAATTGTGGTCGTCTGTGTTCAGCGTCTGTATCGGCGCCAGTTCCCTGATCGGCGCCGCGATCCTCAGCGCAAGGAAGCAGGAAGAAAAATGCGGACATAAAGTGGCTGTAAGGCTCTGCCTGCTTGCTGGTGTTATGATTGTACTGGCAGCCGGATACTGGTGGCTTGCAGATCAGGACGTCTCGATCAACGGATTCTTATTGCTGTTTTGTGCCGGATGCCTTGCGGTGGGATTTCTTCTCTCATTTATTAATATTCCGCTCAGTACAACGATACAAAGCAGGGTGGAAAGAAACAAGCTCAGCAAAGTGGGCAGTCTCGTGAGTATCGGCTCACAGGGAATGATCCCGATTGCCTCCGTATTGGCGGGTGCAGCGCTTCAGGCATTCGGCAGTTCCGTGCTGCTGGCCATCTGCGCAGCCGGTTTCACGGCAACCGCAATCCTGATGCTGGCGAACAGGCATGTTAGATCAATATAAGTGATCCGGTATACGCCGGAGGACCTGCGATCTGCATAACGTCTGATTTTCCTGCAGGGTCCGACTTTCGGGCGCTCCAGGATGATTGTTCTTTTGGAAATTACAGGTCTATGATAAAATAATCAAAAGTTTCTGTTTCTGGAGGGCACAGTGGAAATCAGAGAAATCACAGAACGTTCTGCAGAGCTGCCGGTCCTGGAAGCAATCAATGAGGAAGCGATACCGGAGGCTGAACGTTGTTCACTGAGCGACATGCTTGTTTCCGGCGCAAAAGTCTGGTGCATTGATTATCATCATGAGCCGGCAGGCTTTATGGCCGTCCGGTATTATAGAAACCTGGTTTACCTTGCTTATTTTGCTGTCAGGAAGGATCTGCGTTCGAAAGGAATCGGGGGCAGCGCCGTCCGGGAACTGATCAGGCAGAATCCGGGCAGGCAGGTTGTAGTGGAATATGAGGCGCCGGTTCCGGCAGAGGTCTGTAACGCTGTCAAGCGTTTTTACCTCAGGAACGGGTTTTTTGAAACAGGATGGTATACCTACTACGACAACACAGAGTTTGAGGTCGGCTGCTCACAGCCGGACTTCAATGCGGAAGAATTCATCGCGTTTGCGAATGATATTGCGAAGGTTGTCTCGGATCATATTCCCAATCCATTTCGAAAAGAATAAACAATTCATTTGATTTTGCAAATGGATTTATATGAGGAGTCAGAATGTTATATCACGAATTTTGCCGTGCAAAGGAGTTTTCATGAAGGTACAGATTTTGAACGGATCGCCTCGGCCAAATGGTGATACGGTCTATATTCTTGAAAGAGTGAAAAGCAAATTCCCCCCAAATACTGAGTTTTCAACTTTGAACACCTATGAAGAAAATATTCAGCCATGTAATGACTGCAGATATTGCTGGGAAAAAGAAGGATGCTGCATCAGGGATAAAATGGACACGCTGCTGAAAGATGATTATGATGTTCTCATTATCGCATCCCCCTTGTATATGTCTTTTGTGACGCCTCCTCTTTTTTCAGCCATCAGCAGGCTGAATTTTATCTGGAGCAATCATTTTTTCCTGAAAACCTCCAAAGAAATGAAGGCAAAGAAAGGTGTCCTCATACTGACAGGCGGTGGAGAGGCGCACGGGATTGTTTACCATACCTGTATTATTCCTGATGCTACAGCCTGCTGTGCCAAGGGAATTGAGTTTGTCTGGAACGGCGATCATGCCTGGCTGGATGACTATCCCGAAGCAGGAACGGATATAACTGTAACCGGGCGTCTTGAAATATACGAGGAGGACGGATCCAGTTATCTGCACCTTGTGGATGCCGAACTTACCTGGGAACAGGAGATACTGCAATGAATATATTGGCCCCGGCTTGCCTGCTGATCCGGTTTGATCGGCAGGCTTTTATTATGCGGATGCTGCTGACAGGAATCCTTCACTACATGACGAATGATATAACCATCGCTTTATATTTCCTTGAGCATGGAGGACGGAATATGAAACTGGTATTCATCATCGGGGACGCAGCAGTCGGCAAGATGACGGTCGGCCAGGAACTGATGAAAATCACAGATCTCAGGCTCTTCCATAATCATATGACGATCGAGCCTGTGATTGAGATCTTCGGCCGGTATGACGGAAAGACGATTGCTGAAATGCGCGACCTGATATTCAGGAACTTTGCCGCATCCGGGAATTACGGGATGATTTTTACCCTGATGATGGATTTTGACATGCCTGAAGAATGGGAGTACCTGGAGCATATCAAAAAGATCTTTGAACCGTATGGG
>JAFROK010000057.1 GCA_017429695.1 Clostridia bacterium | reverse complement strand
CCCCACCAGGCTTTTGCGATACTGATGCCGAAATGAGCCCGGTGCCTCGTTTTTTCCGCCGCATTGAGGCTGTCTACGCCTGCCGTTCCGACAACCTTCCCGTCGACCTCAGCCAGCAGAGCCGCGTCCCGGTCACTTTCTTCTTTCTGTTTCAGGTATGCTTCTTCCTGTTCCAGGGTGAAGGTTACTTCTTCAGGATAGGTCGTCAGGTATTCCGTCTCCCCATGGGTAAGAACGAAATTGTCCCATACACCCTGCGCATCCTGCCGTGTTCCGTTCCTTATGATACAAGTCCTGCCATCCTTAAGGACGACTGTTTTGCTGTATTTCATGTCTGCTTCCTCCATTACGAATCTGCCGTTGTCACGAATCCTTTTTTGACACGATCATTAGATGTTCCGTGTGTGTCAGGTATTCGCGCTTCTCACAAAACCGCAGCGCGTATTCATACCATGCCATCCGGATCTTTTTTGGTTGCTTTGCCAGTTCATTCTTATACGGAGCGAGGATGCTCTCCTGGCCGAAAACAGTCTCCGTCTTCAGTCCGGGAACGGAAGCCAGCAGTTGTTCCGCATCCCGGACTGTGGTCATATATGAATAGGTAAACGCGTCAAATGCCAGGCTTTCATCTTTAGCGGCCACTTCAAAATACTGCTGTTCTCTCGGCATCAGGATTGTTTCTTCCAGTTCCCGCAAGCCGTAAATCACGCCACCGAACATGAGAATAAAACTGCTGAACAGATATCCGTCTGGTTTCAGCACTCGCTTTGCCTCCTGAATCGCACGAATTCTGCTCTCCTCATTCATCAGGTGGTACAGCGGGCCCATCAGGAAAACAGTGTCAAACGATTCATCGGGGAATCGGGAAAGGTCCAGCGCGTTACCCTGCAGGGCGGTGATCTTCACGCCGTACTGCCTGGCTTTCTTCTTCGCGAAACGCACGTTCTCATCGCTCAGGTCCAGCAGCGTTACCGGATGCCCCTGCTTCGCGTAATGGATGGAGTAATGACCCGGCCCGCCGCCGATATCCAGAATACTGCAGCCCGGCTGAATGTACCGGTCCATGACATGGACCGTGATATATTTCTCATACGGGTGCTTTTTCATCAGGCGGTCCCATTCCTTCCGGGGATTGGCGTTGTAGTAAGTACGGATCGTTTCGGTTTCTTCGCGCATGGCTGGGTTCACTCCCTTCTGAAATGATATCAAAAAACCGCTTATCTGTCAGAGATAAGCGGCTGGTTGATTGATATGGATATACCAACTACTCTTCTCTGAACTTCCGGCAATCGGATACGACGATAGTGCGGACATGTTCCACAGTGTTCGCGGGCAGTACGGCAACAAATTCGAACCGGTTCATGAGAAGAGATCCTTTCCGAAAAAGATTGCGGTCACTATACTACGGAAAGCAAGTAAAGTCAAGCGTTTCCTGTTTCGACAGTGTTTACATTATCAGTCCCAAAAACAAAAAAGCGGTCCCATGGATTGCTTCACAACTCCTTACAAAATAAAGGCGGGAGCGGGAAATGGCTCCTGCCCCCAATATATGAAAGTCTGTCCCCGCTTCTGTTATTACGGGTGCTGGTCATTTCTGCCGTTCGAAAGTCACTACCAATCCATGACTCATAGCAATATTGGGTGAAACTGCAACAACACGCCAGCCATCAGCAGCCATACGGTTCATTTCAGCTTCAGCCTGACGAATAGCATAAACTTCAACCCTATACTCAAACACAGATTATCCCTCCTGGTTCTTCCTGTTCTGTTGCATCCGAATCACATTAAAAAGGTTTCCAACTACAATGAACAGCAAACCTATGATAAGCACGGAGTTTCCTGCCCCAGAATCAAAAATCGATACCAAAATAAAAGCAAGACCAATGATTCCCAACACCAGAGCAGTGATTGTCATCCACGTGTTGTACAGTTTCTTATCCATTGTAGTTCTCTCCTTCATACTCTTCTGTACGATTCTGATTCGCACGACTTGCAAACAGTCCGATCAGCGCACCGAGCAGAAGGCCTCTGCCCAGTCCGCCATAGCGATGATGATGGCAATGGCAGCGATGGCTACCAAAGATCATGTTCCCCAGGGTCAGGATACCAAGCAGACGCAGCATTTTTCTTTCCTCCGTTTTGTCGTTTCGTATGTACCGGTCATTCGGTACGGTTATAGGATAAAGCAGTGCATATCAGAAAAACAGGATTAGAAATGAAAGATATAGCACTGTATTTCTCCCCAAAACGAAAAAAGTGGCCCTGCAGATTATTTCTGCAAGGCCAAGCGGTCAGCCGACCGCACCGTCGTATGCTTCCAGCATGGCCACCCGCTTTTCCAGCCGGGTGACCCGTTCCTCGAGGGTCAGATCTTCATCCGTCTCCTGGTCGTCTTCAGCGATCAGGAACTTTGTCATCCGGTACAGTTCTTCCGTCAGCTTTTTGATCTCCGCATCCGTTTCCCGGGCAGCAGCCTTGGCGTTGTTCAGGTCTGTCGCAGCCTTGGAAGCGGCATCTGCGCTGTTCTGCATGGTTTTCTGCAGGGCTTTGACCTGGCCCTCCAGTTTCGTAACCTCTGCGGTCGCTTCAGCGTGTTCCTCCTGGTACCGTTCCAGATTCGCCTTTGCGGCGATCGTCGCGGAGTCCGTTTCCCCAAGGGTATCCCGGTAATGTTCATAGGCTGCCTTGGAGGTTTCAACTTCGAAGCGTAGGGCTTCCTGCCGGGCCTTCGCCTGTTCCAGCCGGGCAGAATAATCTTTGTGCCGATCATAGTTCTCTTTCAGCTTATCGTTGGCGGCAACAAGAGCTCGGCTGTACTGCTCCACAGCACGGTTCTGCTGGGTCAGCTTATTTCCCAGCATGGAGAGCTTCGCTTCAGTTCCGGCAACGGTCTTCTCGAAGTTTTCCACGCCAGCGCCAGCCAGACGGAAGGTGGACTCGGCTTCCTTGATCTGCTGATTGATGGAGCGCATATTGCGCGTGAAATTGCTGGAGTCCAGCGACAGCGCGACCACCAGTTCGCGCAGGGTTTCAGCCATGAGAATTCACCTTCTTTTGCTTGCGAGATAAGGGGTTCAGGGGTATAATGGGCAGGCCCATCAGGGCAATCCGGATTACGAGGAGGTGCAGCAAGGATAGCATGGAAATGATCCTTCGTTTTTTCAGTGAACCAGCTGTCTTTCCTGTATTCATCCTGCTTTTTGTGGGAATTACGTTCCTCGTGTTTCACTTTACACAGAAGCGGATCATACGATGTTACAGCATTGTTTGCATGTGCGTATGGGGCATTAGCCTGCTCTATGTTACATGGCTTTCCAGAACGCCCGTCATGGAGACAAGAATCAACCTTATACCTTTTCAGCCAGACGGCAATGCCATGTTGTTTGACTACATTACAAACATCGTAATGTTCATTCCGTTTCCCATTTTGCTTTATGGTATCCTGCAGAAAAGACTCAGTTTCATGACCTTATCTGTGGCGGGAATAGGCCTATCGCTTGCAATTGAGCTCTTGCAACTTCTCACTCATCGCGGTATCTGCGATATTGAAGACTTTATTCTGAACAGTGCAGGCGTAATCATTGGCTCGCTTCTGACACTCCTGTTAATGAAAGCAGAAAAGAAAAACTGAATTATGGTTTCACCCCCGGCCAGACTTCATCAATGAAGCGTTGCCGGGGTTTTTTCTTTTCATGTTCCCGCTGGGCGTCCCATGCCCGCAGGCGCAGGAAACCCAGCATATCCATTTCGTCGATTTCCTTCATCCGCCAGCCATTTTTCATCAGCTCGTTGTATGTGGCGTAGACGTATTCCGGCAGCGTCAGGGTTCCGGAGCGATCGGAGTGATAGGTGCGCTTGAAGCTATACTCGCCCAGAGTTGAGATGTTCCATTTATCTCCCTGAAAGCGCACCCACATCCCGGGCTTGATGTCCTCCTGGTACCGGATGGTGAAGTTGATGACAGCCTCGGTGTTCATGACATCGGCAGCCCGGTAGTGCTGGTTTCCAGCGTCCGTCACAGCGGCCCATACCCGGCAGACCACGACATCTGTCGGGGCGGGATACCCGTTTTCGTTGATGGAATGTTGCCGGCGTTGACGCTGTCCGGCGGATGGTCGTTGGTCACCGGCATGCCTTCGAAGGAAGCGATGGTTTCCGGGGAGAAGACTTCCTCCTCCGGCCGGTAAACCGGCACCGGCGAGGCGCCGGATCCAAGGCCTAGTTCTTCCGGCATGTATTCCTGGGTGCCGGTGCGAGCCACGGGAACGTTCAGGCACAGCAGGTACCCTTCAGGATCTCTGCGCGATATATTTTCTGACAGGCGGGTTCCATAGTAATGCATACTTCACCTCAAAAAAGGGTCGTTCTTTTGCAGCTCCGGGAATGAGATCCTTCACTGCGTTCAGGATGACAGAATGGTGCAATCATGGTATGATGGGTTCACTTCAGAAAGGAACGGAGATCATATGCGAATTATTTTTGTGCGTCACGGGGAGCCGAACTATGAAAAGAACTGCCTCACGGCGCTGGGCATCCGGCAGGCGGAAGCGGCGGCGGAGCGGCTGGCGGGAGAGGGCATTGAAAAGGTGTTTTCCTCGCCCTACGGCCGGGCGCTGGAGACGGCGGAGATCACCGCAAAGCGGCTGAAGCTGGGCCCGGTGCAGGTGCTGGATTTCATGCACGAGCTGGATTGGGGCAGCAAAAGCGGAAAGCCAATCTTTTCCGACGGACATCCCTGGGACATCGCGGACGAGCTGAGCCGCACCGGATGGGACCTGACAAGGACGGACTGGCCGGAGCATCCGCTGTTCATTGACAACCGGGTCACGGATTCCGCCCTGGCGGTAGCCGTAAAAACGGACGAATGGATGGCGTCCCTGGGCTATGTGCGGGACGGGGCGTATTACCGGTGCATGAAGGAGAACCGGAGCACGGTGGCACTGTTCAGCCACGGGGGATCGTCGGTGGCGATGGCCGCGCGGCTGCTGAACCTGCCGTTTCCGTATCTGTGCGCCTCGATGCATTATCACTTCACGGGCATCGCGATCCTGCGGTTTGACAGCCGGGAGGGAAAGGCGCAGCTGCCCGTCTGGGAGCTGATCAATGACGGCGCCCATGTCAGGGAGCTTCCGTCTGTATTACCGTAACAGGTCTCAGGCCTCGCTCTCCTGATCCCTCAGCTTGCTCCAGACGCCGAGCTCGGCGCCTCTTGCCTTCAGCTCCTCCACGGCTTCCTCCCGGGTGATGAGCCCGGCGGTCCAGGCTTCGATCACGGAGCCGGACAGGCGGTCGATCAGCTCCGCCCGCTCCTTCGGAGTGGGGGAGATAATGGGTTCAAAGACGATATCCAGGTCGTCCGGGCGGAAGCCCCAGCAGCTCACGGCCATCACCGGCAGCAGCTTTTCCAGCGCCGGGCGGAGCATCCGCTCCTGCAGGCCGGAGATCATTTCGGCATAGTTTTTCAGGTCCGATTCGCCGTTCGTGTTGAATCCCTGCGGGGAGCGGCCGAAGAGCTTGGTCGCGGGAATTTCCGCGGCGCCGGCCGCCGTCATGCCCTGGAGCTTGTCCTGGGCGTTGTCCTTGTCGGCGCCGAACAGGTGGTAGGTGTTCGACCCGATGATCAGCTTCGATTCGGTGCGCTTCAGCTCGTGGCTGATCCCGTAGGTTTCCAGGATCCGGATCATCGGCTCCAGGACGTTTCGCCGCAGGGCGCCGCCGGTCACGCCGGCGATGATGAAATCCTTGTCGTGGAAGGTGGAAAGGCTCCACTCGAGAAAAGAGAGGATCATGGAGATGGTCTTGCCGGAGCGGATCGCCCCGTCGGCCAGCATGATCCGGTCGTGCTCGTGGCCCGATCCCGGGCGCCACCACAGGAGGGCCTGCTTCTGTTTCCGTGAAAGCGGCTGAAGAACAAAAGGCGCTATTCGAACAGCTCCCGGACCTTGTCCTCCGGGACGTTGATCATGCCGGTGAATGCCCGGATGGCCTCGTCCGCCTGGGAGCGGTCCTCCGCGCCTGCCCCGGGCAGGAAGCGGTTGTATTGCTGGGAGATGATGGTGGCGCTTTTCTTCAGCAGCTCAAAGGATGCCCGGCGGATGGCGATCAGGCCGTCCTGGCGGATCATGCGGATCATGTCGTCCAGGGGATGGCGTTTATACGCCCGGCGGCACCAGCTGTCGAGCTTTTCTTCCGTGGTTCCGATGTAGCCGAGGATTTCGTCCGGCTCACACTGGAGGGAAACCAGTTCCTCAAAGACCTCCTTGGTCATCTTTCTCCGGAGGCCGTGGAGAATGGGCGGTGATTTCACAGGGGGGAACACCTCTTTTCGTTTGTCTTTTGCCAAGCATACCATATCACAAAGGCGGGGTGGGTCCCGGTGCAAAACCGCTCATATCCGCTCATTTCTGTGCAACTTTTCTGAAAATCATGCCGAAAACGCGCAAAAAGGTCGACAAAAGCCGGCCCTTTGGGGTAGAATAAGGGAACAGACCGGCTGTGATATTCGTATATTAAGCAGAGCGCCCCGGAGAAGGGCGGAAGAAGGGAGCGGAGGATATGAAGAATATGAAGAAGGTATTTGCCTGGATGCTGGCGCTGGTAATGCTGCTGGGCGTCGGCGCTGCGGCGGCTGAGCTGCCCGTCATTCCGGAGGAGGGAACCGCTGAGGCGGTGCTGACGCCGATCCCGTCCTTTGAGGGCACGCTGAATGTGCGGCCCGTCAAAACCGCGGAGGAGGCCGTGGAATACGCGAAGGAGATCTTCGCCCTGGACTACCTGGGCTTTGATTTCGACATCGCTTATTTCAAAGCGGAGCCCTGGGAGGAAGGCACCTGGATCGTCTATGCCAAGGACGGCGATGAGGACGGGGACTACTGCTACGGCGACGTGGCGTTCGATTTCAACGGCAATGTGATCCTGTATGAAAATGCCGCCAGCGGTTTCTTCGAAGTTGCCAACGAATATGTGGGCGATGACGAAGACAGCGGATCCCACGACGTTCCCGGGGATGAGGACGCCCTGGTGGCCTGGCGCGAGGAGCTGGACCGGAAGGTGGAATATCCCTTCCTGGCGGAAGTGTGTCCCCAGGTGTATGAAGAATACACCCTGCTCTATCCCGTCAACGAGGGCAATAACGAATTCCTGACCCATTATTACGACACCTATACGGACAGCTATGACAACAAAAACGTTTTTGACCTGAACTATTCCGAGGCCTTTGCGGAAATGACCTGGCGCATCAAGTTTGGCGTCCAGACCAGCCCGATGGTCCGCATTGTCTATTTCGATGTCTATACCGATGCCGAGGAAGGCGGAAACGGCTGACCCCCTGTTGACAGACCCGGGGCCAAAATGATATAGTCCCGGCAGAGGCGAAGGACGCAGGCCCTTCGCCTTTCCGAAACAGATGCAGCTCCCAAACGGGAACAAACAAGAAAAAGCAAGAAACAACAATGGGAACAAAAAGCAAAGAAAGCGCGAAACCATGTGCCAGATCAATCCAATGAACGAATTCCGGGCAATCTACGACACGGTCCAGAAAACCTGCCTCCCGCGGGAAGCAAGGTTCCTCTGGCATACCCTGTTTGCCTGCGCCAATGAGCGGCAGAAAAGGAACCCGTCCACCGGCGCCTGGGAATGGCCGGATGGCTTCTTCCCGGTCTCCGTCGAAGAGCTGAAGCTCAAGAGCGCCATCGACAAGCGCAGCATCCTGAAAGCCAGGGAAACCCTGAAGGAAATGGGCTTCATCGACTTCGTCCCGGGGGAGGGAAACTGCAAGCCGGCGTCGTACAGGCTGTTTTACCTGACGCGGGACCGATACAAATCTGTACCTGACCCTGTACCTGACCTTGTACCTGACCTTGTATATTCCTGGCCTGCCTGTTAAGTTAAGTAGCTTAATGCCATTGGGGACTGTCCCCTACGTTCCACATGGACAGCAGCCGCGGCCGTATGCTATAATGTGCCCGGAAGCAAGACAAAAAAACAGCCCTTGGAGGTGCAGGACATGGATATTGATATTCTTCTGGCGCTTCAGGAGTTCAGGGAAGGCGCAGGCGCTTTCCTCACGGATTTTTTCCTGAAGATGAGTTTCATCGGGGAAATGAATGTTGTGCTGATCATCATCGGGGTGATCTACTGGTGCGTCAGCAAGGAATTCGGCAATTACCTCCTGATGGGCTGGAGCGGCAACCGGGTCCTCAACGGGCTGCTGAAGGTAACGGTCTGCGCCTATCGCCCCTGGATCCGGGATCCCCGCATTATTCCCAACAGCGAAGCCATGGCAGAGGCCACAGGCTACTCATTCCCCAGCGGCCACAGCGTGAATGCCGCATCCCTGTACGGCGGCGGGGCCATCCGGAAGGAGCTGCCCCGGTTGCTGCGGATCGTCCTCGGCCTGATTGTCGTGCTGATCGCCTTCAGCCGGAACTTCCTCGGTGTGCATACGCCCCAGGATATCCTGATCGGCGCGGGGAGCGGTTTGCTGGTCATGTGGCTCATCGGCAGGCTGCTGAAGTGGGTCGACGCGCACCCCGGCAAGGATATCCCGGTGATGTGCATCGGAATTGCCATTGCCGCCGCCGTGGCGGTGTTTGCCGCGGTGAAACATTATCCTGAAGACTACGACGCGGCAGGGAAGCTGCTGGTGGACGGCCAGAAAATGGCAAATGATACCTACAAAGGCGTCGGATGGTGTATCGGCTTTTTTGCCGGCTGGGTGCTGGAAAGAAGGTTTGTGGGTTTCTCAACGGACGTTCCCATGGCGGCGAGGGTCACACGGTTTGCCACCGGGCTGCTCAGTTACTATGCGGTCAGCCTGGTGCTGATGCCGCTGCTCAAAAAGTGGATCCCCGGCGCAGCGGGAACGATCCTGACATGCTTCCTCCAGATGTTCTATGTGACATTCCTTTTCCCGTGGTGCATCAGGCATTTTGGAACGAAGGGGAGGAAAGATAAATGAAACGGTTATGCTGTCTGATCCTGGCGGCTTTGCTGCTTTATTCCGCCGCGGGAGCGGAGACGCTGCGCCTGAAGCCGGTAGAAAGCCCGGTCGTACTGCCGGCGGAAATGGCGGGCGAAGCGCTGCAGCCAAGGGAATACCTCGGTATCTCCCCGGACGGGAAAACGATGCTGACATATACCGTGGAGGAAGTGCCGCTGACCGAAGAAGAGATTGCGGCAGCCCAGGAAAAGGCGCAGGAAAAGAATTCAAAAGTGAACAGTTCCCTTCCGGGCAGGAAAAGCAGGAAATCTGTACCCTCGACTAAAACGGTATATCATCTCTGCCTGGTCCGGGACGGGGAGATGATCCCGGTGGCGGAAAACCTGGAATTCGGCGCCGGGGATCCGAACCAGTATCTGGATAAGTTCAAAAGCCTTCTGACCAGTTTCCCCGGTGTGAACGGCCTGTCCTGGTCGGAGGACGGCCGCTATGTGGCCCTGAGCGAATACCATTTTGCGTTGGAAATGAGTCCTGCATCCAGATGCGTTCCGGTGATTGATACCGTTTCAAATGAAATCTGGATGGCGGAAAGCTATGGCCAGAAACCCGCCGATGATAATTACGGATATATGTGGCTGAGTGCCATGAGCCGGGACGGGCAGTATGTGTATTACCTGGTCGTAAGAAAGGAAAACGAAAATAAATATCTGTGCTTCTGCCGCACTGCTACAGCGGACGGCAGCCGGGAAATCCTCTGCAGAACTCCGTACCGCCAGGACACAGGTTACCAGCCGGCCTCCGGCTCCAACCTGGTGGAAGCGGCGGACGGCAGCTGGTTCCTGTCCGGTATTTACGGTTCGGGAAACAACAGGATGAACGGAATTGTGCTGATCCGCTTCAGGCCCTCCGGGGAGAAATGGACGGCGGATGTCCTGTCGACCATGATTCCCGGTGCAATCGGCGCATCGCGCTTTGTTTATTCCCCTGCCACCGGATACGGCCTGATGGTTGCCCGTAATATGAAAACAACGTCCGCGGAAGCGGTTTCAGTGGCCGAAGAGGTCAGCAGCATGTATTCAGCGCCGCTTATGGCCATGAATCGCATCAACCTGCTGCGCTTCCATCCGGATGAAGGCACCCTGTTTGATGCATGGTACATGCGGAAAACCGGAGATGCTGTTGAAGACATGGAAATGGTCCCTGCTCAGGATTTCCTGATATATGTCCAGGCGCTGGCGTTCAGCCTTTCCCCGGAGGTGCCGGAAGGAATCGATCCGGCGGAAGAAATGCGGAATCCCACACCGACGATCCTCAATGTATGCATGTCCCCGGACGGACAGCAGGCGCTCCTGGCGGTGAGACCGTACCTGGCAGGAGGCAACGATGGTTCGATGGAACTTTACCTGCTGAAACCGGACACGATGGAACTCCGGCATGTGGCGTTACCGGCGAATACGATCAGCCTGAACATTGCGGCAGGCACGCCCTACAGCCGCGCCTTCCTGCCGGGCATTGAATGGAACCCGGACGGCACCATCGTGATCCACACAAACGACAACACTATTGGCTTCTTCAATCTGGTTACAGAGTAAAAGTGGAACGTAGGGGACGGTTCCTCACGTTCCGTTTTCCCCAAAAGTGGAACATAGAGAACCGTCCCCTACGTTCCACTTTAAAAGCGGCTCCGTTCGGAGCCGCTTTTGCAGGTAAAGCGCTTATTCCTTTTTGCCTTCGTCCTTGGCCTTTTTCTGGTCGTTTTTGTAAACCGTCCAGGCGCAGGAAGTACCGAAGGCTACGCCCAGCACCCAGTCCAGGACGCCCTTGAAACCGTCGACAAAGGCATCGCCACGGATCCACATGTCGAGCAGCGCCCAGCCGACCATGAAAAGGGCGCAGCATATGATGCCGACGACAATGTACTTCACCAGGTTATTTTTCATGAAAGAATACCCTCCTCAAAAGATAATGGAATCCAACTCATTATAATATACCGTTTTCCGTCTGTCCAGCCGGAAAAAGTGGAACGTAGGGAACCGTCCCCTACGTTCCACTTTGACACAGGCCGGATAAACGTGATATGATCATCGCATAAGCTGGAATACAATCTGCAACAGGCATATGGGGTCCGATATACCCTGTTGTTTTCAGCAAACCAGACAAGCAGAAAAGGAGACGACGACAATGAAACACATGAAACACTGGATGACTGCCCTGGCTGCGCTGGTTCTGGCGCTGGCCATGGCCTTCGGCGCTTTCGCCGAGGCGCTGCCCGCCGAAGAGCCGGCGGAACTGTACGGCTCTCCCTGGGTCAACAGCATGGTCACCGGCAACCTGCCGGAGACGGCGCCGGACCTGAAGGATGATTTCTATGCCGCTGTGAATTACGATGTCCTGGCGGCCAACCAGGAAGGCATGTATATGCCGATAATGACTGCCGGGGCGGAAGTCGAGGCGGCGGTCACGGCGCTCCTGCAGGACGGTTCCGCAGCCGGTGACGATGTTGCCCAGCTGAAAATCTTCTGGGAGCAGGCCGCGGACATGGAAGCGCTCCGTGCCGCCGGGTATTCCGGGGTGACTCCGTACCTGGACCGCATCAGCGCGGCCGCCTCCCTGGAGGAGCTGAACGCGGTGCTGACGGCGGAGGATTTTCCCTTCTCGCCATACCTGACCATGCCTGTGGCGCCGCTGGCCCTGAACGAGGAAAACGGCGTATGGATCTATCCTGCCCTTGCGCTGACCACCGATTTCTCAAACGGCATGAACAACTATACCGAGCCGGCGGCGGACCTGGAATCCCTCTCCCAGAAGGTCAGTTCCCTGGAGCGTGCCGATTATCTGCTGAACGTGCTGACTGCCCTGGGCGTTGAGGCTGAAAACATCACCGACACCGCCCTGGACCTCTTCAATACGGAGGTCAGCTACGTCAGCAAAACCTACAGCGAAGCGGCCGCGGCCCTGGCGGACTACGGTTATATTTCCGACGCGCCGCAGCGCCTGTCCCCGGAAGAGCTGGACAGCTTCTGCAGCCGTTTCCCGCTCTCTGCCACGCTGAAAAAGTTCGGAAAGGACGCGGCGGCGGCCTATATCGTGCTGTATCCCGACTGGCTGAAAGCCCTGGACGCCCTCTGGACCGAAGAAAACCTCGACCGCCTCAAGCTCCTGACCGGCTACAAGGTCCTGATGGAAGCCGCTCCTTTCCTGAGCCCCGATTATGTCAATGACATGCGGGCCCAAAGCGGCAAGGCGCCCCTGGACGAGGCGACCAATCCCTGGTATGTCTGCAACCGGGTGGATACCTTCGGCCACCTGCTGGGAAAACTCTACGCGGAGCAGGTGCTGGGAAGCGGGCTGAAAGAAAAGCTGACCGTTATGACGCAGGAACTGATCGATACCTACCGCACGCTCCTGAACGAAACGGAATGGCTCAGCGTTGAAAGCCGGGAAAAGGCCCTGGAAAAACTGGACAATATGCGGCTGGGCATCCTGGAGCCGGACGGCGGGTATTATGATTTCTCCGGCCTGAAGCTGACCCCCTCCTCCGAAGGCGGCAGCCTCTTCAGCAATTACCTGGCCCTCAAAGCCTACCTGAACGACCAGGAGAACAGCCTGATCGGCAAGCCCGCCAAAGCGGACCTGGCCTGGAAGGCATGCTACCCGCTCATGACAAACTGCTTCTATGATCCGTTCTCCAACAGCGTCAATCTCCTTCCCGGTTTCATGTTCTCCTACAACTGCCCGGAGGACGCCACGGAAGAACAGATGCTGGGCGGCCTCGGAACCGTGATCGCCCATGAGCTCAGCCACGCCTTCGACTATGCCGGCAGCCAGTGCGACGCCTACGGACGGGGCATCGGGATCCTGGGTGAAGCGGACCGGGAGATCTTCCTCAGCAAGGTGAAAGCGGTGGAGGATTATTACAACGCCATCACTGTCATGCCGGACGTATACTGCCGGGGCACCTTCCTGCGGGTGGAAAACACGGCGGACCTGGCCGGCATGAAAGCGGCCGCCCTGCTGGCGAAAACAAAGGGACTGGACCTGCAGGCCTTCTTCCGTGAAAACGCAAGGCTCTATGCCGCTGCTGTTCCGGAAGCGGTAATCACGGCGCTGCAGAACGATCCGCACGCGCTGTCCTACCTGCGGGTCAACGTCAATCTCCAGATGCTGGATGAATTCTATGAAGCCTTCGACGTTCAGGAAGGCGACGGAATGTATGTGAAGCCGGAAGACCGCCTGAAAACCTGGGGAAAATAAAGGGCCGGTCACAAAGCATCAAGAAAAGCCGCTCCGTAAAGGCGGTTCAAGTTAGGGATTTATGAAAAGAACTGATTTGGACTGACATCTTCGGGCGGTGTAACAAGGAAAACAGCCATGTTTGAGCAAGAATGCTCCTGCATGGCTGTTTTCTTAGCTTATTATACCCTATTGTTTCTTTTCACGTATTATCAGTGATAGCTAACACACAAACCATCGGAAATTGGCAGATGCGTCTGCCAATTTGGAATAGTGATGGCAGTTGTGATATTGGCAGATGCGTCTGCCAAATTTGAAATAGATATTTGTTCATTGGTGCCTGACGTCTGTTCCAATATAGTCCATTCCTCATAGAATGTACGCATATTTCGTAAATTTCGAGCCGAAAAGCCTTTCAATCCCGGCAATTCCTTCCCCAACCGTTCACTGATTGCATCGATCGCACCCTGTCCCCAGAATCCTTTCCGGGAATTCAGAGATATGAACTTGCCAATGCCGTAATACAGCATCAGTTGTTTCTCATTGACAGACCGCGCGGCATCATACTGGCTTTGTAGGATTGCAGTCTTGATGACCTGCACCGCCTCATCGTATTTCTGGATCTCACTCATGGCTTTACTCCTTGAATTCAGATAGATCCGGTGTCTGCGAAACCTTTCCATTTTTCATGTTCTTTACTGCGCTGTCCATCATTTTCAGAGTGTTTTCTGATATTTCTTCAGGAACCGTCAGTATTCTCGGCTCCAGAATAATTCTCTGATCCTGAAGGACAGAGACATGATAATAATCATACTTGGCGCCGCGCAGCGTAAGCCTCTTTTTCGAATCGATTTTCGCATCATATTCTCGGACAACTGTACTCATAAAAGTTCCTCCCAAATGATTACAATGGGAATTCCCACACAATAATACCAAATAAAGAAAACACTGTCAAATGTGGTTGTTCGTTCTCCAGTGTTAGCGTCGGGTGAAAAGGGCCATTTTGCGTCGGGAATAAAGGGCCATTTTCAGTCGGATTTAAAGGGCCAATCGTAAAAAACCTGATGGATTCATGTCCGCAGGCCTTTTTTGTATTGCTGCATCAGAATGGCAAATTGACGGCGCAGGCTCTTCATGGCGTCTGCCAGCAGGTCCCGGCAAACGGCCTGGATGATATTCTCCACGATCTTCGGGCCGTAGGATTCCACCCGGGTCCAGTGCTTCTGTGCGTCTGTTCCGCAGTAGGTGATGCTTTCGCCGCCGAACTGGTTCTCTTCGATCCGGGGTTTGACGTAGGCCAGCTTCCGGCCGGAGGGCAGGGAGATGAACAGCATTGTTCTCCTGTTCACGGCGCTGATCCCGGGATCATTCCCGTCTTTTGCCGCCGCTTCTGAATACAGATTCATCTTGTGTTTCTCTCCGCTTTATGCCATAATCAATACAGCAAAAAACAGCCGAACTGAAAAATATACTGCCATGCGGGCAGTTTCATCCGTATCAACTTGCGGGATAACAGTCTACTAATGATATAGAAAGGGGTACTCTGATGGAAAAGATTACAATGCAGGACTTAGAGGAACTGGTTGCGAAGGACGAAGCGCAGACAGCCAGGATGAAGGAGATCACCGGCGAGGGCGAAGAACTGAAGGAGAAGATCAAGGCTTTTGCCGCGTCCATGGGCTACGAGCTTGTTTCCGGCGCCCAGCGGGAACTCAACATGGAAGAGATGGAAAAGGTCTCGGGCGGAAACAGGCAATACAATTGTCTGCATGACTTTGAGTTTGTCAAACGGGTAGAAGGTAAACTCTGGGGATGGAACAGAATCGAAAAATGCCGCAAGTGCGGGTATGAAAGATGTGTGTGGGACGACTGAAAAGCGGAACCGGACGCCTGGAGAACCATGACATCCCGGCTTCCGTATATCATTCCGGTTCGTGCGGAGCGACGGAAACACTGCTCTTTTTTCATTTCAGCAAAGGAAAAGGAGCTGCCTCTTATGATCTTTTCAGATCATTTTGAGACAGCTCCTTTCTGCTGTATCACCGGTTCTCAGGGATTGATTTCCAGTATTTCAATGCCGATGTCCCCGGGCAGGTACGGCTGGACCATCGTCCGGATGGCTTCTTCCGAGAACTGGCTCAGCACGTTCCGGTCGCTCATCAGCAGGACGCTGCCCCAGGTGCCGTCGCTGCGCACCAGGGTCAGCAGGATATGGTATTCATACATCGCAAAGATCACGAAGTTTTCCCCGTTGGCCACGGCGGCGTCCGTTCCTTCAATGGCCAGGGCAGCCGCTTTTTCCGTATAGTCGCCGTTGAATACGTTGATCATCCGGGACAGGTCCGCCAGCGTGCCCATGCCGTCCGCCATGGCCACCTGCTCGGGGGTAACGGCAAGCACCGCCGCCTTCAGGATCGCGTCCTTGTCCAGTTCGGAAATATCCCAGGCCCGTTCAAATTTGATTTCCTTTTCCGCAGCCAGGTCCTTGATCTGCTGCATGCAGTCCGCGGCAAAAACCAGCCGCGCGTCCGCCGGGGCGGCCTCTTCCGCGAAAGCCCCGGCCATTCCGGCCAGGCAGATACACATGCACAGAATCCAGCTCAGCAGTTTTTTCATTCCGGTTCAGCTCCTTTGTGATTTTTTATTCCGGGCCATGAAGCCCGTATGCGGGAAAAGCCCCTCCTTTTCCTTCGCACGCCGTATGATGAACACTTTTCCCCTGCACCCAAGTATACACAGGATGCAGGATGATTTCAATATGGAAATCCGGGTCGCCTGAACGGCATTTTTGCGGTATAATGGTATGGAACAATGACCGGAGGAGCAGGAAAAAGATGGTTTACTATATCGCCGACACGCATTTCGGCCATGAAAAAATCAGGGTCAACTGCGAACGCCCCTTTGAAACCGTGGATGAAATGGACCATGCCATGGTGGAAAACTGGAACAGCCGGGTCAAGGCGAAGGATACGGTCTATATCGTCGGGGACATGTTCTTCCGCAACGAGCGCCCGGCAGGGGAAATCCTTTCCGTCCTGAAAGGCCATAAAGTGCTGGTTCTCGGAAACCACGACCATACCTGGCTGACCGATGAGCTGGCGGAAAAGTATTTCGACAAAATTTCCCATATGGAAATGATCCATGACGGCGATAACCGGATCACCCTGTGCCATTATCCGATGATGACCTGGTATAAGGAGCACAAAGGCGCTTACCTGGTCTACGGCCATATCCACAACAGCACGGATTACGACTTCTGGCCCCTGCTCCTGGAAAAGGAGAACATGTTCAACGCAGGGGTGGAAATCAACGGCTATACCCCTGTCACCCTGGAGGAGCTGATCGCCAACAACCGGGCATATCTCAGCCGGTTTCTCACGCCCGAAACATAACCGAAAAACATAAAACCGCAGTAAAAGGAAAAGAGGCACCAGCATATGAAGAAGACAGCAACAAAATTTCTGGCCTGGATGACCGCCCTGGGCTTTGTGCTCGGCAGCGCTTCAGCAATGGAACCGGCGGAAAACGGGGAAAATACGGATATTAATGGCGGGAACACATGCAACCATGTTCTGGGAGATCCGGTCCGGGATCCGGAAAGTGAAATCCCATCCACCTGCCAGGAACCCGGGCTTTACGACATGGTCTGGACGTGTACCATATGCGGGGCAGAGTTCCGGGAGACCATTGTCCTCGAGGACCTGGCGCCCCATACCCCGGGCGATGCCGTAAAGGAAAACGAAACCCCCGCCACCTGTACGGAGGACGGCAGCTACGACCTGGTCCGGTACTGCACGGTATGCGAAGAGGAAGTAAGCCGGGAGACCGTCGTGGTCAAAGCGGCCCACACCCCGGGCGACGCCGTAAAGGAAAACGAAACACCCGCCACCTGCACAGCGAATGGCAGCTATGACCTGGTTCAGTACTGCACGGTATGCGGGGCGGAAGTGAGCCGGGAAACCAAAGAGACCGATCAAGCGCCCCACACCCCTGGCGATGCGGTGAAGGAAAAGGAAACAGCCGCCACCTGTACAGCGAATGGCAGCTATGACCTGGTCTGGTACTGCACGGTATGCGGGGCGGAAGTGAGCCGGGAAACCAAAGAGACCGATCAAGCGCCCCACACCCCGGGTGAGGCCGTGAAGGAAAAAGAAACAGCCGCGACCTGCGAACATACCGGCAGCTACGACCTGGTTCAGTACTGCACGGTATGCGGGGCGGAAGTGAGCCGGGAAACCGTCGTAACCGAAAAAACGGCCCATGTCCCAAGCGATCCTGTGAAGAAAAACGAAGTGGCCGCGACCTGCGAACATCCCGGCAGCTACGATCTGGTTCAGTGCTGCATGGTATGCGGCGAAGAACTGTCCGGCGTGCATATTGAGCTCGAACAGAAAGCGCACGTCGTGGGCGAGGAAGTAAGGGAAAACGAAAAAGAAGCGAACTGCAGCGGCCCCGAGAGTTACGATCTCGTGAAGTACTGCAGCGTATGCGGAGCGGAATTAAGCCGGCGGAAGATCACAACCGGCGAAGCGGTTCACGTTCCGAGCGATCCGGAAGACGATGGGAAGATTTACTGCGGGGCATGCGGAAAACTGCTGGGATTTGCGCCTGATCCTGATCCTGCCCCGGCGCCTGATCCTGCGCCTGAACCCGAGCCTGCGCCTGAACCCGAGCCTGCGCCTGCTCCTGCGCCTGAACCCGAGCCTGCGCCTGCTCCGGCGCCTAAGCCCGAGCCTGCGCCTGCTCCGGCGCCTAAGCCCGAGCCGGCGCCTGTTCCAGAACCGGCCCGCCCGGCAACCCCGGTAAGCCCGGCAGATTCGGCCGCGACGAATTATGCCATGAAGCAGATCACGGATGTGGATGCATTTACAGAGGATCTCATAACAGACCTCGCAAAAGACGGGAAGACCCTGGCCGTTGACGCAGACAGCCTGAAGGCAGTGCTGAACGGAGTAAACAATCCAAACAATCCGCCGGAGGAGCGGATCAGCGTGGAAAACGCGGTCGAAGCCCTTGGCAGTAATTACAAATTATATCGCACCAACGGAAAGGAAGCACAGGATGATCCTGACCTGAGCGAGTATTGTTTCCTTTGCGGCTTTGAGCAGCTGAAGCTGCAGGACAAGCAGGAAACGGACCGCTACGGGAACCCGCTGCCCTTCGAAGTGAAAACCGCTTTCCCGGCGCTTGCCGACCTGAAACCGAGAGAAATCAACAATACGGTCATGCTGGTCCTGAATCCGGAAAGCGGGCAAATCGCCCTGATCCCGCTGGATATGTCCTGCTTCGACGTCAGCAAAGTTCCTCCGGAACTGAATGTGACGATTCCCTTTGACGGACTGGTCACATTCGTTCAGAAGTGAGCTGTATTATGCGGGCTGTTTTTGCTCAGATCCCTTCCTCTACCAATGTGATCTTCAGCAATTTGACCGCCTTGGTGAGGTGAATAGATTTCTCACGGGAAGTTTCATAAATCCTTATCGCAAATCAGAGCCAACAAGTTTACAACGTACTGACGTTGTGGTATAATAAGACAAACCTTGAAGGGAGGCTTTACAATGGCAAATTCATCCATGTTACAGGTTAGGACGGATCCGAATGACCGCGAGAGAGCGGCTGAAATACTGGATTCACTTGGAACAAATCTTTCTGCGGTTGTCAATATGCTTCTGAAGCAGATCATTATCACAGAGAGTATTCCGTTTGAAGTAAAAATGCATCATCCGGCGTATTCAATTGAGGAGAGTGTGCAGGAGACAAAGACCACTCTGGCGATGGAAGGGATGAGTCTGACAGAAGAGGAAACCCGGATGCTTACAGATTACAGCGAAGGAAAGGTAACGGGAGATGAGCTTCGGAAAATGATTTACTCATCCATTACACCTGCTGACCGTGGTGAAGTTTCGGAGGCTGTGTAATGGGCGATCTGATGTATTGCTATCCTGATTCAGATGTATTGAAGAACAAACTTGGTATAGTCAATCAGGAAAAATTCCATGAAGTAGAGAGAAAGCTCACGGCAATCAGAATCAATGATTTAATCAGGAAACCATACCGGGGAAGATTTGATCTTGATCATTTGCGCGGCATCCATTTTTATATCTTTCAGGATTTGTATACCTGGGCCGGAGAATTGAGGAAGGTTGATATTGCAAAAGGAAATATGTTCTGCAGAGCAATGTTTCTCGAGAATCAATCGGATGTTGTTTTCAGCGCAATCAGAAGGGAAAGCTACCTTGAGGGATTGGCTTACGAACAATTTGTTAAGCGATTAGCTTATCACTTTTCGGAAATCAATGCACTCCATCCATTCCGGGAAGGTAATGGCAGAACCCAAAGGGAATTTATAAGGGAACTGGCGTTATACAATCATTTTGCTATTGATTTCAGCAAGGTAGCAAGACAAGAGATGCTGGATGCCAGTGTTGATGCGTTCCTCTGTAAGTATGAAAGAATGGAAGCGCTATTCGATAAGTGCCTCCGAAAGCTGAAATAACAACCAGACAAATCCGCGAGGGACGGATGATAGTACATATATAGTGTCTGCTCAACAAATCGGGAGGTGTTGAAAACAAAGGCATAGAGGACGATTTTGGCGGTTCAAAGTGCAAGGTAATTTAAGCCGTTTTGACGAATTTATTGGCTTAGAGGCTTGCACTTATCTTTCCCATGACGAAGCACTTTCCCGAATCCGGAGGAAAAAATGTCCAGAAAGATGATCCTGTTCATCCTGCTCCTTTTGGTCCTGTGCCTGGCCATACCGCCTGCCTCCTGTGCGGATCGCAGCCGGTACCTGGATGTCGCCCTTTCCTTCCTGGAAGAGGGGAATCCCTTTCTCCTCCGCTACAACGAACAGACCGGCGCCGGCATCCAGGCAAGATTTGAACTCGGCTGCCCGTATTTCTGGGGCGGCCGGCAGTTGAGCGCCATCCTGCGGCCCGCCAGCCCTGGCAGTTCATCGGACTACTACAAAACAGACCGGAAATACCTCTGCGGTTTTGACTGCGTGGGGTTTACGAGATACATCAACCTGAAAACAGGCTATGCGGAACATCCCCCGGTATCCGGCATGCTGAACCGCTCCCTCTATACGGAATGTATCATCCGGGGCGCCGCCAAAGCCCACGGGGATGAACTGGCATCCCTGCTGCGCATCGGCGACATCCTGGCCATTCAGCACCCCTCCGGCGGCTTCCACAGCGCCATGTACTGCGGCACCCTGTCGTATTACGGCTATACGGAAACAACCCTTCCCGAAGAGCTGATCCCTTACATCAACTACCCCCTGCTCATCCACTGCACCGGCAGCAGCGATTACCACCTGCGCTACAAGGCCTGGCTGGAAGCCCGGGGCATGGACGATATCGAGCCTCCCTACGGCGGCGCCATCGTCACCATCCTGGATGTTCCCCCGGAAGCGGCCACCGCCTCCACCCCCGAAGCTATCGGCCTGAGCGCCCCCTGCTTCGACCTGGAAGGATACCACCTGCAGATCACCGACCTGGCACAGGAAAAGCAGTACCGCTGGATCCGCTGGCGGGGGAAGCCGGAAGAGTGATTTTTCCGGCTTAAATCCGTTTGCGCATATATCTGAAATAATCCAGTTTCCCGTTGAAAAAAGCGTGGATATACACAGTATCTGCAGATGTATAAACGCTTGAAATTTACCGGAAGATTCTTTACAATATAGTCAGAATATACATAGTTTTCCGTTTTTTTCCAGTAAACCCGGCGAAGACAGTTAATCTTTCAATGATCTCGGAGGTTAAGCAATGAATTGGCTGGTTGTTGCTGCGCACCCGGACGACGAAGTGCTGGGGGCGGGCGGCACGATTTCCAAACTGATCGGGGAGGGGCACCGCCTGGCCGTTGCGCTGATGTGCAAAAGCGTTTCGGTCCGGTCAAACGTATCGAAAACCCTTTTCGATGACATGACCAGGGCGATGAAGTTTCTGGGCGTTCAGCAGATCTTTCATGCTGATTTCCCGAATATCTGCATGAATACGGTTCCGCACCTGGAGTTGGTTCAGTTTGTGGAATCCTGTATCCGCGACTGGGAAGCGCAGGTCCTTGTGACGCATCATCCCGGGGATACGAATATAGACCATCGGGAAACTGGCAAGGCCGTGAACGCGGCCTGCAGGCTGTTCCAGCGGACAGAAGGGGTTCTCCCGCTGCGGGAGCTATTGTATATGGAGATTCCTTCATCCACCGAATGGACCCTCAATCCGGCGGATTGCCCGTTCAGGCCCAACACCTTTGTCCGGATCGGAAAGGAGGGGCTGGAGAAAAAGCTATCCGCCCTCTGTGAGTATTCAGGCGTGATGCGGCAATACCCCCATCCCCGATCCACAGAAGCGATTACCGGGTTGGCCGCGTACCGCGGCGCCCAGGCGGGGATTGACTACGCCGAGGCCTTTGAATGTGTTTTCAGGAGCATCATATGAAGAATGATCCAGATACGATGAATATCGCCTATTCACTGAACCGGTATTATCTTCCTTTTACCCGGATCAGCATGTATTCTCTTCTGACTGCGGGAAAAGGAGATAGAAACTTGCGGATTCTGCTGTCGGTGGATCAGGATCTGAACGAGGATGACCTGGCCCCGCTTTTCCGGATGGCTTCCTGCTTCCCGGGCTGTACACTGGAGGCCAGATGGCCCCTTTCCCTGACATCACGCCGCTTTGTATCGGATGAGACGTGCTGCCTGAGTCCGGACGCGGTTCAGGTGGCCTACTTCCGCCTTTTTCTGCCGGAGTTCTTTGATGGGGAAGCGCGCTGTCTGTATCTGGACAGCGACCTGGTGATTACCCGGCCCCTGGCGGATCTGTATGATACGGATATGGACGGGATGTGCATCGCCGGAGTTACTGATAGGCTCTGCCTGGAAGAACCTCATCTCTGTCGTCTGAAAGATGAATGGGGCATCGGGGCAGGGTACTATATCAACGCAGGGGTCGTGCTGATGAACCTGAAGGAAATACGCGCATCCGGCGGAGACCGTGAAGCGCTGGAACTGGCATATCACAAGCCGTTCCGCTATCTGGATCAGGATGTGCTGAACCAGGTATACCGTGATAAAGTCCGGCTGCTTCCAAAGACGTACAACGTATTTCCGGACGACCGGAAGGAAGACCTGGCTTTCATTCGAAGACTGCTTCCGGAGCATAAAGATCTTTTTCCGGACCAGGCGCTGGCAGATCCGGCAATCATCCAGTATATCGGTGAAAAGAAACCCTGGGCCTCCCGGGGGGTGCCCTACGAACAGTTCTGGCATGGCACTGTCCACGCATATGAAAAGCGCTTCAAGGCGCAGAAGGCCGAATGAAAAAAGAAGGGTCAGGCAGTCAGTTGATCCGCGGCTCTTTTGTCAGGATGCTCTTCGTGAATAAGGTTCCGGAAAGATGAGGATCAAAGAAATGAAAGTGTCGAATGGGAATTGGATTGCCGTTTCCCGACCGGATTGTATTATGATCAACGGCAGAACAATCACGCCGGCGAAAAATCATTACAGCGAACAGATAGAAGAGCTTCAAAGATTACTTCATATTGAACATGGCCAAGTGCCGAATATAGATCAAAAACCTGCAACTTGTTCAAGATGTGACGCCATGCTGTTGACAGCTGTTGGATTGTTTTGCCGTTATGTTTTTTGTGAACAGGACGGAAAAAAATATGAAATTACATTTTCATATAATTTCCCGATTGTTTTTGAAACGGAATTCATCAGGAGTAATATCAATAACATTGACCTGTTTGCAGATGCCAATTTGATTTCATTGGCCGAATGCGGAGATTTCCTCCGGACGGAAGTTGATGATGAACTGAAATACAACTCCTTTATCAAGAGAAACCGGCGTTTGATCAAAAAGAATGACAGGGAGATCAAAATACAATATGACAGGCCGCTGAAAGAAGTATTGCTCAGATGGCAGGAATACTGTTTCAACAAATTTGACACAAACTACAATGATCAGGTTATCCAGGCATATTTGAAGGTTTACAGTGAGCAGGGTTTTCAGACGCGGACATTTATTCTGGACGGAAACGTCATAGCTCAAGGGGTCACTTTCAGAAGTTTTCAGAGCAACACATTGTATTATTGCATTTTTTCATGGGATGAATCCTATAAGTCAAAGTCGCCCGGTATCTATGCATTCTGTAAAGCCATACAGGAATGCCACCGGAGCAGAATCGCATTCTCTTTCTGTTACGGAAGCCAAAGATACAAATCAAACCTGCTCAGGGATTTTTTATAAATAAAATTTATGATGTCGAGAAGGCTGCTCTTTTGTCCAAACTTTAATTATCACAGCAAAGCTTATGAAAAAGCTTCAAAGCGCAGGAGGCCAGATGAGAAAAGAAGGATCAGGCAATCGGTTGATCCGCGGTCCTTTTATCAGGATGCTCTTTGTGAATATGTTTGTCCTTATGAGCATGAGCATCTGCGGCTTTGTGGACAGCCTGGTGATCAGCCGCCGCCTGGGGCCGGATGCCCTTGCCGCGGTGGGGTTTTTCCTGCCGTTGGCCATGGGAGTCGGGATGCTCAACATGGTTGTGATCGGTTCCCAGATCCTGATTGGAAACTATATCGGAGCCGGAAAGAAAGACAAGATTGACACCCTGTTTATCAGCTCATTTCTTGTTTTAGGCTGTTTCTATACCCTGATTGCCCTCCCGGGCATTTTCTTCCGGAACAGTATTGCCTCGCTTCTCGGAGCCGGAGGCAATGTCCACCGTCTGCTCGGCAATTATATGCTGGGTTATCTTCCCGGGATTCCGCTGCAGGCGCTGACAGCCCTGCTGATGGCTTTTGTCTCCTTTAACAATGACATGCGGAGGTCCTACATCTCCGCCGGCGTGATGTCCGCCGGAAATCTTCTCGGGGACCTGCTCCTGGCCGGCGCCGGAACGCTCGGGATCGGTCTGGCAACCACCCTCTCCTATGCAGCCGGTTTTCTGATCCTGCTGCCGGGATATCTGAAAAAAGAAAAAACCGTTCATTTTGTACGAACCGCACCGGACCTGCGCCTTGTGGGAGAAGCTGCGCTGCGTGGTTTTCCCGTTCTGATGCTTACCATCGGCCTGGTGGTGAAAAACGCCCTGATGAACCGGGCTGTATCCGGTGCCTGCGGAGATCCCGGTATTGCCGTGGTAAATGTGCTGATTTCCGTCTGCGATATCGTCGGTATTTTTACCGGAGGCTGTACCACTGCCTATTCCACACTGGCTTGCATCTTTTATGGCGAACAGGACCGGCGGAGTTTCCGCGGCCTTTTCCGGACAGCCGCAAGGATCGGTATCGGAGGATGCGTTATAATCCTGATTGTGATCCTGTCCGCGTCTTCCGTCCTGACCGGCCTTTTCTTCAGGCCGGATTTTCCGGCAAGGAATACTGCCCGGGATATGTTCCTGCTGGGGTTTACTTTTCTTCCGCTTAATTTCCTGATGAACCTGCTGCTGAGTACCTATCAGGCGCAGGGAAAAATGAATCTGGTCAATATTCTGTCCGTTGCAGAGACAGCAGCGGTCGGCTTGTTTGCTTTTTTCTTTGTCCCCGTTTTCGGTATCAATGCTGCATGGCTTGGCAATGCTGCTGTCGATTTCGTCTGCCTTGGCGTTATTCTCGTGTCGGTCTGGATATGGAAAGGTTGTATCTGTTTCCATACAGACGCTTTGCTCAAGCTTCCTGAAAACTTCGGTGCCTCCCCGGACGAATGTTGGGAATGCACGCTGCGCAGCATGGACAGCATCTGCGACACTTCCGAATCCGCCGTATCGTTCTGCCTGAAAAAAGGAATCAGCCGGCGTACGGCTTCTTTTGCAGGTTTATGCATTGAGGAAATGACCCGTAACATTTTTCAGCATGGCGGCCATCAGGAAAAGGATATTTATGTGGATGTCCGCATGGTTGCCCGGGACAGGCTGACCATCCGGATCCGCGACAACTGTATTGCTTTCGACCCTCGGAAACGCCTGGACCAGTTTGAACCGGAGGAACCTGGCCGGAACATCGGCATTCGTTTGACGGCGAGCATTGCCAGGCAGATTGATTACTACAATAACGCCGGCGTCAACACGCTGATCATGAAGCTGTAACGGCACAGCCGGGCCATTACGGTTCGAACGCGCGAAGCGCGTCCCGCTGCTGCGGGGAGATCACGGCGTCTCCCGCTTCCTTCAATGCCAGTACGTGTTCGATCCGGCTGGCTCCCACCAGGGCAAACGTGGGGAAGGGCTGACACGTCAGATACGCCAGCGCAAGCGCTCCGATGGATAATCCGGTTACCCCGCGGAGGGTTCGGAGCTTTTCCAGAATGTTCAGATTCTCTTCACAGCCGTAATCGTTTTTCAGATTTTCATTCAGCTGATCCCAGCCTGATGCATCCAGCTTGGTAAAGAATCCGCCCGCCTGGGAGGAAAAGCAGCAGCATACCATCCCGGTCTGCCGGTGCATCCGCCAGGCTTTCGTGTCCATAGTAACCAGTCCGGGATCATAACAATTGACCTGGCGGGCCAGACTGAATTGGAGTTGATTGGCTGTAACCGGCGTCAGCCCATGGGAAACGGCATATCGGTTTGCTTCTTCAATCCGTTCCGGACACCAGTTGGATACGCCGGTCATGCGTGTTCTTCCGTCTTCGATCAGGCTTTGCAGTGTTTCCATGATGTCGCCCACGGGGCGGCTTTCGTCATCTCTGTGGAGCCAGAAAATATCCACTTGATCCGTTTGCAGATCCTCCAGGCTTTCTGCCATGTCCCTGCGGATTTCTTCCCTGCTCAGGCGGCTGCGCTGCATATCCTGGATCGGCGGATGGCCGCCTTTGGTGCTGAGAAAGGTCTTTTCCCGGCAATGGCGGTCTGCGAGCCATCTGCCGATGATCTTTTCGCTTTCTCCGTTTCTTGGCGTGACAAAATCACCGTATACGCGGCCTGTATCAATCAGATTTCCGCCTATGTCGGCATAGGCGTCCATGAATTCCCGGGCCTGGCGCTCCGAAATCTTCCCGCCGAACTCTCCGCTGCCCAAGCCGATCACTGAAACCTGACGGTCTCCGAAAGCCTGTTTCCGCATGTTGCGTTCCCTTCTTTCATTCAGCCTGGACCTGTGCCCGGGCAAGATTTACGTTAGGTTATTCTACCATATTTTAATACTGAAATTGTGAAGCTGATCCATAAATTTTCAAGGTTCAATGGCTATTTCCTATGTGGGAAGTCTGAGTAATTAAAAACAAACCCCTATTTCTAGAGGTTTGTCGATGGCCTGAGGCTGCCTCGCGGCAGCCTTGCATGGTTTCGGGGTTCGGGTTACGGGGTGTCCTTCAGGACCACCCAGACCGGGAAGTCCGTGAAGTAGGGCATCGTGATGATTGTGTCCGGGGGCATGTCACGGTTATCCATCTGGGTCCTGGTTTCTTCATCCGGACGCCCCTCTTCGGGGAGGAGGGCCTGCTCTTCCGCCGTCATCTTCTCGAAGCGCTCGGCCCTGTGTGCCGCCCGCTCTTCTTCGGAGGGCCGGGGGCCTGAACGGCGGAGCTCCGCAACGTCTTCGGACAGGGCGCGGGTCCAGAAGACCACGTCCACAATGCCCTCGGAAAGGGCCAGGGAACGGCCCAGGCTGTCCACCTGCACCAGTTCGATGTTCTTCTCCATCCGCTTGCCGATCTCGGCCAGCACCGCGGTGTTGAATCCGGCGAAGGTGCCGTCCGGGGCCACGTAGTCCATGGGCGGCAGGGAACCGGTCACGGCGACTTTGACGGGATCCCCTTCAAAGGTCCCGAATTCAACGGCGACCGGCTCTCCGCCTTGCGCCACTTTGATGATGTGCTCGTCGACCAGGTTCTGCAGGGTGCCGTCCGCTTTCATGGCGTCGAGCTGCGCGTCAAAGGCGTCCCGCAGTTCGGCGTTCTCTTCCTTCAGCAGGAAGGAATAGCCGTCGCTGAGGCGGCTGAGCGCCCACTCGGCAGTTTCGTCCGCTTTTTCCGGATGGTACTCCGACTCCGGCTTCAGGTTGCCGGTGGTGTTGCTGAGATACAGGGCGGTATAGTAGGGAACCTTGATGGCGTCCAGTTGTCCGCCCTGCAGGGCCATGATCATGTCGTTGAGCGTGTCGTAGAAACGGTATTCGGCCGTGCCTTCGGCGAGCCAGTCGCTGTCCCCGGTCAGCACGCCCTGGAGGAACAGAACACTCAGGAAGGGCCGACGTACCGTCGAGAAGCGTATGTCATCTTCTTCCTCGATGTTCAGGTAGGACAATACGCCGCAGGTCTTTGTCTCCGCCAGGGCGGGGAAGGCCAGGATGCCCAAAAGGAGCATCAGCGCCAGGGAAAAGGAAAGAGGCTTTTTCATGGTGTTTCCTCCTGTTTCGTTTTTGGTTTTGTGTTTTTGCTTCCGCCTGTATTTTGCCATAGGTGGAGGGAAAAATCAAGTAGAGGTGATTGTTTTGCAGGGCCAACTCATTTGAAAAATGGGTAGGCAAACAAGGACAGCCTAATTATTCCGAAATTACTGATTCGCACCAAGCTTCAAAACCATTTCCGCATAATCATTCATCATGGCAGCACGATTGGCTTTCCGGCGGATGCTGCCACCTTTGAATGATGTCTCTGATTTCAATAATCCCTGAGCAATCTTCCTGACAACATTCAGGTTAACCTGAGCGTTTCCCCTAAAGATTTGTGATTCATCTTCGTTAAACGCAGTATCCAGTGACCAGTGCAGATTGTTTTCAATCGACCAATGGCCCTGTATACACTTCGCCGCAGCTTCTGCTTCCCATTCTTTGCTACTGATATAGTAGGCTACTTCTTTACATTTTGGCGCCGGTTTTAAATGAGACTGCCCTGTTTTCGAAACAGGGAACCGTTTACATTTGGGTGAACACAATATATAATGAATCGGACAACAAATAATCTCATACCGGCAGATGGATAAACGGAAGCAGCTCATCATCGAGTTGGAGTAAGGAGGCCGTTATAGCGAAAGACCTTTGTCCTTCCTGCGGAAAGCCGAATGTTGATATGCATTTATATGTATCTCAATCATTATTCCTTCCGGAGGTGCTGAAATGACAAACCCGAAACAGTTGCCTGAAATCAAAGGACTTCCGGAACTCCTGCGTTTAAAAAACGGAGATGAAGTCAAAACACCGGAAGACTGGGCGCTCAGGAAAGAAGAGATCCTGAAGCTGTACTCGGAGTATATGTATGGGTACATGCCCAACCGGACAAAGGAGACTTTAACATGGTCTCTGGAAGAGGAGCCTGAAACCGGCGGTACGCTGCTGAATATTACCGTCTGCGTTGAAAACCGCAGCGCCTCCTTCTCCGTACTGGTCGGCGTACCTTCTTCAGATATCCCGGAGGGCGGATTCCCGTTCTATATTGAATACTGGCCCTGGCATTACCAGGACTGGTTCACAAAGCAATGGGTGACCGGCTTTTCAGACAACTGCCGGTATGCCATGAAACGGAGATATGCCGGCATCCAGTACGACTGTTCCCAGGTTTCACAGGATAACAATTTCCATCTCGGCGCGTTTTACACCCTATATCCCTACGACCGGACCGATCCGCATGAACAGCGCGGCGCACTGCTTGCCTGGGCGTGGGGTGTCAGCAAGATTATTGACGTTATGGAAACCGGGGCGGGGAAGGCCCTCGGCATCAATCCGCGGCTGTCGCTGGTGGGCGGAGTATCCCGGTACGGGAAAAGCGCCGCAGTGGCCGGAGCATATGACGAACGGGTCCGCGTTACGATTCCTTCATGTTCCGGCGCCGGCGGAATCGCCGTCTACCGGGCAGATAACCACGGCAAGACATATGACTTGCGCTCCCTGGGCGGGCCGGAACAGTGGACCAATGATTCAATCAACGAACCCTTTTCCAATCTGCAGGGCGGAGAAGGTTACTGGTTCTGCGGAAACTTTGCCCGGATTCCGTCGGTAAAGCACCTACCGGTGGATCAGCATATGCTCTGCGCACTGGCTGCGGGCAGCGACCGTCACCTGATTGTCGTCACCGGTATCACTTCCGAAGGCTGGAACAATACGGAAGGCCAGTGCCTGGCATACATCGCTTCCCAGCCGGTCTGGGATTTGCTGGGTTGCGGCGGACACAACAATATGATTATCCATCTGGACGGGCACGCCATTCTCCGGTCGGATATGGAATATATCCTGGATTACTGCGAGGTTCATTTTCGCGGCATTTCACCGGACGATGTCGCCAGTGATCTGAGCCGGATGAAAGGCAATCTGTTCCTGCAGGATAACCGGGAAGTACTGGATCCGGTCTTTACGCCCCATCTTCCCAAAGAATCAGATTGAGTTGACTTTAGCAGCAATTCTCGCTATAAGTGGGATGACTCTGGCAGAACGTTCTGATTAATTCGTTGACTCGGCTGTTTATCCGGGAGGAAAGCATGGACTTCTCCAGAAATGCCAAAGAAGATCTGGCACAATGAAAACACCCGCATACAGAAAAACCTCTTGTTATTCGCGAGACGTGTCAGATCGTAAAACCGGTTATCTGTTTTGATCCGTCAATGGATTATAGATATATTGGTGCTCAAATCTGCCGTTATTGAAACCCAACACCATCTTCGTTCCGCTGCAGCTTCCGCTTGCAATGAAGCTGTTGCACTTGGCAAGAAGCTTTAAAGCATAGAAGTAATTCACGGTGATATCTTCCAGGGCCGCTTCGTACGCAAGTCCGGAACGCTTTTCTTTTTCAAGGTCTTTGATCAGATGAACATCCTTGAATTCCGATACCGAGAACCTTTCCTGCGCGATGGCGCGAACCTTGTTTTTGCCAAATTCATGAATCATCGTATCCAGTGCGTCCTGGTCCTCGGTGGCCAGGAAGATTTTGTCGAAACTGAATTCTTCCATCCATTGCCTGATTTTGGGAATCAGATATTCCGCAGATGCCTGCTTGTTTGTGGGGCCGACTTCTGCCACTTTGTAATCCGTACCCCTAATCAGAACACCCAGCACCTTACCGTTTCCGAATACTGCTTCGTAGTATTCTTCCATCTCTCTGTTGAATCCATCGCCAATGACCGTTTCCTTCAGCGGAACCTGGATCATCTGGAAAGTGGGGATGACATACAGTTTGATAAAGTCAGTACAAATGCATGTGTTTTCCTCATTGGCATCGGCCGGCCTTTTCTGGAGAACAAAATACTTGTTCAGCATTTCGTCGTTGTACCGTGAGCAGTTTTCTTTCAGGAAGCACTGAATGCCGAATCCGGCCAGGAGCGTTTCCATTTTGTTGTATGTATCCAGTATCGCGCCGATTCCGATGATTTTATCAAATTCGATCTGGCAGTATTTCACTTTGGAGAGATCTTTGCCGTCTGCAAGCCCCTGTAAAAAGAACAGTTCACTGAAAATGGGCACCGAGTGATTCTTCCGGACATCTCCCCGATAGAGGCCAATCAGGAATTCCTTTGTAATCACCATGGAATCCGGGCGTCCGGGCAGTTCTTCCACAATCTGTATGTTTGCGAGGTCATCCATAAACAGCCTGATTTTCGGATCCGTGATGAAAACCTGCATGTTTAATTTCGTTGCCGCGATTTTTGCGATCACGATCGAATATTCGGTCAGTTCTTCTATTTCAATCACCTGAAAGCGTTTAATGAGGGACAGGTTGATCGTTCGGTCATCATTTTCATCATAATGAATGAAATCAAAGAAAATCTCCGAAAATCCGTTGTCCTGTGCGCCTTTGCTGTCCCTGATTGTGTAGTTGTTGTCAATCTTTTCAAGGTCATATACCGGCACTCCATCCCGGTACACATGGCAGTATTCAATTTTCTTCTTTAATGCTTCATGAAAAATATTGCCGCTGTGAATCAGCTTTTCGCCGTCTTTCTGACGGTTGTAGTCCAGTACTTTATACATAAGCGTGTACCTCACGTTTCCTTTTGCGGACTGTAACAGGATAATTCAAAGCCGCAGGCTGTAAAACATATTATTCGATGAAATAAAAACGATTCCCGCTGTACCTTCCGCCATCAGCCGATGGTCCCCGGCGGCCAGCCGGTGGCCGTAGATGATGAATAAAGCCATCGAATTCTGGTTTTGCTGATTATCGATGGCTGCTCTATTTCTCGTCAAACTCGGGTGGTTTCTGGCTTTTTCCGGGATCATTATATCATCAATCCGTTCATCGGGCAAAAATTTTCTTGAACCGCCCGCTTTAATGATAAGAAAATGAACTGCATAGATTATTACCATACCCATTTTTCAAATGAGTTGGCCCTGACGTTCCGTTTTTCCATATGGACGTTCTCCCGCACTCATGGTAAAATATCCTGTGATCACGCAAAAACTAAAAGAAAAGAATCAATAATCTGTACGGAAGGAACATCAACAAATGAAACGCCTGTTTGCTTTACTGCTTGCCCTCCTGCTGCTCGGCGCTGCCGCCGGATATGCTGAAACCGCCGGGACGTCCCCGGACTCCCCGGACGCCCTGAACTCCCTGGACTCCCAGAATCCCCTGAAATCCCCTTCATCCTTTGACGAACGGTGCCTGGACCAGTACGGCCAGCCGACCATGTACGCGCTGACGGAACTGACCGGCCCGGAACTGGTACAGCTGCTGGAAGAGCAGGGATACGCATGGGTGGAGAAAGACAATACACTCCGGTGGTTCAGGAGGGAGATTACGCTTCCCGATACCACGATTCCCCAGTTTGTCACCCTCCAGGCGCTGGACGGATACCTGACCGGCATATGGTCCCGCGAAGAATATGACAGCGCAAAGGAAAAAGGCGCTGTCGCCTCAGGCCAGATCAGCTATATCATGGCCGGATACCGGGACCCCCAGAATCCGGACTGGGGCGTTCTCCTGGGAGATGTCGTTGAAGCGTTTGTCAACATTGAAATCGAGGATAGGATCGACGCAAAGGAGTTCGGCGCGGTTTTCCTGAAGGTGAAAGACGCCTCCGGCAAAAAATACATCATCAGCCTGACCCAGGACGGCGGGGGAAGAACCGGTATCCAGATCGACACCGACCAGTCCCTTGCCACAACGAAGCCCCCGTCCTCCGTGGAAAAGCAATGGAAGGATACAAAGAAATACTTTAAATAATTCGCCGGAACGGAATAACCTGTCTTAAAATATCCTGTGATCACAAAACCAGAAAGAAAAGAAAGCAAATGCCAGCGACCATCAAAACCTCCGGTAACAGCGGCGCGGAAGACCGCTTCATTGAACTTTTCTGCGACACATTCGGCGCAGAAAAGGGCCAGTATGTCTATCTGCAGTATCCCACGGTGGATATCTACGGAGGCCACCGGTTTATTGACTTTGCCCTGAAAATGCCGGACGGCCGGATCGCCATTGAAGTGGACGGCAACACCTGGCACGATCCCGGCAGCGTTTCCCAGGACAAATACCATGACGATCTCCTGAAACAGAACAGCATGGTGTTTGACGGCTGGAAGGTATACCGCTGGACCTCTGCCCAGATTGACCGCAACCCGGAACGGGTGAAGGACGAACTGGTCACCTTCCTCGGGCAGAACCCGCTGTTCCAGTACATCGAAGACGCCATGCCCGTCCAGAGCGGCAAAGCCTTCGCCCTCATGGACCACCAGGAGGAGGCCCTGCAGAACCTGCTGAAGATGCGGGAGACGGACAGCATTGCCCTGCTTTACCATGCCACCGGAACCGGAAAAACCGTTACCGCCGTCACGGACGCGAAGCGCTTCGGCAAGCGCACCCTGTTCCTGGCCCACCGGCATGAGCTGGTGGAGCAGGCACTGAACACCTTCCGGAATATCTGGCCGGAAGTGACAGCCGGTGTATACGAAGGCAGCACCCGGCAGAAGGACGCCTATGTGGTCTGCGGAAGCATCCAGAGCGTTTCCCAGAACCTGGAGGATTTCAGCCCCGATGACTTTGCCTATATGATCATCGACGAATGCCATCACGGAACGGCGGAAACCTACCGCAAGGTGATGTCCTATTTCCGCCCGGAATTCACTCTGGGCCTCACCGCCACCCCGGAGCGGGCGGACGGGGAGGACCTGCTGGAAGTATTTCAGCATGTGGCCCACCGCCTGGACCTGAAGGAAGCCGTGGAAACCGGCACGCTGTGCCCGGTCCGCTGCATCCGCATCAGAACCAACATTGACATGCGGGATGTGCGCATCAGCGGGTTTAAATATAACACCCAGGATCTGGAATCCACGATCCGCGTCCCGGCCCGGAACCAGCTGCTGGTCGACACCTACTGCGAATACGTTTCCGGGAAGCCGACGGTCGTCTTCTGCGCCTCTGTCCGCCACGCGGAGGAAATCACAGACCTGTTCCGGGAAAAGGGCATTGAAGCCTGGTGCGTTTCCGGAAACACGAAACCCGGCGACAGGAAACGGATCCTGCAGGATTACGAAGCCGGAAGGATCCCGGTCCTGTGCGCCTGCGACCTGCTGAACGAGGGCTGGGATTCGCCCCATACCGAGGTGCTGTTCATGGCCAGGCCCACCATGTCAAAGACCATCTATATGCAGCAGCTGGGCCGCGGCATGCGATTATATCCCGGCAAGGAATTCCTCATGGTCTTTGATTTTGTGGACAACGCCAATATGTTCAACGCCCCGTATTCCGTTCACCGGCTGCTGGGCATCGGGGAATACGTCCCGGGCGGCCTGGTGCTGGGCAGGAAGCACCAGGTCCAATATGACATGGATCTCTTCCGGAAAGGCGAAAAGCCGGAAGTCCTGGTGGACTACCCGGTTCACATGACCGGCTTTGAAACCGTCGACCTGTTCAACTGGCAGGAGCAGGCAAAGGATATGATCTCCCAGGTGGAGTTCACCCGGATGGTGGACAAACAGAGCGAAACCATCGAAAGATATATCAGGGAGAAAAAGATCCTCCCCGACATGGAAGTCCCGGTCAGCGAGCATAAAAAGTTCCTGTTCTTCAGAAAGGAAACCGTACAGAACTACGCAAAGGAATTCGGCTGGACCCTGATTACCAAAGACAATATGAAGAATATCTTTATGGATATGGCAAAAACCATGACCATGAGCTATTCCTACAAACCGGTCTTCCTAGAAGCCTTCCTGGACTGCATGGATGAAACCGGCTGCGCCAGGCTGGACGAAGTCACCGACCGATTCGCAAAATTCTACGAGGACCGCATCGCCGCCGGCTTACCGGCGGAAAAGAAGAACTGCATCTTCACCAAAGGCAGCTACACAAAGAAGGACGTGGAGCGCCTGATCCTCTCCATGCCCTTCAAACGCTTCGAGGACATGCACGTCATGCACCACGCCAAACAGCTTGGCACAATCCAGTTCTACAAAACCCTGTACAGACAGCTCAGCGAGGAAGACAAAGCCAGCATCCGCAAATGGTGCGAGGCAGGGATCAGGAAGTATTTCGATTGAGCAAAGGCACAAGTTCCAATATCAGTTTCATGATATCAAAAGCATGATGTAGGGGAATGAATTCTCAGCATCTTTCTTCACAACCATCGGGGTATTTATCCTCCTGGTCGGCCTGATCTTCTCCATCATCATCGCAGCCTCCACCAAAGGCGCCGAATTCACCGCCTTTGTAAACACTTTCCCGATATTCCTGTTCTCAGGCTTGTTCTGCTTCTGCATTGCAGAACTCTTCAAGAAGCTGCAGACAATCGTCAACCTGCTCCGGGCGAAAAAGTAACTTGTTAAAAATCAGGAGTATACGATGAACAACAATCCCCGCTGCTTATACCTTAGCGATATTGACAGTTTCCTTAAGACGAATGGCCTTACGATCCTGGGCGTATTGTGTGATCGTTATCATGGCGAAGCACTTACGACCACGAGAGAAGCATGGAAAACCGAAATCGCAGTCATGCAGGAAACGTTGTCCAATCTCAACGAAACGGATGGGCATATAATTTTTGAGTATGACATTCCACGCCTGGGAAAAAGAGTCGATGTGGTGCTGCTCCTAAGAGGGATTATATTCTGTATCGAGTTTAAAGCAGGAGAATCACGAATCCTGGAAATGGATGTGGATCAGGTGCTGGACTATGCACTGGATCTCAAGAATTTCCATAAATTTAGCCAGGACAGAGTAATTGCGCCAATCCTTGTGGCCACGAATTATCAGCATGCTTCTTCTGTCATTCAGATGTCCGTATATGATGACAAAGTGATTAATCCACTGGTAACAGGCGCTAAAGGGTTGTTAACAGTAATCAAAGCAGTATTAGATCATTTTCCGAATGAAACCCGGATCAACAGCAACTGGATCATCAGCCCATATGCTCCAACGCCAACCATCATCGAAGCGGCCAAATCATTATATGAGAACCATACTGTAGAAGATATCACACGGCATGAGGCAGATGAAGTTTCCACTGACAGAACGATTCAGTACATTCTTCAAGTGATTAAGCACAGCAAAGAACAACTCAAAAAGAGCATTTGCTTTGTTACAGGTGTGCCAGGAGCCGGGAAGACGCTGGTCGGTTTGGATGTTGCAGTCAAGCAAACCTACCAGGGACATAACGAACCAGTCAAGGACGAAGGTGCGGTATATTTGTCTGGAAACGGGCCTCTTGTTGCTGTTTTAACAGAGGCTCTTGCACAGGATAACTATAAAAGATGTCGTGATCATGGCGAAAAGAAGAAAATGAGCGATTCTCGCCGCGAGGTGAGTAAATCAATACAGATGATCCATCGGTATCGCGATAACATGCTGGCCAAGATCAAGAACCCAGTAGAAAACGGTATCCTTGAAATTGATCCGACAAAAGCCGTCAAAGTAGAATCTGCCGGTTATGGTGAAGTGGAACACGTTGCCATTTTCGATGAAGCACAGCGCTCCTGGACGCATGAAAGATTGGCCAACTACTTAAAACGCGGCGGCACATACGGCAACAAATTGAAGGTTCCGAATTTCCCCTTATCCGAAGCTGCCTTTTTGATCTGGGCGCTGGATCAGCGAGAAGACTGGGCAACGATCATCTGCCTCGTCGGAGGCGGTCAGGAAATCAACACAGGAGAAGCCGGGATATCTGAATGGATTGCAGCATTGAATAATCAGTTTTCCCACTGGGATGTTTATATCTCGCCAAAGCTGACAGACGCGGAATACGCCGAAGGAAAAGTAAATGAACTGCTGCAGGACAACCCAAACGTCACATATTCAGAAGACTTGCATTTGGCAGTTTCCCTTCGCTCTTTTAGGGCCGAAAAACTATCTGCTTTCGTTCATGCGCTTTTGTCTTTTGACAAAGGAGCTCCTAGCCTATATGCAGAAATCAAAGACAAATACCCGATCGTGCTAACGAGGGATATGACAAAAGCCAGAAAATGGCTTCACGATAAAGTTCGCGGCTCAGAACGCACTGGCGTCCTAGTCACAAAGGAATCTGCAAGATTCAAACCATTGGCAGTGCATATATTACCATCAGGCGATGAAAACGCTGTTCACTGGTTCCTGGAAGACAAAACAGATATCCGTTCATCCAACTACCTCGAAGACGCAGCCACTGAAATCCAGGTTCAGGGATTGGAACTGGATTATACCTGTTTGCTCTGGGATGCCGATATGCGGTATGACAAAGGCAAATGGCGCTTCTATCGTTTCAACGGCCAGACCAAATGGATCGAGCAGACTCCAACCACAGAAAGCAAACAGGAGCAGATCAAATACATGCTGAATGCTTACCGTGTTCTCCTGACCCGGGCCAGAATGGGCATGGTGATCTGTGTTCCGGAAGGCAACCCCAACAAGACTACAACAGGTTTCTGGGAAGATAGTACCCGAATCCCAGAATATTATGATGGGACCTATGAATATCTGAAAAGTATAGGGTTGGAAGAAATATAAGCATGATGATTTACATTGACGCGGATGCGTGCCCGGTGACCTGGATCGTGGAGGACATTGCCCGAAAGCATGAAATTCCTGTCACCATGCTCTGTGATACCAATCACCAGCTGACATCAGATTACAGTACCGTCAAAGTCATCGGTGCCGGCGCGGATGCGGTGGATATTGCCCTGATCAATCTCTGCAAGCGCGGAGACATTGTTGTCACGCAGGATTACGGCGTTGCCGCGCTGGCACTCGGAAAAGGCGCGAAAGCGATCCACCAGAGCGGCAGATGGTATACGGATGACAACATTGACACTCTGCTGCTGGAACGGCATCTGGCAAAAAAAGCCCGGCGCAGCGGGAAGCATCATCTGAAAGGCCCTGCCAGGCGCACAGAGGAAGATGACAGGCGTTTTGCGGAAAGCTTTGAACGCATGATCATACAGGCGGAGGAAGATTCCAAATGAAGAATAAAGACCTGAACATCCTTTTCATCGGAAACAGCCACACCTATTTCAACGATATGCCCCTGCTGGTAAAGCGCCGCGCGGATGACGAAGGTTTCAACTGCCGGGTAACCATGCTGGCCCATCCCAACTGGTTTCTTTCCCAGCATGCGGAAGAACCGGATGTGCGCTTCAATATCCTGTATGGCAAATATGATTATGTCGTTCTCCAGGAGCATGCCCATCCCTTTGGACCAGAAGAAGGTTTCCTGAATGCCGCCATCGCCCTGAACAAGATGATCCGCGAAGCCGGAAGCACTCCGGTGATATATGAATGCTGGGCTCAAAAGAGTGAGCCGGAAATGCAAGTCCACATGAACACAGTCCATCGGCATGTGGCAGATGAAATCGGCGCGCTTCTGGCCTCTGTCGGAGAAAATTGGTGGAGCTATAAGGAAAGCTGGCCAGATCTGGAAATGTACGCGGAAGACGGGCAGCATGCTTCCCAGGCAGGTTCGGATTTTGCTGCAAAATATATCTGGGAGACAATTCGCATGGATATGGTCCGGAAAGAAAGAACATGAAATTCTGTTATGATGTTCATTCTGATAAATCAAAGAATCATCTATAAACATGGTTTTGGATTGCGCTGATCTTATTACAAGTACAAAAGAGAAGGAGACTTTTTACAAGGGCTCAAAAAGGGAAGGCAGGGACCCCTGCCAAAAATTTGACACACCCTGTATTTCCATATGGACGATCTCCCGCGTTCATGGTAAAATATCCTGTAATCGCGAAAAAAAACAGAACGGGGAAACAAGTATGGCAAACAAAAACAGGATGCTGTTCCTGATAAAGTATGCTGAAGCTATCCGGATCTGAATTGATATGATGAAAACGAACAATGGGGCCAAATAAAGACTGAAGAATCGGAAAACGGGTTTGCGGCAGTTGTCTGGCAGATATTTGCGGAGGAGTGAACAAAGAAATGAACAAGGGAAAAGTAATCCCTTTCCAATCTGTTGTAGATGATATCCGGGAAATCATACAGCAGGGACGAAATACTGCATATCAGGCGGTGAGCGCCGCCCAGGTACTCATGAACTGGAATATTGGTAAACGAATTGTGCAACAGGAGCAGAACGGTGCTGATCGGGCTGAATACGGTAAACAACTGATGGATGTTCTATCCGGACAGCTTATGGAAGAATTCGGGGAGAGCTTTTCCAAACGGAATTTGCAGTATTACCGTAAATTTTTTCTGCTTTTCCCGAATCCGGAGATTGTGAACACGCGTGTTCACAATTTGAGCTGGTCTCATTTTCGTTGCCTGCTGCGTGTTTCGGATGAATCTGCCCGTCTCTGGTATCTGAATGAAGCTGTAGATGAAAATTGGAGCGTGCGGACGCTCGATCGCAACATAAGCACCCAGTATTATGACCGTCTGCTGATGTCCCCGCAGAAAGAATCGGTCATCACTGAAATGAAAAACAAAACAAATGCTTTTCAGCAAAACAAATATGAATTGATCAAAAGTCCAATCATCGCGGAATTTCTCGGATTCAAAGCGGAAGACGCTTATTTGGAAAGCGAATTGGAATCCGCTATCCTGACCCATATCCGCGATTTCCTGATGGAACTCGGACGGGGATTTGCTTTTGTAAAGAAAGGCGGTAGAACCATGGGACTCTTCAAACCAAGCGCTGCAAGAGAACTGAAAAAAGATTTGTCTGTAGAGCGGAAAACGAAATACACCGGAACCAATTTGCAACCGATCGGAAAAATACCATCAGGCGTTGTTGTGACATTATCCCTGGATCCTGACAGGGATGCCCTTTCCATCGAGTATAAGGGAAATGCTATCACACTGCCATACGAAAGAATTACCGGTTTTACTGTTGGACTAACCTCGACAGATAAAACAAATAAAGTCCTGAAAGGCGCTCAGAACTTCCTTGGAAACACTGAAGTAAGGCCGACCGGATTTGACCCACTGGGAGCCAAAAAACTGTTTTCAGGCCTGGTAGGCAATGTTGCCAGCAATCTGATCCCACAGAAAAAAGAAATATGCGCAATTTCAGTATTGTCTTACAACGACAAAAACGGGGAACCCCAACAACTGCAGTTTTCAAACACCATGGAAACTGATTATGGCATTAACAATGAAGAACAATATAAAGATTTCCAGGCAGAAGAATTTGCAAAGATAATCCATGCCATGAAGAGCAGGTATGCTGATAGCATCACAGAACTCTGATTTGTTCGCTGATTTAATATATGGAAGCATAAAAGGGAGTATGATGGTGAGATTTCATCTGATGATGAAGCACTGATTGGCACCATAGCAATGAATTCAATATTAGAAAAGCATCAGGCATCAGATTCTGGGATATTGCTATGCGGTATTGCCAAATGTTGGCCTTGGGGGTGGAAGTAAATGAAACAAATACTAAGTGCCTTTTTAATTCTGTGTCTTTTACTGTTCCCTGTTTCTTCTTTAGGGAACTTTGATTTCTCAACAATGACGGATGAGGAATTGAAACAGTTTATTGTTCTGGCGCAAGCGGAATTGTATAGTCGGCAAGAAAAAGCAGATGAAGCAGCGCTGAAGAAAGATGGCGTATTATCAATAAAAGAAACTGGCTTTTTGAAATATGATGATATGCTGCCCCTTGTCGCTTGTTGTCCGGTGCATTATCTGATATCCTTATTCTGTCAAAGTGTAGGTTCCCGTTCTGCGGGAGCCTTTTTCTTTTGAATTTTTGGCTTCTGGGTACAACATTAACCTCAGGGGAACGGCTGGTGATGCTACGGAGAATGTATGAGGCCGGAATGAAACGAAACGAGGGTCGTCCCTACCGTTCCCGCTTTGTGGATATTGCACATAAGTGGAATGTCTCTCTGAAGCAGATCACGAAGGATCAGGCGAAGATCGCGGCGATGGTGAGAAAGCGGGCGGAGGAGATCAGGCGGGAAGAGGACTGACCACAATATAGCTGGCTGCGGATATTCCGGCAATCCGCCTTTCATTCCCCAAAATCATAAAAATATTGATTTTGGGGAATGAAAGCTCTATAATGCATATGCAGGATAGGACTGAAAGGATTTGACTGGAGGATCAGCATGAAACTGATTGAACGGAGCGCCTATTTAAATGAAATGATGGAAGTGTCTCAGACGCCGGACATCAAGGTGATCACGGGCGTTCGCAGATCCGGAAAATCAAAGCTGATGGATGCATTTGCGGAATGCCTGAAGCGGAAGGATCCAAAGGCCAATATCATTCACATTAATTATAACCTGACAGAGTTTGAATCCTTGATGGAGTATCATGCGCTGGAGAAATATATCGAGGATCGCTTTCTTCCCGGGATAAACAATTATGTCCTGGTGGACGAAATCCAGATGTGTCCGTCGTTTGAAAAAGCCATTAACAGCCTGCACGCGAAAGAAAAGTATGATATTTACATCACCGGATCGAATGCGTTTCTGCAAAGCAGCGACCTTGCCACACTGTTTGTTGGCAGGACGTATGAGGTGCATGTGTTTCCGTTTTCTTTTCAGGAGTTTCTGAAATACTTTCCATCAGATCAACCTTATGCTTCGCTCTCCCGATATATTACAGAGGGCGGAATGGCCGGCGCTTATTTATATAAAACAGAAGCACAGAAGCACCGCTACATCAATACTGAAGTTCTGAATGCGCTGATTGTCCGGGATATCATGAAAAAATACCGTTTGAAAGATGAAATCCTGCTGCAGGAATTGATCGACTTTCTTATGGACAACATCGGAAATGTGACCTCCATCCGTTCGATTACAGATACGCTTATTACCGGCAAAAAGAAAGTCGATCATAAAACGGTTGGCAAATATATCGATGCATTATGTAAAGCGTTCGCTTTCTATCGGATCAGAAGGTATGATATTAAAGGGAAACGGTATCTGCACTCAGAAGATAAATACTATGTTGTTGACCAGAGCTTCTGTTTCGCTCGTCTGGGGACAAGGAGCATGGACTACGGCCGGGTGCTTGAAAACATGGTCGCTATAGAACTGCTTCGCAGAGGGTATGAAGTCTATGTGGGTGTCTTATATCAGAAAGAGATTGATTTTGTTGCGATTTCTGAAGGAGAAAAGATCTATATACAGGTGGCGAACGATATTTCATCCCCTGAAACACTTGGACGTGAGATTGATCCGCTGCTGAAGATCCGGGATGCCTATCCTAAAATGCTGATTGCGAGAATCTATCAGCCGGAATATCAGCATGAAGGGATCAGAATTGTGGATGCTGCAGATTGGTTAAACCATACAGTTCCCCAAAAATGAAAAGTTCCTGAACTTGGGGACTGATTCAGCCGCCATATTTCTCCACCGCAGCCTGCAGTTCGTCCCGGATCTCATCCGCCAGCTCCTCCGGGGAGGTCACCTGCACGAACCCGCAGTGCTGCATGGCAAACAGCTTCATATCGAATGTCGGAACGCGGACAGTACAGTCGTACTGTCCGTCGCTCCGATCTTTGAATGTAACGCCCTTTCCGAATGAGTCGATCACAATCGGCACCCCTCTGCCCGTGCATATGAACGTAATCAGCACCGGGCTGCCGAAGGCCATGTTGGCGTTGTGTTCCATAAACTCCTGCAGGTTCCATCCCTCGTGATATCCGGCTTCGGCCGGAATTTTTTTTATTTTTTTTGCTTTAGGGGGGTAAATTTTGGCTTTTTTTTCACTCTTAACACCTGCAGAGAGGATGTTCCTGCAGGAAGGAGGAGTGGATATGAGACTCAGACAGCGGGTCCGGGTGAATGTGTGCAGGCCGGGCGGCGGAGAGGAAGCCGTGCTGAAGACGGCCAGGGGAAAGATACGGAGCCGGGTGCTTCGGCGGCTTGTGGGGGATCAGTACGCGGTGCTGGTGCTCACGCCGGTCGGCTCACATGTGGATGCGGTGGAGATTCATGAAGCGGTTGTCCCTGATTCCGGGGATGATGAATGTGAAAGGAAAAAGTGAACATGAATAATTTGGAAGGATTGCGTGCCGGCGCCGCAGAGATGCGGTCGGTCGCGCAGAAGCTGAACCAGTGGGCGGATGATCTGGAAGCTTCGTTTCGGGGATCTGCGGCAGATGCGGAAACGGGAAAAGTGCTTACACTCCCGGGAGTCCGGGCGGTGCTGGCGGAAAAGTGCGCTGCGGGTTTCAGTACCCAGGTCAAAGCCCTGATTGAATCCTATGGAGTTTCTTCCCTGAAGGAAGTGCCTGCGGAGAAGTACGGGGAACTGCTTTCCGCGGTGGCTGGGCTGGGTTCCGGTGGTGAGTGTGGTTCCGGTTCTGGTTCCGGTGATTCGGGCGATGATGCGGATGCCGGATAAGCACGCGTTTTTGTCGCCGTGCCTGTTTCGGACCGGCGGAAGGAAATGGATCTGGCGGCAGTTGATTTTGCCGCTGATGATGCTGTTGTCAGTGGCGCTGCTGCTGGTGATGTTACCGCATGTGAGGATGCGGATATTCAGAAAGATGAGAAAGGTAAGGTAAACAATCATGAGTAAGGATGCTGTGAATATGTGCAAGGTAATTACGGGCAAGGACACGAGGCTGTCCTATGAACACGTGTGGGAACCCGCCTCCATTAATGGCGGAAATCCTAAGTATTCGGTCTGCGCTGTATGGCCGAAGACGGATGAGGTGACCACCAGGAAGGTGAAGGCGGCCATTGAGGCGGCCTACCGCGAAGGGGAGAGCAGGCTGAAGGGCAACGGGAAGAGTGTTCCGCCCATGTCGGCCATTAAGAACCCGCTGCGGGATGGCGACCTGGACCGTCCGGATGATCCGGCCTTCGCCGGCATGTGGTTCGTGAACGCGAACACCGACCGGGCGCCGGGGATTGTGGATCTTTCCTGCAATCCGATTCTGGACCAGAGTGAAGTTTATTCCGGCTGCTACTGCCGGGTGTCCATGACGTTCTATGCCTTCAACAGCAACGGAAACCGGGGCATCGCCTGCGGGCTGAATAACCTGCAGAAGGTGAAGGACGGGGAACGCCTGGGCGGCCGCGTGAGCGCGGAGGTGGAATTCGCCGGATTGGACGACGAAGACGAGGATTTCCTGGCATGAAAACCCTTTCCATTGATATTGAAACTTTTTCATCCGAGAACCTGGTGAAGTCCGGCGCGTACCGCGACGCGGAAGCGCCGGACTTCCGGATTCTTTTGTTTGGGTACAGCGTGAACGGCGGCCCGGTTCAGGTGGAAGACCTGTCTGCCGGCGGTACGCTGAGCCTGGAACTCCTGCGGGCGCTGAAGGATCCCGCCGTGGAGAAACGGGCCTTCAACGCTTCCTTTGAACGGGTGTGCCTGTCCAGGCTGCTGCGGGATATGCGCTGGCTGGAAAAAGGGGAGTTTTTGTCCCCGGAGAACTGGCGGTGCACCATGATCCGGTGCGCGTATATGGGCCTGCCGCTTTCCCTGAAGGACGCCGGCGCCGCACTGGGGCTGGATCAGCAGAAGATGTCGGAAGGTAAGGACCTGATCCGCTTTTTCTGTACGCCGGCCAGGCCGACCTTGCTGAACGGCCAGGGCGGCCGGAACCTGCCGGATACGGATCCGGATAAATGGAAACTGTTTATTGAATACAACCGGAGGGATGTGGAAGTGGAAATGCAGATTCAGGAACGGCTAAAGAACTATCCGGTGCCGGAATCGGTATGGCAGGAATATGAACTGGACCAGCGCATCAACGACCGGGGCATCGCGGTGGATGACCAGTTTGTTTCAGCGGCGCTGGCGATGGACGAAAAGGCGCGGAGTGAACTGACGGACGAACTGTGCAGACGGACGGAGCTGGCGAATCCGAATTCGGTTTTGCAGGTTCGGCAGTGGCTCACGGACCACGGGATGGATGTGGCATCCCTCGGAAAGAAGCAGGTGGCTGAAATGCTGAAGGACGCCGGGACGGAAATACGGGAGGTGCTGCTTTTGCGCATGCAGCTGGCCAAGTCCAGCGTGAAGAAATATGAAGCCATCCGGAACACGGTCTGCGAAGACGGCCGGATCCGCGGCGCTTTCCAGTTTTACGGGGCGGCGAGAAGCGGGCGCTGGGCGGGGCGGCTCGTTCAGATGCAGAACCTGCCGCAGAATCATCTGCCGGATCTGGATCAGGCACGGAAACTGGTGCTGGACAGGCATTTTGGCGCGCTGAAAGTGCTGTATGATTCCGTGCCGGATGTGCTGTCGGAACTGATCCGGACCGCGTTTGTTCCGGCCAGTGGCCAGTTCATTGTCGCGGACTTTTCCGCCATTGAGGCGCGGGTGATCGCGTGGCTGGCCGGGGAAGGGTGGCGGATGGAAGTGTTTGCTTCCGGCGGGGATATTTACAGCGAATCCGCGTCCAGAATGTTCCATGTGCCCGTGGAGAAGCATGGCGTGAACGGCCATCTGCGGCAGAAGGGGAAGATTGCGGAACTGGCGCTGGGCTACGGCGGCGGAGTGGGTGCGCTGAAAAGCATGGGGGCCATTGAAATGGGGGCCCCGGAGGAGGAACTGCAGCCCATGGTGAACGCCTGGCGAACCGCCAATCCGCACATCTGCCGGCTGTGGTGGGACGTGGATTCGGCGGTGAAAACGGCTGTATCGGAAAAGACTACGGTGCGTATGAATCGGCTGCGTTTTGAGTGCCGGTCGGGCATGCTGTTTATCCACCTGCCGGGCGGGCGGGCGCTGGCGTATGTGAAGCCCCGGATCGGAATGAACAAATTCGGCAGTGAAAGCGTCATGTACCAGGGCCTGAACGCCGCGAAGAAATGGGAGCTGATTGAATCCTACGGGCCGAAATTTGTGGAGAACATTGTGCAGGGGATTTCCAGGGATTTGCTGGCGGAGGCGATGATGCGGGTTGAAGGACGGTTCCGCATTGTTGCCCATGTGCATGATGAGGTGATCATCGAGGCGGAACCGGGGGATTCTGTGGAGGAAATCTGCCGGATGATGGGCGAGTGTCCCGCGTGGGCGGACGGGCTCATCCTCCGGGCGGAGGGGTATACATGTGCAACATACAGAAAGGACTGACGACAGATGAATGATCCTGTGCTGAAGATTTCCGTCTGTGACCGGCGGACGAACAAGCACTACAAGAACCAGGAGCGGAACTGGTCCTGGATCAAGGAGCGGAACAGGCGGCCGATACGAACATCGGAAACGGTGGAAGAGTATCCGAAGCTGCCGAAGGAGAAGCGGGACGAGCTGAAGGACCAGGGCGGCTTTGTGGGCGGATGGCTGCGGGGCGGGCACCGGGGGAAAGGGCATGTGCTGTTCCGGACGCTGGGCTGCCTGGATGCGGACAATATTCCTGCGGAGGTGAACTTCCCGGCGCTGTGCCGGAAAGTATTCGCCGGGATTGACTGGTTTTTGTATTCGACGCACAAGCACCGGCCGGAGGCGCCGCGGTACCGGCTGGTTTTGCTGCTGGACCGGGAAGTGTCGGAGGAGGAATATCCGGCGCTGATGCGGATGGTGGCGAAGCAGCTGGGCATGGATCTTTTTGATGATTCCACCTACGAAGCGGAGCGCATGATGTACTGGGCGTCCTGCTCATCGGACAGCCAGTTTGTTTTTGATGAGTCCTTCGGCTGTCCGCTGCCGGTGGACCACTATCTGGGGATGTATGAGGACTGGCGGGATGTTTCCCAGTGGCCTGTGTCCTCCCGGCAATCGGAGGTGATGAAGAGGGCGGTTACGTCCCAGCAGGACCCGCTGGAAAAGGACGGCCTTGTGGGCGTTTTCTGCCGGACGTATTTTCCGATTACCAATGCTATGAAAACCTTTCTGGGGGATGTATATGCGCCGACGGCTGTGGAGGGGAGATGGGACTATATTCCCGCGGACTCCACCGCCGGCGTGGTGGTGTATGACGACCGGTTTGTGTATTCGCATCACGCGACGGACCCGGCCGGCGGGAAGCTGATGAACGCTTTCGACCTGGTGCGGATTCATAGGTTCGGAAATGATGAGACACAGAAGTCGTTTAAGCAGATGTGTGAATTTGCCCTTTCCCAGGACGCGGTGAAGCTGAAGCTGGACGAGGAACGGCGGGCAGAGGCTGAACGGGATTTCAGTGATTCTGATTTCAGTGATCCGGAATTCAATGAACGGGATGCGGAAGACCGGGGCTGGACCGCGCAGCTGAGGTACCGGGGAAAATCCAAGGAACTGGAAAACAGCGTGGACAACCTGATGCTGATCCTGAATCACGATCCGGATTTTGCCGGGTTTGCCTACAACGAGATGGCGTGCCGTGTGCAGGTTACCGGGGAAATGCCATGGGAACGTCCGGAAGGAAATCCCTTCTGGCGGGAGGCGGACGACGCACAGCTGCTGGTGATGCTGGACAGGCGGTATGTGCCGTTTTCCAGGCGCAACCTGGACGCCTGCTTTACGAAGGTGGCGGATGACCGGAAGTTTCATCCGGTGCGGGATTACCTGGACAGCCTGCCTCCCTGGGACGGAGTGGGCCGGATTGAAACATTGCTGCACAGATGCCTGGAGGCGGACGATACAGACTATGTTCGCGCCGTGACGCGCAAGGTGTTTGCTGCCGCGGTAGCGCGGATTTACCAACCCGGAACGAAGTTCGATTCGGTGCTGGTGCTGGACGGCGCGCAGGGCATCGGGAAAAGCACGCTGTTCCGACTGCTGGCGGGGGCCAAGTATTATTCGGAAACGCTGAGCCTGACGGATATGAACGACAAGGCCGGCGCCGAGAAACTGCAGGGATACTGGATTGCGGAGATCGGCGAGCTGGCGGGCATGAAGAAGGCGGATATCGAGAAGGTGAAGGCCTTCCTGTCCACTGCGGACGATATATACCGTCCGTCCTACGGGAAGGTGGTCGAATCCCATCCCCGGCAGACGGTGATCATTGCCACGGTGAATGGGGAGCGCGGGTATCTGCGGGACGTGACTGGCAACCGTCGGTTCTGGGTGGTGAAGTGCCGTCAGAAGGAACAGGTTCGTAAGTTCTCCTTTACGAAAGAGGAACGGGACCAGATCTGGGCGGAAGCCAAGCATTACTGGCGACAGGGGGAAAAGCTCTGGCTGGAAGGAGACCTGCTCAGTGAGGCTGAGGAAGCCCAGCGGTCCGCCATGGAGGCGGATGAGCGCCAGGGCATGGTGGAACAGTACCTGGATATCCTCCTGCCGGAAAACTGGCGGGATATGGATCTGTATGAGCGGCGGAACTATCTGTCGGACCGGAAGGATCCGACGCTGCCGAAGGGGACGGTCCGCCGGGAGAAGGTTTGCAACGCGGAAATATGGGCGGAGTGCTTCGGGCGGAATCTTTCCGATATGAAGCCGGCGGACAGTTATGCCATTGCGGCGCTGATGGCGCAGGTGCGCGGCTGGCGAAAGTCGGACAGGCGGGTCCCCATAGCGCTGTACGGCCGCCAGCGGATATATGAGCGAATTCCCGATATGCCCGATTTTTTGGAGTAGGTCTCTGAATGGGACGGACAGGACAACTTTTTCCTATATTTTAATTGGATTGTTTCAGACAATAGCTGAGCGTAAGCAGGCGTATACATATACGCGTATATAGGAAAATTTCGTCCGTTGTCCAAGTTGTCCATGATTTGCAGGAGGAATAATGAGAGAAGTATAGCAGAGAAAGGAGCGCATATGCAATATATTCCGCATGATTACCAGTCGTATGCGACTGAGTTTATCCTGGAACATCCGGTTTCGGCAATTCTCCTGCAGATGGGTTTGGGAAAGAGCGTCATCACCCTGACCGCCATGCAGGAACTGTTTAAACGGGGAGAGATCCGGAAGACGCTGGTCATCGCGCCGCTGCGGGTGGCGAGGGATACCTGGCCGGAGGAAATCCGGAAATGGGACCACCTGAAAGGCCTGGATTATTCGGTGGCCATCGGAAGTCCGGATGAGCGGAAAAAGGCGCTGGCACTATCGAGGAACGTGACGCTCATCAACCGGGAGAACGTGCCGTGGCTGGTGCAGTACCTGGGCAAGCGTTTTGATTATGACATGGTGGTTATCGATGAGCTGTCGTCTTTCAAGAACTGGCAGGCAAAGCGCTTCCGGGCGCTGATGGCTGTCCGCCCGATGGTGAAACGGATCGTGGGCCTTACCGGTACGCCGTCCCCGAACGGGTATATGGACCTGTTCGCAGAATACCGGGTGCTGGATATGGGAGAGAGGCTCGGAAGATTTATCGGGCGGTACCGGGAAGCGTACTTCATGCCGGACAGGTGGGGAAACGGCCAGGTTTTCAGCTGGAAGCTCCGTCCCGGGGCGGATGAGGCGATCTTCCGGAAGATATCGGATATCACGGTGTCCATGAAGAGCGTGGATCACCTGAAGATGCCGGAATGCGTGATGAACCGTGTGCCGGTGTATATGGATCCGCGGGAAAGAGATCTGTATGAGACTTTGAAGGAAGATCTGTTTCTTACAGTTCTCTCAAAGAAACCTCAGATGGCCGAACGGTACCCCGGGGCTGTCCTTCCCGTTTCATGTTCGGCTGAAACGGAGGGCCTGTCCCGGCGTTCCGTCCAGACTTTGACGATTGACGCCAAAAACGCTTCCGTCCTTTGCGGCAAGCTCTCCCAGATGGCCAACGGCGCCTGCTATACGGAAGACGGTACAGTTGCCCGGATTCATGACCGGAAACTGGATGCACTGGAGGATCTGATCGAATCCGCCAACGGGAATCCGCTGCTGGTGGCCTACTGGTACCAGCATGATATCGACCGGATCCGGGAAAGGTTTCCGGAGGTGCGGGTATTGAAGAGCTCAGAGGATATCCGGGACTGGAACGCGGGGAAGATTCCGGTGGCGGCGATCCATCCGGCGTCCGCCGGCCACGGGCTGAACCTGCAGGCGGGAGGCGGCACCCTGGTCTGGTTCGGGCTCACCTGGAGCCTGGAATTGTATCTGCAGACGAACGCCCGGCTCTGGCGGCAGGGGCAGAAGGCGGAAACGGTGGTGATCCACCATCTGGTGACGGAAGGAACGATAGACGAGCGGATCCTGAAGGCGCTGGAAGGAAAGAACATGACCCAGGAGGCCTTGATTGAAGCGGTACGATATGCGGGTTTTTGAGGCCATGGGCGGAACTGCGGGGGACAGTTCTTTGCGTTCCGGCCGAACACGGAACGAAAAAAACCGTCCCCGCCGTTCCGGAGACCGAGTCCGTTGCGGATTCTGTGGTTTTTTGAGGGATAACGGTAATAGAACAGAGAGAGGAGATTTTTAGATGACTGCGTATGAATATCTTTCCCAGGCTTATATGCTGGATCAGCTGATTCAGAGCAAGCTTTTGCAGATTGAGAAACTGAAGGCCCTGGCGAACTCCACGTCCGGGTTTGTCCGGCCCGACCGGCCGGTTGTGAAGCGGACAAGGAGCACGGACACGATGGCAGAAACGGTGATGAAAATCATGGAAGCGGAGAAGGAACTGGATGAAGAAATAGACGCGATGGTGGACAAGAAACTGGAGATTGCCCGGACGATTTCAATGGTTCAGGATCTGGCCTGGCAGTTGGTCCTGGAGAAGCGGTATCTGAACTTCGAAACGTGGGAAAGGATTGCCGCTGAAATGTATATATCCAGCCGGACGGCGCTCAGGATGCATGAGAAAGCGCTGGAGGCGGTGCAGGAAATACTTGACCGGGAGGTATCCGGTCACGATCCGGAACTGCCTTCGTGATCCGGGAAATAAAATGAAAAAGTGCGTCCCGCTGTTTCACTTTCGGAACGAAAAGGGTCGTCCGAGACCACTGAAAAAGTCTAGCAAAGGAAGTGGTAGCCAAAAACAATTTCAGTACACCTCGGAAGCCCTCTGTTCCTTTAAAATCAACGGGTTTAATGGTATAATAGAAGCATCAAAT
>JAFROK010000056.1 GCA_017429695.1 Clostridia bacterium | reverse complement strand
TCAGTTGGTAGAGTGCCACCTTGCCAAGGTGGATGTCGCGGGTCCGAGTCCCGTCTACCGCTCCATTTGCGGGTGTAGCTCAATGGTAGAGCTCCAGCCTTCCAAGCTGGTCACGTGGGTTCGATTCCCATCACCCGCTCTTTTTTATGGAAAAAGCAGGGCTTTTGCAGCCCTGCTTTCTTTTGATGACCGGGAAACCGCCCGTTCCTAATGGTCCACAAGCCGGCGCCGGTTCATCCATCCGCCTTTCCGGTAGTAGATTACCAGGGCAATGCTGGTAATCGTCCAGGATACCGTGTAGGACAGGCAGAGGGACAGCAGCGTCCCGAAGTGGGCAAACACCGTCAGGATCCAGATCACCCGGAACAGGCAGATCCCGAGTCCGATAATCACCACGGGATATACCGCGTCTCCCACGCCCCTGAGCACGGCGCTCAGCACTTCCACCAACACCCATGTAAAGTAGTACGGCACGAAATAGGCCATGATCGTGTAGGTCGTCTGCACCACGTCTTCATCCGGCGTCAGGATCCGCAGCAGCGGAATTGCGGTCAGCATCAGCGCAGCACTCAGGGCAATTGTGATGATAAAGTGCATCACCAGGCCCTGCCGGACGCACTGTTTCACCCGGTCCGTCTTTCCCGCGCCGTAATTCTGGGCAATAAAGCTGGTAATGGCGGCGCCCATCGCGTTGGTGACCGCCCAGAAGAGCCCGTCGGTCTTCCCGCTCATCGCCCAGGAGGCCACGACGATCGTCCCCAGGGAATTGACCGCCACCTGGATAATCACGTTGGAAATGCTGTACATGGAGGACTGCAGGCCTGCCGGAACGCCAAGCCTGAGCATATTGACCAGGTAAACGCCCCTCAGCTTGAGCTGGCGGACCGACAGCCGGTATTCATCCGTTCCCTTCGCTAGCTTCCGGGTCAGCAGCGCCGCGTTCACCACCTGGGCCAGCACCGTTGCGATGGCAACCCCGGCGATATCCCATCCGAACACGATCACAAACACCACGTCCAGCACGATGTTCATCACGCATCCGATGACCATGTACAGGAACGGATGGAAGGAATCCCCCAGCGCCCGCAGGATGCTGGATTCGATATTCAGGATCATCACAAACGGAACGCCCAGGAAATAAATGCGCAGGTAGAGCACCGCGCCGTCCATCGTCTCATCCGGCGTATTCAGGAGCCGGAGCAGTCCCGGGGACGCCACCAGCCCGACCGCCGCCAGCCCGATGCCGGCAATTCCCATCGCCGCCACGGCATTGCCGATGGCCCGGTTCAGGTCTTCCTTCCGGCCGGCGCCGTAGATCTGTCCGATGACCACGGAGGCCCCGGCTGTCATCGCTACAAAGAAGCCCACCAGGACGTTGATAATCTGCGCTGAGCTTCCGCCCACCGCAGCCAGGGCATTCGTTCCCACAAAACGGCCGACAATCAGCCCGTCCGCCGCGTTATAGAGCTGTTGAATAATCGTGCCCGCCGCAATCGGGAGGAAGAAGACCAGCAGCCTTTTCCATACCGTGCCGGTTGTCAGGTCAGTCTTTGCTTTCTGGTTTCTCATTTTCCTTCCGCACCCGACCTCTCAAACCACCGTCCGGCAAAAGCCGCCACCGCTTCCGTCAGTTCCTTAATCTCCCATTCAGCCGCATTGACGGTCAGGTCAAACGAACTGCCGTCCCCGGCCTTTTTCCCCGTCAGGATTTCCCGGATCTGCCGGCGATTCCGGTCAATGCTGCGGATGTTCCGCAGGATTTCCTTTTCCGTCAGGCGTTCTTCCGGTTCCTTTTTTTCCTCATAGCGCATGCAGCGCGCCAGGCGGCTGGGCATATCCGCGCACACATAGATCCGGAAGGGATGATATTCCTGCAGGATCACGTCCGCGTCCCGGCCCACAATCACACAGTCGTTTCCGGCAGCGGCAATCTCCTGCAGGATTTCCCGCTGGCGCACCAGCACCTCCGTATGCTTCCAGGCGCCGGCCATCGGCTGGCGGAAGCTGTTGCGGTAGGTCAGCTGGTACTGGTGCCATCCGTGGCCGCTCAGCACCTTGTGCAGGTATTCCGGACTCATACCCTGGTCTTCCGCCAGTGCCTGGATGATTTCCCGGTCATAATAGTCCCATCCCAGCAGATCCGCCAGGCGTTTCCCCAGTTCCCGCCCGCCGCTGCCGAACTGCCGGCTGACCGTAATAATCCTCATATCCTGATCACTCCGTTCATGTCTGTTCCGGAACCGTATAAAACAGTCCGCCGCCTGTTACAGGTGGCAGACTTCCTTTGCCTTTTCCAGGTCCTTCCTGCGCACATAAATCATATAGATATAGGTGCTCTGGTCGCTGAATGAAGACGCGGACATTCCGCCCCCGTATACGCCGACGCCAACTCCTGAGTGAATCGCCTTACCCAGCGCCGTATGGTTCTGCACGGTGCGCACATCATACGAAATCCCGGCAGCCTTCAGGGTCTCCTTCACTCTGGCCGCTTCCTCGCTGTCGGAATCCGCCAGCAGCCTGGCCCGGTTCAGGATAGTAATCATACGGTTGCCTCCCCTGTCACTTTTTCATCTTTCGGCAGTTCAAACCAGAAAACCGTGCCGCCTTCCGGCGGGCATTCCGCCCCGTACGGCGCATCATGGTTCTCCAGGATGCCCCGGCAGATATTCAGGCCCAGCCCGCTGCCGATCACCGCGCGCTTATGGTTTTCCCGGCTCCGGTAATACCGGTCCCAGATATAGGGCAACTCATCCGGCGCGATTCCCTCCCCGCTGTCGGAAATGGAAATACGCACCGCCCTGCCCCGGTCTTCCTGGGCCACCCGGACGGTCTTATCCACCCCGGTGTAGGTCAGCGCGTTGCCGATCAGGTTATAGATCACCTGGCTGATCCGCCCGCTGTCCGCGTTGACGGTAATATCCTTTTCCGCCGAAAAAGTAACGGTATATCCTTCCCCGGCAGTCATCCGGGCAATCCGCTCCACGGTTTTCCGGACGGCGTCCGTCAGGTTGAAGGGCGCCTTGTTCATTTCAAGGCTTCCGGTCCGCAGCCGGCTGAAGTCCAGCACTTCGTTCACCATCCGGCTCAGGCGTTCTGTCTCGTCGATTATAATCTGCATGTTTTCCGGCGTCACTTCGTCCGGCATGTCCCGCATGGCCTCGGCATAGCCCTCAATCATCGTCAGGGGTGTCCGCAGATCGTGGGAGATGTTGGCAATCAGTTCCCGCTGCAGGTCCTCCACCTTGCGCAGGTCCTCCGCCGTCTGCACCAGCGTATCGTTCAGCTGGGCAATCTCCCGGTATCCGCCGCTGTGGGCGGGCCGTTCGTACCGGGCCCGGCTCAGTTCCCGGGCCGCCTCGTTCGTCTCAATAATCGGCTGGGAAATGCTCCGGGCCATGCTGTAGCCGACCACGCCGGTGGCCAGCAGGATCGCGATGACGATCACCAGGAATTCCCACCGGGTAATCGCGTCCAGCCGCAGCGTATTGATACTCCGGCCCTCCCGGGTTTCCGGCAGGTTCTCCGCGCTTCCGGCGTCCTCCTGCCCACCTGTTTCCCCTTCGATCACCACAACCGGTGCCGGGCCGCCCCGCAGGAACTCCGGTCCCCGGTAAACATAAAACAGCAGCGCATTCTGGAACAGCCAGACCATCGAGATGATGAATCCCGCCAGCACCAGCAGGTAGATCAGGATCTTCCGCCGGATGCCCAGCCGGCCTGCCAGGAACGTTTCCCGGAAAGCCAGCGCGCCGCGCTTATTCCTTTTCAAAGCGATACCCCACCCCTCTGAGCGTGGTTATCCGGTCCGCGTAAGGTCCCAGCTGCTTCCGCAGCAGCTTGATATGCGTATCCAGCGTGCGGTCGTCGCCAAAGAAGTCATAGCCCCATACGTCGCTGATCAGCTTTTCCCGGCTCAGGGCAATGCCCCGGTTCCGCACCATGTAGAACAGCAGCTCATATTCCTTCGGGCTCAGGTCCAGTTCCTGCCCGTCAATGGTCACCCGCCGGGCGGTAAAGTCAATCGTCAGTCCGTCGAATGTGAGTACGTCGCTTTCCGCTGCCTTTTCCCCGCCGCTGCGCTTGAGCACCGCCGCCACGCGCATCATCAGTTCCTTCGGGGAGAAGGGTTTGACCACATAATCGTCAATGCCCAGTTCAAATCCGTGAATCCGGTCATATTCCTCGCCCCGGGCGGAAAGCATGATCACCGGCGTGTCCGAATGCTTCCGGATTTCCCGCACCGCGGAAAACCCGTCCAGTTCCGGCATCATTACGTCCATGATAATCAGGTCGTACCGCGTATCCCGGCACATTTCCACTGCCTGCATCCCGTCCGCCGCCTCCGCGGTCTCATATCCTTCGAAGGAGGCATATTTGGCAATCAGGGACCTGATCCGCTGTTCGTCATCCACGATCAGTAATTTCATGGCCGTTTTCCTTTCTTACTCGTCCGTGCTTTCCTGGATAAATGCTTCCACCAGCGCCGGGTCTCCCCCGGCGTCAATGAATTCCCGGATGGCCGCCTGCAGTTCCGCATTGAACTCCTCCAGGCACATTCCGTTTTCCATGATATAGGTTGCCGCCGGCACCCCCACATACCTCAGGTGCCACGGCTCGTAATTGATTTCCGTCTCTTCCTGCTTGTCTTCCGGATACCGGATCACAAATCCGAATTCCTGGCAGTGCTCCGCCATCCAGATGCATTCCGGCTCCTTCCCCATTTTCCCGTTCATGGACTTATCCTTCCAGGAACGGGGCACCACGTCGCATCCCAGGCCCGTCTGGTGGTCGCTGGCGCCGGGCAGGGATACCCATCCGTCATCCTTGCCCTTGTTTTTCTTCAGGCGGTTGTAGTACATCGTCTTCTGGGTCTGGTAGGAGCGGTAGGCGCTTTTCAGGTACAGCTTATAGCCGTCCGCCCGGGCCGCGTCGGACAGGGCGATCAGGGCATCGGCGCAGGTTTCGTTGAGCTCCATACCCTTGGAAACCACATACATATCCCCGCTCTTTTTGCTGCCGTCCTTGTTCAGGGACATGCTCTTAATCTTCTTCAGGGGGGTCACCACAAATTTGGAATCCAGCAGGTAATGCTTGTTTGCCAGCACCACAAACTCCGGCTGCATATCCTCCAGCGCCACGGGAAAAGTCCACGCCACGTCCCCGTATACCGGCGCGTCCAGGTCAATCTCCTGCATGACCTCTGTAATGCTGAAATCCTCTTCCGCCAGCCCGGACCCGCTGAAAAGCATCCCCAGCACCAGCAGGGCAGCAAAAACATTTCTGAATTTCAATCCAACTACTCCTTCCCGGAACCCACTAATCACTAACCACTAATCACTCATCAGCCGTTCCAGCAGCTTCGTCCGGTAGCCGATCATCCATGTTTCATAAGGAATATTCGCTTCATGGATTTCCTTTGCCTTTTCCTTCCCGACATACCGGAAGTGCCACGATTCATACTTGTAACCGGTCACTTCTTCCCATTCCTTGCCGTAGCGGAGAATAAACCCGAACCGCCAGCAGTTTTCCTGGGCCCACTTTCCGCCGGGCGTATCCGCAAACTTGTCGTTCAGGTGCGGCTTGTTCCGCTGGCCGATATCCATCGCCAGCCCCAGCTGGTGTTCACTGGCCCCCGGCGGCGCCACATACTCCTGTGCTTTTGCTTCATTTCCCTTCACGGACCGCAGCTTCCGGTGGTAGATGTTGTACTGCCGGACGTAGGCCCGGTATCCGCTGACGGAAATCAGCGTCACGCCGGTTTCCTCCTTGCAGGCGGCAAACATTTCCTCCAGCGCCGAGGCCGCCTCATCCCGCATCTGGCGCACCGAGCCAGGTACCTCCGCCTGCCGCAGGTCCGACGGTTCATAGCTTTCCGTTACCATCCACTGGCGGTTCACCAGGAACAGCGTACCGTCCACGTCATTCTGGGGCGCCGCGGTATCCAGCGGCACCGACAGCAGCATCAGTCCCGCCGCGCCCAGCGATGCCAGTTTTGTCAATAAGCTCATTTTCGTTCTGTCTCCCTGTCCAGTCTTTCCAGCGCTTTGGCCCGGACACCTGGGGTCAGCCGGTACCTTGTCGGGTCGAAATCCGGCCCCGCTTCTTTCATGCGGAAGATCCCGGCCTTGATCGGTATCCCCTGCGCCGTAAACTTCGCCTCATGTTCGCTGATGTAGTTCGGTTTGAATCCGGCTGCGTGCAGGTCGTGGGTCAGGTACACTGTCTCAAACCCACACAGGTCGAAGTATACCAGCGAATCCTGAAACAGCGTATCGTCGTCGGTCTTGAACCAGATCTCCCCGCCGGGCTTCAGCATCTCCCGGTACTGCATCAGCTGCCGTGGATGGGTCAGCCTGCGTTTCGCGTGTTTGGGGTGCTCGGTCCACGGGTTCGGAAAATGAATATAGATCCGTTCCGCCCCGTCCTCCGGCCCGAACAGCCGGCTGATAAAGCAGATATCGGTCCGCACCAGCTGGATATTCCGCGGGTCCTCCCCGCTATCCCCGGCCATGTTCCGCCGGGCCACTCCCAGCACATCCGGACTCATGTCGCAGGCCACGAAGTTAATGCCGGGATTGTCCTTCACCATGGCCGCCGTGCTGACGCCCTTGCCGCAGCCCATTTCCAGGTGCAGCGGGTGTTCCGGTTCCGGAAACCGGCTCCGCCATGTGTTCCGGTATTCCTCCCCGCCGTTCGTATAAAACGGGCACGCAGCCAACTCCGGCCGGGCCCATTTCTTCTTCCTCATGTGCATAACCGCAGAACCACTCCAGTAAAAATACAGGATTTCCGGGCAATATTATCCCTGTTTCAGCAAGGTTTGTCAACGAATGCAGGCGATTATACCTTTTTCACCAGCAGTTCCACCACAAAGCCGTTGTCGTTGTAGTATTCCAGGCCGCCGCCCTGTTTTTCCATGTACCACTTCACCAGGTACATGCCCAGGCCGTAGCCGTCACGGCCGGCAGTGTTCGCGCCGCGGAAATACTTTTCGGTAATCCGGCCCAGTTCCTCCTCCGGAACGCCGGGGCCCGCGTCCCGCACAGTAACCCGGATGTACCGGACCGGCTTCCCGTCCTCGCCGCCGACACCTTCGACTTCGTCAAAGGATACGTGGATATCGGTCCCGGCATACTTCCGGGAATTGCTGACCACGTTGTCCACCGCCTGCTCCATCCGGATCGGATCGATCCGCACCAGGCATTCCGGAATGGGATTGTCCAGGATAATATCGCCCTGCTGGTTCATATCCCGGAAAAAGCCTTCAATCTTCTTTGCGGACACCTCCGCTGGATTCACCGGCAGCGATTCCAGCTCCTCCAGGGTGGTGTGGAACAGGTTGTTCACCAGCTGGTTAATCGTATTTGTCTTGGCGGAAATCACCGCTGTCTTTTCCCGCATATCCGCTTCGTCCGGATATTTTGCCTCCAGCACCTCGCATGCTGCCTGGATCGTTGCCACCGGCGTCTTAATATCATGGCTCAACCCGGCAACCATCTCCCGTTTGGCCCGGTTGGCTTCCACTTCCCGTTCCCGGGCAACCCGGAGCTCCTCCCGCATGATATCGAAGCTCTCCGTAAAGTTCCCGAACAGGTTCAGCCTCCGCCTCGGCAGCTGCACATCCAGCCGTCCCCTGGCTATGGCCTCCGCAAAACCTTCGAACTCACGGATCGGTTTCACCACCGTCCGGTAGATCACCAGCAGGAACAGGTATCCGGATACCGCAATCAGCACCCAACATCCCAGCAGCACATTCCGCAGCTGTGTTTTCTGCGCCGTAAAGGCTTCCTGCCGGTCATTCCACACCACTTTCCCGATGGCTTCCCCGCCCGGGGCAAAGTCCAGCACCAGCGCGCCGGCCGCATAGTATTTCGTCAGCTCCGCGTCCACCAAATCCCGGCTCAGGATGATATCGCAGCCGTATGCCTTTTCCAGTTCTTCCGCCGGTATGCCCGCCGCGTAGCCGTCGCTGATCCGGTGGATCATATCGTTATACCGGCTGACATCCCGCCCGCGGTATTCCATCCCGTTCAGGAACAGCATCCCGCCAGCCAGGGCCAGCGCCATCAGCAGCGTGAAAACGACGGCCATGATTCGGATCTGTTTCATGCCTGCCCGCCGTTTCCGCCGGATGCCAGTTCCAGCATATATCCCGTGCCCCAGACGGTTTTCAGCATTTTCGGATTGTTTGGATCCTCCTCCAGCTTCTCCCGCAGCTTGCGCACATGCACGTTCAGCGTGCCGTCGCTGAAGAAGGTATCGCCCCATACTTCCTCAAACAGCTGGTCCTTTTTCACAATCGTGTTCCGGTGCTGATACAGGCACTGCAACAGTGCGAATTCCTTGGCCTTCAGCGCGATCCGCTTCCCGTTCAGCACCGCGGACATCGTCGCTTCGTCCAGCACCAGCGGAGACAGGGAGCTGCTCCCCGCATCCCGGCTGCTCCCCGTCGCCTTCAGCTGTTCAACCCGCTTGAGGTTCACTTTTACTTTGGCCAGCAGCACGGAAAGGCTGTAGGGTTTCTTGATATAGTCATCCCCGCCGATGCTCAGTGCCACCAGCACGTCGTCATCGCTCTGCCGTGCGCTGATAAACAGGATCGGCAACTGTGCTTCCTCCCGCAGCCGCTTGCAGACGTCAAAGCCGCTCCCGTCCCCCAGATTGATATCCAGCAGGATCAGGTCCGCCGTATGCTCCTTCAGGAACGCAAAGCATCCTTCTCCGGAAGTCACGTATTCCGTGCTCACGTCAAACATCCGGAAGTATTCGGCCGTCATTCCGGCCAGCGCTTCCTCATCATCCACAATCAGGCAGTTATAATGCATGGGTTTCCCTCCGGAAAACAGCGTTGTCGGTTGTCAGGCACCTGCCCGGGCTTTTTTCTGTTCCACGGCCCAGTCCTTTACAGCCTTCACCACCTGGTCCAGGTGGAATGCGTAGCAGTGGTCGTCCCCGGGAATCACAACCAGTTTGCTGTTCTGATACCGTTCAGCAGCCTTGATACCGTATTCCACCGGCACCGCCCCGTCGTTGTCGCCGTGAACGATCAGTACCGGCCCGTCATACCGGTCAATGTATTCCTCCACGTGAATCGTCTGGGCCGCGCGGACATAGTTTCCGTCCAGCACATTGTTGTTCCAGGCCGGAAGCTCGTCCGGAATATGCACCGGATCAAAATCCAGCCCGAGCAGGTTGCCCTTCCGGGCCAGTTCCGGAATCATCCAGGCCGGGGAAAGCGCGATCATCCCGCTGATCTGGTCCCTTTTCAGCGCCGCCGCCAGCATGGCGGTCAGTCCGCCCTGGGAATGGCCGCAGATATAGATTTCCGAAGCAAAATCCAGGTTCCGGGCATAGTCGATCAGGGTCATCGCGTTCCCCATCCATTTGAAAAGCGTGTGATTCCGGAACTCACCGCCGCTTTTCCCGTGGCCGAACATATCCGCCCGCAGCACCGCATACCCGGCTTCCGTCAGGGCTTTGGAAACCGCCAGGATGTGCCACTCCTCCTTATATCCCGTAAACCCGTGCATCAGGACCGCCACCGGCATTTTCCCCTCTGCCTTTTCCGGCATGTCCAGTTCCGCCTGAAGCGCAATCCCGTCGTCCATGATCGTAAACATATGGCACACTCCTCCGTTTTTCCGAACTTATTGATATTTTTCTTTCAGGAATTCAATCAGCATTTCTCCCATGATTTCACTGCCGGCGATATAGCTTCCGTGGTCGTGCCCTTCAACAATTCTAAGAGCTGCTCCCGGAATCATTTCAGCAATCTTTTCTGTTTCAGACGGCAGAATCAGGTCGTTTTCGCCTGCGGTCACCAGCACCGGAATGGCAATGTCCCCCAGCTTTCCCGGATCGATATGCGGCTCCGTCAGCATCAGGGTCACCAGCGGATTGGGGTTTTCCGCGTTAATCGCAGTAAATTCTTCGATAAACGAAGGAACAATCCCTTCCGGCGTAAGGTTGGTTCCACTGATAGCCAATGCGCTCAGGCAGCCCGGATGGCCCAGGATTAGCATCAGACCAATGATACCGCCGTCGCTGAAACCGTAGAAAGCCGGTTTTCCGAGCCCGAGCTTCTGAATCAACTGATACATGTCCTCAGCCATGTCCGCATAGTGGTATTCCTTCAGTGGCGGATTTAAGCCGTGTCCCCGGGAATCCGGCGCATAGACTTTGTATCCGGCCGATACCAGCTGACCGATTTCCACATCAAACAGATGATGGTCCTCGCCGTTTCCGTGTACCAGCACAACCGGCTTACCTTCCCCTGCCACCGCATAATGCAGGACAACGCCGTTCACGGTCACCTTTTCGATATGTTCCATTTCCTGCTGTCTCCTGTCTGCCCGGCAGTCATTCATCACTGCCCATATGTTCCCAACCGGTCACCTGAGCCCCTGCATTTTTTTATATACATCTCCCCTGGGCCCGGCAAGAAGTGTGCAAATCACAACGATTCTTTGATTGATAATCGTATATACGATGCGATAATCACCCAGGCGGATCCTGTAATAGGGATTGTGTTTGCCCTGAATCCGCTTCACATCGATGCTTTCCGGATGATCACCGGTCATCAGTTCCCGTAATGCATTCTCATAGCGGCTTCGGAGCGATTCATGTTCTTTCAGGAACTTATCCGCAGCTTTTGTGTATTGGATCTCATACTGAATCATTGCTTTCCTCCCGGATCAGAGCGTAAATGTCTTTGCGGAGGAAATGGAAAGGTCATCATCAGACAAATCGGCTATTGCAGAGAGAACCTCTGCAGATTCTTCTTCCGATGCATCCCGAACATTCGCCGTCAGGCGGTAAAAAGGATCTTTTTTCAATTCCGCTATGTATTCACGCACGCCGTTCCGGACAATATCTGTCATGGATATATGAAAGACTTCCGCAACTTCCTTCATGGCAAGGATCTCAGACTCTTCCATTTTAAAATTTAAAGCTTTTACTGCCATCGCAGACACCTCCTGTCACGGTCATTATAGTATATACTATAAAGAATGTAAAGAACTGCATTATCCATTGCAAAATGTTTTAGAAAGAATGTTCGGCAGGAAACAGCAAATGATATTTCATTTACAATCTGTACACCCTGAGAAAAAGCCCCTGCGTCAGCAGGAGCCTTGATCATTTGCTGTATTTATACTGATTTAATATCATGATCCCATTCAGCATGCAACCGGAACGCTCAGCCCTGCCAGGTACATCTGGATCGCATGGTCGATCTTGTTCGGCAGTTTGCCCTGCTTCACCATGCCGACTGTGGAGGTAACCGCCAGGGGCCAGAGCACCACCATGCTCGTCGCCATGGTCAGGGACTTCTTCAGCCATTCGCCGTTGCCGATGGCTACGGTTACCACATTGTTTCCGCAGGGCGTGATGGTCACCTGGATCGCCTTGTCCAGGCCGAACCACTGGCCGACATTGCCGTTCTGGGCACGGGCCTGGATGATGTACTGGCCGGCTTCGGTTGTCAGGACCTGCACGTTCATGCTCTCGCTGTTCATCAGGTACATCTGGATCGAATGGGCCATCTCGTTTACGTTCTTTCCTTCGGGCAGGGTGTAGATCTTGTTCGTCATGGTGGGTTCCTCCTTCATCATTTTTATTCATTTGATTTTTTGTTTCGTTCCGTCTGCCGGGTTCCGCTTTTTCCGTTCCCCTTTCGACAGTGCCATCTTACCATGACTTTCCCCTGCCCCTGTCTACCGGCAGTAGACAACTGAAAACAGTTATTCCTCGGTAATCATTTCCACCGGATTGATCCTGCGGACCCGGAGGCCCAGGAGGCCGGCCGTCGCCAACGCCACTGCCAGGATCGCTGCGCCGGTGAATACCATGTAGCCCGCCGGGATGTGGAAAGGAATCTTCTCAATGCCGAACAGGGAAAGAATGGCAATCGTCAGCCGGCTGCCGGACATCGGGGCCAGCAGGATCCCAGCAATGATACCCGTCGCAATCGCCGGAATGTTCGAGAGCATAATCTGCACGATCAGTCCGCCGGAGGTCATGCCCAGGGCTTTGCTGATGCCCATGCCGCGCCATTCGCGGATGATCTTGGCCCGGATAATCAGGGCTTCGACGAAGATAACCACCAGGATCGTGATGGCCGCGATCACAATGCACAGCGCCTTCATGGCGGCCGCCATCGTGCCGATGGTGCTTTCCGTCGTTTTCCAGATATCCAGCGTGCGCACGGTTTCTCCCCGTTCCGCTGCCAGCGCGTCCACTTTCACCTTCAGGTCGTCATAGGTCACCCCGTCTTTTCCGGTTACGTTATAGCTCGCCATGTTCAGGTTCGGAACAATCCGTTCCGCGCCTTCGAAGGTCAGGTTGCCGGTCCGGCCCATCTCCTGCATCCGCTGGTTGGTGCCGGTCAGCAGGTATTCCGCGCTGCGGGTGCCGAAGGTCACCGTAATCACATCGCCCACTTTGGCGCCCAGGTCCCGGGCCAGCGTGGATGTCAGCATGATTTCGTTCTCGTGTTTCGGCATTCTGCCTTCAATAATAATCGTGTTCGTCGTGTTCTCCATGTCGTCCACGGCATACATCCGGTGGGTGGCTTCGCGGCCGTTAAAGGAATAGGTCGGTTCAAAGCCGTACTGGCCCAGCACGTTCTCCAGACCGTCCATCTTCCGGAGTGCTTCGCCCAGTTCCCGGCTGCCGTCCACCTGGATTTCCCCGGCTTCAAAGCCCAGGATTTCCACCATGCGCCCGGTGTTCCTGCCGAAGTTGTCATACATGCCGAAGCCCATCAGCATGGCGATGGTCAGGATGCAGGCAATGATCGCCAGCACGATGTTCCGGCCGGGATTTCCCAGCGTGTCCTTCAGGCTCAGCGCCGCTGGTACCGGCAGCTTCGTCCGGTCCAGGCGGATGTGGTTCTTCCGGTAGTTATGGGTATTGATGCCGCCCCGCAGTGCGTCCAGCACCGTGAATTTCTTAAACATCCGGCTGACCAGGCGGACAATCAGGATCATGAGCCCGGTCAGTGCAGCCACTGTGACCAACGCTGTCAGGATATTAACCGGCTGGTTCCAGCTCAGGCCCAGGACGCCGCTGACCATCCGGCCGAATACGCCGAATGTCGCAATGCCCAGCAGCACGCCCGTCAGGCTGCCCGCCAGGGCCGCCGACGCAATCTGGACCGTCAGCGCGCCGCGAAGCTCCCTCACGGTGTATCCGCCGGCCTCCAGCGCGCCGGTATCCTTCATGCTGCGATGGATAAAGTTACGGATGCTGAAGGTGATGATGATCATCGCAATGACCATGATAATCACCGCAAACAGCATGATGATCGCGCAGATAATCATCGGCAGGAAGGAGGCGCCGCCCTTCATGTTGTCCCAGCATACGGACAGGTAATTCAGGTAATTAACCTCCGGATTGGCCGCGCCGAAAGGCGCAATCAGCTCCTTGTAACGGTCGGTCACCGCCTTTTCCAGGTCAACGCTGGTAAACCCGGCACCGTTTGTTCCCATCTGTCCCTTGTTGATGAGGCGCTGCCGCTTCGCCGTTTCCGGATGCTCCGCAATGATGGCATCGTATGCTTCCCGGCCCATGTAGCAATAGTACACCGTGATGTTCATGGAGCTGGAGAAATACGGATCCTCCATATATCCGGCCACGCTGAAATCATATACATCGTTTCCGATACCGACCTGCAGCGTATCGCCCACGGCAAACCGGCCGCGCAGGTACATCGGAACGCAGATTTCGTATCCGGCCAGCTGCGTATCCTCCGCCTCATGCACCATCATCTGCTTCCGGACATCCGCGCTTTCAACCAGGAATTCATACTCTTCCCAGTCTGCATCCTTCGCGTTCCGGTACCTGAAGTTGGTATACAGCGCAGGCGTCGCTTCAAAAGCCTTCACATGCGGATTTCCGGCAATGGCTTCCCGTGCGCATTCCGCTTCCTCCGGGCTGTCGCCGGTAATCAGGAGCATATGCGGGCTGTTGGTTTCCGCAAACCGGTCCTGCAGCACGTTGCCGACGCCGAGAATCGCATTGGCCGCGTCAAAAATCAGGAAAGCCGCAAACAGCGTCAGGACGAAGAAGGTAATCATATCGCCCTTTTGCTTTTTCATATTGTTCCGTGCGATAAAAAACAGCTTATACATGGTGTATCTCCTCTAAGCAACTAAACAATATTCCGTCCGAAGGGGGCTCGGGGGCGCAGGCCACAGTGCGGCCTGCGTTGGATTCGATCGGAAAGCCCCCCGATTATTACCATCCCATCGCCGCCAGGAAATCTTTCAGCTTCCGGTGCCTTTCCTGGGCCTGCGCCAGATGCGGGTTCGTTTCATCCTTGTAATCCCCCAGGAACGGCCCCAGGTCGATCTCGTCCACGATCACCCCGTCCGCCAGGTACAGGATCCGGTTGCCCCGCTCCGCCGCACGCACCGTATGGGTCACCATCACGATGCTCTGGCCTTCATTGTTCAGCCCGCTCAGGATTTCCAGTACGTTGTTCGTGTTCTGGGAATTCAGCGCGCCGGTGGGTTCATCGGCAAAAAGGATTTCCGGTTTGTTGATGACCCCGCGGACCACCGCAACCCGCTGCTGCATGCCGCCGGACATCTGGGCCGGAAACTTGTTCCAGTCGTCTTTCCCGATCTCCACCTTTTCCAGCAGGCTTTGGGCCCGCGCCGCCAGCGCCTTCCGGTCCTTTGTCAGCAGCAGTCCGCTCACCATCACGTTGTCCAGCGCGCTCATGCTGTCGTTCAGGTAATTCTGCTGGAACACGAATCCGCAGTGGTTGCGGCGGAATTTTGCCAGCTGATCGTTGGTAAACTTCGATATCTCCGTTTCCGCGCCGGTACCCTTATAGGTAATGGTACCCAGCGACGGCCGGTCCATTCCGCTCAGCGCATAGAGCAGTGTGCTTTTGCCGGATCCGGAGTTCCCCATGATCACGGTGAAGTCGCGCCGGTAAATGTCCAGGTTCAGGTTCTTCAGCACATGCTGCTGCTGGGACGCGTTTGAAAACGTCTTGGATAAATCTTTTGCTGTCAGGATCACGTTCTTATCCATCTTCAATCTCCTCCGGTCAGTCCTTGCCCTTGTTACGCTCCTATCATAAACCATTCATTCCTGAAAGTCTTAACCCGACCCTTGCGCAATCCTTAACCATTTCTTAATCGGACAGCATGAAACAGGGGGACGTTTCCCGGCCTCATGCTGCCTGGAAATGTCCCCCTGGCATTTCTGTCTTCCCTTGTCTGTTACCGGTCCGCCTGAATCTGCTCCAGCAGGGTTTCCCTGTTCTCGCCGTCCCGGATTCTCCTGGCGGCCACCACCCGCCGCTCCTCATCGCTTTCCACGCAGGTCACCAGCAGCAGGAGCTGGTCCTCCGGCCGAACGTCAATCCTGGCCGGAATCCGGGATTCCGCTTTCAGCAGTTCAATGGCCTGCCGGCGTTCCTCCGTGCTGCGGGAATACGCGCGGAACAGATCCAGATACTGCGGTTCCCCTGTTTCCGTCCGGACTACGCAGGCGGAAAAGACGACATATTCCCCGTCCTCATACCGGGTGTTGAATATAATGAAGGGATAACTGGTGTAGAAGCCGGTGTTCTCATAGTTGCGCAGGCATCCGAACCGGGCGCCGCTCTTCATGTTGTGCCCGTAAAGGATCAGGGTATACGGTCGTGTCTCCAGGGAAATGGCTTCATCCAGGAAAACCGCGCCGTTGACGTTCTGCCGCCCGGAGGAATCGTGGTCCATGTAGAACGTATTGTTGCGTTGCACCACGGCTTCGTCCAGCATCTTCCCGATCCGGATCCATCCGATAATGTCCGGGTTTTCCGCTTTCAGCCGCTGAAACCGGTCGCTGACGGCCAGGGACGGGTTGCCGGGATACGGCACCGGCGGCAGGTTTTCATCCACCGGAAAGGCCGGCGTCCCGTTATCGGGCGCTTTCGTTTCCCCGGCCGTTGTTCCGGATGCCATCCCTGCGGAAGGTTCCGGCAGGGCGCTGTCCGGCTCTTCGGTGTTCTCCGGCGCTTCCGAATTCTCCGGTTCCGCATAGTAGATTTCCCGCTGTTCCCGGTTCGTCTCCTCGGCGGCCCGATGATCCCGGAATACGCCGGTAAGGCCGATGATTCCGGCAGCCAGCAGCAGAACGGATACCGCCAGCAGGGCAATCTCCCCGCCCCGCAGTTTCCGCTTCGGGTGGGAATGCGGCCTGCCGCTCCATTGCTGCTGATTCATAGGTCTCCTCCGTCTGATGAAATCAGGCCCTGTCGGCTTTCCGGCAAGGCCTGACCATGCTGTTTTCTTATTTTCCGGACCGCCGTTTCCGGATGATCACAAACGCTGTGATACCGGCCAGTCCGAGCACCGTGCATACCACCCACAGGAGTGTATGCGTATTGTCGCCGGTTTTGGGCGTTCTGGAGTTGATGATCGTGCCGCCGTTGTAGCAGCGATCGGTGACGCCCGCGTACGCGCCGACATTTTCGTAGCGGACCTGGTATCCCTTCGGCACATTCTCGATAATGTAGTAGTCCTGATCAGATTCAAACCAGGCTTCATACTCCCACAGGCTGTCACTGACGATCTTTTTGTTGAATTTCTTGTGGGCTGTCGTCCCGTCTTCCTTGTACAGCGTCCAGTCGATACTGTCCTCATGCCCGCCGGACCACTTTTTGGTAAAGGTAAACCTGTAGTCCGGAGACGGCTGCGGGGACTCATGTTCCTCCCACTGGGCCGTGAACGTATGGTCTCCGGTTACGGTATACTTGTCCCCGGGCTGGTATGCCGAGCCCTGCCAGTACAGGAAATCATACCCGGACCGTACCGGCGCTTTCCGGATGGTGATCACCGTTCCGTACATGTGCTTTTCCGTCACGGGCGTCGTCTGTCCGTCGATTGTGCCGCCGTTGGGATCATATGTAATCGTATAGATCGGCACATTGCTGAAATTCGCCTGTTTAACCTCGTCGCCGGTTTTGATCACCAGGGTCTGGTCCTTGCCTTCGGAAACCTCCACGGTGGTCGTATACACGGTTTCATCAAACACCATATCGTTCCGGTCGGTTTTCACTTCCCGCACCGTATAGGTGTGCTTGCCCGTCTCATCCACCCTGGCGTTCTTCACAAACCCGATTCTCGGATAAACAATCCGGCCTTCCCCGTTGTTGGTAAAGTACCACTTGTTGTCCGTGCCGGTTTCCGCAATCTCATACAGGAAGATATCGTCCTCCCGGATATCCCGTCCTTCAATCGTCTTGACGCCGCTGAAGTAGAAGCTGCCGGTGGCGCCGAACTGGTTTTCAAAATTCAGGGCTTTGGCGTTGTCGCTGGCTTTCACCGCCAGTGTTCCATCCCCGTTGTCCGTTACCTCAACGGTCACCTCATACAGGCGGTTGTCCGTTCCGATCTGCTCCACGTCCGAATTGATTTCCCGCACGTAATAGGTATGAATGCCTGTATCGTCCGTTTCGCCGTCCACCACGTAGTCAATTTCCGGGAAGCGGATCTTTCCGGTGCTGTCGTTCTCCGCCGGCCATCTCTCCAGCGTATCCTTCTCCAGGATCTCAAACTTGAAGACATCATCGCTGTCCATTTCGCGCCCGGCAATGTACTTGGTTCCCTGGAATGTAATGCTGCCCGTTGAACCATAGCGGTTCACAAAGTTCAGCGCCTTCGCATTCTCCGTGGGAGTAATGACCAGGTGTCCCCATTCATCGTCTTCCACATCCACCACCACGGTATATACCGTCCGGTCAGTCCGGAGGCCGTCCCGGTCCGCATCCGTTTCCTGTACCTCGTACACGTGCACGCCCAGGTCCGCCAGCGAATACTGAATGGTCGGATACTGGATTTTTCCGTTTTTGTCGTTCAGGACCGTCCACTGGTTGTGGCTGCCGTTGCCCTTCTCCCGGATCGTGAAGACATACAGGTCGTCTTCCTTCCACGCCCGGCCGGTTACCGTCTTGGTTCCCTCAAAGGTCAGGCTTCCGGAAGCGCCGTAAATATTCACAAAGTCCAGTTCCCAGGCGTCGCCGCTGGGCTCAGCGGTCAGGTTCCCCCATCCGTCGTCCGTCACTTCAACGATCACCGTATACTCGCGGGTGTCAACGGTCACGCCGTCGCCGTCCGTGTCATCTTCCCGCACCCGGTAGGTATGGATGCCCGTATCGTCCTGTTCCTGGTTCTTTACATAGTAGATGGTCGGATACAGGATTTTGCCCGAGCTGTCGTTCTGAACCGTCCATTTGTTCTCCGTGCCGGCCTCGGACACTTCGAACGTATAGATGTCATCCTCCGCCCAGTCGCGTCCGGTCACCGTCTTGGTGCCGCGGAAGGTGACGCTGGTCGAAACGCCGTATGTGTTGACGAAGTCCAGGGCGTCGGCGTTGTTGCTGACCTTCGCCTGCAGCTTTCCGGTTTCGTCCGGCGCCACTTCCACCCGCACGGTATATACGGTCCGGTCAATGGTCACGCCATCCTCATCTGTGTCATCTTCCCGGATTTTGTAGGTATGGATCCCGGTATCATCCTGTGTAACGCCCATGAAATAAGTGATCTCCGGATACAGGATTTTGCCCTGGGCATCGTTCTGTACGGTCCACCGGTTCTCCGTACCGACCTCCGAAACATCAAAGATATAGATATCCTCGTCGTCCATTTCCCGGCCGATCACGCGCTTCGTTCCGGCAAATGTGACCGTCACGCTGGACCCGGCTTCATTGGTAAAGTCCAGTTTCGCGGCGTTTTCGCCTGCCTCCGCCTTCAGGCGGCCTTCGCCGTCATCCGTTACGTTCACCGTCACCGTATAGACGGTCTCGTCCTTCATAACGTCATCCCGGCCGGTGGCAAGTTCCCGCACCTCGTAAGTATGCAGGCCCGTATCGTTTGTTTTGTCATTCAGCACATAGGATATCTCCGGATAAAGGATCTTTCCGGCCGTATCGTTCTTCACCGTCCAGGTTTTACCGGTATCCGGTTCGGTAATCTCATAGGAATAGATATCGCTGTCGTTCCGTTCGCGGCCGGCAATGGTCTTGGTTCCCGCAAATGTGACCGATCCTTTGGCTTCATACCGGTTGGTGAAGGTCAATTTCTCCGCGTTTTCGCTCAGCGCCGCTGTCACGAATCCGTCGCTGTCCGCCGTCACCGTAACGGTGATGGTATATACGGTCGGATCAGGAATGATGCCGTTTTCAGCTTCGCTGATTTCCTTCAGGGTATAGGTGAAGGTCCTGCCGGCATCTGCTTCGGTAAACCGCCTGAATTCCGGGAAGCTGAACCGGCCGTTCCGGTCGCTTTCAGCCGTGGCAATTTCATTGCCTGCCTCATCATACAGGCCGAAGGCAAACACATCTTCGTCCGTCTTTTCGCGGCCGGTCAGCGTCTTGGTGCCCGTAATGGTCACCGGGGCCGATTTGGCGGTATTGGTGATGGTAAAGTGATGCCAGGATCCTTCTCCGTCGTCCGAATTTTCAACCACCTTCGTCACATATCCGTTCACCGGCGTTTCCTGGACGCTGTAGTCATAGATCTCCCCGTCGTTGTCATAACGGTTGGCAATGATCACCGTACGCCACGGCTTTGACAGGCTCTTCAGGTCGTCCGTAATCACCGGATTGGCCGAAATTGTTTCGTTAATAAAATCTCCGCCATTCTGCAGCAGCTTAAACGCCACGGATTCCGGACGGTCGCCCGCATCATCCCGCACCCATTCCTTGTCAACAATGATGACGGTCTGTTCATTCAGCAGCCAGTTGAAGACCGTGAAATCGTATCCCGTGCCCATAATCATCGGCTCAGCATACTGCCCGAGTCCTTTTTCGTCTTCCTCCAGGCTGTATTCGATCAGCCGGTTTCCTTTGGCATAGACCGGTACGTCCTTAAAGGCGCCTTTCCAGCTGCCGCCGGCATCCGCCCGGATCGTCAGGCTGAGGGGTTCCGTACCGTTCATCACCTGTTCCATCTGTCCTTCTGTCTTCGCGTCGGACAGCAGGTATACGGTTATTTCAGCCGGCCTGTACTGGGAAACCTGGCCGTTCTCATCCTCATCGTCCCATACTTTTGTCACCGTGATATCCGTCAGCGCGTAGCGGTTGGTCACCGTGAACCCGGCTTCCGCAGAGCCGGAATAATCCACCTTGTAGCCGTCGGGAACCGTTTCCTCTTCCACGCTGTAGCGGATCTCGCTTCCGTCCGGCCGGCAGACCGGCAGATCCGTAAAGGTGTGCTTCAGCTGCCCGTCTTTGGCTTCAAAGCTCCCCATCTCAGTGCCGTCGCCCTTCAGGGTGATCTTCACGCTTTCCGGACGCGCCTGCCACTTATCACCGTTGTCTTCCCATACTTTCGTTACGGTGATGTCCTGCACATCCGCCGTGTTTTTCACAGTGAAACCGTCCTTCGCACTGCCGCTGATCACCGGTTCCTCATAACCGGGAATCCGGTTTTCGGCCACGGTATATTCAATTTCGGTTCCGTCATTCCGCAGTTTCGGGAGATTCCGGAACGTACAGGTCCATTTTTCGTCCTCGGTCAAAACGTAACGATCCCACATCTCCCCGTCCGCCAGGAGCCGGATTTCAACAGCTTCGGGCCTTGTATATTCAGCCACGCCGCTGTCATCCCATTCCTTGGTCACCGTGACTTCAGTCAGCGGGAAGGTATCGGTAATCGTCCAGCTCCGGTAAGTATTGCCCTGCTGGCTGGTGGATTCCTTTCCGGCTTTGACCTCAGCGGTATATCCGTCCGGTACGTTCAGTTCCTGAACGGAATACGTATACCGGCTTTCGCTGTCGCCCGCTTCCCGGGTCAGCAGGTCCTCAAAGATATACGTCCACTGATCCTCTTCTGTCAGTTTGTGGGTCCGGATCAGCTGCGCCGCTTTTTCGTTTGAAGCCTGCCGGTACAGCCCCACGGTGATGCTTTCCGGCCGCCTGTGGTTTGCGTCTCCCCCGTCGTTCCATACCTTGGTCACAATCAGGTTGGTCATTTCCGGCGGCGTCAGGGTGTAGTAAATCGTATATACCTTTTCGTCTTCCTGAACGACGCGGCTGGAATACTGCTTCACCGTATCCGCGGCAACGCCGGCTACCTTCCGCTCCGTTTCATAAACCGCGCGCCATTCTTCACTTTCGTCCACCGACAGGTGATCGTCCCCTGCCTTGTCCATAAAGATGATATCAGGTGTCACGAATGTGGGCCGCAGGTTGTAGCGGTTCTCCATATCCTCCCATACCACGTTCACCAGGATATAGTTGCTGTTCCGTTTGCCGATCTGGTTCACCACGCTGAAGTCATACGGGCCATTGCGCCTTACCTGGGCGCTGCCGCCGTCCGGAAGCTTCGGCTCCCGCACGGTGTATTCGTATTTTTCGCCTTTTTCATTGTATTCCTGTACTGCACAGCGAACCTGCCACTGGTAGTGCTCATGCACCGACAGGATCGGTTTTCCATCTGAACCCTTCAGCAGGTCCCCTTCCGTCATCGTCACCTTCTGGAAAGGCGTATAGGATTCCTCGCCCTTAACCCTGCGCAGGATCTCAATCGTCACGCTGTCCGGAATCTTCTGGCTGCCGTCCGTATAGGTGTTTCCGATATATCCGGTTCCCCATACCTTGGTAATGGTCATTTCCTTCCGGCCCGCTTCATTCGTGATCACAAAATCATATTGCTGCTTTTCGGTCATCGTCGGGGAATAGCCGTTTACCGGGTCCTCTTCCACCGTATAGGTGCACGGCTCGCCGTTCATCCAGGTACCCTTGTCGGTAAAGGTATATGTCCATCCGTTATCCTCGTTAAGCCGCACTGTATCGATGGTGGTCTTTTCCCCGCCGCTGGCCGCTTCCAGCCGGATATTGACGCTTTCCGGCCGCATGCCGGCGGCGTTCTGATCGTCGTCCCACCGTTTTTTCACGGTGATATCCGTTCTTTCCAGGGTATTGGTCACGGTATAGCCCTGGGTCATGCTGCCGCTGACGGATGCCGTATAGCCTTTCAGCTTCGTGCTTTCCTCCACGAAATAGGGGATCACGTTGCCGTTTTCGTCCCGGATGGGCAGCCGCACCGTTACGGACCCTTCGTTCTTTCCGGCCTCCGTCACAATGCGCACCGGGAATCCTTCGCCCGTGAGCTTTGCAGCGTCGGCGTACACGTCAATTTCAACGGCACCGTCTGCGGGACGGTTTTTCAGCAGGTCGGAATGGTCATCCCATACCTTGGTAATCGTCAGGTCCCGGTAGAGCCGGCGGTTCGTAATGGTGAATACGATTCCCGTGTCGGATTCCTGCTTCGTGCAGCTGACCGCATAGTCTCCTGAAAGGTCTGTGGTTTCCCGGATCTGGTAGTTGATGATCTGCTTCTGGCTGTCAAATTTGTCCGCCTTGAATTCATCAGTCCATGCGCTGTCCCCGTCAAGGGTGCCGATTCTGGCTGTTCCGCCCGCCGCGGTCACTTCATACCCGATGGATTCCGGATGCTTCACATCCGCCAGTCCGGCGTCGTCCCATACTTTATTCACCCGGATGATGATCTGGTTATCGAATTTGTTGGTAATCACAAATCCATGTTCCTGGTCGCCGCTGACCGTCTCATCGCTGTATCCGCTCACCGGGTCTTCGTCCACGGAATAGGTGATGGGCTTCCCGTTTTCATCTGACGCAGGCAGGCCCCTGAATACGCCTTCCCAGTTGTCCGCGGCCCGCAGGATCAGGATCGCCTGGTGTTCCTGCCCGTCTTCACCGGTTTCAGCCACCGGCACTTCTTTCCCGTCCATGATCCGGGTCAGCCGTACGGTCACATACACCGGCCGTGCCTGCTGAACCGCATCATCCCCTTCCCAGGTTTTCTTCACCCGGATGTTGACATATTTTTCCGTCAGTGTGTTGGTCAGGGTAAATCCGCCTTCGGTAATGGGTTCTTCCGGGCTGAGCGCGGAATCGTATCCGTTCGCCGGATCTTCGTCGATAAAGTAGGCATATGTGTTTCCTTTGCCGTCCGTCTTCGGCAGGCCCCTGAAGTTGTGGTCCCAGCCGCAGGCTTCGTCCAGCACTGCCACGTCAACAGCTTCGAAATCGATGATGTTTCCATCCGAGTCCTTGGTATACCGGAGCAGGTATACCATCACCTGTTCCGGCCGTTTGCCGTAGCGGTTGTTTTCATCCTGCCACACCTTGCGCACGCCGATATTGACCGTCTCCGTGCTGTTGGTGATATCCGCGGTCCATGTCTTCGCGGCTTCATTGAAGACAGGCGTATGGTAATTCACATTGTAGGCAGAGCCGCTGTCCATATTTTCGAAAACCTGGTATTCAATTTCATTTCCATCTGCGTCGTAACGGGGCAGGTTCGTAAACCGCCACTTCCAGCCTTTTCCGGCGTTTGTTTCCAACGGCTGCCCGACGATCCGTCCGCCTTTCTGCGCCACGGAGATCATCAGCTTCCCGGGCCGGTTGGCAGAATCCTTGTCATCCCAGGTCTTGGTGCCTTCCAGGGTCACGAAACTGCCGCTGCCGGCCGCTTCGTTGGTCACCGTAATCAGGACCTTCGTCACGCTGCCTTCCCTGCCGGAGGATACCTTCATGCCGGTGCAGGCATAGCCTTCCGGCACGTTCACTTCGCTGACGCTGTAGGAAATAGCTTTCCCCGTGGACGTATCAACTGCCGGCAGATCCGCTACCCTGGTTTCCCAGCCGGAAGCTTTCGTCAGGGTAAGCGTCCGGATGACTTTGCCGTCCTGCTTCAGCGCCACGTCCAGGCTGGCCGGCCGGCCGGATTCGTCGTCGTTCTGCCATTCCTTCCGGACGGTCACCTCAGCCGTGCTCTTCCGGTAGCGGTTGGTAACGGTGAAGATATACACCGGGCTGCCGCCTTCCGTCGTGATGACGGGGCCGGATACCTGGTATGCCCAGGCGAATTCCGAACCGGTGTCAACCGGTTCCTCCGTTACTTTGAACCTGCTGATATCTTTTCCGGCAATGGGCAGCGTGGTATCCGGACAGGTGTATGTGATCGTTCCTTCCGCACCGCGGGCCGCGTCGCCCGTCACCTGTTTCAGGTGGGTCCTGTTCCCGTCTGGATCGGTGATATACAGGTCGAATGCACAGTTTGCCGCTTCCGTTGTGGGAATCATATCCGCAAACTTCTTGACAATCCGGATCTTCGGACTGTCGCCCCTGGTGTTGACCAGGTTGGTTCCGTCTGAAGCGCCGGAATATCCGGCAGGCACCGTTTCAGATACCGTCCAGATGAACTGCCCGCCGTTCAGGTCCGAATCCTCAGGCAGGCCGTTCGCTGCCAGCCAGGCCTTCACGTCCGCATCGGAGCTCTTCAGGGCCCACGGCCAGTCGCTGAGTCCTTTATAATCGGCCTTTTTCAGCGTAATGACCTTGCTGAAGGAAGTTCCAGCGCCGCCGGCCGGTATTCCGGTAACCGTAATATCCAGCGTATCCGGACGGTCCTCCTCTTTGTCGTTGGCCCAGTACTTGGTGCCGCCGACGGCCGTTGTGTTTTCGTTGTCGGTGCTTCCGTCATACCAGGTGTTGATCACGTTGCCGGTCAGTTCCCAGTCGTTGTCGATCACCGGGAGGCAGTACATTTTCCCGGGAACGGTGATGTACGGTTTTCCCTTGAAGAAATCGATAATGGAAGTGGAAATTGGCAGGTCAAACCCGGTTGCCAGCTTCACCGCGTCCTGCAGGATCACGCTGGAGAATTCCGCCGCTTCGAATTCCACCGGAATTCCTTCGATGCCCAGGTAGTCGTATTTTTTCACAACGAACTTCGCGTTCCAGGCGGTCAGCGGATTATCGTCTTCCTTCGGCGCTTCCACCTTCGTAATCGCAAACGGAACGTCCGCCAGGCTTGAAATGTCAAACTGTGAAAGAATATCCAGGCCCAGCGCTTCCAGGATGTTGATCTTCTTTCCTTCCAGGGGCTTCAGCACCGGAATCCAGGTCCCGCCGAACTTTTCCACCATGCCGGACGGATCGGGAATCGCATCCCGGTAATCTTCCTTCACCCGGTAGCAAAGCGCCAGGTAGACTTCCTCCGGCTTTTCCGCGTCACCGAACATCAGCCACCGCTTGTACAGGGACATTTCCAGGATGGCCGTGTTACTGATGGTCGTCCGGATGGTCTTGACGATTTTGTCGTCCTGCCGGGTTTCCGTGCCTTCCTCGGTCTTGTACTCCACCCGGTATTTGGTGTTGTGTTTTTCAACGGTTTCCCCGGTAACAGACGTATATTCCTCAACCGGATAAACCACCGTCGGGTCAACTTCCTTAATCTTCTTGCCGAAGGTATCCAGGTAATCCGACGGATCCTGGCAGATTTTCCAGAGGCCGTCCAAAGAAACGGCGTCCCTGATCGCGCCGGCGATATTGATATTGTCCAGGTCCTTCTTGTCGCTCACCACGCGCAGGCTGTCTTTGGCATATGCACCCATGTCAATGCCCAGGATCCCCTGGGCCACCTGGATTGTATTGGCTTCCGCCATGTAGACCGCGTCCGCAATCGCGTCGCCCGACTCCTCCGGACGCAGTTCACGCACCCGGTATTTGATTTCCCGCATTTTACCCTGGCTGTCCATTTCGTACTGCGGCAGGTCACTGAAAGTATACTTCCAGCCGTTTGCTTCGTTCAGGGTGGCTTTTTCCACGCCGGTCCAGCGGAAATATTCGCTCTGCATCGTCTCGTTATAGGAGCACTTCTGCAGGAGCACGTCCACATGGTCCGGACGGTCCTTGTCCTCAAAATCAATGTGCCACTTCTTGTCTACAGAAACGGAAACCATCTGGTCGGAATCCAGCACGATATGCACCGTTTCGTTCGCGCCGCGCTTCATGTCGGACGGCTGGAGCGCGCTGCCCTCCATGCCCCGGTATTCGGCACTTTCGGAGTTGTCGGTGGCAATGCTGTATTTTCCGTTCTTCCAGGGCAGGTAAAGATTGTACCGTCCTTTGCCATTCTCTTCCGGCACATCCCCGGGATACAGGGTTACCAGGTAGGGGTTGGATCCGGTATAGCCCCGGAAAAAGCGTTGTAAATCTGCTTCGCTCACGGCGTCATCCCGGGCTGCCGTGCCGGTTTTCACCACGTCCGACCGGTTTTCACTGCTGACGCCCGGCACCCCGATCAGCACATCAGGCAGGGCAACGGTATGCGCATAATCCGCCCACACCTGGACCGGCACCCGGTAGAGCATATGATCGCATTCGCTTTTGTATTTCAGGCCGTCCCCGTATGTCAGCGACTGGACAAAATCCCGGATATTCCGCTTTATGTAGCGGTTCCCGAGGCTCCAGTCCTTGTTGAGAACGGTAAATCCGAGTGCCGTCAGGTGTGCCGAAACCGTGCCCCCGAGATTTTCAATCGTCGCGGTCTGGCCGGAAACGCATCCGTCCTTTCCGTTTTCTGTGCAGATATGGAGGCTGTCCGGTTCCGGATCGCCGCCGGCCTGCGGAACATAATAGGCCTCGCCGGATGTTCCCCATTCGTCTTTCTGCAGCACCGCTTCCGCCTGTCCGCCCGACATGAAGTTCATATCGACGGTCAGGAACGGTCCGAAGGAAAACCGTTTCCAGCCGACTTTACCTGCTTCGAATTTCTCAGCCACATTGGCGCCGATGAAAACCACCGTTCTTTTGTTCGCCGCTTCCGGTTCGATGGAATGGAACGTGAAATCCGCTTTCTGGTCCGCGCTGGCACCGTCTGTTCCGACCTTCAGCTGAATGTAATTTGTAAACGAGCCTTTCACCCGGGCCGGCTGGGTGGCGCCTCCCAGCATGGTCATGTTCATATCGAGCCCGACCAGCCCGACATTCGGAATATTGTCAAACAGGGTATCTCCCAGCTTGTACTGATACAGGTCGCCCCGCTGGGCAATGATTTTCGTGGCGAGCGTGGTGCTTTCCGGCAGGTTGGCCTTTTCAAAAGTCACGTCAAAATTGCCCTTTACGCCGATCCGGATCGTAAAGTTCATTTTGAGGCTGACGCCCACCGGAATCACTTTCCATTTGGTTTCGACGTCCAGCTTGAACTCCGGAATGACCTCAAATGAGGAAATATCCACATCGCCGACCGCTCCGTACCATCCGTCCCCGCTGAATGTCGCGCCTTTTCCGTCCGCCAGCGAAGAAGCGGGCAGCAGGATTGCCATTGCGCACAGCGCCAGCAGGATCACGATGATCCATTTTTTCCTGATCAGGTGAAGCAGGTTCATATCGGTTCCCTCCGGTCATTCAGATTCCCCAGGGATTTGGTATACAAAATCATTGTATTATACCAGATATCGTATTTTTTATGTGAATTGTCATCAAAATATATGATTTATTTAACCCATCTGTAATATTTTTACTGTCAATTATCCGACCCTTTACTTATTCCCGAAACCGTAATAAACTGATCACCGGAAACAGGAAAGCAAATCACTGACCACTAACCACCTATCACTAATCTGAAGAAGGTCCCGAAAATGGCATCAGAAAAGAAACAGAACCCCCTCCGCGAATGGCTGCTCATCACCGCCGGTATCCTGATCCTGACCGTCGGTGTCTATTTCTTCAAATTCCCGAATCATTTTTCCACCGGCGGCGTCACCGGCATCGCTATCGTTCTGGGCCACTATATTCCATCCATTACCCCGGGCACGCTGGTCACCATCATCAACGTGGTCCTGCTGATTATCGGCTTTGCGGTTTTCGGCAAATCCTTCGGCATCCGAACGGTCTATGCCTCCCTGCTGATGTCCGGTACGCTGCAGCTGCTGGAAGCCATCGTTCCGATGGATCAGCCGATGACCTCCCAGCCGCTGGTGGAGCTCATGTTCGCCGTCGGCCTGCCGGCTGTCGGTTCCGCGATCCTGTTCAACCTGGACGCCTCCTCCGGCGGAACGGATATCATTGCCATGATTCTCCGGAAGTATACCTCCCTGAATATCGGCATCGCCCTTTTGTGCAGTGATATCATCATCACCGTCTCCGCCTGTTTTGCCTTCGGCATGGAAACCGGGCTTTTTTCCGTCCTGGGCCTGATTATCAAGTCCCTGTTCATGGATGTGGTCATGGACAACCTGATGATCAAAAAATGCTTCCAGATCATCACTTCCGCCCCGCAGCCGATTGAGGACTTCATCACCGGCACCCTGCACCGGGGCGCCACCCAGCTCCACGGCGAGGGCGTCTATTCCCACGAAGGGAAAACGATCCTGCTGACCGTTGTTTCCCGCCACGAGGCGGTGCTCCTGCGCAACTTTATCCGAAAGAACGATCCTTCCGCCTTCCTGATCATTACCTCCAGCACCGAAATCATCGGAAAAGGATTCAGGGGAGTCAACTGACTCCCCTGATCGTTTATATTCCGTCTTTTCAATGCTTTATTTCCCGGGTGAACCATGCTCCGCCAGCCAGTCTCTCTTGCCGCGGATGCCGTCCTCCGCCCGGTCATAAACGTTCCGGACCGTCCGGTCCTTCATCTCGTCATATTCGGCAAGCCCGTATGTCACGCTGACCTTTTCCCAGGGCGGCGTTGTTTCTTCTGCCGCCGATTTGTAGAAAATCGTCTGCATCTGGTCAACCAGCGCTTCCCGGTTGATGTAGTCCTCGCTCACCAGCATCACCGCAAATTCGTCCCCGCCGATCCGGAAAACCGGCGAATGGTGGAATACTTCGCAGATCACGCGGCACGCCTTCTGCAGATACATATCGCCCTTGTCGTGGCCGTATTCGTCGTTGATTTTCTTCAGTCCGTTCGTATCCGCCAGCAGGATTCCATATTCCAGGTGGCCCTCTGTCATCTTCAGCTGCAGGCTTTCCGCATACTGCTCGTAGGCGTTCCGGTTGCCGACGTGGGTCAGCGCGTCCCGGTTCACTGCGGAACTGAGCCGCACCAGTTCCTTCTCCTGGTCCACCAGGTTCTTGACATAGTCCCGCATATCCAGGCTCATCTGCTCCACCGCGCGGGCCAGGGTTTCCACTTCGTTGCCCGTTCTGATGCCTTCCGCGCTGTATACCATCGCGTCCGGATTCCGGCTGGTATGGCTCTTCCGGGCCAGTTCCGCCACATCCTTCTCCACCGTGTGGATGGGTTTGATGATATGCCGGTCCGCCCAGATCATAAAGACCGTGGCAAACAGGAGGCCCAGGATCACCACAACAATCAGGATATCCAGCAGGCTTTCCCGCACCTGGTCACGGATCTCATCCACCGCGAAATCCACGCACAGCGCCGCCACCCGGTTCCCTTCCCGGTCCCGCAGCACCAGCATGCCGGTATATTCATCCCCGAATTCCGTCACGTTCTCAAAGAATGTGATGCCGTCCCGGTCGTAGGCTTCCAGGTATTTCCGGGCCGCTTCGGGCGTATAGTCATTCCCGGTCAGCCCGTTCAGTTCCACATAGGCGTCCGGATCATCCTTTTCCTGATCCGATACGGCGGCAATCACGTTCCGGATATTGTCCACCGGCTTCGTGTTCAGGGGAATCAGCACATACAGGTAGTGGACGCCGGTCCGGTTCTTGATCTCGTTCAGTTCCTGTTGCGTCGCGAAATACCGGCCGGATTTTTCATTGTTCCGGATGCACTGTGCCAGGTCGTCCGCGTCAATCACGCTTTCCGCATAGCCCAGGATATTCCGCATCCGGTTCTGGTACTGGGTATAGAGCGTATTGCGCAGGAAGAAATACTGTACGCTCACCAGCACCACGCACAGCATAATCACAAACAGGCCGATGCCTTTCAGGATGCTCTTTTTCAGCGGTTTCCGGACTGCTTTCATTCTGCCGATCCCTCCCGCTCTTCAGGCTGTTCAAACGGAATGGCGTGTCCTTCGTGAATCCGTTCCAGCAGTGCGTCAAAGGATTGCGGCTTGCTGTACAGGTATCCCTGCAGCATGTCGCATCCGAGGTTCACCAGCAGATCCCGCTGGTCTTCTGTTTCGATGCCCTCCATCAGCGTGGTAATGCCCATCTCCCGGGCCATCCGGATCACGCTGGATACGATGATGTAGTTCTTTTCGCCCGGCATCAGGTTCCGCATGAATTTCATGTCGATCTTGATCATGTCGAAATCGATGTCCTGCAGCAGGTTCAGCGTGGAATACTCGCTGCCGAAATCGTCCATCCAGACCTTGAATCCGTTCTCCCGGAACCGCCGCACCTCACGCCGCAGCAGCTCCTGGTCCCCCATGAAGGCGGATTCGGTAATCTCGATCCGGATCAGGTCCCGGGAATAGCCGGAGGCCGCCACCCGCCGGGTGATTTCCTCCACCATGTCGCACTGCTGGAAGTCCTTCCGGCTCAGGTTTACGGATACCGGGGCCACGGTGATGCCCAGTTCCTCCTTGCGCCGGAAATCCTTCAGCACCCGCTCCACCACATACAGGTTTACCTTGTGCATCATCCCGGCCTCTTCCAGCGGCGGAATAAACCGGAACGGCATCAGGAATCCGTGTTTCGGGTCATTCCAGCGGCTCAGGGCTTCCTCGCCGCAGACATGCCCGGTTTTCGCCCGGACGATCGGCTGGTAATAAACCTGCAGCCATTCCCCGGCGATCGCGTCGTCCACATGGTTCACGACATACTGGCTGAAGCGCTGCTCCTCGTCCAGTTCCGCGTCGTAGAAACAGTAATCCACATCCGGCCGCTGGATAATGCTCCGTTCGGCAAACCGCGCCTTATCAATCAGTTCACTGGCGCTTTCCATGCCCGTATATTCGGCAAAGCCGGCCTTCAGGCTGACGATATATCCCTTCCGCGTCTGCTCCAGCCAGTGGATCATAGCTTCCATGCGTTCCTCCACCTCACCGCGGTAACACATCACGCAGAACTGCCCGGCCGTGATATGGCACAAATGCCGGTTTTCAAACACTTCCCGCAGTTTGTGCGCCGTGGCGGAAATCAGCTGGTCGCCCTGTACATAGCCGTATTCATCGTTGTAATCCTTCAGTTTGGTCAGCTTGATATGGCCGATCACCGGATGGTTTGCCGGGTTCAGTACGTTCCGCAGCATCTCGTCCGCCCGCACGGTAAAGTAGGACAGCCGCGGCAGTCCGGTCAGCTGGCTGATCTCATGCGGCATCGCATGATGGGCGGATGTATTCCGTTCCGCCACAGCCTTCCGGAACGCGTCCGGCGAATAGACGCCGCTCCAGGTCTGGTCCCGGCCGATGCTCTTGGCCTTGTGGCAGAAGACCACTGCCATCTGGATCATGTTTTCCAGTTCTTCGTAGCTCTCCGGTTGGCCGGACACACAGCCCAGCGCGAATGTCAGCGCAATCTCGATTCCCTCATGCTTGAAGGCATGGGTATCCTTCCGGCAGGCCGCCGCCTTCTCCAGGCAGTCCACCATGCCCATGTCCTGGGTCAGAACGAGGATTTCATCGCTCCCGTTGGTATAAGTATTGTTTTCGCCGTAGTGTTTCATCATGGTGCGCGTGTAGCTGTGCAGGATCGCGTCCCCCATGGATTTGCCGTAAAAATCACTGTACATCGTCAGCTGGTCAATATCGCCGATCAGCGCCACCAGCGGTTTTCCCAGGTAGTCCTCGATTTTCTCATCCAAAGCGTTCCGGTTCAGGCAGTCCGTTGCCCGGTCATGCCGCAGGTTGTACTGCACGGTTTCAATGCTGTTCATCAGCCGCAGCCTCACCCGCAGCACGGCATAGGTCACCGCCGTTGCCGCCACAAAGAATTCCAGGGTGTCCATCAGGTCCATCCGGAAAAGCGCGGCGGATTTCACCTGGGAATCCACCACCAGGAATACTGCGCACCACAGGGCCGTAACACCCAGCGAGTGGTTCGGATGGTCCATGATAAACGCCGGAGCAACCACCATAAACATCAGGAATGTGGTCGCCACGTTTTCAGGATCCCACACCGTTCCCAGCAGCAGTGAAATCGCCATCACCGGGACCTGTAACACATACAGCATCCAGGTCTCCACGGGCCTTTTTTCCGGCAGGAGCACCCGGTCCATAAAAAGCAGCAGCGTGAAATAAGCCAGCAGCAGGGAGCTGCGGAAAACCGGCATGGTGAAATTCGTCACCACCATCTGGGCCGCCAGGTTCACCGCGCTCAGCATCGTTCCCAGCGTGGCCATCAGGCGGATGGCAGAACGGTTCCCCTGCCGGATGCTCTCCCGGCACCGGTCGATATCCTCCTGCCGGATCAGCCATTCGTACTTTTTGCTCATCTCATTCCGGTCCTTCCGTTATCCCTGGTAGATTGCACAGCAGGTATCCCGGGTCTTTTTCAGTTCCAGCAGCACATGGTCCGCGTCTGTAAACAGGCTGCCCTTCGGGTTCGGCCGGTCCCAGCAGGCCACGCCGGCGCTCAGCGTAATCGGCGGCAGGTGGGCAGCGGTCTGTGCCAGTTCCGCGTTAATCCGTTCAATCCGGTCCCGGATGTTCCCGGCGCGGCTCTGGCAGATACCCGGCATAATGACGCAAAACTCATCCCCGCCGATCCGGCAGATCAGGTCCTCGGTCCGGAAATGATGTTTCAGGGCGTCCGCCGTTGTCTGGAGTACCTTGTCGCCGATGTCGTGGCCGAATTCATCGTTGTACTGTTTGAAATGGTCAACGTCTGCAATCAGCAGCGCGATCTGCCCGCTCTCCGATTCCCTGTAGGCCTTGTCAAAGGCTGCCCGGTTCAGCGTGTCGGTCAGTGCGTCGTGGGTTGCGGTATAGGAAAGCTCCCTCGTTTTCGTCTCGTTTTCCTCCAGCAAAGCGTTATAGGTTTCCGCCATATGGCGCACCTCATAGCTGCCCTTGACCGGAATCGGCTCCCGTCGGTCCAGGTTGCCGACGCTTTTCTGAATCGGGGAAATAATCAGGAAATGGTTGATGAACAACGCCGCCACCGCAAGGGCGATAAACAGGTATACCATGATTTTCTGGCCGGTCACGATATCGTTCACCTGGCCGAATGTGCTTTGGGCCTGCTGCATGCCCACTTCAGAGGACAGCCGGTGGCTGGCGTTCACGTTGGTCCGAACCGTTTTAACATATTCGGTATAGGTTTCCGCTTCAAGCAGCGCGATCGCCGCCTCCTTCATCTGCCCGGGGTTCATCTGCATTTCTTCCTCGTTCAGCGGTTCCTCCTGGATGAATGCGGGCAGCGCCTGGAATGCCGCCTCAGGCAGCACGCCCGCCGCCAGACGCATCGCATGCGTCTCGATGGTATTCCGCGCCCGGAAGGCGGACGTTGCGCTGACCATTGCCGAATTGGCCGCTTCGCTGATGGATTCTTTCGGATCATAAGAAGTAATCTGCGCGTTGATCACTTCCAGCTGGGCTTCATATCCCTTGGCTGTTCCCACGTCCGGGGTTGTGACAAACATTTTAGCCTGCTCCCCCAGCTGCTCCGTAAAATCCCGGATCATACCGCCGGTCTGCTGGCTGTTCAGGTAATTGTTCGTAATGTCCACAATCTCCTCGACGCGGCTCGTGGTCCGGTACGTGCTGAATACCAGTAATACCGTGATAATAATGCCGATACAGATCAACACCAGATTCAGGTAATTCAGGCGGATCCCCGCGTGTTTTCTGGCCGGTTTGCCGTTTTTATCGATGCTCACGTTTTTGCCTCGTTTCTGTTTTGTTTGTCTGTTTCCATACATATTATCACAAATCATGCAATATCGTCTATCCCTTTCATTGACACACAGGCGTTTTTTCCGTTATAATATCCCCCGGCAGTTAGAGTTCAATCTAAGTTAACGCCGCAGGAGGATCCGATGTACACAATCCAGGATGTCAGTGAAAAAACCGGCCTTACCGCCCATACGCTCCGTTATTATGAAAAGGAAGGCCTGATTTCCGGCGTTGAACGGACCCAGGGCGGTTTCCGCCAGTATACGGACGAGGACCTGGAGCGCCTCGGCCTCATCCGCTGCCTCAAGAACACCGGCATGTCCATTAAGGAGATCTCCCGTTTTGTCCAGCTCACCCGCGAAGGCGAGAAGACCCTGGAGGAACGGGTGGAACTCCTCCGCGCCCACCGGGATCGCGTGCTGGAGCGCATGGCGGAAATGCAGCAGCACCTGGACAAGGTCAACTGGAAGCTGAACTTTTTCTCGGAAAAGCTCAAAGCCTACGAAGCCCGCAAGGCCGAAGAAGCCAAAACCGAATAAACCTGAAAAACCAGCCGGCCCGGATCATCACGATCCGGGCCGGTGCATTGATGCGCACAACTATCGTTTGTCCTTGTCAATAAACTCCAGCACCACCATGGACAGTACCGCAAACAGCACAATAAACAGGCCGATCATCAGCCAGTTGCCGATAATGTTCCGGTTGGTCCGGACATACTCCTCCTTGTATCCGGCATCGGCGGTCTTCTTCATCACGAAGTCCTTCACCTTTTCCTCGCCGAACGCATCAATCAGTTCGCCCATGGTAGCCTTCAGCGTCACGCCTTTATCCTTATTCGCCTGCACGAATTCGCTGTTTGCCAGCAGGTCCAGGATCTCCCCGAGGGATACCGGGTCGCTCAGGATCAGGTCCTTATCCGTCTCCTCCGGCAGCCGGATATTCAGGAATTCCGCTGCCTCCCCCGCAGTCACAGCCGGAATAATGGTCTCCTCCCGGTAGCGTGATACAATGCTGCTGTCCGTCAGTTCCAGCAACCGCCCCACTGTCACGGTTTCCTCAAGCTCGCTGTCCCGCATGTCGTTGAGGGTCTTCCACACCGTATCCAGCGGCAGTTCGTTATATGCGCACTGGGAGGCAATCGCCCGGATGCCGTAGGTGGAAATCGTGCAGTTCGACAGGGGCCGGATCCATTCCGGCAGCGGAATCAGGCTTCCGGAGAACACCAGCTGGAAAATCAGGATAAACGGCATCACGGTCATTGCGCCGGTCGTGGTCCGGGAAATGCTGGAAATCAGCAGGCTCAGCATATCCGCCGCATAGGAGACCAGCAGCATGCTGATGCCGATATCCACCATCATCCAGGGCGTCATGAACCCGGCCATCCGTTCAAACCCGATGTCCGTCAGCTGCATCACATAGATGGACACCACCGTCTGCATCAGGCACAGCAGGAACTGGTAGATCATGTGCGCGGCAACATATGAGGAAATATGCATGCCGGAGCGGTGCTCCCGCTTGATGATCGCCCGTTCCCGGCACACGGCCTGGATCGAATTGAAACAGCCGTTCCAGATGGCAACGCAGGTAATGGCAAAAGCGCCCATCAGCGTGCCTTCCATGTTGACGAATACTTTGCCCCGCACCACCAGGCTCACCAGCGCCGCGATCACCGCGGCCATCGGCAGTACCTTCCAGTCGCTTTCGTTGATGAAGAACCGCAGCTGCTTTCCCAGGTAAATCGGAATCTGGGCGGTCCGCCCGCGATGGCGGTATTCCCGCTCCCTGTGCTTTTCGTTTTCAACAACTTCAGGCATGCTGCACCTCCGCGTACTTCATCACAAACTCGTCCGCCCGGCCTTCGCCGCCCTCTTCCTCGCGGTTCACGGATTTGACAATATCCTCCATCCGTTCCTTGCCGAAGAATTCCCGGGCTTCCGCGATGGGCCCGAACCACGCCAGCCGCCCGGTACGCTGCGCGTCCTTGGCCAGCACAATCACGTCGTCAAACAGGTCGATCACCCGGTCCGGCGTGTGCGTAATCACGATGATGATCTTGCCCTGGTCCGCAATATGGCGCAGCTGTTCAAACAGCTCCCGGGCCATGACGCCGTCCAGGCCTGAATCCGGCTCATCCAGGATAAACAGCGTCGGGTTTGAAATGAATTCCATCGCGATGGACAGCCGTTTCCGCTGTCCGCCTGACAGCTTGGATACCAGGTTATCCTTCACCGGCGCCAGGCCGAAGATGTCCATCACCTCTTCCACCCGGGCCAGCCGTTCCGGCTTGGAGAAGCTGCTGGGCAGTCTCAGCGCCGCGGCGTCTGTCAGCGTGCGGTAAACGCTGTCGCTCCCGCGCATCAGGTCCAGCTGCGGTACGAAGCCGATGTCGTACTGCATCGACTTGTAGTTTTTGTACATGTTTTTGCCGTTGATCATGATTTCAGCCTTGGCGGGTTCGTATCCGTTCACGGCGTTGACAAAGGTGGTCTTGCCGGCGCCGGAGCCGCCCAGCAGCAGTACCATGTGCCCCGGCTGCACATACATATGGATATCCCGCAGCAGCGTCTTCTTTTTAAAGAATTCCTTCGCCGTCCGCTCTTCCAGGTTGACCGTCAGTCCCTGGTCCAGCACAGCGGCCTTGTTGCCGGAAAAGAAAGCATCGGCGTCATTCCGGATTTCCTCCGCCTGCCACAGCGGCTGGTACTTCTTCTGGAATCCCCACAGCATGGCCGGAAGCCCGCCGGCAACGATCCAGAGGATCACCCATACTTTCTGCTGGTCAAACACCTGGATCAGTCCCAGGTATACCCGGATGCTGTAAACCATATAAACCAGCCCGATCATCAGCATGGCCACCGCCAGCACGTCACCCGCGGTTGATTCAGCATCCACAAATTTCCTGCTGATATTTATCAGGGTCATCACGCCTTCCAGGATCGACAGTGTCCGCCCTTCAATCTCCCGGTCCGCGCACAGGCTCAGCTTGTAAACCCGGGCAACCGGAACCAGCACCCACCAGCCTTTGACCCCGCATTTTTCAAAAATCTTCCACAGCCCGACCACATACGTTACCGCCAGCACAAGGCTCACGATCTCGGTACTGCTCGATCCGAACACCGCAATCATCAGGATATCCCTGATCTTTTCCAGGACCACCCAAAACCATCTCCTTCCGGGGCCATCATAACACCGGCGGCCGGTATCCTGCAACCGGCCGCCTCACTAATCACTAACCACTAACCACTAATCACTAACTCCGCCCGGCGTGATGTTCATCCTTCTCATGGTACATAATCTCGTCACTCTTCTGGAGGCAGCTCTCAATCGTCGTCATTTCGTTCAGCCGGAACACGGCTGCCCCGGCGCTGGCTTCCGCCTGAAACGCCCGGTCTTCCTCCCGGTTCAGGTTCTTCAGCCAGCTGTGGAAATCCGCAATAAACTTATCCGCCGCCGCCTGTCCGGCCCGCGGCAGCACCGCCAGGAACTCATCCCCGCCCATGCGGGCGGCCAGGGCGTTCTGCGGAGCGGCTTTCCGGATGGCTTCGGCCACCAGCCGGATCGCGAAGTCGCCCGCCTGGTGCCCGTAGGTATCATTAATCCGCTTCAGCCCGTCCAGGTCAAAGCTGACAAACGCCACCTGCTCCTGCCGGGAACACATCCGGCTCCATACCGGCGTCAGCTGTTCCTCCAGGCCGCGGCGGTTCAAAAGCCGTGTCATCACGTCCGTAATGCTCGACAGCCGCCGTTCCTCATACAGCACCATCAGTTCATTCCGTTTGTGCATGTTGCTCAGGGCGCCGGAAAGAATCACGTACCAGTGCTGGAAAAAGTTGCTCGGTAAAAATCCGTCCTCAAAGTGGACCATGGCATAGCCGTAGGCATTCTCCCGCTGATGCAGCAGCATCAGGTAGAACACCTGGGGCGTGTCCCGCCGTTCCGCCATTTCCGGCAGCAGGAGCCGGCGGTCAAAGGTAATCATCGGCATGCCGTGGTCCCGGTGGTCGCGCACCGCGTGCACCAGGCAGGCGCGGTCCGTTGTTTCCTCGGCAAATACCGGTTCCCCGTCCGGGCCGTCTTCCGCTGTAAACAGGCACAGGTAGAAATCCCGCAGCTGCATCGTGTCATCCAGCTTGTCAATCAGCACCCGGTGCATCTCCTGCAGGTCCTCGCAGGCATTCATTTCAATCGTCAGGTAGGTCATGCCGACCTCCCGCGTACTCATGCGTTCCAGGTCCCTGTTCTTGTCCAGCGCCACCTGCAGGTAGTAATTTTCTCCCCGGTCGCCACATCCGCAGCTTTCCCCAAGGATCAGTTTTGCGCCGACCGGAATCTTCTCCCACCGGTCTTTGTCCCCTTGGCGGATCAGGCGGTCCAGTTTCTCCATGGCCGCCAGGGCCATCCCTTCAAAGTCCTGCTCAACCGTCGTCATCGTCGGTTCATCCATGGCCACGCTGGGCACGTTGTCGAAGCCGGTCACAATCACATCCTGTGGCACCCGGTATCCGTGTGCCATCAGCGCGCGGATCATGCCCACCGCCATATAGTCGTTGGCGCAGGCGATCGCCTCCGGATGTTCCCCGCCCTCCCGGAAGAAGTGTTCATACGCATCCGGGCCGCAGTTATACCACATGTTGCCGTGGCAGATATCCTTTTCTTCGTCCACTGCCAGTCCGTGGGCCGCCATTTCCTCCCGGTATACCTGCAGGCGCTTGTCACTGTCCGCATGCCCCTCATAGCCAGCCAGGAAGGCGATTCTTTTCAGCCCGTGGTGGTCCAGCAGGTGCCGGATCAGGGGACGGAAGGCCCGGTCCTCATCCGTATAAACGCAGGCAATTTCGTCTGTCCGGTGCCGGATCGCCACCACCGGGCACTTGGCCCGCTTCATGATCTCCCCGCGAAGCCTGTCCCGGAATCCATCGATCTCATAAGTGTCCGGCGCAACGATAATCCCGTCCAGCTTCTCAATCGGCGCAAAGTCAAACATGCCCAGTTCCTGGGCGTCGTAATCATTCTGGCTGGCAAAATACCCCACCGTCGTAAAGATGATGATATCATAGTCCAGCCGCCTTGCCTCCCGTTCCAGAGCAGCATATACTGCGTTGTCAAACAGCGAGTATGCCTTGCACAGGAACACGCCGATCGTCTTTCGTTTTCCGGATATCATATGTTCATCTCCCCTGATGAATCACTGTCTTTCTTTCCATGCCCGCACGCCGGCCAGCAGCCGTTCGTTTTCCCCGTCGCTGATGGATACAATCTTCAGGGTCACGTCTTTGGGCCCGCCGCGGAACATCAGCCGGTAATGCATCCGGAATACGCCGTCCCGCCAGATCTCCCGCATAATCACATCCCGGTTAAACCGGGCCATGTACATCCGCTGGTCATCCGGATGGATCACGGTTTTACCGCTCTCCAGGCCGTCCTCGAAGAAATCCCGGCCTTCCCGCGTCAGGCCCAGGCTCTTGTATTCCTCGGAGGAGTTATATTCGACATATTCGCCGCTTTTCGGATCCACGGAATAGATGCTGATGTAGTCCTCCGCAATCGCCATAACCCGGGCCAGTGCGTCCCGTTCCTTCCGGATATGCTGGATGGCCTCCCGCTGTTTCATCTGGGAATCAATGATGCTGACACCGATGATAATCCGGTTTCCGCCCTGCATCCGGATAATTTTCATGTTGACATAGATCGGTTCGCCGCTGTCAATCAGCCGGTAGGTACTGGTGAATACGCCGTGCGCATCCAACTCCCGGATAATATTCTCCTTGTTGAACCATTCCAGGAACAGTTCCCGGTCGGCCGTGTAGATCCGCGTCATCGTATCCCGCTTCGCCGATGCAAAGAAATCCGTTCCGCGGCGTTCCACCGCCAGCTCATCCTTCCCCATTGGGGAGGAAAACTCGGTATATTCCTCCGTATCCAGGTCCACCACGTAAATGTTGTAGTAGTCCGTCGCCAGGGCCCGGGCAATCTCCGCATAGGTCATGTTCCCGTCCGGCTGCGATACGCTCAGCACCGCGGCCACCACCGCCACACTGCCCGTCACCGGGTTGGCACTGATCCTGCGGGCAAAGGTATGAACCACCGAACCGTTCGGCAGCTTATCATCAAAGAATGTACGGGCGCCCTGTTCGCTGCAGGCCTGTACAATATTCCTCATAAAGGGCGTGTTGAATTTGATAAATTCCTTGTTGAAGGCTGCCGACATGTCAATTCCGAAAGCCTGCCGGATAAATTCCCGGTAGCTTGGGTTGCTCCGCACAAACCGCGCCGTGTTGTCCCGGATTTCGATAATGCCCATCGGCAGCGTGTTGAACGCGTGCTCCAGCGAATCTTCGTCCCCGGAGGCAATGACGCCCAGGTCGTACAGGTTCACCCGGCCGACTGCCTCATAGTAGGCAGACGCATCCGGGTTTTCAAACCCGATCTGTTTGCCTGTCCGGTACCGTTCCAGGATGGTTTCCAGCGGAATGGGCTTGCAGTAATAGTAGCCCTGTAGCTTGGAGCAGCCGATTTCCTGTAGGAAATGGACCTGGTTTTCCGTCTCCACGCCTTCGCAGACCGTGTCCACGCCCAGGGATGTGGCCATCTTCATCAATTCGGTCAGGATGATTTTGCCGTTCTCGCCCTCATCCAGCTTCCGCATGAAGCTCATGTCAAACTTGATCAGGTCAAACCGGAGGCTCTGCAGCACATCCAGCGAGGAATACCCGCTGCCAAAGTCATCCATCCACACCGGGAATCCCAGCGCCCGGAAGCGTTCCACCTGTTCCTTCATGAAATCGAAGTCGGTGCCGATCATGCTTTCTGTAATCTCGATGGTGATCAGCTTCCGGCTGACGCCCGCCGCATCTACCCGCAGCCGGATTTCTTCCACAATATCGCACGCGTCAAAATCGGACCGGCTCAGGTTAACCGACTGCGGAACAAGGAACAGCCCGGCCTCTTCTTGCATCCTGAGCTTTTCGAGCACCTGCTCGACAATATACAGGTCCAGCTTGTAAATCAACCCGCCCTGCTCCAGGTACGGAATAAACTCTGCCGGGCTCAGGAAGCCTTCCGCCGGGTCAATCCACCGGGCCAGGGCTTCCTCGTCGCAGACCCGCTCGTTCATGGCCCGCACGATCGGCTGGTAATACACCCGGATCCATCCGTTTTCAATGGCTTCGTCAATATGCGTCAGGATATATTGCCGCCGTTTCAGGTCGTCCTGTAGTTCCTCATCGTAATACCGGAATCCCGATATGTCGGATTTCAGCACGCTGTCGCAGGCAATTTTGGCCCGGTCAAAAGCATAGCCGGCCGGCAGGTTTTCAACACCTGCAACATAAATACCGACCCGCACCGGCAGGGTCTTCACCTCGTCAATGCCGCTGACTTCTTCAAAAAAGCGCTGCAGCACGTCCTCCAGCCCGGCCGCTTTCGTGAAAACCGCAAAACGGTCTGCACTGATATGGCAGCAGTTCTCATTGCTGAATGTTTTTTTCAGGATCCGGGCAATGCTTTTCAGCAGCCGGTCGCCTTCTGCAAACCCGTTCCGGTGGTTGAAATATTTCATGCCGTTCAGGTCCATGTAGAGCATCACGGCCGTGTCTCCGCCAGAAACAATCGCAGCCTTTCCGGCTTCCGCCAGTTCAAAGAAATAGTTCAGGTTGGGCAGTCCGGTCAGCATATCGTAGCGGTTGGCTTTCAGGATGCTCTCCTCGTGCAGGGCATTGTTCAGCGCCTCGTTCAACGCCATGCCCGGCCCGCCGGCCTGATCCACGCCTTCATCATAGGCACCCTCGTCAAAATACCACACATGCGCCAGGCGGGTTCCATTGGGCGTCATCACATGCTCGCCCCGGGCATGGATCATCCTGTACCCTGCGCCGTTCGGCACCTTCGACCGGTAAACCACGTCGTACGTGCCGCCCTCCGTCGCAAAGCGTACGGCAGCATTGGCAATCCGGTTCACGTCATCCGGATGCGTGTCCCTGTACATATCGTGATCCATGTCGTAGACCGCCTGTGCCCGGTCCTCATACCCGAGCAGCCGGCAGAAACCGTCAGACAGGGCCAATGTGACCACCCGTTTGTTGATAAACTGGTAAACAGCAAACGGGATCTGAAGGCCCTCAATCGTCCTCAGTTCCTGCTCCGTATACTGGTATCTTTCCGCCATATCCGCATTTCCCCTTACGGTGTCGTTCTGATTTCATGGCATTCTGGGTTAAAGATGGTTAGTTTGTAATATTGTACCCTAAACATGCGTTATCTGTAAACAGTTAAATACACGAAAAAACCACCCCGAAGGGTGGCTGTATTTGGTTTTGCCTGAAATCAGGCCTGGCCTTTTTCCAGGGCAAGGGTCCGGGTGGTCAGGTCGCATACTTCCGCGGGTCCGTAATACTGGATCGCGCCGGGATAGGTGAAGCTGGTCTTCACGGCCCACTCGTCCCTGTGCGCTTCGAAATACTTGAAGGGAGCGCCGTCCAGTTCCACCAGCGCTTTGCGGATCACGGGCTTGTCCTCGCCGTTTCTCCGTTCCATGTTCATCATCTTTGTGATGGGCATGCCGCCGGCCACCCACTCTTCCGCGGGGCGGGAGATGTTACTCACCTTGGACAGGTATCCGGTGTAGCCGTACTGGATCAGCATAAAGGCATTGTAGCCCAGGGAGTAGCAGTAGTCCGCGTCGAAGTTGGACGGGAACGCACAGCGGCCTTCATAGCCGAAAAAGTGATGCTGGGTGCCGAACTTGCCCTTATAGGTGCCGGCAGCCTTCCGCTTCGCCAGTTCGGTCTTCACGGTTTCGGCAAACAGCTTTTCGGACTCGATCAGGGAAACCTGCACGTTGCCGTGGGGATCCCGTTCGAGGAACAGCTGCTGCTGCACAAACTGCGGCAGGATATCAAACACCGCGAAGGATTCGCCGCTCAGGCCCTTCTTAATGAAGGTGTACTTGGCGTCCCAGTCCGGCAGGGCGTTGAATTCCTCGGTCTTTTTGCCGGCCAGCAGCTCGTTGATTTCCGCAATCAGCTTGGAGAACTCGGGCACGAATTCCACGATGCCTTCGGGAATGATGGCCACGCCGAAGTTTTCGCCGTTGTTGCCGCGCTTTTCAACGGAATCAGCAATATAGCCCGTAATGTCCGCAATGGACATCTTCTTCGCCGCCACTTCTTCGCCGATCAGGCAGATGTTCGGCTGGGTTTCCAGCGCGCATTCCAGCGCCACGTGGGAGGCGGAACGGCCCATAACCTTGACGAAGTGCCAGTACTTCTTGGCGGAGTTCGCGTCCCGCTCGATATTGCCGATCAGCTCGGAATAGGTCTTCGTCGCGGTGTCGAAACCGAAGGACGCCTCAATGTCTTCGTTCTTCAGGTCGCCGTCGATGGTCTTCGGGCAGCCGATCACCTGGACGCCGGTGTTGTGTGCCGCCATATATTCGGCCAGCACCGCCGCGTTGGTGTTGGAGTCGTCGCCGCCTATGATCACAATGGCGGTCAGGCCGTGCTTCTTCGCCACTTCGGTCACGATTTTGAACTGTTCTTCCGTTTCCAGCTTCGTCCGGCCGGAACCGATGATGTCGAAGCCGCCGGTGTTCCGGTAGGCGTTGATGTATTCGTCGTCAAACTCGATATAGCTGTCGTCAATCAGTCCGGAGGGGCCGCCCTTGAAGCCCAGCAGCACGTTGTTCTTGTCCGTCGCCTTGATGGCGTCATACAGGCCGCAGATCACGTTGTGTCCGCCGGGGGCCTGGCCGCCGGAAAGGATCACGCCCACCACCTGCTTTTTGGCCGCAGAGGTATTGCTGCCCTTGACGAAAGTGATTTCATTCTTGCCGTAGGTGTTGGGGAAAAGTGCCTTGATCTTGTCCTGGTCCGCTACGCTCTCTGTGGGCGCGCCGACCTTGACGCTGATCTCGGAAATGCCGCCGCGGAGCATGCCGGGCAGCTTGGGGGTGTACGCATATCTTGCCTTCTGCAGTGGTGAAAGATTCATCCTTTTTTCTCCTTCGACAAAATAATATATGATCAATGAATTGATCGCTGATTGGGGATCATCCGCGGCGGATGATGCTGTGCCGTTCCGGGCCGACGGAAATCCAGCGCACCACGCGCCCGACGGACCGCTCGATCCGGTTCACATAGGCCTTGGCTTCTTCCGGCAGGTCCCACCAGTCCCGGACGTCGGAAATGTCGCACTTCCAGCCGGGCATGTATTCAATCACCGGTTCGCATTGGGGAAGCGCTGCCGGGAAGGGGAATTCTTCAATTTCCTGGCCGTTCAGCCGGTACCTGACGCACACCGGAATCTGGTCCAGCGCGCCGAGGATATCCAGCTTGGTCAGGGCGATTTCGGTAGCCGTCTGCACCTGCACGCCGTATTTCGTCGCCACCAGGTCAATGGGGCCGACGCGGTAGGGATGCCCGTCCTTCTCTGAAAACTCGCCGCCCAGCTCCCGCAGCCGGTCTGCCTCCGCGCCTTTCATCTCGCAGACGAAGGGGCCTTCGCCCAGGCAGGAGGAATAGGCCTTCACCACGCCGATCACGTGGTCAATCTGTGCCCCGGGCAGGCCGGAACCCAGCGGCGCGTACGCCGTGAGCACGTTGGAGGAGGTGGTGTAGGGATAGGTGCCGTAGTCCAGGTCCCGCAGGGCGCCCAGCTGCGCCTCAAAGAGGATGCGCTTGTCATCCTCCTGCGCCTCCCGCAGGTAGCTCCGCACATCCCGGATATACGGCTTGAGCTTTTCACAGGAATCCTTCAGCCAGGCGTTGACCGCTTTTTCCGTCACCGCTTCGGCGCCGTACACGCCGGTCAGCTCCAGGTTTTTCCATTCGCGCAGGCCCTTCAGCCGCTGTTTGATCACATCCGGATAAAACAGCTCGCCGGCCATCACGGTTTTTTTCAGGTGTTTGTCGGAATAGAACGGTGCGATACCCCGCTTGGTGGAACCGAACTTTTTGTCGTCCAGGCGGGATTCCTCCAGCTCGTCCATTTTCCGGTGCCACGGCAGGAGCAGGGACGCCCGGTCGCTGATCATCAGGTTGTCCGGGGAAATCTGGATCCCTTTGGCTTTCAGGTCTTCAATTTCCTCCACCAGCTTTTCCGGATCCAGGGCCACGCCGTTGCCCAGCACGTTCATCACGCCCTTGCGGCATACACCTGAAGGAAGCAGGTGCAGCGTGAAAGTGCCGTTTTCGTTGATGACCTTATGCCCGGCATTGGTTCCGCCCTGAAAACGGACCACCACATCGAAGCTTTCCGTCAGCAGGTCCACCATCCGGCCCTTGCCTTCGTCGCCCCAGTTGATGCCAACAATTGCTGTACAAGACACGGCAGTTCCCCCTTCCTGTTCACACAAAAAAACGCGGCTGCACTACCGGTTATTTTACCTCGCGCAGCCGCTTCTTGTCAATTTTCTTCTTATCGGTTTTTCCCAGGGAAGCATTTTCCCCGAAGGGCTTTCTCCTCACCAGGTTTCTTCCGGAATTTCTTCCAGATTGACCGTGGAATGGTCAAACCGTTTCCACCCGGTCCACAGCACCCGGATCTCCCCGTGATACGGAATCTCACACTTGACCCACCAGATTCCGTTCCGCTTGTCCCAGGCCCTGGCCAGGATCTTGATATACTGGTTCTTCACGCTGTAGGTACCGCCGCCGTCATACTGGGTGCCCGGTCCCTTCCGGGTCGCCAGCTTGTCGATCGTCAGCCCCCATATTTCGTTGTTGTATGTCGTCTGGCCGCCCTGGTTGTTCTGGGAATCCGGAACCGTCGGCAGATTCGTCTGGCCCGTCGGCTGGGTGAACCCGTTGAGCATGGAAACCGTCGTTTCATAATCCAGCATCAGGCCATAGAAACTGTAGTCATCCGCGTAGTAATCGGAAATTGTCACCGTCCGGCCGTTCTGGATCGCCTGCAGCCTGGAAAGATATTCTTCCTGGCTGATGGTTTTTCCACTCCACCAATAGGTACCATTTCCCTCGCCGGAATTGTCGTAAGCCGCCGCCAGGTATCCTTTCAGCCCATACCGGCCGTCCGTGCCCGGCGCCGTTTCCACGAGCCACGGCCATTCATATTCGAAGTATTCCATCACCAGCCGACCGCCGTTTGCCGAGGACTGGTAAATGTTGAATCCCAGGCCCACATCGTCATATCCCGGCCGGGTAATTGCCGGCACGAAGAGAACGCACTTCGCTGCGTTTCCGTCGGAAGAATAGATATAAAGGTCGCCACGCAGGTTGCCGTCCTGTCTGCTTACAATTTCCAGGAACAGCAGTTCCGGAATCCCGTCCCCCGTGATATCCGTCAGCGCCACCGGCTTGCACGGAACCTGGACATAATTATTGTTATTATAATAGCTCAGCGTCCGGTTCTGGTATGCGTGAATCCCGGAATTATGGTTGTTCAGGATCTGCAGGTATGCCTGCTGCCATGTGCCATAATACAGCTGCTGGTCATTGATTGCGCCGTATGTCATCACATAGCTGTCCGTTTCCCACGCCAGCGCTGTCGTGATGCCGCACAAAAGCAGGGCCGCCAGCAGAACCGCCAGGAACTTCTTCATTGCTTTTTCCTCCTTCGGTTGCTCCTTTAGCTCAGAAGCGTACGGTCCGCGGCGCGCCGCCGAAGCTGGCGAATGTCGCCTCCGCGTTTTCGAAGTACAGCACCTCGGTGTTGTCATCCTCGGCCGAATACATGCCCTTCAGCTGGGGATGGGCATCCAGCATATGCTGTTTCGCTTCAATCCGGTCGTCCCGCACCAGTCGGCCGGTAATCCGCACCCATTGGCCGTCTGCAAACGCGCAGATTTCCACGTTCGGATTCGCCTGGATCTGACGGGATACCGCCTTGGACTTGCCGGTCTGGATATACAGCTTTCCCTCAAAGATGTCCTGGGTGCCGAAGGGCCGCACCCGGGGCTGTTCCCCGTCCGCTGTCGCCAGATAGTAAACGCCGCACTTCTTCAGAAACTCGTAAACTTCCTGCATATTCTTCTCCTCCGGCCGAAAAGGCCTTCCCTTTCCCCTTCGCTTTATATAACGAAGGATTGCTTTATTTTGTTCCCCTTCCGGGGTAAAGCCGCTTAACGGAAGATATTCTGTATCCTTTCGGTAAATTGCCTGGTAATCTCATTGTACTGATCCGTGTAGTCCCTCAGCGCCCGGTCCACTTCCACCTGGTGCTCAAAATACTGCCGACCCACCGTCAGGTACAGCACCAGCGCAGTAATCGCCATGATGATGATGGCCAGCACCAGTTTGGCGAAAAAGGAACGCGCGAAATGCATCCTGTTTTCATTGGAAGATGTGAAACAGTGAATGATCAGGAAAATCCAGCCGATCACCGGAATACAATACAGAATTTCAAGCCATACATAGCTCCACGCGCCCATATATCCGCTTTCTCCGTACCTTGCCATACCCATCTTCCCTTCTATTCAGTTATCGCCCGGATCTCAAACAAAACAGATTATATCCTATTCTGTGCATTCTTTCAACACTTTCCCTTCTCCTTCGCACCAACTGATAACTGAAAACTGATAACTGATCACTGAACAACTATTGTCTTTTCATCCTGTTTCGTATATGATGTATACAATATCAACCATCTTTCCCCATACCGGTTCAGTAAAAAGGAGGACTTCGATTATGGCTATTTGTGCAAATTGCGGCGCGAACATGCCGGATGGCCTGCAGTTCTGCAACAATTGCGGCGCCCCGCTGCCCGTGGCCCCGGCCCAGCAGCCGGCAGGCGGCTACCGCCGTTCCCAGCAGCGCTACGGGCAGCAGCCCCAGCAACCCCAGCAGCAGGGTTACGCACCTCAGCAGCCCCAGCAGCCCCAGCAGCAGGGGTATGCTCCCCAGCAGTACAGCGCTCCCCAGCAGCAGAACTACGGCACCCAGCCGACCTTCGGCGCCCCCCAGGGCTACGGGGCCCAGGCGAATCCCCGGGCCGGCATTGCCGATTTCGGCAAAAAGGTCAAGGGCTTCGGCGACAAATACAAAGCAGCCCCCGGCAAGCCCGTCAACAGCGGCCTGCTGCGGATTGTGTCCCTCATTTTCGCCGTGGGCATGCTGCTGCTGTCCATCGGCATCGCCACCGGCATCTACAGCAACCGCTGCTATAACGAATCCGGTGCCAGCGCACAAAGCGGATCCGAAAAAGCGATTATCGCCCAATACCTGCAGGTCGGAACGAGTCCGCAGGCCGTCCGTAATGCTGAAAGGGCAGAACGTAAATTGACCGAACGGCGCTCCTACACTTATGAATTCAAGGAAAAGACCGCTGATACTGACAGGGATGCTGAAATTAAAACCTCCCTTGAAAATTCGCTGACCCAGGTAAAGAAAAAGTTCGGCGGACTCAACTGGTTCTTCCTGCAGATGGGTCTCCGCAGCGGTGTGTTCATCTGGCTCGGCGCCATCATCGGAATCCTGTCCGGCGCGGCCTGGTGGTTTATGGGCGGCCGGATCGCCACCCTCAGGCAGAACGCGGTGATGCCCGCGCTCTACGGCGTGTGCGGTTTCTTCGTCCTGCTGCTGTTCCTCTGCCTGGTTTTTGCGCCCGTCTATTTCACGCAGTACGCCTCCGATGTCCGGATCAGCAGCAGCATGCTCTACAAATAAAATCAGCGTCATTTCCTGCGCCGGCGTTCTGCCGGCGCGTTTCAGTCCCCGGCTTTCAGCCCGGTAAAGGAGGTATCATTCATGTCCTATTGCCCCAAATGCGGCGCCCAGCTTCCGGATAACGCGCGGTTCTGCGGTATCTGCGGCGCGCCGATTGCTTCCGCCCCGGCCGCCGGCCAGTTCCAGCAGCAACAGACGGGCAGCTATGCCCCGCAGTACCGGCAGCAGACCGGCAGCTATAACACCCAGCAGTTCCAAATGCAGCAGACAGGCGGTTATGCGCCGCAGTATCCGCAGCAGCAATACCAGCAGCCCCGGCAGCAGAATTACGGCTGGCAGCAGCAACAGTATCAGCAGCAGTACCCGCAGCAGTATCCGCAGCAACAGTACCAGCAGCCCCGGCAGTACGGCGCCGGCGACAACGGCTGGCAGCGCCCCACACCGCCCGAAAAGCCCGTGCGGCACCTTGGCCTCCTGCGCCTCCTGTCGGTCCTGTTCGCCCTCGGCCTGATCGCCGCGGCTGTCGGCATCGGCTGCCAGCTCTATTTCGACCGGTCCTATGATAAAATCCACGACAGCGCGCTGGCCGAAATCAGGGAAACATATAAAGACAGCGAACAGAACACCGAAGTTGTCAATTCCATCGATGACAAAGTTGTCGCCAGAAACAAGGCGGACATCCGCAGCCTGATCGCCGCCATGGTCCGCGAGGATCCGAAAGGCCTGAAAACCGCGCTGAAAAACACGCTCATCGATGTCATCCGGGATACGGACGAACTGTCCGAAATCTATTCCGCCAATTCCGACGATATCAAAACCTTCGTCAGCGATCTTGCGGACAGCGTTGAAGACCGGCTGATCCTGGAATACGCAAAAGAGTTCAATAAGGAATGCAGCCAGGAATTCGGCTTCCGCTGGCTGATGCTGCAGGTGGGCGCCCGCTCGCTGCTGGTTGTCATGATCGGCGGCGGACTGGCCCTCCTCTGCTTCCTGCTCTGGCTCATCCTTCACGGACCTTCCGCCGGCGCCGCCCGCAGCTGGTTCGTTCCGATGCTGGTCATCGCCCTCCTCCTGGCCGCTGCTATCATTGCGGTTTCGCTGTTCGTGATCGATCCGGTCACCTTCCCCGAAATCCGGACCGCATTGTCCAAAGAAGGCGCCATGAGCTGGTCCGAAGCAAAGCAGGCGGAGATCAACGAACTCACGGACAAAACGGGCACCAATATCGGCAATGTGATCCAGAAGCACCAGTCGCTGCTCCTCCAGGCCGCCTCTTCCGTCCTGCAGAAATATCCGGAGCTGTCGACATACCTGAACCTGAATTCCCTGCCCATTTCCCTGAACTGATCATCCCATTGTTTTTCCATCACGCCGGTCCCCAGCCGGCGTGTTTTTGTATTGATTTTCATTCCTGTTTGATTTACGATATTCCCAGTCTGAAGCAGCATTGCTTCAGCATCATCCGGATAATTCGGGAGGGATCGGAATGACCATATGTTCCCGCTGCGGTACGCCGCTGCAGGAAGGAGCCCGTTTTTGCACAAGATGCGGCGCTAAGGCGCATTCCGCCGTTTTCCCTGCACCGCCGCAGGCATCCCGTCCGGTGTACGACGTTTCCGAGCGTCCCCGCCCGGCTTTCGGCAGCGAATCTTCCCCGCCCCGCCCGGCGGCTCCGTCCTACCGTCCCCAGTCCGGCAGCAACCGCTATACCCATCCGGTCCGGAAACCGCCGCTGCGCCATGGAGGCGGCCTGCGCTTCCTTTCCTTCCTGTTTGCGTTGGGCCTGCTGGCGGTTTTCCTCGGCCTGGCCTGCACCATTTATTCCGGACGATATGTCGACCGTTCGGTGGAAGCATACCGGAAAACCGAGCATATCGATACCGCGCTCACACCCGCCCGGAAACAGGAAGACCGGGAATTCCTGCGTGCCCTCGCCGCCGGTGATGCAGAAGCCGCCCTGACAGCCGCCCGGAAATACACAGACCTGCATTCCGGCGCCGCCGCCCTGATCCGGGAAGACGCCGCCTATTATACGGAAGCCATTTCCCGGGCCGCCGGCATTCAGTTCCGGGCCCGGTGGAATATCCTGCAGCTTGCCGCATATGCGGATAAAATCATGCTGGCCGGTGGCGGCCTGGCCTGCCTGTCCCTGCTGCTGTGGCTCGCCATGGGCGGCAGGCCCTACAACATGAATCGGAGCGCCCTGACGCCGCTCCTGACCACGTTCATCATCTGGGGAGTCCTGCTGGTCCTGCTGGCCCTGGTCATTCCGGCGGTCAACCTCACGGAGCTCAGCCTGACAAGCCTCGCCCCGTCCGCCGCCCCGCCGGATTCCACGCTTCCCCTCCTCACCCCCGAAGCACTGCCCGCTGCCCCGGAACCAACCCTTCCCCCCATCTCCCTCTGACACCTGGCAACTGAAAACTAATCACTAACCACTAACCTCCGGAGGACACTGCCATGAACTCAGTCCAGACCCAACTCAATGCCGGCAGCATCTGGCTCGTCTGCGGCGTCATCGTTGCCTTTATCGCCGCCGCATGCGTGATCTTCATGATCCGCGCCTGGCGGGCCGGCAAGGCCCTGGGCATGGACCCCGTGCGCCTTCGCCGCGCGGTCACGTCCAGCGCCACCTTCTCCATCCTGCCCAGCATCGGCATCCTGCTCGGCGTCCTCGCCCTCAGCGGCAGCCTCGGCACCCCGTGGCCCTGGCTGCGCCTGAGCGTCATCGGCGCCCTGCACTATGAAACCACCGTGGCCTCCGGCGCAGCAGAAATGGTCACCGGCCATAAACTGAGCGCGGAAACCATGACCACCGAAGCCTTCCCGACCGTTGCCCTCCTGATGAGCCTGTGCATCGTCGTCGGCATGATCCTGTCCGTGTTTTTTACAAAGCGCTATCTGAAGCGCCTGCAGGCAAAGAACCCGGCCGGACAGGACCTGTCGAAATCGTCTGGCGGCTTCGGCGACCGGGCAATGATCGCCATGTTCATCGGCCTGGTCAGCGCGTACCTGGGCAGCTATATCGGCGCCTTCGTCAGCCTGAAACCGGACGGCGTCAAAGAAATTGCCGAAGGCGTAACCCAGGTTAACTATGCAACCGCCCGCTTCTCCTTCCTGGGTGACTGGACGCCGCTGGTTGCGGCGGCGGCCGCCGCGGCCGCCATGGCCGTCTTCCTCTGGCTGAAGGAAAAGAAAAACCTCGGCTGGCTGGAGAACTTTGCCATAGCCGGCAGCATGCTGGTCGGCATGCTGGCCGCGGTGCTTGTCAGTCTGCTGAAAGGAGGCCAGCCCGTATGAAAAACACATTTTCCTATGACGCGTATATGACCCGGACCCACTGGCTCGGGCGGATCTTCTCCGTTACGGTGCTGATCATGCTCATCGGCGCGCCGTTTGTCATCGGCGGCATCCTCGGTTCCATGCCGGACCTGGCCGCTGCCGGAAAAGGTATAATCACCGTCGGCCTGATCTGGATGGGCTCCGGCATTGTGGAATACCTGGTCTACACCCCGATGCTGGGTGCCGGCGGCAGCTACCTGGCCTTCATCACCGGTAACCTGATCAATATGAAAATTCCCTGCGCCGTCAATGCGCGGGAACTGACCGGCGCCAAAACCGGCACCGCTGAAAACGAGGTCATCTCCACCCTGTCCATCGCCACCTCCTCCCTGGTCACGATCCTGGTGCTGGCCCTGGGCGTCGTCCTGATGATCCCCCTCCGTCCGGTGCTGGACAGCGAAGTCCTCCGCCCCGGCTTTGACAACGTGGTGGCGGCGCTCTTCGGCGCCATGGCCTGCCAGTATTTCCGGAAAGACCTGAAGCTGGCCTTGGTCCCCATGACCATTATGACCGTGCTGTTCATCCTGGTGCCGTCCCTCACGGGCTCCGCCAGTTTCATGATCATCCCCAGCGGCGCCATCGCCATCGGCCTGAGCTGGCTGAAATATCGCCGGGAAAAGAAAGGGGACGCCTGATCCATGCCTGTCGGCCTGATTCTGCTGATCCTGATCGGCCTGCTCCTGCTGGCAATCATCGTTTCCCTGGTCCGCACCCTGATGATGCCCTCCCTGAAGTCGGAATATGTTCCCGCGCCGGATCCCGCCCGGGCGGACGCCTATGCGGAAAAGCTTTCCCGTATGATCCGTGTGGAAACGGTCTCCGTTCCCGGTGAAGATCAGCGGGAAAAATTCCTCGCCTTCCACCGGGAGCTGGAAAACCTCTTTCCCCTCGTTCACGCGAAACTGGAGAAAACGGAAATCGACGGAAGCCTGCTCTTCCGCTGGCCGGGCAGAAGCGCGGATAAGCCCCTTGTGCTCATGAGCCACCAGGATGTGGTGCCCGCCGAAGGAGAATGGAAATATCCGCCTTTCTCCGGCGCCATCGCGGAAGGCAAAGTCTGGGGCCGCGGTGCCTCGGACACAAAATGTTCCGTCATGGCCTTCTTCCAGGCGGTGGAAGAGCTGCTGGCGGAAAACTATGTGCCGGAAAACGACGTATACCTTTCCTCCTCCTGCACGGAGGAATGGGCCGGAGACGGCTGCCCGAAAATCGTCGCGGAACTGAAAAGGCGCGGCGTCCGGCCGTACCTGGTCTGCGATGAGGGCGGCGGCATCATTGACGAACCCATGGGCGGCATCCATGGCAATTTTGCCATGATCGGCGTCTTTGAAAAGGGCAAGGCGGACGTCCGCTTCACCGCCCGCTCCGACGGCGGCCATGCCAGTACGCCGAAAAAGCATTCCCCCATTGCGAACCTTGCCGCCTTTGTCAACGAAGTCGAAACCCGCCGGGTCTTCCGGCGCCGCCTGCCGAAGGCTGTCGCCGCCATGTTCGAAGTCCTGGCGTCTTATACCTCCTTCCCCATGAAGTGGATCCTCGGCAATCTCTGGCTGTTCCGCCCCCTGCTGCTGCAGGTGCTGCCGATGATCAGCGCCCAGGCCGGCGCCATGATCCGCACCACCATTGCCTTTACGATGCAGACCGGTTCCGCCGCATGCAACGTCATACCCCGTGAAGCCACCGTCAGCGCCAATATGCGCTTCATTCCCCACCAGGGCATGCAGGAAAGCCTGGAAGTCATCGAAAAGCGTGCGAAAAAGCACAGCCTGACCATGGAAGTCCTCTCTGCCTCGGACTATACGCCCCCCGCGGACCTGAACGGGGAAGCCTGGAAGCTGCTGACCGGCGTCGTCACGAAAACCTTCCCCGGCTGCCCCTTCAGCCCCTATGTCATGGCCGGCGCCACCGATGCCCGCTTCTACCAGGATATCTGTGACCATGTCTTCCGCTTTGCCCCGGTCATCTACGGCCCGGAACAGATGAAAGGCATGCACGGCCTCAATGAAAACATCGAAATTTCCTGCCTCCCCGGCGCTGTTGATTTTTATAAAAATCTGATCAAAGCCATCCCTTAACCATGAAGGAGGTCAACATGAAAAAGCATTTCCTGCCGTTGCTGGCCCTGCTTCTCTGCCTGTGCTGCATGCCCTTCGCGGAAGCCGCCGGCAGCACCGTCATCGTCGCCCTCGGCGATTCCTACACATCCGGTGAGGGCAACGAGCCCTACTACGGCCAGGACCTGCCCATGGAGGAACGCTGCCTGAACCAGGACTGGCTGGCCCACCGTTCCGAAATCAACTGGCCCGGCATGCTGACCCTGCCCGCCGTGGACGGCCCCATGAAGGACCACCGGGGCACAAACTGGTTCTTTGCCTCCGCCTCCGGCGCGACGTCCGAGCATATGTTCCTGCTGACCGATGAGGAAAAGGCGGCGGGAATGAGTGCGGAGCAGGAAAAAAAGTATAACCGGGACGGCGTTTCCGGCACCACGATGCTGGTCCCACAGCTGGATATCTTTGACGAACTGGACGCAAAAGGCCTGAAGGCGGATTACGTCCTCCTCACCGTCGGCGGTAACGACATCGGCTTCCCGACGCTCGTCACCATGGGCATTACAGGCGGCCTCGCCTACCAGCCGGGCAACACACCGGAGGAAAAAGCAGCGAGCCTGTTTCAGACCTGGTATACAGACAAGGGCATACGCGCCAATATCACCCGCGCGCTCTCCGATATCGCTGCCCGGGCCGGCAGCCAGGCCTGCATTATCCTGGCCGGATACCCGCAGCTGTTGACCGGGGAAGGAAGCGAAGGAGGCTTCAGCGCGGAATCTTCGCAGATTATGAACGCCGCCGGAAACCTGATGGAAGAAGAACTCCGCAGCATCGTGGAAGAATGCCGCGGAAAAGGCATCAATATCCATTTTGTTTCCGTTGCGGAAGCCTTTGAAGGCCATGAAGCCTATTCCGATGATCCCTATGTCAACCCGGTCACCATCGGCGCAGGCCCCCAGGACCTGAACTCCTTCTCCATGGTCAACATGGTCTCCATGCATCCCAACAAAAAAGGCGTCGAAGCCTACGCCCGCTGCGTCCAGGCCCTGATCGACGAACTTGAAGCCGAGTGAAACGACCACAATTCATCGAAAAGACAGAAAAAGTACCATCTCCACCTGGTGGTCCGTATTGCGAAACGCATACGGACCACCATATAATATGGCCAGCCTTAAGCAAATGAATATTGACGGGGGGATTGAATCATGAGAAGGGTAACCGCAAAACCTACCATTGCCGCCCTGGCGGCCGTTGCCGTCGGTGCGATACTGTATTCCAGGAAAGCAAGCACCGTGCTGACCATCGCCGCCGCAGTCATTGCAGGCATCGTGGCCTATATCCTCTGGGGATTTATTGAAAACCTGATCTCCAAAGGCGCGGAGAAGGTCACCGAAAAAGCCGGCGACGCCATTACCAACGCATACCGGAAGCATCACGAAAACAAAACAAAGCCTGAGTAAGGAGGGGTTTGGCAATGAAAAAGACGCGAAAAATATTCAGTCTCATCCTTCTGCTGGGGCTCGCCCTGGTGCTGCTCACCGGCTGTGCCGCCAAGGGCTTCGACGGTTCCTGGAACTGTATCGAAGCTGAAATCCCCACATATGGGATGCTGTCCGCATCGGACGCCGCATTGATTGAGCGTTCCGGCGTGGTGTCCACGATGTGCGAAATCGAAATCAAGGGCACGGACATCAAGTATACCGAAAGCGGATCAAGCTACGCTGTCTCGGATGTCAGGCGTGACGATACCGTAATCACCTTCAAGGCCAAACACAACATCAGCGGAACGGACACCGTCACCCTGAAGCTTTCCTCCGACGGCAAGAAGATCACCGCAAAACGGTACCAGAGCACGTTCGTCCTCGAACGGTCTGACTTCTGGAACAAGGTCGTCATCGGTTTCTTCAACGGCATCCCGACCTGGGTTTATATCGTGCTCGGCGTGGTGGTGGTTCTGCTCATCCTGGGCAAATTCTTCTCCCTGAAAAAGGAAGGTAAGCTCCGGGACCAGGGCAAAATTGTTTACCGGGATAAGGAATTTTACAAGAACGCCGAAGTTTTCACCCTCAGCCCGATCAGTCCCAGCCAGATCACGGAGCCGCTCAAAGCCCTCTCTGCCGAGCTTAAGCTGGCCCTGAAAGGCAACACCGGAAAAACAGTCAGCTTCCACGGAGGCCCCGGAACATCATGGGCCGCGGACCTGACCTGCCGGCAGGCGGATACGGAAAAGACCGTCTACAGCTTTGAATTCACCAGCTGGAAATCCACCAGCCGTAGCGGCAAGCCGGACGACGAGCTCGCCATGAACATGGTGGAAACCGCCGTGGAAAAGATGTTCCTCAGCCTGGACCCCAACACCCAGGTGCATACGGAACCGAAATCCTTCCACGCCACGGACGCCTGATCCGGATGAACGGAGCGGATAAACCATGAGCACAGAAGGATGGATCCTGATCGGAATTGCGGCCGTCGTCGTTCTGGCCGGTGAATTCGTCATCAGCCGGGTCCGCAAAAAAGCCGGGAAAGCCGCTGAAGAGCGGGACAACCGGAAACGGATGGCCCGGGGCGCCTCACAAGACGAAAACCTGGCCGACCGTTTTAAGCAGTAAACAGCAGGGCTTCCGCGCGTTCCTGGCCTCCATCGGCATGCCGAAGAACTTTGCCGAACTCGGCGCAAAGGAAGAGGATATCCCCGCGCTGGTCAACGTCCTCTGCCGGGGCGACGGCCGTCCGGGAAGCATCTCCGGCTTCGTCACCCTGACCGAAGAAGACTGCGAAAAAATCTACCGCCTCATGCTCTGACAGCGGAACAGCTTCCGCCGTCTGCGTTCAAATACCGGATCTGTCTGTTTTCCCAGGCGGATCCGGTATTTTATTTCCTGTGCCTTAGCATATGATGATGCGCTGAATGCCATGAAGCAAGGCAACTACACCGAAGCCATAAACATCCTGTCCGGGATATCTTTTTATCAGGACAGTGCAGAGCTCGCATTATATTGCCGGGCTCACATGCCTCTGCCAAAGGAAAAGTCATTTCCATTAAAGGAAATACGATAACCGTCGAAGTGGATTGGATTAATTACTGGTATAACAATTAATCATCAACTGCCAGCAAAAAGACTGACAGGGAAACAGCTCTCCCTGTCAGTTTATTCATTCATCATAATGATTTTTGCAGCTCGCAATTATGATCGCATCATCATCCACTTGGTACACGATACGATTCTCATCATCAATTCTTCTGCTCCACCATCCGCTGAGGTTTTCTTTTAATGGTTCAGGCTTCCCAATTCCATCAAACGGTGATCGCTGCATATCCTTTATCAAAAGATTGATCCTTTTCAGCGTCTTTTTGTCCTGAGTTTGCCACCATAAATAGTCTTCCCATCCCTTCTCATGCCACATCAGGCGCATATTTCAATCCTCCAGCAAACTGTGCTCCGCAAGCTTGGCTTCCCCGGATTCAATCTCGGATGTGATTCTGTTCAGATAGCGAATATTTGCTTCGGAATAAAACGGATCTATTGAAACGTCAAACGGGATCCGCTTCTCACGCCTGATTTTCTTTGCAAAAATGGTAAAGGCCGTTGTCATGCTCATTCCCAGTTCATGGCAAACCTCTTCCATTCCCTTTTTATCATCTTCATCCATTCGAAAATTCACCAGTACTTGCGACATAATCAATTCCCCCTCCCTTAAACATGATACAACAACCAGCCTGTTTTGTAAAGCGTTTTGCTTTATTTTATATTTACATCAAATGCAGATGAGTCATGGGTTCGCATCACCCACGCAAACGCTTTTGCAGTCCGGATATCCGGATCTTTGAAATGATTCCCTTCGTTCCATTCCAGGCAGCATGGAATCCCCTGCCCTTCCAGCAGGTCTTTTGCTTCCCGGATACATTCCCCGACCCTGGCCATCACCGGATTCCGGGTTCTTTCCTCCCGGTCCCCCAGGCTCAGGTAAACCCGTTGCGCCTGTATCCTGTGCTGCGCCATATATTCCGTAAATCCCGGAAACCATACGGAAGGCGACGCCGCCGCAATGTCTGAAAAAGCGTCTGTCTGATAACCGGCCCACAGGGCAAACAGCCCGGCCAGGGAGTATCCCCCGATAACCATCCGCTTTCCTTCCTCTGCCAGCGAAAGGATCCCCGCCAGCATTTCCGCCGCACCGTCCCCGAAATCTTCGTTTCCGAAAACCGCCGGCGCTTTCCAGGGCGACAGGTCATGGTTCCACCGCTGCACCTTGACTGCCTTCAGGCAGAAATCCTCCCCGGCCAGTTTCCGGATTGCCGCGACCTCGCTCTCAATCACCGCCAGGTCGTGATCATCCACCAGCTGGATCAGAAGCGTCTCCGCATCCTTATTCCCGAATTCATGAATCTGCATCCCGTGTTCTCTCCCGCTGTGCTTTTTTATATCTACGGTCCGGTGTTTCTGCGTGAATTGTACCTGAAGGCAGGCAGCTTGTAAACCCCGTTTGGGGCCTGCACACCGTTATTCTTTCACGGCCGTAAAAAGAAAACCGGAGGCATTCGCCTCCGGACAGTAGATTAAGTTACAGCACCGGTCAATCCATCAGTTCTGCTTCTTCCGCCGGCACTTCCGGCACGTCGCTGAAATAGCTGCCGACGATGGCTTCGCTCCATGCGGTGAACTGGTTAATCTTGTATCCCCGCAGCACTTCCGGATGGAAGTCATAATACACGTTCGAATAAACCGGAATAATCGGTTCCGTCTCAGCGAACTTCTCCAGGAAAGTGATCCACTTCCTGCAGTATGAAATCAGGTCGCCCGGTTCTGTCTGCCGCATATCCTGCGCCAGCTTCACCAGTTCTTCGTCCTTTATGCCGTTCACGTTCACCGCGCCGCCTTCCATAAAGATCGGCGACGGATCGAACGCAACGTCGAAATTGGTAGCCAGGTACAGCAGGTCATAGTCCGCCTCTTCCTGGCCGTAGTACATTGCAAGCACTGCATCGCTGGCTTCCAGTTTCAGCGCAATGCCGGCCTCTTTCAGCGGCGCTGCAAACCGGTTCATGAGTGCGTCGCCGATATCCGTGGTTTCCGGATACACCAGTTTCAGCTCCAGGGGCACCAGCTCCCCGTCGATTTCCCTGCACCGCACATCATCCCGGCTGCTGTCATAGGCTTCCCCGGCCCTGTTCAGCGTCCATCCGGCTTTATCCAGGATATCCTGCGCCCGGGCTGTGTCATATTCGTAGGTCTCCAGCCCGTCCAGGGTTACCGTTTCCCATTCCTGCCGCATCTGTTCAATTTCCGCTTCAGTCATGTCCGGATCCGGATCCTGGGCAATCGATCCGCTGACCATCAGGAACATCCACTGCCCCAGCCCGTAGAATCCGTCCGCCTTGATACCGTATCCGCCCACATAGTCGTTCTTCAGGTTTTCTTTGTCCATGCACAGGGCCATCGCCTGGCGCACCGCGGGATCTGCCGTCGCAGGCCGCTTTCCGTTGAATGTGACAAAGCTCAGGCCGGGGCGCGGATATGCCTCCTGGATGTAATTTCCTCCGCCGATTGCCCGGGTCAGCGCGTCCTGGACCACATCCGCCCGCGTCACCTTGTTCAGCAGGCCGTAGCTACCCTGCAGCAGTTCGTCAACCATCGTGTCCGCGTTGGCTGTCCTGAAGACAATCCGCGGAATCACCGGCTTCAGGCCGTCTGCGTTTCCCTTGTAATAAGGATTCAGTTCAAACCGGGCTTCCGTCCCGTCAAATGATACGAGCCGGTAGGCGCCGCTCACCACTGAAGGATGACTCAGGTAGCCGTCCGTCTCGTTCAGCAGCGTTTTCTTCAGCAGGTCTGCTGTAAACAGCGCTTCGCCCTCCGGATTCTCCCTGTTGCGGATATAGACACCTTCTCCGTCATCCGCAACCTCACAGTCCGGTGCGATGGCCTGGATCGGGCACGGATAGCAGTCCAGCAGGCCGACCTCATAAAAATACGGCAGATACGCGGCGCTGACCGCGATCCTCAGCGAATATTCACCGGTCACCTGGATACCCGCCAGGTACGGAACCTCTCCTGCCTGGTATTCGTCCCATCCGACCAGGAAATCCGCCTGCTCAGCCGTTCCGCCGATTTCGTTGATCAGCGGCGATGTGCGCAGCAGCCAGCTAAACGCGTAATCCCATGCGGTAATCTGCGTACCGTCCGAATAGTACAGGTCATCATACAGTGTCAGGTTGTAAATATGGTTGCCGTCTTCATCCCGGGTAACCACGCTTCCCAGGGTGACCACGGTCGGGTCCATCCGGAATCCGCCGACCGCCGGGTTCCATTCGGCCAGGTTGTACCCATGTATCAGCTTCCGCACGTCTATGTCGCTGGTGGAGTTTCCCCAGTTCCGCAGGGAGAACGCGCCGTACATCGGCATCACATTCCCGACAACCAGCTCGTCATAGTCATAGTGAACCGGTTCCGGAATGGCGGCCTGCGGCGCCTCATCACCGGGAATTTCTTCCGCAAAGGCGGCAGAAAGGATCATGGCTGCCATCAGCAGAATCGCAAGTATTCTCTTCATACAATCCCCCGACCTGTCAGATTTCATTGTATTGATATCAGTTTACATCATGCACAGCTGAATTGTAATGCCCGCCGCATGGCTGCAGTCGTACGGCGGGATTGCCCGTTGGTTATTCGTAGCTTTCGCCGGTTGCCATGCTCAGGCTCGGCAGTCCCAAAGGTGTATCATAGTCATCGATGATCACGCCGTCCAGCAGGTATGTGACATTATAGGTCACGTTCTGGGCCGGCATCCTGCCGTTCACCCGGTTAAGGCTTCTCAGGTATCCGCCGATTGCCGGGCTGTCCACCGCGTATTCCGCGTTGAAGGGCAGCGTCACCCGGTATGTCGGAGCCGCTTCCGTACCGTTCGCGTAAACATAGTTGATCGTCAGCACGTATGCGTTCACCGTATACACTACATCCAGCGTGGTATCCTCCGTGATGATGCCGCTTGCGCGCTCGATGCTTACGTTGTAGCCGGCCATCAGCGGAGATGTTACGTTATATTCCGTTCCCGCATGATACAGGGCGGTAAACGTTTCCGCTGCCTCCCCGCCGCCGATCCGGTCCATCCAGTAGCGCACGGTCAGCCGGTACTGCACCGGGGCAGTGACCGTCAGCGTACCGTTCACGTAGGTAATCAGGTAGGATTCTGTAACATCCTCGCCCGCCGCGTTTCTGATAACCGCGTCGCTCGGGATGTTGTCACTCTCGCCGGCTTCTGTCTGGGTACCGGTAATGGTAACGGATTCGATTACATCTTCATCCGCCAGGTCTTCCGCCGTGTAGGAGTCCTCCGTCAGTTCGGTTCCGTCGAATTCCTTCTCCGCGCTGCCGGCCGTAATGATCAGTTCAGCCGGTTCAATCACCAGTCCGCTTTCCGCGGTGTCCATTTCGAATGTCACCGTGAAGTTCGGGTTCCGGTTGATGAACTCTCCGCCGTCCAGGACCATCGGATAGGTCCCGGCCAGGGTGCCCGCCGCGATGGCGCTGCCGTTGAATCCGAAGTCATTCTCCGTGTACATTTCATTGCTGGTTTCAATCGTGTAGCCGCCGACGGTCTGTTCGGTGCCGTTGTACACCGCGGTGCCTGTATTTCCGGTTACCTTCACCGTCACGGCCGCCGGGGTGATCGTGAACGTACCGGCTTCAACCGTCACCTTGTAGTTCGGATTGCTGCCCGGTGTCACGGTAATGGGATATTCGCCGGCGTTCTGTCCGGGTGTACGGCCCAGCGTGTAGCTGATCGTGTCGCCGGCCACCGTACCGGTCACTGCCGCTGTCAGTTCAGGATCCGTTTCCGGATTGTTGTCATAAACCTTCGTCTTGTTGTCGGCCTTAACCGTAACCGCCGCAGGCGTGATCATAAATGTGCCGGGTTCAATGACCAGCTTGTAGTTCGGGTTGGACCCTTCATCCACGGTAATGGCGTATTCACCGGCGTTCTGTCCGGGTTCGCGGATCAGTGTCATGCTGATCGTTTCGCCGTCCACCGTGCCGGTCACTTCCGCCGTCAGTTCGGGATCCGTCTCCGGATTGTTGTCATAGGTCTTCGTCTTGCCTTCGACCTTCACAGTCACCACAGCTGCCGTAATCTCCAGCTTGCCGTCCACGATGACGAATGCCACATTCGTGAAGTTCCTGCTGATGTTCGCGAAGTCATCCGCCTTCAGCGCCATGTCGTAGTTGCCGGCGTTGGTGCCCTTCACTGCCGCTGTGCCGCTGAAGGTGAAGTCCGCTTCGGTATACAGCGCGTTGTCGATGGATACCGTATAGCCTTCAACCGTCTTTTCCGTTCCGTCGTATGTCGCGTTGCCGCTGTTCCCTGTGATTGTCACCGTTACCTTGTCGGTTACCGGTGTGACCGTCAGCTTGCCTTCCACGTAGGAGATCGCATAGCCCGCTGTCACATCGTTGCCCTTGGCATCCACGATCTTCGCACTGCTCGCGACATTCTTGCTTTCTCCGACCAGCATCTGGCTGCCTTCCACGGTCACCGATTCAATGGTATTGCCTGTGTTCAGCGTGCCGCTTGTCAGTTTGTATCCGCTGTCCGTTAACGCTTTGCCGTCATACACCTTGCTGGCGGAGTTCGCCGTGATTTCGATCGCAATCGGATCGGTCGCGACGGTATCCTCGCCCTTCTTCTCCAGGTCGCCGATCTGCACGGTCACTTCGTTCTTGATGCTCTTTGCCGCCACATCTGCTGCGGTCACGACATGCTTTACGGTGATTGTTATCTGCTGTCCGGCATCGAGGGTCTGGGGCACTTCGTCTTCAATCTCCATGCCTTCCGCTTCCGTCACCGTCAGGCTCTTCACTTCGTTGTAGATGTTCTTTACGGTCACGGTCCATACAACCGTGTCGCCCAGTTTGTAGGCCTCGTCGCTGCCGTCGTCCTTCGTGACAACCAGTTCGTCCGGTACGTCTTCTTCGTCATCGCCGGTACCGTCCGTTACAGTCAGCGTGCCAAACACAGTCTTAATCTCATAGTTGCCGGCCAACGTTCCCGCATTCAGTTCATATGTGAACACGTTGTCGCTGCTGCCAACCAGCGTCTGGCTGCCGGTGATGTCATATGTCGCGCCTTCATCGTTAACAAATCCGTCGCCGCTTACCTTCACGTCGGTCTGGGCATTCTTGGTCAGTGCTTTACCGTCATAAATCTTCCTGCCGTCTGCACTCGTCAGTGTCACTGTCCGCTTGCCGATCTGCAGCTGGCCGTCAACCACCTTGAACTCAACGTTTGTAAAGTTCGTGTTCTTGTTTGCGAAGTCTGCCGCCACGATACCCATGTCATAGGTGCCGGCATCCTTCTCAGTCACTGTCCAGTCATCGGTTTTTGTCTCGTTTACAGAATCTGCGACTACATACAGCGGATTATCTGCCACCATGCTCTTGTATCCGCTAATCGTATGATTTTCTCCGTCATACGTCGCTTCGTCGCTGTTCTCGGTAATTGTCACCGTTACCTTGCTGCTGATCGGGGTGATCTTCAGCCAGCCGTCCGTCACTGTGACCGACTTCACTGTATAGTTCGCATCGGCCGTCACTGTAAAGTCGCTTCCGTCCGGCTTAAGTCCCATCATGTACTTGCCGTCATCCGCTGTCTTGACATCCTTGCCTTCCGCGTGTGCAGTTTTTCCGCTGCCCAGGGCAACTGTCACGTTGCTCTTTTGAGCGTCAGAGCCGCTCACCGTATAGTCAAAGCCGTTGACCTGTTCAGTGTTGCCGCTGTATGTCACCGTGCCCGTGTTGCCGCTGATCGCTACCTCGATCTCCGCCGGGGTGATCTTCAGCCAGCCGTCCGTCAC
>JAFROK010000055.1 GCA_017429695.1 Clostridia bacterium | reverse complement strand
TTTCTTTGTTTGTAAAGTCTTAATAGTTACAATTCTATTAACTATGTTATAACTAAATGAAACAGGTGCCTCGCTTACAAAAGCACCTGCTTCAATGTTTATTCATTTGCTTTTGGTCCGCCCATCCCGTGAACAGTAACGCGCTTCAGGCACATTCATGATATCCCAGCACAGGGTGGCGCCTTCAAAGCCATATTCCCGGATGGCGGACAGTGATTCCCGGATGTATCCGGGATCTGTGCGGACCAGCTTTTCATCGTGGTTGATCTCGATACCGGGATATTTCGCGCAGGGAATATTCCGGATGGCCTCCAGCTGGGTACGGAGAAATGCCGAATCCATTGCAAGGCGGATCTTGCCCCGGGCCTTCGGCGCGTTTTTCTCCAACAGCGCATATTCATACCCGATACCGGCAGGCGCTTCCGTCCGCCGGTACAGCATGGGCTTGATAAAATCCGCGTACCGGGTGATCAGCGGATAACGCTGGCCGACCAGCCGGCTGACAACCGGCGCAAACAGGTCCATGCCAACGAGCAGGCCTTTTGACTTGAAATATCCGGCAATATCGCTCACCGCATCGGCAACGATTTCTTCCCGGACTTCGAAATAGCGCTGTGCCAGTGGGTTTTCAAGCAAGAATTCCCCGTCCATCGGCCATGACGCAACGTCAAAAAAGGCGTCCTTCTGCGCTTCATACAGTTTCCGGATATCCGCCGTATTCACGCCTTTTTCCTGAAAAGCCCGACGGCACCGTTCGCAGGCGCAGCTGAAAATGCCGGATATGCCGGCCTCAAAGGACTGGCTTCGGATCCTGTCCAGGAACACGCCATCAAAGCCGCAGCCGGAAAAGAACTGTTCATATGTTTCTTTCACAATCTCCGCGTTCCGCCCGGAGGAAGGGCAGACAAAATGAAAGGTCTCGCCTTCCTGCGTGGAAGGGGCGGCGACCGCTTTTCCGAAAACATCCCGTGCCGGATCCGGCTGAAGCTCCGCCCTGACCTCGGAAAAAATCGGAAGCCAGAGCAGCATCTGAATCCCTTTTCCATGGAGCCAGGAACCGAGCTGCCTGTAAAGGGAAGCATCCGTGCTCCAGCCGATAATCACCTTGTCAATTTCGATTCCGGAAGCGAGGGAATCAATCCGGCTGATAATATCTTCCGCCCGGTAGCGAAGCGTGCTCCAGAATCCGCTGAATATCTGCAGAATATATTTCATTTGCCTGTCCTCCCAACTTTCCTTACAGGAATTCGGCAAGGATCAGCATAATTCCTGTCAGTAATGCGGCAGCCGCAGCTGTCTGCTTTATACAGTCTTCAGATGGCCCTTTATATTAAAGGCGCTTTCCTGTATAATGGCCGTGGATAAGCATTACAGTAAAGGATTGTGTTTATGGATATTGAAATATATCACCTGATCGAAGGGGCGAAACAGGCGGACGGGCTGGCGGTGATCATTGATGTATTCCGCGCTTTTTCCATGGAGTGCTATCTGTATGCTCTTGGGGCGAAAGAAATCCGGCCTGTCGGGAGCATTGAGGAAACATTTGCCTGGAGAGAAAAGGACAGCGGATGCATTCTGGTCGGGGAGCGGCATGGCAGAAGGATTGACGGCTGTGACCTCGGGAATTCACCATCCTCCATCCGGCCGGAGATGGTCCGCGGAAAACGGATCATTCACACAACAAGCGCCGGAACACAGGGAATCGCAAACGCTGTTCACGCGGTTGAGATCATCACCGGTAGTTTTGTGAATGCAAAGGCTATTGCATCTTACATCCGGGAAGCGTCTCCGCAAAAGGTATCCCTTGTCTGTATGGGAAAGGAAGGAATAGCGCCCGCGGAAGAAGACGAGCTGTGCGCTGTTTACCTGCGGAGCTTGCTGAACGGCACTGAAATCCCGGACATCGATGAACGGCTGCAGGCTCTCCGGACCGGAGGCGGACGCCACTTCTTTGATCCGGATCTTCAGGATGTGTTTCCTGAACAGGATTTCCATATGTGCATTGACCGGAACCGATTCGATTTTGTCCTCCGGGTTGAGCGCGACGGGAATGGATTTGTTACGAAAATGATATCAGGCAATCAGTCCGGGCAGAAAGGGAGGCATTGACGGGGAATCATGGAACTGAGAAAAATCAATGTGCAGGACGCTGCCGCTGAGTGGGAATATACAACTGCATTGCCCGAAGATGAGAACGGACTGACCAATCCGTATCACGGCGTCTCTTTTGACGAGTACACTGAAAAAGTGCTGCCGGCACTGATCTCCTATGAGCACCCGGTGAATATGCCGGACTGGTTTGTTCCGGAAACGTACTACTATCTGTGGGATGATGGCCGCCTGATCGGAGAATTCCGGATACGGCATCACCTGACTGAAGCGCTTCGGAGTGGCTCAGGACATATCGGCTACAGCATCCGGAAAGAAGAGCGGGGAAAAGGTTATGGAACGGCCGGCTTGAAACTCACCATTCAGATTGCAGGAAGCATTGTTCCGGAGGAAGAGATCTACCTGCGGGTCAACCTGGATAATCCGGCTTCCCTCCATGTGATGCTTCACAACGGCGGACGCGTTGTCGGGCAGGATGAAAGCCACTATTTTGTCCGGATTGCCAATCCCGGCAAAGGACGATACCCGTCTGTGGAAGAAGCACAGGAAATCCTGGCTGAGGCGGAGTTGTGCAATCCGGGGCCGTGGGGGAATCACAGCAGGACGGCAGCCCACTGCGCTGAAAAGATTGCGCTTTATTCCGGCCTTTGCCCGGAAAAAGCCTATGTGCTTGGCCTGCTGCATGACATCGGCAGGAAGTTTGGCAAGCGCCATCTTGGCCATGTATCAGACGGATACTCCTATATGATGAAACTGGATTATCCGGACGCAGCCAGGATCTGCCTGACCCATTCCTTCAACGAGATGAAAATCGAAGGATATGTCGGAAATTTTGATACGACGGAAGAAGAAACTAACCTGATCCGGACAAAACTGCAGGAAGTTGTTCCGGATGATTATGATCGCCTGATCCAGCTGTGCGATGCCATCTCCGGTTCCGAAGGCGTGATGGATATCATAGAGAGAATGTCGGATGTCAAGCGGCGCTATGGCAATTATGATCCGGATAAATGGAACAGGAACCTGGAATTGAAAGCATACTTCGAGAAACGGATGAATCGTGATCTTTACGAAGCGGTTGAGAAAGACACCTTCCACAACTGACAGGAAGGGAGATACCCATCGCCCGGGTATTACAGTAAAAGGAATGCCACCTGGCAGCCCTTTTACTTTTGGGGAAAGAAGAACATTATTCGGCGGGTTCGGTAGTCAGTTCGTAAGCGGTGCAGAAGTTCTCCGCATAGCTACCGGGAGTGACCACAAACATGGTCTTCTTCACATCGTTCAGGTCAAAAGCACTGCGGTCGATATAGGTGACACTGGCCGGGAGTACGACCCGCTTCAGCTTTTTGCATTTCCGGAAAGCGGAAACCCTGATTTCTTCCAGCCCGTCGCCGAAGGTGACTTCCTCGATGCTTCCGCAGTAGGCGAAGGCGGAACCTTCAACAATCTGGATACCTGTGGGGAATTCCAGCTTCTTCGCTTTCAGGGCCTGGGGACAGCAGACGATGGCCATGTCTTCTTTCCGGACAAAGCAGCCGCTTACCACTTCCAGCGCGCTGTTTCCTTCGGCAATGACGATCTCCGACAGCTTTTCGCAGCTTGAGAAAGGATTGCGGCCGGTTTTTACCAGGCTGGCGGGCAGGGTGATTTTCGCCAGGCCGGAGCACCACTGGAAGGCAAAATCCCCGAGTTCTTCGACGCCTTCTGAAAGGTTGACTTCCTTCAGGCTTTTGCAGAACAGGAAAGCATTGTTTCCGATGAGCCGGACGCTGCCCGGGATGGTGACTCCGTTCAAACCGGTATATTCAAAGGCGTTGGGCATAATGGCCTGCGTGCCTTCCGGAACCTCATAGGTTTTTCCTTTTTTCGCGGAAGGATATTTAACCAGCGAATGGGCAGTCTTATCAAACAGGACGCCGTCTGTGGACTCAAAAACCTCGTTTCCTTCATCCACATTGATCGCTTCCAGTTTGTCGCAGGCTTTGAAAATGCCATCCACGGAGGTGACTTTCGGCGGAATATTCACGGTTTTCAGCTTTGTGCAATTTTCAAAAGCGCCTCCGGGCAATTCTTCAATGCTGACCGGCAGGATGATCTTTTCCAGCGGGGAGTCATAGAAGGCCTGGTAGGCAATGCACTTTGTGCCGTCCGGAACCGTATACTCCTTGCCTTTCCGGATGGCCGGATACCACAGCAGCGTGGATGCTTCCTGATTGAACAGGACGCCGTCTGCCACTTCCAGGAAGGGGTGGTCCGGTGCCAGGGCGATTTCCTTCAGGGATGTGCAGCCGGCGAATACCCCTTCCATGACTGTGGTGACGGAAGCCGGGATATTGATCTTGGTGAGTTTCTTACAATAATAGAAGGCGTTGGTGTCAATGGTTTCCAGGCCTTCCGGAAGGGTGACCGACTGGAGCTTTTCACACCATGCGAAAGGCTGAATTCCGAGGGCCTTCAACGTATCCGGAAGCACAACCTCTGTCAGCTGATTGTTTTCATAAAAGGCCCTGTACCCAATGGATGTGACCGGATGACCGTCCAGTTCGGACGGGATGGTCAGCTTCTTTTCCTTGCCGGTATAACCTTTGATCTCCGCGGTACCGTCTTCCTTCAGGATATAGACGTAACCGTCCGCGTTGGTGAATTTTTCCGGCGCGGTATTTTCTGCCGCAGCAGAGCAGCAAAGGCCCGCCAGCAGCGTGAAAAGCAGAATAACAGACAGGATCCTTTTCAAACTAATTCCTCCTCGTGTGTTTTCCTGTATCATTTAAGAAAAGTATAAGGTATCCCGACAGGAAAAACAAGGAAGATCGTCCGAACGGTTGATCTGGATGACTGAACGGTATTAAGTCTTATCGCTGATTTTGTTGAAAGTTGTTTCCTAAGTATTATTCTCAATCTGATCTAATTATGATATGATATTGCCAGAAAGGAAGTGAGCAGTATGAGTGATAAGATCTATACGTTGGACGAAATCAGGTCAATCGCCAATCCGATAGCACGAAGATACAACATTGCTGGTCTGTATCTCTTCGGTTCATATGCGCGCGGAGAAGCTACTGCTCAGAGTGATCTCGACTTCCGGGTGGATCGTGGTAATATGACAGATTTCCTTGAACTCGGCGGGCTTTACAGCGATCTTGAAGCTGGCTTTGCCCAGAAAAAGCTGGACGTCCTGACAACTCAAATGCTTTCTCCTGATTTCCTGGAGCAGATCAAACCGGAGGAGGTGCTGATTTATGCCAGCTGAAAATCGGGATCATGATATTATCGAGCACATTCTTCGGTACTGTGAACAGATTGAGACTGCACATGTTGATTTCGATCAGTCCCGTCAGCGGTTTGACGAAAGTACAACTTACCAAAACGCTATTTGCATGTGCATTTTGCAGATCGGAGAACTGGTTGGCCATCTTTCAGACGAATTCAGGGAGAGAAACACGGATATTCCATGGCACAAGATCCGTGGAATGCGGAATTACGTAGCGCATGAATACGGCTCGATTGACCTGGATGTGGTGTGGCAGGTGGCTACAGTCAGTATTCTTGATGTAAAAAATTTCTGTCGAAAATACCTTTCTGTGCCCTGATGATATCGGGAGAAAAAGACGAACCCTTCATATCATTTGTCATAGGTATAGCGTGCGAATAATTGTGGCATTCCGTTGTATAATGAGCTTACATTCGCATAGATCCGCTATTATTAGCTGATTTCCCATGATGCTTTTACTCATGGTGATTTTCTTTTTATAAAACAGCCGGAATGCAACGGTTCCCGGACTACCAGACCAGTTCCGACAGGGAAATGACCAGCGGGATGGTCAGGATGGAAAAGAGGGTGGAAACAATCACGGTTTCGACGGCATACGGATAATCCTTCCCGTGCAGCTGGGCATAAACGGCTACGTTTGAGCCGACGGGACAGGATACGGCAATCAGGAGGACCGTTTTCATCTGATTCATGGATGCGGGCAGCAGGGCCAGGAGAAAAACGGCCGCAGCGGGGATGACCAGGAGACGGACTGCTGAAATCAGGTACAGTGATTTCTTCCTGAACATCTTCAGGAGGTCGGTCTGTGCCAGGTAGATCCCGATGGTAAACATGGCCAGGGGCGTATTCAGCGATGCGGCAGTGGAAATGCAGTTCCGGACCAGGTCCGGCAGGGGCGGCTGAAAGGCAAACAGGAGCAGGCCTGCAAGAATGGCAATCACGAAAGGCGCCTTGATCAGCTTCTTCAGGCGGAAACCTTCCGTCAGCGGCTGCCCTGTGAGCCGGGAAACACCGTATGTCCACTGGCCGATATTCAGGAAAGCCACAAAACCTGCCACATAGAAAACGGCCTGCTGTCCGAGGGATGCGATGATCAGGGGAATGCCGAAAAAGCCCGGATTTGAGAATGCGCTTGCAAAGGCACCGATCGGATTCTTCCTGAAAACAAAATGGGATACCAGGACGGATATCAGCAACAAAACGACGGCGCCGGCTGTGCTCCAGAGAATGCCGGAGATATGTTCGGGCGTCCTCTCAGTCAGGAAGCCGTTGATGATCACCGCCGGCAGGGATACATAAATCAGGATGTTGCCCAGGGCCCGGCTGCCTTCATTGCTGATTTTTCCGCCTTTGAAAAGCAGGAATCCGATGCCCGCCAGCAGGAACATCTGCAGGATCTGCTGTACAAGAATGAGCGCCATGAGGTTACCTCTTTCCTGCCGGCAGCCAGGGAAGCAAAGCTTTCAGCACCGGCACATAGCCGTCCGCATACATATGCATTCCTTCGACGGTGTATTCCGCTTTCAGGTTGCCGTTTTCATCCCTGATGCCGTCGTTCAGGTCCAGGAAAGTTGCCCCGGTTTCTTCCGCCAGTTTCCGGACGGCTTCATTGGCGGCGTTGATTCGGGCGTTGGTCCGGACCGCCAGGGCGGCTTTGGCCCAGGGGTTGTTTTCCGCAACGGCGGGATTGACGGGATAATATGCCAGCATGAAGATTTTTGCTTCCGGCAGGTGTTCCCGGATTCCATGGAGGATGGCCCGGTAACGTGAAATCAGGCCTTCTTCCGTATAGTCCGGAAGGTTCAGGTCATTTGTTCCGATATTGATATAGATATAATCCGGCCGGAGATCATAGATACATGCGTCCATGTTTTCCAGCAGCTCAAAGGTGGTTGTTCCGCCGATGCCACGATTGTAGATTGTATACGGGAGCTGCTGATCCAGCAGCAGTTCATAAACCGGAAACTGTTCCATCAGGCTGGACCCGACAAACAGGATCTGATGGGGCCGGACAAAGCGGTTCAGATGCCGGTAATTCATGACTTTCTGCTGCTTTTCCTGCCGGAAGCGTTCCTCCATCATTTTCTGCATTTCCTGTTCCATTGTCATGGCAATCCCTCTTTCTGTTTTGGCCTTCATATACCGTACCCGGATGATACTTAAACTTCCAGCTCCATCTCGTTATTTGCTTTCACAAAACCATACTTCTCATACAGGGGTCGTCCCATATCAGTGGCCTCAAGCGAAATCGCTGTGATTCCCCTGCTCCTGGCATCCTTCACCAGAAGATCCAGCGTTTTATAAGCAATCCCCTGTCTGCGATGGTCCGGAGCGGTATACATATTCATAATATAAGCTTTTTTGCCGCTTGGATTATGGTAAGTAGGCATTACGCTGTAATAACTTACGCCACCCGCACCGACAAATACGCCTTCATCAAACACCAGATATGCGGTATGCGTACCATCAATCAGCGCCTTAGCGTAATACGCACTTGATTGCTCCTCCACGGCTGACATATCGGCATCGGTATCCAACTTATTGGCAGCCCGGAGAACTTCTATTCTTGTCGTAACAAGCTCATCCAGATCTTCAATAGTTGCCTTTTTATATTCTATCATTCTTATTTTTCTCACTCTCAACCGTTTAAGATCATTTCAAAAGGTAAAGGCTATGAGACATTTTTCGAAAAAGGGAAATCCTTGTACCAATTACAGCTTCTGATAGAATTCTACTGCGCCGTTGATTTCCTCTTCTGTCGGATGCCCTTTCGCAATACCGCCCACCAGTTTAAACGGACCGAATGTGTCATATCCCTGGCAGCGGTATTCTCCGATTTCCCGGCAGTGCTTTTCCTCCGCGATCCGGCGGATCGCCTTCAGGAAGTCGCCTTTCGGAGCGCCGTGCGTATAGATGTAGAAAACCTCTTTTCCATCCGGGAGGGAAGTTTCCGCACAGGAAAGCAGCTGTTTGGCAAAACTGGTATAGTAGATGCCGGAAGCAAATCCGATCCGGTCATATCCTGTCAGATCCGCTGAAGGTTCTTTGACCACGTCAATCAATGTGACATCATGCTTTGCCGCAATGGCGTCCAGCAGCTTTTTTGTATTGCCGTGATGCTGGGAATAATACACAATGGCTGTTTTCATGTTCGGCCCTCCCCGCAAATATTATCAGTCCGCAAGAATCATAGTCTGTTGCTGCGTTCTATTATATCAGCAGGCAGGGGATGAAGCAATGTGCCGGAAACTGCTCAGGTAATCGGAAAAGCAATGAAAAAGGCGCGGCTTTACTCAGCCGCGCCCGGATTGGTTCACCGGATTATTTGTTTTCGGCAATCTTTTTGTTGATCGCTTCGACCACGCCGTCTACGCGCAGGCCGTGCACCATGCATGCTTCCTCCAGGGATTCGGCCCGGGAAGCCGGGCAGCCCAGGCAATGCATGCCGACGCCGAGGAGAATCTCGACCGCTTCCGGATACTGGGTAACAATTTCGCCAATCAGCGTTTCGCCGCTAACATATGCTTCAGCCATGGGATAAAACCTCCGTTCGATTTAGTGGGGTCATCATACTATAACTGGGGGAAAAATACAAGAGATTATTCCGCCGGGGATTCCGGCAGGTTTTCAAAGAAATCGTTGTGTTCCTTATCCGGGCCGACAAGGCTGCGGTACAGGCCGAAAACCTGGGAATCGTAGGGGCTGTCTTCTATATAGACCATGTACTTGGAGGCCTGCTGGGACAGGTGGCAGTGCCAGGCATCGTCAGCGACTTCAAAGGCGCTGCGCCCGCCGAAGGCGGACAGCTTCATTTCCCGCCAGTCAAAGACGATCTGATCCTTCTCATACAGGTGGATATAGCATTTCGGCACATCCCATGTGCCGTAGGCTTTGGCGGAATCCTTGCTTTCTTTGGCGTTGCCGGATTTCTGCAGGGCGTTGAGTACCGCGTCGGCACAGACCTTATGGACGCCGTGGCCGTATTCTCCGTGGATATCATGGGTGACGACAACATCCGGCTTGTAATGGCGGAAGACCTCGATGAGGTAGGAACGGACCTTGTTCTTGCCCATTTTCTGGTAGGCCGTTTCCATATCCATGGTGTAGCGGTCGTAGAATTTGCCGATGAGCGGATAAGACCGCTGCCCGGCCGTCCAGAGGCCGTCCAGCAGCTCCGTGCGCCGGTAGTTGCTGCTTTCTGTGATATAGGTTGCCAGGACGCGCTTGCCCCTCTCGGCGCCATAATAGGGGATGATCGCGCCGAAAAAGACGTATTCGTCGTCCGGGTGTGCGATGACCACCATCATGTCCGCTTTTTCAAAGGTCGGCTCCCAGACCTGGATGTAATCCGGCCGGTCCCCGGCGGAAAGCACAACCAGTTCGTTGATCTCCAGCATATGGGGATAGGTGTTGTGGGAGGCGATGCGGAAGCAGGTGACGTTATCCAGCGGCGTCCAGGTGTTCAGGTAGGGCAGTTCCTCGTTGAATGCGTCCACCGCCACCCATTCGCCGTCCTGCTGGACTTCAACGGTCCATCTCCTGTTCTGGATGGAGGCCCACTTGATCTGGACGCCGGAGCAGGTTTCACCTTCCGGCAGCTGCACTTCCAGATAGTTGTTGCGGGATTTTTCCGATTTCCAGATCTTATCGTATTTGTGATCGTAGAGGGCATTTGTATTCCGCTGGGAACCCTTGGAATAGCTGTATGTGCACTCTGCGGTCAGGTCCCGGGCGGTTTCGGCCCGGGCAGTCGGCAGGAACGCCAGCAGCATGAGCAGCAGCACAAGCGCCGGCAGGACGGGCCGGGAAAGGCGATTCTTTTTCATTGCTTTATTATTCGTATGTTACGACGCAGTGGTTGTCATTGACGACGATATAGGACGCTCCGCGCTGGAACTGCAGTTCGTTGCCTTCATCATCCAGGAAGATCAGGCGGCTGTCTTCCTTTTCACGGTACCAGGCGCCGCGGATATAGCGGCCGTTCTGGAAGATGTCCGCCTTGCCGGAGCCGACCAGGTTGTTTTCATAATACAGATAGCTGGTGCCCCAGACGCCCTTGCTGTTCGTCTTGACGCGCATGACGATGACGTTGGCGAAATAAAGGAATTCTTCGGTTTCCCGGTCAAACTCGGTGCCTGCGAGGATATCGCGGGTGTAGCCGAGGCCCTCTTCATAACGGAAGGTGCAGTTGCTGTTCTCGTTGGTTTTGGTGTTTTTCGGGTCCGTGCTCTCGCGGAACTGCATGTCGATGACGGTGGCTTCTTCGCCGCGGGTCAGCGGTTCGTCCGTGAAGAGGAAGGGACGCTTTTCAAAGGTAACGCCATTGGCGAGCATCCAGTCGTTGCGCATTTCCTGGATATGCGCCAGGGAGGCGGAAACGCCCTTCACGCCGTACTGCTTCTGCTCTTCCTCGCTCAGCTTGTGGTGGTAGTTGCGGCCGCTTGTGCAGTCGAAATACTTCTGGTGATTGGTATAGCTGTACTTTTTGCGGTAGAAGTTCACGCCGACCGTTCCATCCTCCCGAGGTTCGCCTTCCGGCGGCATGCCCGCGGAAGCAAAAGCGGTATTCAGCGCCAGGGCGAAGGGGAACGCGGTCATACGCGCGGAGCGGAGGCCGCCGGCGTAAACCGGGAAGCGGGAGGCATAGAGCGCCAGGAGTTTGTTGTTGGCCATGCTCTGGTTCGGCACCTGGAAGATGATGTCGGCGGAGCCGACGCCCCAGTGCATATAGCCTTCGGCGTTGTTGTCATATACGACCAGAATGGGGGTAAAGCGCTCGAGCGCGTCGCGCTCTTCATCGGTTTCCGCCTTCAGGCCGGTAAAGGGATGTTCTCCCTCAATCACAGGGTTGTCACTCTTATTGGCGGGGGTGCGGACCGGATAGCTGAGTTCATCCGGATTGATGATGGTTTCCGCAACGGCGGAAACGGTAAGGCTCAGCACCATGACCAGCGCCAGGAGAAGAAGCTTTTTCATGAAATACCATCCTCCTTGAAAATAGTCGGTTTATTATAGTTGAAACAGGCGGGCTGTGTCAAACAAGATCGTCCGTTTCCACACAGATAGAACGGGCGGAGGCGTCTTTTTGTTCCAGCGCGTTCACGAACTCAGTGTTCCGGCCGGAAATGGATTCCGAAAATCCTTCCAGCGCGTCGAAGGGCGCGAAGAGCTTGGCCCGGCGCTCCCGGGGCATGGGGGAACGGGAGGCGGGAACGGGCGGGGGGCCGCCGGCAAAGAGCAGGCAGACATAGGGAAAGGTTACCGGGATGCACCGAAGATTCCAGTTGGGAAGGGGCGTACGCATTGCAATCACCTCCGTAGCGGATGGCTACGCCTTGTGGCCGCCGATCTGGCGGCTGCGCTCGATGGCGGTGGCGCCTTCCATCAGGCTGATGCCCCGGAAAAGGGCGTTTTTGCCGTACTTCTCCCGCAAGGCCAGCATGGCATGCTGCAGGTCCCGTTCCCGGTCCTGCGCGGCATAATCCGTAAACAGATTCAACTGCGCGGTGCCGGCTTCATTCCGGACGTCGTTGGCGGACAGGCCGATGCGGCGGACGCTGAGCGACGGATCCACCCCGGCGCGAAATGCGTCTGCAACCGCGGAGCCGATTTCCCGGGCACTGTCTGTCGGCGCGGGAAAGCGCACGGAACCGCCGGCGTGCGCCGGATGAAGCCGGCCGTAAAAATCCAGGCAGACCGGGCCGGCATAATCCGGATTATCCTCCAGGCTGACCGGATCAAAGCTGATCCACCAGGAAACGGAAACGGCCACCAGGCGGGCGGATACCAGGTCGGCCGCCAGCTGATCCGCCATTTCGCGGAGAACAATCAGCGCCTCGCCAAACCGGTAGGGACGGGGAAGAACCTGGCCGCAGGAAAGGCTGTGGGCGGCGGAACGGTAGGCTTTGATATCGCGCATCAGGGTGGGCTCGACGCCCCATGCATGATCGATCAGCAGCTCCGCATCCACACCGAAAAGCCGGTACAGCAGGCTTTTGTTGCTGATGGAAACGGCGGCCACATCTCCCATGGTCTGCATGCCGTGGGTGATCAGGCGCCTGGCCCGGCCCGGGCCGATCTGCCAGAAATCGGTCAGGGGCTGGTGCTGCCAGAGGAGCAGGCGGTATTTTTCCTCATCCAGTTCGGCAATGCGGACGCCGTCCCGGTCCGGCGCTGCTTTTTTGGCAAGGATATCCATGCCGACCTTGGCCAGGTACAGGTTGGTGCCGATGCCGACGGTGGCGGTGATCCCGGTGGCGGAAAGCACGTCACGGATCATGGCCATGGCCAGGAAATGGGCAGGCGAAACGCCTTCTGCTGCCGCACGCGCCCGGTAAAGATGGAGATAGGGTGTTGCGTCGATGAAACATTCATCAATGGAGTATATGTGGAGATCCTCATCGGAAATATAACGGCGGTAAATGGCGAAAATTTCGGATGAAACGCGGATGTATTCCGCCATGCGCGGCGGCGCGACAATATAGTCCACCCGCGTCCGGTGCGACGCCTCATAGCGGCGGATGGCGTCCTTTGCTTCAAAAAGCCGGGGACGGGAGGAAACGCCGATGGCCTTCAGCGCGGGAGAGACCGCCAGGCAGATGGTTTTATCCGTGCGGGAGGCATCCGCCACAAGCAGGCAGGTCTTCAGGGGGTCCAGGCGGCGGGCGGCGCATTCCACCGAAGCGTAGAAGGACTTCAGGTCGATGCAGATACAGGCTCTCAAATGTTCAACACCCGCCCGACGATGCAAAACTCCGATTCGGCGGGAATGACCTTCGGGGCATATTCCTTGTTGCAGGAAACCAGCACCGGCTGGGGATGGAGAACGCCGACGGAATCCGTAAAGGCGTCCCGTTCCTCCGGGGCGGGGTCCTGTTCGCTGTAGACCTTGATATATCCGTCTCCGTCGACAATGAACAGGCCGACTTCCCCGGCGTTCAGGCGGGTGCATTCCTGCACCCAGGCATACTGGCCGTCATGGAGCACCGGCTCCATGCTGTCGCCGTTTACCCGGACGGCAAAGGCGGCGCCGGCAGGAACGGAGGCGGCGGGGAAGGACATTTTTTCAAAGGCGTTATTGTCCAGTACTTCGCCGAAACCGGCGGAGGCGGGGATCAGGCTGACGGGCATTTCCACCAAAGCCGCAGGGCGGCGGGAAGGCTGGCGATACTGCGGCTGGCTTTCCAGCCAGCTGCGGAAGCCGTGCAGCATGGACAGGCCTTCTTCATTCAGGTTTTCGCCCTCCGGCGGACCGGCCGGTGAAGCGGCGAGATCCGGCCAGCCGGCAATGTCCAGCGCGTGCTCCAGAGCAAAAAGCTGGTATGCTCCGGGCACGGACTCGCCTTTTTCCCATTTGCTGACGGCTGCGGCCTGTACCCGGACGCCATAGGCAGCCAGCGCGGCGGCCAGCTGCCCCTGCGTCAGGCGGCGGGCACGGCGGGCGGAGGCAATCCTCCGGCCGACCAGGTTTCGGCGGCGGGCGGATTCCGCGTTAAACATACGGCATACCCCTTTCTGAACAAAGCATCTCTGAATCAGGCTTTCATTTCACCATGAGTATAAGCCGGGTCAAACGGAATGTCAACGGAAAATTATCCCAAAAAGATAAAAGAGGCATAAAATTATCCCAATAGGAAAATATGTGCAGCCGTCCCGGGAGAAAGAGATTGCCTTGAAAACGCAAAAACGATATAATCAAATCTTAGTGAAACGGGATTCCGGTGCGGAAGGAGGCGGGAAGGCTTTCATGGGCGTATGGCAGATTCTTCAGAAGCTGATTCTGGGGCCGATTGAGCTGCTGCTGGACGCAATTTATGCCATTGCGCTCCGGAATACCGGCAGCCCCGGATGGTCCGTGATCGTGCTGAGCCTGGCGGTCAGCCTTTTCCTCCTGCCCCTGTACAAAAGAGCCGATGCGATCCAGAAGGAGGAACGGGACCGGGCGCTCCGGATGAAACCGCGTATTGACCAGATTAAGGCGGTTTTTACGGGAAACGAGCGGTTCATGATCCTGCAGACCTATTACCGCCAGAATCACTATAAGCCGTATTACGCGCTGAAAAGTTCCGTGTCCCTGCTGCTGCAGATTCCGTTCTTCATGGCGGCATACAGGTTCCTATCCGGCCTGCAGGTGCTGCAGGGCGTTTCATTCGGGCCGATCGGGGATCTCGGCGTGCCGGATGGCATGCTGACGGTTTTCGGAACGACGGTTAACTTGCTGCCGGTGCTGATGACGCTGGTCAACATCATTTCCGGCATGCTTTATTCCCGGGATATGCCCCTGAAGAGCAAAATCCAGATGTATGGCCTGGCGCTGGTGTTCCTGGTGCTGCTGTACAGGTCGCCGTCCGGCCTGGTGCTCTACTGGACGATGAACAATGTTTTCTCCCTGGTCAAGAATATCCTTCACCGGGTTCCGCACAGAAAACCAGCACGGGTCCGGAAGCCGGAAAGGCAGGTATCCCGCGCCACTCCGGGAAGCATCCGGGGCGTGTTCTGGTTCAGCTGCGTTTTCCTGGCGCTGCTGACCGGCCTGCTGATTCCTTCGGAAGTTATCAAATCTTCGACAGCGGAATTCGTCAATATCCGGTATCTGCAGAATCCGCAGCGGTATCTGCTCAGTTCATCCCTGCTGGCTGCCGGAACGTTTGTGCTCTGGTGCGGCGTTTATTTCAGCATGTCCGGCGAAAAGGCGCGGCGGCGGTTTGCGGTGGTGTTCGCGGCGGCGGCGGCGGCAGCTGTTGTGAATTTCCTGGTTTTCGGAAGCTCCTACGGGGATATCTCATCGCTGATGGAATACGCCCGCCCTGTGGCGTTCTCCGCGGGACAGATCCTGCTCAACCTGCTGGCAATCCTGGCCCTGGCGACCGGCATGTGGTTCCTGGTTCGGAAGTTCCCCGGCATGCTCCGGGCGGTATTCGCGGCCTGCTGCATTGCGCTGGTGGTGATGTCCGTGAACAATATGTCGACCATTCAGGAGGAATTCCATAAGAGCGAGGTATATGCGGAGACGGTGCGGGAACAGGAAGAGCAAAAGCGGCCGTGGATTCACCTGAGCAAAGACGGGAAAAACGTGGTCGTGATGATGCTGGATCGGGCGGTGAGCGGATTCGTTCCGTTTATCCTGAATGAAATGCCGGATGAAATGGCAGCGCAGTTTGACGGTTTTGTCTATTATCCCAACACCCTGTCCTTCGGCTTCCACACCAATGTGGGCAGCCCGCCGCTGTACGGAGGATATGAGTATACGCCGGACGGCATGGCGGCGCGCACGGATATGCTGCTTTCAGAAAAACATAATGAAGCGCTGAAAGTGATGCCGGTGCTGTTCCTGGAAAACGGGTATGACGTGACCGTGATGGATCCGTCGCTGGCCAATTACCTGTGGATTCCGGATCTTTCCATTTACAGCGATTATCCGGAGATCCACGGCTATAACGTGATGGGGTATTTTACCGCCGAAGTCGAAGACATGGAGGAATACATCGACGGGATCCGGAACCGGAACCTGTTCTGCTACAGCTTTTTCCGCATTGCGCCGCAGGCGCTCCAGTCGCTGATTTACCACGACGGGGACTATAACGAGACGGACGCCTCCGTTCGGGGTGAAACGGAACAGGAGAGCCTGGTCGGGCTGAACCCGGATTTCCTGAAGAATTATTATGTGATGCAGAACCTGACGACGATGACGGAATGGATGGACGGTGGCGAAAATTGTTTCCTGATGTTTGCCACCGAGGAAACCCACGATGTGATCGGACTGCAGGAGCCGGAATATATTCCGAAACTTCAGGTGGACAACACGGCATATGAAGCGGAGCACGGGATCCGGACCGCGGCGGACGGCAGCACCCTGGATATCAGCTCCGGCGATGAATTCCTGCAGATCCACTATCAGTCCAACATGCTGGCCTTCCGGCAGCTGGCGGAGTGGTTCCGGTACCTGCGGGAAAACGGCGTATGGGACAATACACGGATCATTATTGTATCGGACCACGCGTATGACATGTCGGGTGTCTTCGGACTGGACCTGACGGAAAAATACCCGGAAATTGAACGTCTGAGCAGCGTCAACGGAGAAATCTGGACGGCGACCGCGGCTTATGAGCCGGTACTGATGGTCAAGGACTTTAATGCGAAAGGCTTCCGGACAGCGGATGACTTTATGACCAACGCGGATACGCCGGTACTGGCGACGGAGAACCTGATTCAGGATCCGGTCAATCCGTTCACGGGAAAACCGCTGACTTCGGATGCCAAGTACGGGGATCTTCATCTGGTTGAAACGGACTGGCACTTTGCCAACAACAACGGATATGACTTTGCGGACAAGCAGGTGATTACCTTCCGGGGCCGGGATGTATCCGATATCAACTGTTGGATTATTGAGGATGACTGAAAACGGAGGAACGGCACATGTTACTGTATATTGATCCCGGTACGGGCAGCATGCTGTTCACCGTTCTGATCGGTGTGGCCGGCGCGCTGATCTATGCCCTGCGCAACGTGCTGGGCAAGGCACGGTTCCTGTTCAGCGGCGGGGCGAAGGCCCGGGGAAAAGCGGCCGGCCGGGAGGAAATCGTCTTCTTTACGGACAGCGGACGGTACTGGAATATTTTCAAGCCGCTGTGCGACGAGATGGAGTGCCGGGGGCAGAAGGTGCTGTACCTGACGGCGTCCCCGGACGATCCGCTGCTGAAGGAAAGCTATGATCATATCCGGTGCGAATTCGCCGGGGAAGGCAACAAGGCCTATGCGCGGATGAATTTCATCAAGGCGGACATCGTGCTGTCCAGCACGCCGGGCCTGGACGTATACCAGTGGAAACGCTCCCGGGATGTGAAATGGTATGCGCATATCATCCACGCACCGAACGACGTGACCCGGTACCGGATGTTCGGCCTGGATTATTTTGACGCGGTGCTGGTCAGCGGGGAATACCAGGTGGGCCAGATCCGCGGGCTGGAAAAGGTGCGGGAGCTGCCGGAAAAAGAGGTTGTCCTCGTCGGCCTGCCGCAGCTGGATTATATGCGGGAAAAACTGCTGAACAATCCGTCGCCCGAAAAAGACGGCGTTACGGTGCTGCTGGCGCCGAGCTGGGGGCCAAGCAGTATATTCAACCGCTTCGGCGAAAAGATGATCCGCACGCTGACTGCAACCGGCCATCACCTGATCATCCGGCCGCATCCGCAGTCCATGACGTCGGAAAAGGAACTGATTGACCGGCTGCAGGCACAGTTTCCGAATGGCGAAGGCCTGGAATGGAATTTTGACAACGACAATTTTGACGTGCTGAACCGGGCGGACATCCTGATTTCAGATTTTTCCGGGGTGATGTTTGATTTTGCCCTGGTGTTCAACAAGCCGATCATCTACGCGGACGTATCCTTCGACAAGCGGCCCTATGACGCCAGCTGGCTGGAGGAGGAAATGTGGACGCTGACGGTGCTGGACCGGATCGGAAAGCAGCTGACGCCGGAAAACGCGGAGCATATCGGCGAACTGATCGATGAATGCCTGAACGCGCCGGAGCTGGCCGCAGGCCGGGAACAGGCCCGGCAGGAAACCTGGGTCAATATCGGATCCTCTGTACAGGCGACAGCGGATTATCTCACCGAAAAAGAAAAAGCCCTGCGGGAGGAAAGCAAAACCGGACCGGACAAGTAATGTCCGGCCCGGAATTTTATAAGATACGTCTGTTATTTTACGGCATCAAGTACCGCGTCAAAAGCAGGTTTGGCCTGCAGGTCATCGGAGAAGAGCAGCGGATAGCTGCGCTCGCGGCGGAAGCCGGTTAGCCAGCTGTCCGCGTCCGTAACGCCCCAGAAGGTGACGGCTTCAATCGGGATGCCTTCCCGGCAGAGCCGGGCCAGCATGCTGAAATAATCGCCGTACACTCTGGCCAGCTCCTGCTGGCCTTCTTCGTCTCCGCGGGTGCAGTGGATATCCAGCTCGGTCACCTGCAGCTTCAGTCCCAGCGCGGCATAGGCTCGGGCGGCTTCCTCACAGGCGGGGATGTTCATCTCCGGCAGGATATAATGTCCCTGCATGCCCATGGTATCCACCAGGTTCTCTGCCATGAGCTTTTTCAGCAGCACAATGATGGCGTCCCGTTTGACCGGCTCAAAGGCGTTGTAATCGTTGTAGCAGAGCGTCTGCCCGGGCGCCTGGCCTTTGCGGGCGGCACGGAAGGCGGCGGGGAGGAAATCCTCGCCCAGGGTGGCATACCAGGGGCTCCGGGTGCGGTACAGCCCCGGCGCCTGCTGATCCGGTTCAATGGCTTCGTTGACGACATCCCAGGTGTAGACCAGGCCGGGGAAGGTTTCGTTGACATGGCGCATGACATCCAGGATATAGTGCTCCAGACGGGAAAGCATGGTTTCCCGGTCGGCAAACGGCGCGTCCTCCGCATCGCTCCAGTCTTTTGTAAAGAACCAGCGCGGCGTCTGGTTATGCCAGACCAACACATGATAGCGCATGGCGATTCCCGCGTCCCGGGCAAAGGAAAGCAGCGCGTCGACGGACTGGAAATGCAGGGACGCACGGCTCAGGTCGCCCTTCGCCAGGGTGGCTTCCCGGTCCAGCACGAACATGGGTTTCATCTGGTTGTCCGCCGTGAGGGATGTGAAATGGCGGCAGATCAGGTCCCGGAGGGCCGGCTGATCCGTCATGCGGCTGCTGACGGCGGCGCCGATCCGGAAAAGCGGCTGACAGGCCTGGCCGAGGGCGGGTTTCTTGAGTCCGTCTGTCATCTGTTATTCCTCCTCCTGAAGGTCTTTCTTTCTCAGGTACCTGATGGCGTATTCGTTGTAATACTCTTCAAAATGATGCGGATGATCCTGGTGCATGGTCTCGGACATCTCGTGGACATCCAGGGCGTTGTCGGCCAGCTCCACCAGCACGATGGCGATGTTGGAGCAATGGTCGGATACGCGCTCAAAATCGGAAATCAGGTCGTTGAACACATATCCGTTGCCGATGGTGCACTTGCCTTTCTGGAGGCGGGCGGTATGCTTTTCCCGCATTTTGCGGCAGATCCGGTCAATGACCTGCTCCAGCGGTTCCACCCGGTAGGCGCTTTCCGAATCTCCGTCGATAAAGCTGTCGAAGGTAATGGAGATGATCTGGGAAATCGCGTCGGTCAGGTTGGTCATTTCCTTCCAGCCTTTTTCGGAGAAACGGATCTTTTTCTCAACGATTTCCTGGGCCCGCTCCGCGATATTCAGGGCGTGGTCGCTGATGCGCTCCAGGTCCGTAATCGCGCGGAGGTACTGGGTCACGGCGCGGTTCTGGGTGTCGGTCATTTCACGGCCGGTCAGCTGCATCAGGTAGCTGCCGATTTTGTCTTCATAACGGTCCACGATGCCTTCCAGGGAGCGGACATTTTCGAGCCCTTTGTCCGAATAATCCGTCAGCAGGGCGATGGCGGCCGTGATGGATTCCCGGGTCAGCTCCGCCATTTTGTTCATGGTCAGGCGCGTCTGCTCAACGGCCAGGGTCGGGTAGGCCAGGAAACGTTCCTCCAGGCGTTTCATGTCTTCCGTCTGGGCTTCCTCCTCCGGATCGGAGGGGATCAGGCGGACCATCAGCTTCTCAAACAGCGGAATGAACCAGGCCAGCACAAATACCGTGGAAACCCGGAACAGGGTGTTCAGCAGGGCAATGGAGAACATGTTCATTTCCATGTTGATGAAGGAAAAATGCAGCACGGCGTTCAGGCCGTAGAAAACGCCGGCGAACAGGATTACCCGGGTGATTTCGATGACCAGGTAGGAGAAAGCGGCCCGTTTGCCTTCCCGGGAGGATCCCGTACCGGAGATCAGCACCGGGATGGAGGCGCCGACCGCAATACCCAGGATAATCGGCAGCGCAGTATCAAAGTGGATCAGGCCGGTTACGGACAGCGCCTGCAGGATACCGACGGATGCGGAGGCGCTCTGGAGGATCGCCGTAAAAACGAAGCCGACCAGGATGCCCAGCAGAGGATTGCTGAAATTGGTCAGGAATGAAGTGAACGCGGGATCCTTCTGCAGGCCGGAAACGGCGCCGCTCATGGTCTTCATACCGAACATCAGCACGGCAAAACCCATCAGGATATCCCCGATATGCTGCATGGATTTCTTTTTGGAAATCATCCGGATCAGGATACCGGCAATGGCGACCATGGCGCTGAGGCCTTCGGTGGAAAGCAGCTTCAGCGCGGCGGAAGCGTTATCCCCACCCACGGAGGACAGGCAGATCACCCAGCCGGTGATGCTGGTGCCGATGACCGCGCCCATGATGACCGAAATGGCCTGCCTCAGGCGCATCATGGAGGAGTTGACGAAACCGACTACCATAACGCTGGTGGCGGAGGAAGACTGAATGACCGCCGTAACGCCGGTACCCAGCAGGATTCCCTTCAGCGGGGTGCTGGAGAGCCGGTACAGAATCAGCTCCAGCCGGTTGCCGGCCACCTTCTTCAGGCCGTCGCCCATCAGCGACATGCCGAAGAGGAACATGGCAACGCCGCCCAGCAGGATGACAACATCGGAAATACTCATATATTCCTCCGATTTTTACAGGGCCTGCCGGATCAGCCGCAGCAGGTCTTCATAGCTTTCACAGGCGGGAAGTTCCGGATAATCCTTTTTGATCTGCTCGGTGCTGCGGAACAGGATACCGGCCTTACTGGCCTGGATCATGCCCAGGTCGTTGAAGCTGTCTCCGGCAGCGATGGTCTCGAAACCGATGGACTGCAGGGCTTTGACCGTGGTCAGCTTGCTCTTTTCAACGCGGATGCGGTAGCCCGTGATTGCACCGTCCGGCGCCACTTCCAGTTCGTTGCAGAAAATCGTCGGCCAGCCGAGCTTCTTCATCAGGGGAGAAGCAAACTGGGTGAACGTATCGGACAGGATGATCGCCTGGGTTTCGCTGCGCAGGGTGTCCAGGAATTCTTTCGCGCCGGGCATGGGATCAATGGTCGCAATGGTCCGCTGGATATCCGCCAGCTTCAGGCCGTGCTCCTTCAGGATGCCCAGCCGCCATTTCATCAGTTTGTCGTAATCCGGCTCATCGCGTGTGGTGCGGCGAAGCTCGGGAATGCCGCTGGCTTCGGAAAACGCAATCCAGATCTCGGGAACGAGGACGCCTTCCAGGTCGAGACATACAATATTCATCGGGTTGGCCTCTCTTTATTCATGAATACGGAACAGCCTTAAAAACAGGCCGAACCATCCTTAAAAATACCATATCAGAGGAATACGCGTCAAGGAAATCGGCAAGGATGAACGAAAAAGGAGCATCTCCCGTTTTTCAGGGGGTGCTCCCTTCATGGCAGCCGGATCAGGCCTCGGTAAAGGCATCCTTGCCCAGACCGCAGACCGGGCAGACCCAGTCGTCCGGGATGTCCGCGAAAGCCGTGCCGGGGGCGATGCCGCCTTCCGGATCGCCGACTTCGGGATCATACACGTAGCCGCAGGGGCACTCGTACTTCATCAGAACGTCCTCCTTTCATTTATTTTAAGATTCATTATCTCTTTGTCAGGAATCTGCGCAGTTCATCCATGGGAATCGGTTTGGAATATTTATATCCCTGCAGGTAGGAGGCGTTCAGGCTGCGGCACATCTGTTCGTCCTTTTCATCCTCCACGCCTTCATACAGCACGGCATAGTGCAGCTTGCTGAAGAGCTCCGCCAGGCTGCCCAGCATCTGTTCGGACTGTTCGCTCTGCCCGCCGGCGATGACCATGCTCCGATCGAACTTGATGATGTCAAAGGGCAGCTCCAGGATTCTTTCCATGTTGCTGTAGCCGGTGCCGAAGTCATCCAGGTAGAAGGTAATCCCTTTTTCCCTCAACTCTTCAATTCTTTCCTTCATCAGCATGAAATCGCTGTCGTTCCGGGATTCCGTCAGCTCGATAGCAATCCGGCTGTGATCCAGGCCGCTCCGGTCGATAATCGAATCAATGTCGTTGCAGAAGTCCTGGTCCCGCAGCTCCAGCGCGGAGACATTGACGCTGATCCGCTGAATCTCAAAACCTTCCCGGAGCATATTGAACAGCTGATTGCAGGTTTTGTTCAGGATGATCTCCGTCAGCACATGGATGTATCCGTTCTCCTCGGCCATGGGAATGAACTGGTCCGGATAGACAATGCCGAGATCGTCCAGCTTCAGGCGCATCAGCGCCTCAGCCGTGTCATATTTACCGGTTTTGATGTTGTACACCGGCTGGCAGTATACCAGCACCCGCGGATCCTCCATATTATTCTTCGCTGCGATATCCGCCAGCTCCTTCAGGATGGCTTCATACCGGCGGAATTTGTTCAGGTCATCCTGCTCCATACGGTAGATCGTGTTTTCCGGAATCCGGGCATGGATGCTGCGGATAATGCCGATATAGTCGTTCTTCCGGGTCAGTTCGGGGGTGCTTTCGCCGATGACCAGTTTATAATCGTAGCGGAAATTTTCATATTCGATATGGAACTGCTCCAGGATTTTGCTGATGCGTTCCTCCCAGCCCGGGTTTTTGCCCTTCGGCACAATCAGCAGCATGTGGCCGTTGCTGACCTGGAACAGCCATGATTTCCGGAAATAGGATTCCGCCACATGCCGGATCAGGGCCCGCAGTTCCTCTGACATGGTTTTTCCGTTTTCATCCAGCTCCCGCATATACAGACTCATGAACAGGAAATCCTGATCCTGCTCCCGGCAGTACTGAAGCAGGTTGTTCAGGCCCCGGAGGCTGTTGGTACCCAGCTGCGCGTCGTAGGGATTGGAATGGAGCAGGTACATTACGGCAATCAGGGGAAACAGGAAGGTGGCGCCGGTAAAGGTGGACTGCGTCCGGATTCTCGCGGAGGCCAGGGTGACCAGGGAGATAATCATGACGCCTGCAAATCCGAGCATGACCTGCTTATACAGCCGGTGCCGCACGCGCCACAGCAGGACCGTCAGCAAACTGACAAACAGGATATAGCCGATGGCGAAGATCGTGGAGCCTTCAAAGGCGATGGCACCGTCGATGATATGCATGGTTTTTCCGGTGAAAATACCGATCGTATCCGCCACGGAGAAAATAATCAGCAGGGCGGTGGCGGCCTGAGTATAGGGCCGGCGGGCCTTCCGGCTCAGCATGGTCGCTTCGCAGGTATAAGCGACATAGTGATGCAGCATGCAGAAAAGCAGGATATGATAGATGCTCCGGAGCGTGTAGAGTACCGTCAGGGGGATATTCTCGTTTTCGGCCATCAGGTAGTGCAGCATGAGATTGGCGGAAACAGCGACCGTCAGGATGCCCAGCATCGCCGAGAAAATCCGGAAGGATTTCATCCGGACCTTAAAGGAAACCATCAGAAGCACAAACATTGTGAAACAGACAGCCAGAACTGTGATTTCACTGGACGGATTGTACTCTTCCAGGTGCATGCGGCTTCACCTCTTCCGCAGGGAAAGTGACGGTTTTCCTGCTTTTCTCAGTATATCGCGGCTTGTTTTCTCTTTTCGGGTCACTATCATAGCACATATCATGGCAAATGAAAAGCATGTAACCGGATTGTTTTTTCGTGTAACGGCCATGCGGAATTCAGCATTTTCCAGGCCGCGGCAGAAAGCAGCAGGAAAAACAATCTGCTTATAGGAATTGCGGCCGTCAGTGTTGAAATATATGATTGCTGAAGAACCCCATATGAATACGAGGTGGCAGGAATGATGAAACTGTTTGACGAGATCCCGTATCTGGAAGGTGAACGGATTATTCTCCGGAAACTCACGGAGAACGACCGTGAAGCGCTCAGCGAAATGGCTCAGAGCAACAACATATACCGTTATGAACCGACCTATCTCCTGGAACAGCAGTATACGGATATGGATGAGCTGCTCCGGGATCTTTACGGTAAGTACTTCGAGCAGAAACAGAACCTGTTCCTCGGTATCTATCTCAAGGAAAACCCGGAAGAGCTCTGCGGTCTGGCGGAGTTTTACGATTTCCGCGATCACCTGCATATGGTCAGCATCGGCGGGCGCCTGCGGGAAAAATTCTGGAAATGCGGCATCGGCACTGAAATTGCCAAACTGATGTCGGATTATCTCTTCAAAGAAACGGATATCGAAATCATTACCGCCAGCACGATGGTGGATAACAAGGCATCCGCCCATGTGCTGGAAAAGAACGGCTTTATGACAACCAGCAATATTCACAAGGAAGACTGGGGCCATGCGGAATCCACGGACGCCTACCGGTGGTTCCTGTAAGCCGGGCGGGTTCTCAGCGACCGTCGAAAAAAGGGAAGCAGTATGATTGAACACAGCATTATGATTAACGGCATCCATGTGGATGCAGTATACAGCGAACATGCCGTCAGGGATATCTTTGTCCCGCTGCTGCAAAGGCTGACAGACCTGCAGCGGGAGAAGGGCAGACGGATCCTTGTGATGCTGGCTGCTCCGCCGGGGGCCGGAAAAACCACCCTCCTGAGCTTTCTGGAAAAGCTGTCCCGCGAACGCGAAGATCTCAGCGAAATCCAGGTCATCGGCATGGACGGTTTTCACAGGAGACAGGAATATCTCCTGAGCCATTTTGCCGAGCGAAACGGAAAACAGGTTGCCATGGTGGAAATCAAAGGAGCGCCTGTCACCTTTGACCTGGAAAAACTGACGGACAGCGTCAGGCGCGTGGCCGCCGGAGAAATCTGCGGATGGCCTGTCTATGACCGGCTGCTCCACAATCCGGTGGAGGACGCGCTGCGCGTTGACGGCGATATCATCCTGCTGGAAGGAAACTACCTGCTGCTGGACGATGACGGCTGGCGCAGACTGGCTGACTATGCGGACTACACCATCTCCATTGCCGCCGATGAGGCGTTTCTCCGGACGCGGCTGATTGACCGGAAGATGAAAACCGGCGTGGACGAAACAACTGCCGTACGGTTCGTTGATTTCAGCGATATGCCCAACGCACGGATCTGCCTGACAAGGACAAAACCGGCAGACTTGCAGCTGGTCATTGACGCCGGCGGGGAATACAGTCGTCGTTATGTTTGCAGCGAAAACTGATAAGGTACTATATTTGGTGTGTTTTGGTATTTTATGCGTAACTGTTCAGTCGTAGAGTAAAAAGTATCAAAAATGTCGATTTCCCAAAAGGATTCCAAAACACGAGTGTCGAATACTTCTATCATAAGAAAATCAAGGGATAGAGGTGTTCGGCATGGAGCAGGAACTGCTGGAATTA
>JAFROK010000054.1 GCA_017429695.1 Clostridia bacterium | reverse complement strand
TATACAGCCCCGCCACTCACCTCCTCGGGTTCTGTAGTATGCTGAGGCCTACAGAGAAAGTATAGCAAACAACTATCTGACGCGAAATGGCCCCCGGTTTCATAACCTCATGGGTGCCTTTCGCAGAAAGGCGGAACATAACCATGAGTATTGACCTGGGAAAAATGCCAAAGCTGGGATTTGGTATGATGAGACTCCCGGAGAAGGACGGAACCATTGACATCGACCATGTGTGCCGGATGGTGGACGCCTGTCTGCAGGCAGGGATGAACTATTTTGACAGCGCTTATGTCTATCACGGCGGCAACTCCGAAAGAGCGATGAAAGAAGCGTTGACAAAACGCCACTCCCGGGAGAGTTTTATGCTCGCCACCAAGCTCCCGGCGTGGTGCATGAGCAAACCGGAAGACCGGGATCGGATTTTCAACGAGCAGATGGAACGCTGCGGAGTGGACTATTTCGATTTCTACCTGCTCCATTCCGTAGAGGACGGCGGCAACGGGGATACCTATGAACGTCTGGATTGCTATAACTGGGGTTTGCAAAAAAAGGCGGAGGGAAAGATCCGGCATTTTGGCTTTTCGTTCCATGGAAGCCCGGAATATCTTGAAAAGACGCTGGACGCCCATCCGGAAACAGAATTCGTCCAGATTCAGCTGAACTACGCGGACTGGGAAAATCCTGTTGTCCGGTCCGGAAAGCTATATGATATTCTTCATCGCCGGAATATTCCCATGATCATTATGGAGCCGGTCAAGGGGGGTACACTGGCGAATCTGACGCCCGAACTGGAAAAGAAGTATAAAACTGTCCGACCGGATGCGTCTGCTGCATCCTGGGCTTTGCGGTTTGTCGGATCCCTGCCGGGTGTGATGACGATCCTTTCCGGAATGAGCAGCGAGGAACAGATGCAGGACAATATTGCCACATTTACCCATTTTGAGCCGCTGACTGAAAAGGAACAGGCGCTTGTACAGGAAGTCTGCACCATCATGCTGAATGTGCCGCAGATCGGATGTACCGCCTGCAGGTACTGTACAGATGGCTGTCCGATGCATATTTCCATTCCTGATGTTTTCCGGGCAGTCAATACAATGACGTTATACAAAGAAGAATTCAGGCCCAAAGCTTTTTATGGCGGACTAATCGGTCAGGGATACGGACGCGCTTCCGACTGTATTGCCTGCGGCCAGTGCGAAGGGGTTTGTCCGCAGCATCTGCACATCATTGACCTGCTGAAAGATGCCGCTGTGAAACTGGATACGTGAAAAGGCCGTCTGATCAGAAGAAAAAGAAACGATCTTAAGAGAAGAAATGAGGCGATCAGGATGACAGAACTGGAGAAGATTCCTGCAGTTCCTGCTCCACGCCAAACACCTCTATCCCTTGATTTCTTTATGATAGAAGTATTCGACACTCGTGTTTTGGAATCCTTTTGGGAAATCGACATTTTTGATACTTTTTACTCTACGACTGAACTGTTGCTATGTTTGCACCAAAAACCACAAGATATAGTATATTCTTCCCTTAAAAATGGAACGCTTCCACAAGACAGAAGCCAATTTTTGGCACCGGCTAACCGTTCACATCTACCGCCAATCGTATGTTGACATTATGTGATATATCCCCTATAATTTAAGTGAAACGGAGGTGTAGTCATGCCAACAATCAGCCACTTTTACGGAATCATCATCGTGATGTATTTGCGGAACAAAGAGCATAACCCGCCGCACATCCACGCTATTACCCAGGATTTTGATGCCCCTTTTCTGATCGCAACAGGTGAACTTATGGAAGGAGAATTTCCTCCGAAGGCCAAAGCCCTGGTAAAAGAATTTGTAATGAACTATCAGAAAGAACTGAATCAGATGTGGGAAACGGAACAGTATGCTAAACTGCCGCCGCTTGATTAATCCGGAATCAGTTTGACCGAAAGGAGGAAAAGAACATGTTTCACAAGGCAGTAGAATTGTCATTCGGAGAAGGAACTTCTCTGGAAGTTCGGTTCCAGGATGGTAAGGTCAAACAGTATGATATGGCATCTCTATTTGACAAATATCCGCAGCTCAGAGCACTGGAAGACAGGAATCTTTTTCTCTCCGGCAAGCTGATGGGTGCATACGGTATCGTATGGAATGACGATCTCGACATCGAAGCGGAAACCATTTACGAAGACGGCAAAACAATCCGCACAGAAAAACCCGTGATCGAAAATCCTGCAGCGCGAGCCGTTGCTGCAGCACGCGCAGTCAGCGGACTGTCACAGAAGCAACTGGCCCAGATGACGGGCATTGATCAATCCGACATATCAAAAATTGAGCGTGGAACCGCAAACCCTTCCATTTCAACCCTGGAAAGAATTGCAAAAGCACTCGGAGGAAAATTAACAGTAAGTATTGCCGTTCCTGATGGAAAGTGAAAGAAAGGAAAACGTGTATATGCGAGTTATGCTGACATCCTGTGGCCTGGAAACAAAGAAGATTGAGAAGGCTTTCCTGGAGTTCCTGGGCAAAGCGCCGGAACATGCCAATGCACTTTTTATTCCCACAGCTGCCATTGACGCGGATGCCATTGAGGTGCTTCCGAAGTGCATGAATGACCTGCTGAAGGTCGGAATCCCGAAGCAGAACATCCGGGTTTTCGATTTGCATCAGGATATGCAGATTGATGAACTGAAAACATGCGATGTTGTTTACCTGACCGGCAGGAGGACTTCCTACCTGTTGGAGAGGATTAATGACACAGGCTTCCGTGAAACGTTGCTGACCAATATCAGGAATGACGGTTTTGTAATCGGAGTAAGTGCGGGAAGTATCATATTTGCCAACAATCTGCCAGGAAATCTGGAGCTGCTGGATACGAAGCTGGATGTTCACTGCGAAGCAAGCAGTTATACGGGCAAGGTATCTTTCCCGCTGACTGAGAATATGAAGCTGTCGAATACAGCAGCCATACTCATCCGGAACATTCCGGATGATGTTGAAATCATTGACGGATGAGATAGAAGGGAAAGATGGGAGTTACATTCTTTTCATGTTGACAAAATCCACAAACTAAAAATCTACCCGTGGCGGGAATGCCACGGGCAATTTCCTTATATGAGATCACTTCAACCGGATGTACCAGTTTCCGTCACGCCGAAGAATCCCCTCACTGATCATATCCCGGCGGATGGTGCAGTAATCTTCATGAATGGGTGAAATGATCTCATTAACTTCCTTTTCTTCATACACTTTTCCGATCTCAAAATGCGCGGCAATCTGTTCATAACAGATCAGCTTCTTTTTGCGCTGTACCGGAATCGAGCGAAGTTTACCGTATTCAAAGAATGCTCTGATGACTTTCCTGCGGTATTCTTCCTCTCGCTTTTGCTGCTCATCAGCCTGTTCCGGTTCTGAAACCGCAGCTTCGTATATAGTTTTGTCCAGCATTTCACGGTTTAGGGAATAGACTGTGTAATACTGCTCCTTGCGGGAAACGGCAAGCCCAGCCTCTTCCAGTTTTTTCATATGGAATGATACCGTGGACGGGGTCAGGTTCAGTCGCTCCGCAAGCAGTTCAGTATACATTTCTCCTTGGGTCAGAGATTGTACGATCCGCAGGCGCGAAGTGTCGGAGAGGCATTTGAAGAGCTTCAGCGCGTTTTCCTGTGTCATGCTCCGGCCACCTCCTGAAAATGCGCAATGATATCATCCAGTGCGGCGAGCTTGGTTTCCTCCACAGCAATACCATGGATATTGTCATGCTGCTTTGCCTTTTCCAATGCCGAGCTCCATTCTGTGCGGAATCTTTCCAGCTGCGCCTTGATCGCATCGGTACCGGCCCCTGGCCTATTGATCAGCGCCTGGCTTACGGTCCGGCATACGTCATAGATATTTGTACGCACCTTGGCGAAATTGGCATCGTCTGTGCGACCTTCAGCCAGAAGAGAAGCGGTTTCCGCTTTGCCTTCCTCGACTTTAATACTCAGATAAGTGATAAATTCATTCATAAGGCTTTCCTCCTTTATGACATTCTGATTCGATGAATGTCGAATTAATATTACATCCCGTGAACGCGGATGTCAATATTTATTTTGATAATTATCTAATCAATTTGTTTGACCTGCAGATTTGTTTCCATGGAATCATACTGACTTTCCGCAAAACAGTATTGTTCATGGCGGGAAAACCTGATCTGCAGTGAACCTTCTTCCATTCAAATATTCAAAAATTGATTTTTATCTGTTATGATAAACATGACATACTATTGACATGTTTGTTTTTGTATCATATCAACGGAGCGTGAGAGTATGAAGACAGACAGGCTGATCGGGATCCTGTCCATCTTGCTGCAGGAAGAGAAGATTACCGCGCCTGAGCTGGCCGAAAGATTTGCGGTGTCAAGGAGAACGATCAACCGGGATGTCGAAGATCTCTGTAAAGCAGGGATTCCAATCAGGACCGCCCAAGGGTCCGGTGGAGGCATCAGTATCATGGATGGGTATCGGATGGACCGAACAATCCTGACATCCCGGGATATGCAGATGATCCTCGCCGGACTCAGGAGCCTTGACAGTGTGAGCGGAAGCCGGTACTACAGTCAGCTGATGGAAAAACTTCAATCCGGATCATCAGCGTATATCGGCGGCAGCGATTCCATCCTGATCGATCTGTCCTCCTGGAACAAATCTTCGCTTGCTCCCAAGATTGAGGTGATACAGAGCGCGATTGAGAACAAGAACCTTCTGGAATTCAGATATTACGCGCCGTCCGGAGAGAGCAGCCGGACAATCGAGCCGTATTATCTGGTATTCAAGTGGTCAAACTGGTACGTATGGGGCTGGTGCACCTCAAGAAAGGATTTCAGACTGTTCAAGCTGAATCGTATGGATGGTGCAGCAGAGACCAACTGTGGATTTACCTGCCGGAATGCCCCTGTTCCTGATCTGTCGAATGAAAAGGTGTTTCCGGGAGGAATAAAGGTAAAGGCGCTGTTCACACCGGATATGAAATGGCGGCTGATCGAGGAGTACGGACTGCACTGCTTTACAGAGACTGATGACGGACGTCTGCTCTTTACGGCAGATTTTACGGACATGGACAATCTTGTTTCCTGGCTTCTGACGTTCGGGGCAAAAGCGGAAGTGCTTGAACCGGCGGAGGTGAGGAACAGAATCCGGCGTATGGCAGAAGCTTTGGCAAAAATCTATGATAAAACAAAAGGAGATAATTGATAAGATGAATCAGAATGAATTGATCAGTTGCTGCGGGTCTGACTGCGGCGCATGTTACTGCTACGGGAAAATGTGTAAGGGTTGCAGCGCCTTATCCGGGAAGGTATTCCACGCACCGGAGGGAAAGGCATGCCCTATCTACGACTGCTGCAGAAATCAGAACGGTTTTTATTCGTGCGGCGAGTGTGAAAAACTGCCGTGTGATCTGATCCTGGGAACAAGAGATCCCAGCCTTTCCGAAGAAGAGTTCATGAAAACCGTGAACGACAGGGTAAAACGGCTTAGGGGATAAAATCATGGCTTTCGATTTCAAGAAAGAATACAAAGAGTTTTATATGCCGGCAAATAAGCCGTCCATTGTGACGGTTCCGTCCATGAACTATATCGCGGTCCGCGGCGAAGGGGATCCCAATGCGGAGGACGGTGCGTACAAACAGGCAATCGGCCTGCTGTACGGCATTGCCTTTACGATCAAAATGAGCAAAATGGGTGATCACCGGATCGAAGGTTATTTCGACTACGTTGTTCCGCCGCTGGAAGGCTTCTGGTGGCAGGATGGCGTTCAGGGAATCGACTATGCCCATAAGGAACAGTTACAGTGGATCTCTGTCATCCGGCTGCCGGACTTTGTGACAAGGTCCGACTTCGACTGGGCGGTAAAAGAGGCTGAACGCAAAAAGAAAACAGATTTCTCAAAAGCGGAATTTCTGACATATGACGAAGGCTTGTGCGTCCAGTGTATGCACATCGGATCCTATGATGACGAACCGGCCACCGTGGAACAGATGCACCGGTATATGAAGGGACAGGGGTATACGCTGGATATCACGACCAAACGCCTGCACCATGAGATCTATCTGAGCGATGTCCGGAAGGTTGCGCCGGAAAAAATAAAAACCGTGATCCGCTATCCGATCAAGTCCAGGTAATGATCATTGCCCGTGACATTCAACTCACGGGCGGTTTTGTCAGATGAGTTTTTTCACATTTGCGAGATAGCACTGATTCTTTCGCCCATTTCCCGGGCCTGTCTGATGCCGCCTGTGGCAAGAACGTCCCCTTTGTCTTTCACGCCGGGCACAAGCACCATTCCGATATCATCCAGATGGAAGAACCTTAAAAGCATCCTGTATTGCAGGATGATCGGGTCGAACAAGTCCGGGAGATCAGCTGCGCCGACAAGAATCAGCCCCAGTTTTCTGATGGCAAAATCATTGCGCATCGGAGTGTGAAGGCGGTCGATCACAGCCTTCAGATGGGCGCTGATCCCATAAAAATAGACCGGTGAAGCGATGACCAGCAAATTCATATGCATTATGGTCATTTGAATTCATCGGTTTCTCCTTTCATCATTTCTGTTCTGACAGAATTTCCTCCAGGATCTCCACTGCGCTTGCGACCATCTTCGGACAGAATTCCGTGAACAGATGATGATCCCGGGCATACTGTATGCCTTCCGGTGTCCGGATATCACAGCCCAGCAGGTCGTTGCAGAGATATGACCCGTTTGCGTTCCGGAAATTGTTCAGAAACCTCCCGGTGTTTTCATTGGCTGCTTTTCTGTTCTTCGGGTCATCATGCATGAGTCCCAGTACCATCAGCGCGCCGGTGCAGGCTCCGCAGACTTCACCCTTCCTCATACCGGCTCCGAGGCAGGTGCCAAGTTTCAGCGCCTGTTCCTCTGTGAGCCCGTATTCTTCCGCATAGGCAGCCAGAACCGCCTGGGAGCATAAATATCCGCTCTGATAATACTGAACCGCTTTCTCCTCGTGTGTCATTGCCTTTCTCCCATTAGCAGCATTTCTCAATCAGGCCCTGGATTTCCGCAGGCCGGAGAACTTTTCCGACTGATGCGATCTTCTCACAGATTACCAGTGCCGGCATGCTCATCACACCGTACTGCACGATCTTTTCCAGATCTGTCACATATTCCACCTGAATATCGTTTTCTTTTCCCATGGCCTTGACAGCAGCCTGCGTGTTTTCCAGCAGTGCATGGCAGCTTTTGCAGCCGGATCCAAGCACCTTCACGGTCATTTTTCCGCCCGGGCAGCATGTGCTGTCTGCTTTTACGGTTCCGCAGCAGGATTCTTTCTGCGGTTCAGCCGGTACCGCATTGCAGCAACAAGGGGTAGTCTTTTCCTCTTCCTTTTTCTTCCCGATTCCGAACATGATTTTCTCCTCCGTTTATATCAGCCAGGGCTGAATGATATTGAATGTATAACCGACCACAATGATTCCTACCGTACAAATGCCGATAAAGATTCCCAGCAGCTTCGGTTTCACCGCTTTCCGGAGCATGACCATGCTGGGAAAGGACAGGGTGATGACTCCCATCATAAACGCAAGCACAACACCCAGCAGGGCTCCTTTTGCCAGCAGTGCCTCCACAATCGGTATTGTCGCGAAAATGTCAGCATACATGGGAATGCCGAATATCGCGGCAAGAAATACCCCAAAGGGATTATCTCCTCCCAGAACCGCGACCACCCATTCCTTCGGAATCCAGTTGTGGATCACAGCCCCGATGCCAACGCCTGCCAGCACATATGGATATACTCGTTTAACCGTATCCAGTGCCTGCCGCCAGGCATATTTCAGGCGATCACGGAAATGGAGTTCTTCCTGGGGAATGTCAATCGCTTTCCCATTGCGGATAAAGTCTTCGATCTCGTTCTCCAGATGCAGCTTTTCGATCATGGTTCCGCCTGCGACCGCGATGACCAGGCCAAGGATCACATACACAACGGCCACCTTCCATCCGAATATGCTCATCAGCAGAATCAGGGAACCCAGATCCACCATGGGCGATGAGATCAGGAAGGAAAAGGTGACGCCGAGCGGCAGTCCTGCGCTGGTGAATCCGATAAACAGCGGAATGGAGGAGCAGGAGCAGAACGGTGTGACTGTTCCCAGCAATGCCCCGATGATGTTGGCCCGGATCCCGTGAAACCTGCCAAGAATTTTCCTGCTGCGCTCCGGCGGAAAATAGCTCTGAATATAGGAGATCAGCAGAATCAGCACACCAAGCAGTACCAGGATTTTGATCGAATCATAAATGAAGAAGTGGACGCTTTTCCCGATACGGCTCTCCATATCCAGTCCGGTCAGGGACAGGAGGGATCCGGTCAGGCGGTTCAGCCATTTCATCCCCAGGATCTCATCCTGAATGAAATCCCAGATCATGAACAGCGGCACCCGCCTTCAGCCTTTTCCTCACTGGCGCACCGAATGGATTCGATATAATCCCGGAACGCTGTCCATTGATTACAGTTCAGGGAATAATGGTTCCATTTGCCTTTCTTTACGGAAGAGACCAGACCGCAGTCTTCCAGCGCCTTCATATGGTGGGACAGCGTGGGCTGTGTAATCTGCATCTGATCCAGCAGTTCACACCCACACTGTTCTCCGTAAGTCAGGAGCTGAACGATCCGAATCCGGTTCGGATCGGAAAGGGCCTTACAGATCAGACTGACCTGATTCGTATCCATACAATCACCTCACATTGATTGGTATCAATGTGAGCATCATACACGATACATTGATGATTGTCAATATGATGGCTGAAAAAATGTAGAGCATTGTATCGATACCCGTCAATATGAGCCTGTGGCAGTAGTGGTATGGCTCAGTTGCTTTTGGCCTTTTCCAGCAAACCGTTCACAACGATGAAAAAGGCCTTATTTCATGGGCGTTTGCGGGTTTTTGGGCAGACGTGTGCCTTTTATATTCTCACTCATTGGTATGTTCGCGCAACTGATATACAAGATATAGTATAATTGTTTAATATATTTCCGCAGTTTTGATTATTTGCGGAAATTAATTGAAATATGCGGCTGTTTGTGATACCCTATTCCCATAGTAAATCAGGAAGGGGGGATAGGTCATGCATATAACCAATCCGCTGTCTTCAAAACAGCGTTTTTATTCGGTAAACGATCTTCGGGAACTTGGCTTTTCCTACTACAAAATCAATAAAATGGTAGAACAGCACCTGCTTTCCAGAATGAACAATAAAATGTACGAAAATGCAACCTACTCCGGAGATGATTCGGATTACGTTTCTGCTGTGGCTTATGCACCCAAGGGCGTGATCTGTATGATGTCAGCAGCGCGCTGGTATGGCCTGACCAGCTACCTTCCGGATGCTGTAGATATAGCAATAGAAAGAAATATGAAGGTATCGACTCTTCCGGAATGGCCCCGGCTTCATATCTGGTATTTCCCGGAAAAACGCTATGAAACCGGAATCATCACGGAACAGGATGAAGGCGGACAATTCCGGATTTACAATATCGAAAAGACGGTCGTGGATATCCTGTATTATCGAAATAAGATCGGAATTGAAGAGACACGGGAAATCCTGAAGAACTACCTTTCAAGAGCAGACAGGAATCTTCCGGATCTTCACAGGCATGCCGATAAACTGGGCTGTGGGAAAACCCTGAGGACGTACATGGAGGTACTTCTGTGAACAGTGTTGCATCAATCAAAGACAGGCTTAAAAACAAAAGCCGGGAAACTGGCCGGACTCTGCAGGAACTGTTCACCCTCTATGGGCTCGAAAGGACAATTTACAGGCTTTCGATTTCGCGCTACAGAGAGAACTTTGTATTGAAGGGCGGCATTTTCCTTTATGCTCTTTATCGGGGAGATTATCCCAGAACTGTGTCGTAAGAATCCATTGTGCAGGTGCTGTCAAGGCTATCTCAAAAACCGGACAGGAGCTTTGATCTCCTGCCCGGTTCTCAATATACGGTTTATTATGCTTTATTAAACTTTTCCTTGGGCTGCTTGCAGCGGGGACACTTCCAGTCGTCCGGCAGGTCCTCAAAAGCTACGCCGTCATGTTCCGCGGGATCATATACATACCCGCAGACAGAGCAGACGTATTTCCCGGAAGCCTGTTTGCCACTGAAATCGACCTCGGCGGGAATTGTCTCCACCGGATGATCCAGGTCCATCACACGCTTTGCCTCCAGGTTTTCATATCCCTGCGGCGTATGCGTTCCCATATAAACCGTTGGATGGCTGCGGATGAATTCCCGAACACGGTCCAGTGTCTCACGGGCAGCCGCCGGATCCTCGAATACAACAGACAGCTTGTTTGCGTACAGCGCTTCATCCACATAGGTGATATCACCGTGAATCATATAGAACAAGCCGTCCGATTCCACGATCACGATGCTGTTTCCGTTCGTATGGCCCTTTGCTTTGATGTACCAAATTCCTTCGAGGATCTTCTGGCTTTCGGGGAAATTGTAATAGGCTCCGTCCGTGAAGGATACCGGAACGATATTGCCGAGTCCCTGCAGCTCCTCAGCAGATACCTCATACTCGTTGACATAGATCTTCGCGTTCGGGAAGGAACGAAGCTCGCCGGAATGATCCCCGTGCTTGTGCGTCAGAAGGATCTTTGTCACCTGCTCGGGTTTATATCCGAGCGCGGCAAAGGCCTCCATATAGCTGCAGATGTCCTTGCCTGTATACAGAGGACTGTTCTCGTCCGGTACTTCCTCCGGCGTACCGGCAGGCAGTCCTGTGTCCACCAGGATCACTTCATCGCCCGTATCGATCAGGTAGTTCTGCAGGCTTCCGCGATACCGGATACCCGGATCGAAGCTCTGGGGGCCCTCCTCGCCTCCAAAGGCAAAGGGCTGGGAATAGAATCCATCTTTTCTGAATTTGACTGCCTTGATCTCCATGGTGCCTCCTCCTTAACGTTCATTATTGTCTGCGTAGCAACGGTCAGAGACCTTATTCTGATTTCCATACATTTCCAATTGATTATAACATATTTTTCTATAGCAGGACACCAGCGCGGATCGATTCAATATAATCGCCAACCCGATCTACAAAGGCGTTCTCCGGTTCGGCGATGAGCTTTCGGAGCCCTTCGAGCACCTGCGGATCGTCGATGACGCCACCTTCGACCGCTGCCTGGAGCTGGTGAAGGGCCGCGCCTGCAAGCCGGAAAGCCCGCCGACGGTGCCAGTCCGGACGGACAGCCGGAGCCTGCTGACCGGGCTGCTTTTCTGCGGTGAGTGCGGCAGCCGCCTTTGCTACAACCACAACCGGAAAACCAAGAAGCTGGCCGACGGTACCGAGCGGCTTTACGAAAGCAACGTTTACCGGTGCTACCGGAAGGTTTCCTCCCGGAAAACCTGCCAGGGTCCCAGCTCCTAAGCGATGGAGCCCTTGAACGACGCGGTTGAAAAAGAAGTCCGAGAATTCTTCACAAACCTGGGCCGCGTTCCAGCTGACCAGCTGGTCGCCAACGCCTGCGACCGGAAAGCCGAGGTCCTGCAGGTCGCTTATCGGCAGGCAGTCAACGATTTTGAGAAAACGCAGAAGCAGGTCAGCGCCCTGGAGGCCGAAGCGGTGAAGGCCCTCACCGGAGAAAGCCAACTGGATCTGAGCGTGGTCAACGGGATGCTCCTGAAGCTCCGGGCACAGCTGGACAAGGACAGCGCGGCGGTCGAGGAGGCCCGGGCCAAGGTCGAAGCCGACGAAAAGAACCGGAAGGCCGCAGAAGCGCAGGTCGAGCAGCTCCTCACCTGGGCCGAGAAATACGACAAGGCCAGCTACGAAGCCAAGCACCTGATCATCGCGGCCCTGGTCGACCGAGTGGAGGTTTTCAAAGATCGGGAAGTCAAGATCATCTTCAAGGTTTCCGCAGAGCAGTTCCTGGGCCGGATCGTCCGGATCGCCTGAGAGCAGGCAAGCCCCGCAGAGTTTGAATTTCAAGCTCTGCGGGGCTTTTTTTTGCTTTTGGAAATGTGGTATCATTAGAAATGATAGCCGGAAGAGGCTATCGCACTCTATACTTTTGAGATAATCGGCTAAAGCATCCATACAAAGGAGGAAAACACCATGAAAAAACTGATCGCACTGATGCTCACGCTGACGTTGATCCTGGTACTCTGTGCCTGTGGGACAAGCGCAGAGGAAACCACCCAGACCGCCGCCGCGCCTGCTGAAAGCAAGGGGTTGGTAATAGGCGTTCTATCCCTGCTGAACATGACGGAGGAGGAACGCCTCGAAAAGGAAAAAGGCAAGCTCATCGCAGTGAAGTACCTGGTAGAGCAGGGAGCTTATTACAGTAAAATGGATGCTTCGTCTATGCCAGAACCAGGCAAGATTATCTTTTACGACACGCTGGATGCCATGCTCATGGCGCTGGAAGCCGGTGACATTGATTCCGCCGAAGTTCCATTCTGTGTGGCCGATTATCTCTGCGCTCACAACGACAAGCTGACCACTAGAGGTTCCTTTGATCTGAGCAACGCCGATGATTTCACAAAGCAGATCGCGTACCGCCTGGGAGCAGGCTTTTCCTTCCTGACGACGGAGGACAAGACCGCCCTCCGGGATGAACTGGATCAGGCCATCGCGGAAATGAAAGCCGACGGTACGCTGGACGCGCTGATTCAGAGCTACATCACCGATGCAGTCAACACCGAGCCGGAACCCGTGGCGTTTACAAAGACGGACGGCGAGACCATCCGCGTTGCCATCACCGGGGTGCTGCCACCCATGGACTATGTTGCCGCCGACGGCACCCCCGCAGGCTTCAACACCGCACTGCTGGCGGAACTGGGCAGACGGATGAATATCAACTTTGAACTGGTGCAAGTGGACAGCATTGGCCGGGCCGCCGCTCTGGCCTCCGGGCAGGTTGATTTAGTGTTTTGGACAAACGGCAAGGACGGGAGAGCGGATGGCCGAAAAGAGGCGGTGGAGAGGCGCGAGAGTGGTCAGGAAACCGAGGAACAGCGTGCATTGCTGCAATCTATCGACGGAGGGAAAGGCACCGGTTCCAGGCGTCGTTTCAAGGACGTCCCCGACGGCACCATCACCACGCAGCCCTATTTCAACGACCTGCTGATCCCGGTCGCTATGAAATAACGGAACATGACAAGGAGGGTTCACACCATGAAGAAACTGATTGCATTGATGCTTGTGCTGACATTGACCCTTTCGCTTTTTTCCGTCATAGCGGAGAACGACCCAGCTGGCGACCTGCCGGAAGGCCCGCCGCCCGACAGAACCTTCGGCACGCTTTCCATGCTGAACATGACGGAGGAGGAGTATCTCGCGTTGATCTCCGCGCGGGGATTGATCGGCGAACGCCTTGGAGTGGGTGGGCCGCGGGAGAGTGAACCGCCGGAGGGACAACCGCCGGAGGGAGCCCCGCCGGAGGGAGCCCCGCCGGAGGGACAGCAGCCGAAGAACACAATTGTCTATTATGACACGCTTGACGCGCTGCTGATGGCCCTGAATGCCGGAGACATCAACAATATCGAAATCTATCAGAGCGTCGCCCGCTACCTCTGCGCGACCAACGATAATCTGGTGATTGGTGCCAGCCTTGACACGGGTAAAGCGTCGGAAACCTTTGCGGAGCTGGTGCAGAACGGCATCAACGGCAACGACTTCGCCTTCCTGATGATGGAGGGCAACGCCGCGCTTCGGGACGAGTTCAACACCGCTATCGCCGCCATGAAGGCCGACGGAACCCTGGACCGCCTGGTGAAGGAACAGATCGACGATCTCATTGACGGCGGGGAGATCAAGCCTATTGAGCTGCCGCACTTTGACGGTGCTGAAACCATAAAGGTGGCTGTCACCGGCGCGCTGCCACCCATGGACTATGTGGCTGCCGACGGTACCCCAGCAGGCTTCAACACGGCGGTGCTGGCAGAAATCGGACAGCGCACCGGCAAGAACATTGAGATCGTGGTGGTGGACAGCCTGGGCCGGGCGGCCGCTCTCGCCAGCGGCACAGTGGACGCGGTGTTCTGGACGCGTACCAGCAGCAAAGCCCAAGAGGGGGCTGCCATGACGGAGGCGGAGCTCGAAGCTGTAAAGGCGGGAGTCCAAGCCAGTATAACCGAGGAGGAGATCGCGCTGATGGATGAGGTGAATGAGCGCTTTGATTTCATGGCCTATCGTGCCGCGGATATGCCCGAGGGTACCATCGTCACCGAACCCTACTTCTCCGACGTGCTTGTACCGGTCATGCTGGCTCGTGAAACACCTCAGAGCAAGTGAGCGAAAAGGGGACGGGAATCTGTGCTGTACGGTATTCTGAAAAGCAGAAACAGCATATTGGGATGATACCACTGAAGATTATGAAGTCTTCGTTCAACCGTGGTAATTCTTCTCGTTTCCACCAACGAAGCCAAGTGGAAACGGCAACTGAGCCAAGTGGACAGTCCACTTGGCTTTGTTGCTGGAAGGCCGATCGGTGGCTCGGAAGCGTGTACCCCCGGGGAGGGCAAAAAGAAACAAGCCCTTGATCTACAAGGGCTTGCGCTTGGTGGTGACAGTTGGACTCGAACCAACGACCCCATCGATGTGAACGATGTGCTCTACCGACTGAGCCATGCCACCATGTATGTTAACCGACTTCAGAGCTTATTGCCCGTGTCACATCCGCGGGCGCTCAGCGCGTCGGATCAGCGTCCCGTTCGGAACAGAAGATATTATACACGATGGGGTTGGAATGGTCAAGGGTTTTTCTGAACAGTCCGTCAAAAACGATCAACTGTCTGGAATACATTGGAATAAATCCGGTTGCGGACCGGTGTCACACCGCAACCCTCAAAGATCTGCCGCACCGTGCAGAAGGTGAAACCGCGCTTTTTCAGCTCCGGAATGATGGTCTTCAGGGCTTCCACCGTATTTTCATTCCGGATCATGTCATGCAGCAGGACAATCTCCCCGTCCTTCACGTTGGCCAGCACCCTGCGTGCCCTTTCCTCAGCCGAAACAGTCGGCACCCAGTCCTCACATCCCGATCCGCAGATAAAAGTCAGATCCACATTGTCAAAAAGGGTCTGATTGACAGCGATATATGGGGGACGGAAGAACTTCGGCTCTTCCCCGGTAATTTCCACAATCTTTTCCGTGCACACACGGATCTCTTCCCGGATTTCCTCCGGAGAAAGCTTATCCATCTCCCGGTGGGTCACCGAGTGGTTTTCAATCGTACAGCCCATATCGTATGCCCGGCGGGCTTGCAGCGCAGATTCCGGCGTAATATTCTGGGCAATCAGGAAAAAGGAAGCGACAATCCCGTGTTCCTCCAGAAGATCCAGTACCTGCGGGGTAATGGTGGTGTTAGGACCGTCATCAAACGTTAACGCGATACGCAAAGGTTGATTGCTCATCCTTTCACGCCTCCTGTCGTTTCAGCAAATGATTCTTTCTATACGGATGATTCCTGCCTTACGGTGCCGTCAGGATTTCCACAGGCGAATCTTCAGCGCATCGATTTCTTTCTGGATTTTCCTGCGCCTGATCACAGCCGCGATTCCCTTCAGGGCCTTTTTCTCCAGTTCCAGCCTGGCAATCCGGCTTGCCAGGTCTTTCCGGTTCAACGGAATTCCGGCAAGTTCCGGCGTATCCGGTTCAGTCTCATCTGTTTCAGCTTCCCCGGACGGCTCCTCTGCCGCTATATCTATATTCGTTTCATCGATCTGTTCAGCTTCAGCAGCGATGACCGGAATGTCCGCTGTTTCCGGAACAGGTTCTGTTTCGGGAACCGGTTCCGGTTCCGACACTGGTTCTGATTCCAGTACGGATTCCGGTTCCGGATCGGACAGTATTTCAGGAACCGCAACGATTTCAGGAGCAGGGACCGGCTCAGATACAACCACCGTTTCAGGAGCCGCAATGTCTTCAGGAGCAGGGTCCGGTTCATGCACAGCCGCTGTTTCAGGAGCAGTTTCCTCAACCGGATCAGTTTCAGGTTTCGGAGTTCTCCTGGGTTTGGAAGCCGCCTTGGGTTTGGAAGATGTCTTCGGGCTGGTAGTACTGCCTTTGGGTTTTTCCGCTGCTTTGGCAGATCTCCTCGGTCTCGCAGTTGTTGTTTTAGCCGGCACTTTTTCTCCGGTTTCAGGCGCAGTTTCCGGGATTACTTCCTTCTTTTCTTCAGCATTGGTCTCCATAGGACGGACTCCTTTCCTGTTCGGGTTTTTATCCAGATTCCGTATGTTTTCATTATTATACAGAATATCCATGCCGTTGTCCATAAATCAGTACAGACAGATCATTTCCCCTGTCTACAGCGCTCTCTTCAGAAAGAATCAATTGCTTCGATAAACAGAGAATCTATCAGATAAGAAGAGATTATAGCCGATTTCATGATATTATTCCTGCTTATTGACCTTCTTTGACCTTTTTGCATATTGACTATCTTTGACTTTTGATTATACTATAATCAGCGTTCGGGAGAACGGGGTGGCCAAAGACCACAGAAAGAAATTTCCGCTTCCGGTGCCTGCCGGCACAGGAGGAAGCTGATCATGAATGGAGGTCTGTATGATGAGTACTTTTCTGCCTGCTGTTTTCGGTGAAAACCTGATGGATGTTTTTAATGACTTTGGCCGTGACCTGTTCCGTGGATTCGGCCGTCCGGAAGACATGCTGTATGGCAAAAACGCCCAGCGGATCATGAAGACGGACGTTAAGGAAACGGATGAGGGATACGAACTGGATGTGGATCTGCCCGGCTTCAGCAAGGATGAAATCCACCTGGATCTGGAGAACGGTTACCTGACCATTTCCACTGAGAAAGCCCTTGAGAAGAAAGAGGAGAAGAAGGGCAAGGTGCTCCGTCAGGAGCGCTATTCCGGTACGATGTCCCGGAGTTTCTACGTCGGTGACAGCCTGACCGAAGAGGATATTAAGGCAAAGTACGAAAATGGTGTACTGAGCCTTTCCATCCCGAAAAAAGAAATCCGGAAGGTTCCGGAAAAGAAACAGATCCTGATTGAAGGGTAATCCCCTCTGACCCGGAGGCGCGCCGCTGCGGCGCGCCTCTTTTGTTTGCGGATTGCAATAAACAGCCAGATTTGCTATAATCCGGGATAAAGAATCGTTGTTTTCCGGTACAATACGGCATCCGGAAAAATAGAAACCGTTATTTTTCCGCTTTCATCCTGTATTATTGCCGGATTCTGCCCTAAGATTCAGGTATCGGAGGAATCTCCGGCCAGAGAAATCGGGAAAGGAGGAATCACATTGGATCTGCTTATTATTATCGGTTTCGTTGTCGGCAGCGCGCTGATTCTGATGGAGGCTTTTATGCCGGGTTTCGGCATCGCGGGAATTGTCGGCGTTATCCTGGAAGTTGTCGCGATTATCAACGTCAACAGCAAACTGGGATCAACCGCAGCCCTGATCGCCACTTTCCTGGTTCTGCTGCTGATCGGGGTGGCCGTATTCCTGTCCTACCGCAGCGCAATGAAAGGGCGGCTGAGCAAAAGTCCACTGGTGCTGAAGGATGAGGAAAGCGCCGCTCCTGCCGCAAGCCCGATGTCCGAACTGGAAAAATGGGTCGGGCAGGATGGTATCGTCGCCACACCGCTCCGTCCGGCAGGTTTCATTGAAATCGGCAATGTCCGGCTCAGCGCTGCCACATCCGGTGCCTTCCTGGAAAAGGGAACCGCCGTCCGCGTACAGGGTGTGGAAGGCGACCATCTGGTTGTGCTTCGCAAGTGATACTGTGTATTTTTTGAGGAGGAAAACAATATGAAGAAATTTCTGGCATCCCTGCTGACCCTAGTCATGCTTCTGACCGTCAGCGCCGTTGCGTTCGCAGCGGAAAAAGGCAACGTCACAGAGACCACCAACGGTCTTCCGACGGTTGCCCTGGTCGGCATCATTGTTGTGATCGTACTGATCGTGCTGGCCATCTTCCTGCACTTCGTTCCCATGGGCCTGTGGATTTCCTCCCTGGCCAGCGGCGTGCATGTATCCATCGGTTCACTGGTCGGTATGCGGATCCGGCGGATCCAGCCCCAGCGGCTGGTATATCCCCTGATCAAAGCCAACAAGGCCGGCCTGAACCTGACGATCAGCCAGCTGGAAACCCACTACCTGGCCGGCGGTAATGTGGACCGGGTGATCAACGCCCTGATCGCCGCCCAGCGGGCCAACATCCAGATGGCGTTTGAAAAAGCGTGTGCCATCGACCTGGCTGGCCGTGATGTTTTCCAGGCCGTTCAGATGAGCGTTACCCCGAAAGTCATTGAAACCCCCGTGGTTGCCGCCATCGCCAAGGACGGTATTGAACTGCGGGCCAAAGCCCGTGTGACCGTGCGGACAAACATTGAACGCCTGGTCGGCGGTGCCGGCGAGGAAACCGTCATCGCCCGTGTCGGCGAGGGTATCGTTACCACCGTCGGCAGCGCCGAAACCCACAAGCAGGTGCTTGAGAATCCTGATCTGATCAGCCGTACCGTGCTGGACAAGGGTCTTGACGCCGGAACGGCCTACGAGATCCTGTCCATTGACATTGCGGACGTGGACGTCGGCCGCAACGTCGGTGCCCAGCTGCAGATGGACCAGGCCGAAGCGGATCGCCGCATCGCCCAGGCGAAAGCGGAAGAGCGCCGCGCGATGGCTGTGGCCCATGAGCAGGAAATGAAAGCTTCCGTTCAGGAAATGCGTGCCAAGGTGGTCGAAGCCGAAGCCGAAGTACCGCGCGCCATGGCTGCCGCCCTGCGGGAAGGCAAAATGGGCGTTATGGATTATTATCAGATGAAAAACACGATTGCGGATACGGAAATGCGCGATTCCATCGCCAAGGCCGCCGCTCCGCAGCAGCCCACGCCGGAAGCGCGTCCGAAGAAATAATGCCATGATGAATCTGGGAAGGGAGGCGGTGAACTGATGGAATTCACTCCGTTAATCTTCATCTTTATCATCTGGCTGTGCATCGGCCTTCCGCTCTCGAAGCTGAATCAGGCGTCGAAAAAGAAGATGAATGAAACGAAAAAACCTTCTTCCGACCGCCCGGCAGCTCCGGCCCCGGCGCCGGAACAGGAATCCCGGCAGGCTGTGCCTGAAGCACTGCCTGCGCGGGAAACCCGGCTGACGCCGACGGTTACCATTACTGCCAATGATGATTCCATCTATGCCGGCAGCATGAACGCGGTGACCGGAGAAGGCCATGATCCGTGCCACGAGGAAAACCTGGCCGGCCTGAATACAGCGGAAACCGTTCCCGTTCATCCGGTGACCGAAGTGCATTCCCTGCCATTCGGCTGGACCGGAAGCGATATGGTCCGCGGTATCGTGGTCAGCGAAATCCTGAAAAGGAAATAACCATCCGTAATTGTTTGCACAGGAGACAGGACAGACAAATGCAAGTTGCATTTTCTTCCTGTCTCCTGTATTCTATTGAAAAATCCTGATCATGATAAAGGAGTAGACGGTATGATCCGCAAATACACCTTTGGTACTCCCCTTCCCACCGGCGCCGTTGTGCAGCCTGTTCCGGCCGAATCCGGTGATGTGCCGTTCTTTTCTCTTTCCCGGGAAGAAAAAAAGATCATTTTCACGATCTCCATGGCGCCGGATGAAGTACTGTTCGGCCTCGGGGAATCCGTCCGCGGCATGAACAAGCGGGGATTTTTCTACCGTTCCTGGAACAGCGACGTATTCAATCATACCGAGAGCACCGAAAGCCTGTACGGTTCCCATAACCTGCTGGTCTTTTTCAGCCCGTCCCGCCTGTTCGGCGTATATCTGGACGATCCGGGAACAGTCACCTGGGATCTCGGGTATACCCGCTCCGATACGGCGGTCATCACATCGGAAAACGGCGACCTGGATCTGTACATCATCGAAGAGGAGTCACTGACCGCGTTAGCCCGGGCTTTCCGGCAGCTGACCGGACGGAGTTACCTGCCGCCCCGCTGGGCCTTCGGATATATCCAGAGCCGCTGGGGGTATGCCAGTGAAGCGGAAATCCGTACCGTAACATCTGAGCACCGGAAACGCCACATCCCGCTGGACGGCGTCTGTATGGACATCGACTACATGGTGGATTTCCGGAATTTTACCTGGAAACCGGACGCGTTTCCGGACCTAAAAGCCTTCAGCGAAGCGCTGAAGAAAGACCATCTGCGCCTGATTCCGATTATTGACGCGGGCATTCCGGTTGCGCCCGGCTTCCCGCCGTATGAAAGTGGCCGGGAGGCGGACGTCTTCTGCAAAAAGGAGGACGGCTCCGATTTTGTTGCTGCCGTATGGCCGGGGCGGTGTGTTTTCCCGGATTTCCTGCGGGAGGATGCCCGCACCTGGTTCGGGGATCAGTACCGTCCGCTGCTGGAGGCCGGAATTGAAGGTTTCTGGAATGATATGAATGAGCCGGCCCTGTTCTATTCGGACGAAGGTGTTGCGGACGCTTTCTCCCGGGTGGAGGAACTCCGGAACGGTGAAACAGACTATGAATCCATGTGGTGGCTGAAGGATGCCTTCAACGGCATCGCCAACAACATGGATGATTATCGGCGTTTTTATCACCGGATCGGAAACACCTCCGTCCGCCATGACCGGGTGCACAACCTCTACGGTGCCGGCATGACCCGGGCCACTGCGGAAGGCTTCCGCCGCTATGATCCGTCCAAACGCTTCCTGCTGTTCTCCCGTTCCTCCTTCATCGGCGCACATCGGAACGGCGGCATCTGGCAGGGGGATAATTTTTCCTGGTGGAGCCACCTGAAAATGGCGTTGCAGATGCTGCCGAACCTAAACCTCTGCGGTTTCCTCTATACCGGATGCGACCTGGGCGGTTTCGGATGCAATGTAACAGAGGACCTGCTGGAGCGTTTCCTGCAGCTGGGTGTATTCACGCCGCTGATGCGGAACCATTCCGCGCTGCATACCCGGGAGCAGGAAATCTACCGCTTCTCCTCCTGGGAAATGATGCGGGATACGGTCACTGTCCGCTACGCCCTGCTGCCCTTCCTGTACAGCGAATTCATGAAGGCGGCCCTGACAGACGGCATGTACTTCCGCCCGCTTGCCTTCGACTATCCGGATGACCCGCGCGCCGTCCGCACCGAGGACCAGGTGATGCTCGGCGAAGGCTGCATGATCGCCCCTGTACTGGAGCAGAATGCCACCGGCCGTTATGTCTATCTGCCGGAGGATATGCTGATGGTCCGTTTCCGCTCCGCCGCGGATTACGATGTTATTCCGATGGACCAGGGCGACCACCGGATCGATATCGCGCTCAATGAGTTCCCGCTGTTTGTGAAGAAAAACCATCCCCTGCTGCTGTGCGGCGGCGGGGAATCCTCCGAAACACTGGATGACCGTCATTTCACCGTCCTGTGCCGCATGGACCGGGAGGTTGCCTATGATCTTTACCGGGATGACGGAACAGCCCCGGATCCGGACCTTGCCCGCGGACTGACCCGCATGACGCTGTCTCCCGGGCTGGCGCAGGCTTCCTCCATTCCCGGGGTTGCAATTTCCGACATCCTGCTATAAAATGGAAATGTTAAGGATCAACTGTTTGAAGGAGGTCTGCCCCATGGCCATGGATTATGTTTTTATGACGGACAGCGACAGCGATCTGCCTTATCATCTGAAAGAGCAGTACGATATCCCGGTCGTCTATATGCCTTACGCACTGGACGGCAAAGAATATTTCGACGATCTGGGCCAGATGCTGGATCACAAAAGCTATTACGACAAGATGCGTGCCGGTGCCAATCCGGTAACCTCCGCACTGAACGAAGAAGCATATCTTGAGTATTTCGAGCCGATCCTGAAAGAAAAGGACCTCCTCTTCGTCGCCTTCTCCAGCAAGCTCAGCTGCACCCTGCAATCCGTTTATTCCGCGCGGGAAAAGCTCCTGAAAAAGTATCCGGAACGGAAGTTCGTTGTTGTGGATACCCTGTGCATCTCCGGCCCCATGGCCCTGCTGGTGCTCAAAGCCCATGAAATGTACCGTGCGGGCAAGCCGCTGAAAGAGGTTGCCGACTGGCTGGAGGCGAACAAGCTCCGTGCCCAGGCGTTCTTCACCGTGGACGATCTGAAATACCTCAAGCGCGGCGGCCGGGTTTCCGCCGTAGCCGCCACCGTCGGCACCATGCTGGACCTGAAGCCCATTATCGTGGAAGCTGCCGACGGCACCCTGCAGGCCGGGGACAAGATCCGCGGACGCAAAAAGGCCATCGCCTACATCGTGGACAAGTGCGTTGCCGCCGAGCCCGACCCGAATGAAAGCCCGATCATCATCCTCCACGCCGACGCGCGGGAAGACGCCGAACGCGCCAAGGCCCTGCTGGAGCAGAAGATTCCAGGCGTCAATGCCATGATTGAAAATGTCGGTCCCGTCATCGGCGCCCATGCCGGTCCCGGAACCCTGGCCATATGCTTCATCGGAAAAGAAAACAGAAAGTGATCGGTTTCATTGCAAAGCCGCCGGCCTCATGGCCGGCGGCTTTAAAGTATCCTTACCGCAGGAATCCGTTGATGATCTGCTCTTCCGCTTCAGCTTCGGTAAGCCCCAGGGTCATCAGCTTGATCAGCTGCTCCCCGGCAATCTTGCCGATGGCGGCCTCATGGAAAAGCGAAGCGTCCACATGGTTGGCTTCCAGGCCGGGCACGGCCAGGATCCGCCCCTGATCCATGATGATGGAATCGCATTCGGTATGCCCGTTACATGGGGCATTGCCGATAATCTTCGCGTCAAATTTCTGAAAGGACCGATCCCGGGCAACCGAGCGGCTGACCACATCGGCGCTGGCGCCTTCGCCGTTCAATTCCACCACATAGGTGCTTTCAGCGCGTTGCTCTCCGTGGGTCATCAGGCGCTCACGCACCGTCAGTTTTGCCCCGGCCGCCAGCACAGCCGTCGTCGTGCGCACGGTATCGTCCACGCCTTTGATCTGCACCATTTCCATTTCCATAACGCTGTCTTCCGCCTGGTATACTTCCGTACCGGGATTCAGGATGCGCTTCCCTTTTCCATCGCCGGAACCGTAATGCTTTTCCACATAGCGGACCTTTGCCCCCCTGGACAGGTAGAAACGATGGATTCCGTCATGCTGGGAATCCTGGTTGCCGCAGTTATCGATCCCGCATCCGGCAACAATCACCACGTCCGCGTCCTCGCCGACGTAGAAATCGTTGTAAACCACTTCCTTCAAGCCGCTTTCGGTCATCACAACCGGGATATGCACGCTCTCGCGTTTGGTGCCCGGCCTGATCCGGACTTCCAGGCCGCTGACCTCCTCCTTGGAGACAATCTCAATGTTCGCGGTGGAGCGCCGGCCGGCAGACTGGCTGTTGGAACGGATATTGTAAGCGCCTTCCGGCACCTCGTGCAGGTCCGCCACTTCCCGGAGAAGCCGCTTCTGAATTTCATCCAGCTGCATTATTCAGCACCTCCTTCCGGTCCCATGGCGCGAATCTGTCCTTCGCATTCCATGGACGCAAGGGCTGCGGTGCCGGCATTCAGGGAAGGATACACTTCGTCCCGCAATCCCTGCCGGTCCACCACGCCGTCTTTAATCACAATGATTTCATCCGCGATATTCAGGATCCGCTCCTGGTGGGAAATGATCAGGATTGAGCTGTCCTTGATCGTTTCCCGCATCCGCCTGAACACATCAATCAGATTCCGGAAGCTCCACAGGTCGATTCCGGCTTCCGGCTCATCAAACACGGACAGTTTCGCGTTCCTGGCCAATACCGTCGCGATCTCGATCCTTTTCAGTTCCCCGCCGGACAGGCTGGCGTTCACTTCCCGGTCCACATAATCCCGCGCACACAGGCCCACGGAAGACAGGTATTCACATGCCTCCGCGATGGTCAGGGATTTCCCGGCCGCAATACGGATCAGGTCCAGCACCCGGATGCCCTTGAAACGCACCGGCTGCTGGAAGGCGTAACCGATGCCCATCCGGGCCCGTTCGGTAATGCTTTTATCCGTAATATCCTCACCGCCGAAAAAAATACGCCCGCCGGTGGGCTTTTCGATACCGGCGATCAGTTTCGCCAGCGTGGACTTCCCGCCGCCGTTCGGCCCGGTCACTACGATCAGTTTACGGTCCGGAACCGTCATGCTGATGTTCCGGATGATTTCTTTTCCTTTTCCTTCCGAATCCACCTGGAAGGAAATGTTTTTCAGTTCCAGCATTTTAAATTGTCAGTTGTCAGTTATCAGTTGTCAGAAACTGACAGCCACAACTCCTTTCTTATTAATCGTTTCCCGACAGCTTCCGGATGAGGTATCCGTCCAGGTTGCCCCATTCGCTGACAATGATCTCAGGAATGCCCAGGTAATCCATCACAGCCAGCAGGATGCAGATTCCATGAACCACGATGTCTGCACGCCCCGGCTGCAGGCCGGGCAGTTTTTTCCTTGCTTCCAGGTCCATATCGGCCAGTTCTTCACCAATGGCGCGGATTTCCCCCAGGCTGACGCGCGTCCCGTGCATGCTGGTGCGGTCTGTCCAGGGAATCTGCTTCACCATCGCAGCCAGGGTGGTAAAGGTGCCGCCCGTTCCGACCCAGCATTCCGGCATCCGGAAGTTCCCGGCCTCCGCCAGCTTCTCCTGCAGGATCTCCTGGGCGGCTTTTTCCGCGATGGCCATATCGTTCCGGCTCTCCAGCTGAATCGACTGATACAGCCGGACCGCACCCATCTGGCAGGAGAGCGCGCAGTCAATCTGTTCCCCTTCGCCGGTCACAATTTCCGTGCTTCCTCCGCCGATATCAATCACGCCGCACCGGCCGGTTCCCGGCGCCGCCAGGGACGCGCCGGCAAAGCTCAGCCGGGCTTCCTCCTCACCGCTTACAATTTCCGGGGGAACGCCGGCTGCCTTCTGAATCTCCGCAATCAGCAAATCCCCGTTGGCCGCGTCCCGCGCGGCGCTGGTGGCAAATATGTCCAGTTGCTCCGCACCGAGCTGCCTGGCTTTCTCCGCCATGCGTCCGACCGCTTCCGCCGTCTTCCGGATGGCGGGCACGCTCAGGTTGCCGGCTTCATCCAGGCCGGCGAACAGGCGTGTGCCTTCCCGGTCCCGCCAAAGGCGCCGGACGGTACCCCCTGCTTTTTCCCCCAGCAGGGCCCGAACGGAATTGGATCCGATCCCGATCACGGCAGACCGCATGCGCCTTCCTCCTTAATTCGACATTTCCTTTACCAGAAGACGGATTTCGTCTTCCGTATAACAGTTCAGCGCGTCCGGATTGTCAATGACAAAGAGAATATCGTTGTCCCTGACAAAGTTATATTTCTGAATAGCGCTCTGGGCGATATATTCACTCGTTCCCACGATCTCAAGCTGCCGCTGCAGCTGCTGATTCAGATCTTCCAGCTGAATCAGCCTGGCATTGTCGGCCGATCTTCTTTCCTCCTGGGTATTCAGCCTCCCCTTCAGGGCAAAATGCACGGGCAGGAAGATTGCCAGGATGAGAACGACAATCACAATGAACCCCTTCCAGTTCATCTGCCTGTACATCCCGGTTTCCTCCTTTCCGTACATACCATTTACTTTATACAATTCTCCGTTCATTGTCCTGCAACCTGCAAAAACGGAAAATTAAAGCATCGAAAGGAAACTCGTCTGGTTCGTTTCAGACATCCCTTCCAGCGCTCCGTGGGCCCGCAGCAGGTCAATCATGGATGAGCCAACCCTGCCGCGTTTCTGAAGGTCTTCTATGCTCATGAACTCGCCGTTTTTCCGTGCTTCCACAATCGGGATGGCCGCGCTTTCGCCCAGGCCCGGCAGGCTGATAAACGGACAGCGGATATTCCCGTCCTCAATCAGGAATTTGCGCACATCGCTTTTGTACAGGTTCACCGGCAGGAAACGGATTCCGCGCATGTTCATCTCCAGCACCAGTTCCAGGCACGTCATGACGTCCTTGTCGCGGGCGGACGCTTTATCCATGTTCCGGATCTCCGTAATCCGCTGCCGCGCCGCGTCCGGCGAAAGAATCATGGTGGTGGCGTCAAACCCGTCCCCGCGCACCGTGAAATATGCACAGTAATAGGCCAGCGGTTCATGGAGTTTGAACCAGGCAACCCGCAGGCTCATGGTGACATACGCCACGGCATGTCCTTTGGGGAACATGTATTTGATCTTTTTACAGCTGTCCATAAACCAGTCCGGTACATGCGCATCCAGCATCGCCTGCTCCATTTCCGGTTTCAGGCCCTTGCCCTTGCGGACGCTTTCCATCGTGGTAAAGGCCAGCTTCGGCTTCACGCCTTTGTCCATCAGGTAGTTCATGATATCGTCACGGCAGCAGACGCATTCGCTCAGTGTTGCCGTGCCGTTGGCGATGATCTCCTGGGCGTTGCCCAGCCATACGTCCGTACCGTGGCTCAGGCCGGAAATCCGCAGCAGTTCCTCCATGGTATGCGGTTTTGTTTCCTCCAGCATGCCGCGCACAAAGCCTGTGCCGAACTCCGGCACACCGTAGGTTCCCGTATTGCACAGGATCTCATCCGTCGTCACGCCCAATGCCTCCGGGGAGGAGAAAAGACTCCGGACCCCGGGATCGTCCAGCGGCACGTCCTTGAAATTGATCCCGGTCAGCATCTCCAGCTCATGCATCATGGTGGGATCATCATGGCCGAGGCAGTCCAGCTTCACCAGGATATCATGCATGGAGTTGAAGTCGAAATGCGTGGTGGTAAAATCGCTCTCCAAGTCATCTGCCGGATGCTGAACCGCCGTAAAGTCGTATATTTCATATTCCAGGGGCACGACAACCATGCCGCCCGGATGCTGGCCGGTGGTCCGTTTAACGCCGGTACATTCCAGGCTCAGCCGGTCCTTTTCCGCGTTTCCGGCCTGGATTCCGCGCTCTTCCAGGTACTTCATCACATAGCCGTATGCTGTCTTCTCCGCCAGGCCGCTGATCGTGCCCGCGCGGAAAACATGGTCGTGCCCGAACAGTTCCTCCACATAATGGTGGGCCTTGTTCTGGTACTCGCCCGAGAAATTCAGGTCGATATCCGGCACCTTGTCGCCTTCGAAGCCCAGGAAGACTTCGAAAGGAATATCAAACCCGTCCTTCACCAGCTTCTGCCCGCACTCCGGGCAGTCCCGGTCCGGCAGGTCCACCCCGACATGATACTGGCTCTTGTCCACATCAAAGAAGCCCTTCCGGCAGCGGGTACAGCGGTAATGCGGCGGCAGCGCGTTCACTTCGGTAATGCCGCACATCCGCGCCACCAGGCTCGATCCGACGCTGCCCCGGCTGCCGACCAGATATCCATCCTCCAGGGAGCGGGAAACCAGTTTCTGGGCAATGGCATACAGCGTGCAGTAGCCGTATCCCACAATGGATTTCAGTTCCTTTTTCAGGCGTGCTTCCACCAGCGGCGGCAGCGGATTACCGTACATCTCCTCCGCCGTGTCCCAGGTCATTTCCTGGATCATATCCTCCGCAAAGTCCCAGTATGGCTGGAAAGTATCCTCCCCCTTGGGATGCTTCGGGAACAGGCGGATTTCCTCCACCGTATCCGCAATCTTCCGCGGAGTATCGATCACGACCTCCCGGGCCTTCTCCGCTCCGAGATACGCAAATTCCGCCAGCATCTCGTCCGTTGTCTTGAAATACAGCGGCGGCTGCAGATCGGCATCGGCATATTTCATGCCGGCCTGGATGATTGCCCGGCCGATGGCATCCTTCGGATCCAGGAAATGTACGTCTCCCGTGGCAGCCACCGGAATGCCCAGTTCTTCGCCCAGGGCCACAATTTTCCGGTTCAGGTCCCTCAGCTCCTCCTCGGAGGCCACCTGTCCGTCCCGCAGAAGGAACGCGTTGTTTCCGATCGGCTGGATTTCCAGGTAGTCATAGAAGGAAGCAATCTCCTTCAGCCGTTCATGGCTGTCTCCGTTCAGCACCGCACGGAAGAGTTCGCCGGCCTCGCAGGCGCTTCCGAGAATCAGGCCCTCCCGGTATTTTGAAATCATTTCCCGGGGCATATGCGGCGTCCGTTTGAAATAATCCAGATGGCTGATGGATACCAGCCGGTTCAGGTTCACCAGGCCGGTCCGGTTTTTGGCCAGCAGGATAATATGCCAGCTTTCCCCGATGGCCCCGCCCCGCAGCACCTGATTCAGGTCCCGGTCTGTTGCCGCTTCCGGGAACCGTTCCTTCGTATCCTCGAACATCCGGTTCAGGCAGGATGCCGTCGCCGCCGCGTCGTGCACAGCCCGGTGGGCGTTTTTCAGGCTGACGCCCAGGTGTTTGCACAGGGCACCGAGCCGGAAGGATTTCAGCTCCGGATACAGCTTCCTTGCATAGCTCAGCGTGTCCAGCACCGGCCCGTTCCAGCTCAGGCCGAGGCGTTTCAGTTCCGCCTTCATCAGGCTGATATCGAAGTTTGCGTTATGCGCCGCAATCGGCGCCTCCCCGATGAATTCCAGCAGCTTCGGCAGCGCCTCCGCCGCCGTCGGCTGTCCCTGCAGCTGGGCATCCTGGATCCCGGTGATCTCGGTAATCTTCGGACTCAGTGCCTCACACGGATCCACCAGCTGTTCAAATGTATCCACCACGGTGCCGCCGGCCAGTTTCACCGCGCCGATTTCAATAATCCGCGCCTTTCCGGTGTTCAGGCCGGTGCTTTCAAAGTCCAGCACAACGATTTCCCGGTCATAGGGCGAACCGTCCGCGTCTGCGATGACTTCCTTTTCGTCGATCAGGTATCCCTCACAGCCGGGAATCAGCTTGATCTTCCCCTTGGCAGCCCGGAAAGCCGCCGGGAAGGACTGCAGCACGCCGTGGTCTGTAATGGCAACCGCCGGATGTCCCCACTGCACTGCCCGGGCAATCAGGTCCTCCGCCTTCGTCAGGGCGTCCATGGTGGACATGTTCGTGTGCATGTGCAGCTCAACCCGCTTTTCTTCCGCGGCATCCTGCCGCTCCACCTTCACTGTCTCGACCAGGTCGCGCACTGAGACAGCCAGTTCCCGGGCAAAATTATCAAACTGGCATTCGCCCCGCACCTTTACCCGCATACCCATGCGGATCCGCGCCGCCTTCTCTGCAACCGCTTGGCGTTCCTCATCGGTAATCGGGTTTTCCTCTCCCTCTTCCTTCCTGGCAAACCGGCTCCGGTAGCGGAGGAAAAGCTTGCACAGGATGGAACTGGTATAATCCGTCACTGCGAAGGTGATCAGCAGCGTTTCGCCGCCTTTCAGTTCCTTCTGTTCCAGCTTGAAGATATCGCCTTCAATGACCGTCAGGCCGCTCTCGTTCGTCAGCTCCTTGATTTCCACCGGCCGGTCCGCAATGCTGCGCCCGGTGATCGGTTTTCCGATGGTTGAGCCTTCCTTTTTTTCGCCGTCTTTCTTTGCGCCGTCCGCATATTTTCCGGCGCCGGGCTTCTTTTCCGCCTTCGGTCCCGCCACTTCTCCGCCGGCACTGCCTGTTCCGGACGCCGCCGCCCGCGCTTCCATTTCCTCCCGGGTAACCACGAAAACCGCGTTTTCCCGTTCCTCCATGGCTTTGCGCAGCTGTTCCTCCCGTCCGCCAGCCACGGTCATTTCCACCCGGACTCTGGCGTTAAAAATATCCCAGATGGCCACTGCCAGCCGGGGCCCGATGTTTTTCTCCTTCACCACCCGCAGGCTGTAATCATCCGGAAATACCAGCGTCAGAATCGCTTCGTCCCCTTCCGAAGGCACATCCCCCCGGAGCTGGTTCCGTTCAATCTGCCAATCAATCCGTCCGATCCATCCCTGGGTAAACGGGTAGTTCCGGCGCAGGAAATCGTCCAGTACCTGCCGGTATTCCGAAGGGTTCTCCAGGAAAGCGCCGCGCAGTTCCGGGGACGAAATCCGAAGCGCCAGCCTGCGCGCAGGAAACAGTTCCTTCAGTATCTTTTCCAGCGCAAGAAATTCTTTTTCACCGGCCAGCACCGAAGAATCAAAGGTGATATATGTTTTTTGCAAAGATCTGACATATGTGACCCGGGGCGCGGACAGTTTTCCCGCCAGCTCCGGGATTTCCCGCGCAATCCGCGCCATCAAATCCTCGTAACTCATGCCAGTCTCCAGGTATCAGGTGTCAGGTGTCAGGTATCAGAATGATTAGCCTGCCGATCCCTGCTTCTCAAGTATTCTCCGTACCTCCGCAATCAGCTGCTCCGCCAGGTCCCCTTCCACCTTTCGGGGTTCCTGTCCTTTCACGAACAGCACGCCGCCGCTTTTTCCGCCGGCAATACCCACGTCCGCTTCCCGGCCTTCGCCCAGGCCGTTGACCACGCATCCCATGACCGCCACTTTGATCGGTACGGTCACATCGGACAATGCTTCCTCAACCTTTTTTCCGATTTCCGCCACCGGGATGCAGGTCCGTCCGCAGGTCGGGCAGGCAATCAGCTGCACGCCCCGGACCCGCAGGTTCAGCGCCCGCAGGATATCCCAGGCCGCTTTTGCTTCCGGCACCGGATCCCCGCTCAGGCTGACCCGGATCGTATCCCCGATACCGTCCGCCAGCAGCGCGCCGATGCCGATGGCGCTCTTCACCGTTCCCTGGCCGGGCAGGCCGGCTTCCGTTACGCCGACATGCAGGGGATACCCGCACCGCCGGCTGGCCAGCCGGTATGCATCGATTGTCAGCTTTACATCGCTGGATTTCATGCTCAGCACGATATCGTCAAACCCGGCTTTTTCCAGCATCCGGGCATGTCCCAGCGCACTCTCCACCAGGCATTCCGCCGTCGGTCCGCCGTATTTGGCCAGCAGGTCTTTTTCCACGGAGCCGCTGTTGACGCCGATCCGGATCGGAATATGATGCGCCTTTGCGCAGTCCGCCAGTTCGCGGACCTTCGCCTCACCGCCGATATTGCCCGGATTGATCCGCAGTTTGGCAATGCCGTTTTCCGCGGAGCGGATTGCCAGCAGATGGTCAAAATGGATATCCGCCACCAGCGGCACGGGACTTTTATCCGTCAGGGTTTTCACTGCTTCCGCGCAGGCTTCGTCGTATACGCTGACCCGCACCAGGTCGCATCCGGCGTCCGCCAGCGCCCGGATCTGCTTCAGCGTCGCCTCCGCGTCCCGGGTGTCCGTATTGGTCATGCTCTGCACCAGCACCGGATTCCCGTTTCCGAGCTTCAGCCTGCCAATCTGTACTTCCTTTGTCATTTCCTTCGCCCTCTCACTCTCTGTCAGCCGGTGATCAAACGCGCAATATCTTTATACGTGAAGAAAATCATCAGTCCGAACAGGGCCACCATGCCGATCATGTGCACCATGGCTTCCTTTTCCGGCGGAATCGGCTTCCTGCGGATCACTTCGATAATGCCGAATACCAGCCGGCTTCCGTCCAGTCCGGGAATCGGCAGCAGGTTCATCAATCCCAGGTTGATGGAAATCACCACCAGCAGGTTGATAAACATTTCAAGGCCGTATTCCTGCGTCAGATGGGAGACCTCCGCGATCGTTCCGACCACGCCGGTCGTATTCTCCAGCACTTCCCGGTTCGTCGGCAGTTCCTTCAGCAGGCGCAGGATCGTTCCGGCAGATTCCACACAGATATTCCATGCTTCCCGGATTCCTTCGCCGAATCCGGCAGCCCGCCGTACCGTTGGTGTAGCCGCGCTGATTGATACGCCGACCATCATCCGCCCGGCTTCTTCATCCCACCTGGGTGTAACGAGGATTTCCGACGTGTCCGTCCCGCTGCGCAGCACCGTCATCCGGATCGGCTCATCGCCTTCATGCCATCCCTTAACAGCTTCCTGGAATGCCATCACCGCGTCATCGCCGGTGGTCATTTTGACGCTCCGGCCCGCAATCTCCGTAATGAGGTCATCCTTCTGGATACCGGCGGCCCGGGCCGCACTGCCCTCCGTCGCTTCCACGATGTACGGATAAATAGCGCCTTCCTCCGCCGGCACATTGATGCCGACGCTCCAGATGAACACCAGCGTCACAACAAACGCCAGTACAAAGTTCATCATCGGGCCCATCAGGATGACAAACATCCGCTTCCAGACATTGTGATTCGGGAACGCCCGCGGGTCATCCTTCGTGATGCCCTTGGTATCGTCCTCGCCGTAGAACGCGCAGTATCCGCCCAGCGGAACCGCCCGGATGGAGAATTTCGTCTCATACTTCCGGCTTTTCCAGCCCAGCAGCCGCGGCCCGAAGCCCACCGAAAACTCCGTCACGTCGATTTTCATAAGCCGCGCCGCCATGAAGTGGCCGAATTCATGAACCACAATCAGGACCGCCAGCATCAGAATCGCAAAAATGATATACAAAGCTTACCTTTCTCCTTTATTCAGCATATGATCTTACGGTTTCCCGCGCGCGCCTGTCCGCTTCCAGGATATCCTCCAGGCAGTCCGCTTTCAGTCCGGCCAGGCTGTCCAGCGCCTTTTCGACCCTGCGCGCAATTCCGCCGAAGGGAATTTCCTCCCGCAGGAATGCCGCCACTGCCTCCTCATTGGCACCGTTGAACACCGTGCACGCGGCACCGCCGGCCCGAAGCGCTTCCTTTGCAAGGCGGAGCGCCGGGAATTTCTCTTCGTCCGGTTTTTCAAACGTCAGGGCGCCCAGCGCGAACAGGTCCGGCGGCATGACACCGGTCTCCAGCCGTTCCGGAAACGCCATCGCATACCCGATCGGCACCCGCATATCCGGCTGGCCCAGCTGGGCCAGCACCGCACCATCCCGGAACACGACGGCCGAATGGACAATGCTTTCCGGATGCACCACCACCTGGATCTGTTCCTCCGGCATATCGAACAGCCACCGGGCTTCCATAATCTCCAGGCCTTTGTTAAACATGCTGGCGGAATCCACCGTAATTTTGGCGCCCATGTTCCAGTTGGGATGCTTCAGGGCGTCCCGGGGCGTCGCCTTTTCAATCTGCTCCCTGTTCCATGTGCGGAAGGGTCCGCCGGAGGCGGTCAGCAGAATTTTTTCCGCCGGGTTGCCGTCTGCGGCCCGCAGGCACTGGAAAATCGCGCTGTGCTCACTGTCAACCGGCAGGAGCGGTCTGCCCTTTTTCCGCGCCAGGTCGGTGACCAGATGACCGCCGGTTACCAGCGCTTCCTTGTTGGCCAGCAGCACCTGCCGCCCGGCTTCCAGGGCATCCATCACGCTCCGCAGGCCGGCAATGCCCACGATGCTCACCAGCACCTGGTCCGCGTCCACTTCCGCGGCCGCGGCTTTCAGGGCTTCCGGGCCGGTCATCCAATGGCAGAACTTCAGGTCCTCCGGGATATCCGCCGGATCAAACGTTTCCAGCAGTCCGGCCATCTCCGGCCGGAATTCCCGCACCTGCTCAAACAGCTTTTCCCGGCTGCTCCGGGCCGTCAGCGCCGTTACCCTGTAGCGGTCCGGATGCCGCCGGCACAGGTCCAGCGCCTGCGTTCCGATTGATCCCGTCGATCCCAGAATCGCAATCTTTTTCATTCCGTTACCTCATTACCGTTAATCCGTTGGAGAAGAACAACAGATAGCAGTACATCAACACCGCCATGAACAGCACGCTGTCCAGCCGGTCCAGCATCCCGCCGTGGCCGGGGAAAAGATTGGAATAATCCTTCAGCTTGCAGTGCCGCTTGACCAGGGAAGCAAACAGATCCCCCATCTGGCCCACAAAGCCGCCCAGCAGGCCGATAATCAGGTACATCCACCACGTCGGCAGGTAGCTCCTGGTTGCCTCGTTGCACAGCCACAGCGACAGGAGGTAAATAATGATCGCGGCAAGCATGCTGCCGCCCAGTCCGCCGATGCTGCCGGCGATCGTCTTTTTCGGGCTGACCGCTTCACAGAATTTCCTTTTTCCGAAAGCCTTCCCGATGAACAGGGCCATCACATCCCCGGCCAGCGGCACGGCAAATGTAATGCTCAGCATCACCACTTCCACCGCATGGAAGGGCATCTTGTTTTCGATCGGCATCCGCCACCACAAATAAGGGTCTATCAGGCTCAGGGTGACCAGGCTCAGCCCGGGCAGCGCCACGGTAATCAGCGGCAGCGCGCTCATGGTCAGGTCTGTCAGCTCCGGCTCCTTCCGGAACATGATCCGGACCGTGATCGCCAGCAATGCCAGCCCGACCAGGGGGATCATCACCTTCTGGCCCAGCAGGTGCGTCAGCGGAACGGAAAGCACCATCGCCGTCCACGTCGGCCAGCTCACCACTTTATGGCCGGCCTGGGACAGCGCGTGATATTCCTCCCATACGGCACATCCGATACAGATCAGCGTCGCAATAGCCATGCACCATCCCGGCAGCCACAGCAGCACCGCCAGCAGCGCCGTCAGCAGGAGGCCCGTAATTATCCGTTGTTTCATTGCCAAATCTCTCCCATGTTTTCACTCGCGTTTGCGCCTCGGAAGCAAACCGTTCCCGGTTGCTCATCCGGGCGTGGCGAAAACTCATAATCTCTTGCCGAATCTTCTTTCCCGATGTGCGAAAGCATCCAGTGCCAGGTCGTAATCATGCACCGTAAAGTCCGGCCACAGGACCTCCGGGAACACAAACTCCGCATACGCGTTCTGGTACAGCAGGAAATTGCTCAGCCGCTGCTCGCCGCTTGTCCGGATCAGCAGATCCACGTCCGGCTGTCCCTGCGTATACAGATGGTCGGAAATTGTATTCTCCGTGATTTCCTCCGGCCGCAGCGTGCCGTTCTTCACCAGGATGGCAATCTCCTGTGCCGCCTTAACCAGTTCCGCCCGTCCGCCGTAATTGATGGCGATATTCAGGCGGAGACCGGTGTTCTTTCCCGTCCGCCGCTCCGCTTCCTTCAGCGTCTCCCGCTGCTTTTCCGGCAGGGCGCTCTTGTCACCGAGGATCAGGATACGGACATTTTTCTCATCCAGTTCATCAATTTCCGACGCAAAGAAATCCAGAATCAACTGCATCAGCGCGGCAACTTCTTCCTCCGACCGTTTCCAGTTCTCCGTGGAAAAGGCATACAGGCTCAGCGCTTTGATTCCCAGGTCGTCCGTATGCCGGATGATTTCCCGCAGGGTTTCCGTACCCTGCCGATGCCCCCGGGAAACGCTCAGCTTGTGCTTTCGTGCCCACCGGCCGTTGCCGTCCATGATAATGGCTACATGCTCCGGCAGTTTATCAAACTCTCCGGTGGTTCTCGGCTCTTTCTTCAGGGCCAGTTTCCAGGCTGTCGTAATCTTCATGCCGCATTTCTCCGTATTGCTGTGCCCATCAACCGAAACAAGCAGAGGCGGATGAAACACCTCTGCGTTGTTGATGTGTGTGCGTATAGGGATGCACCTGACAGAATTTCCTGTCAGACCTCCATGATTTCCTTTTCTTTCCGGGCGTAGATTTCATCCACTTCTTTGATGGCCTTGTCCGTCAGCTTCTGCATCTTGTCTTCGGCATCGTGCTGATCGTCCTCGGTAATCTCGCTGTTTTTCTTCAGTTTCTTGATCTGTTCAATCGCGTCCCGGCGGATGGAACGGATGGCCACCTTGGTTTCCTCCGCGCCCTTGGACGCAACCTTGGTCAGGTCCCGGCGGCGCTCCTCGTTCAGTTCCGGGAACACCAGGCGGATGATCTTTCCGTCGTTGGAAGGATTCAGTCCCAGGTCGCTCTTCTGGATGGCCTTTTCCACCTGGGGAATCATTTTTGCTTCCCAGGGGGCAATGACCAGCAGCCGGGGTTCCGGAGAGGAAATGTTCCCGATCTGGTTGATCGGCGTGGGCGTTCCGTAATAGTCCACCAGAATCCGGTCCAGCAGCTGTGGATTCGCGCGGCCGGCCCGCAGGCTCTGCATATCCCGCTCATAAACGGCGCAGGACTTCTGCATTTTTTCTTTTGCGGTGCTCATGATATCGTCAATCATCGGATAACCCTCCTCTGTTTTTACTGCGTATGCAATCATCCGGTCTCTTTCTGTACCGTCCTATTATACCGGTTTTCCCGGTTATTGACAATAGAAGGAAAAATGTTTTTCTCCTTCCCCGGCGACCGCTTTGGGATTATAATAGAACGGCAGGAGTGGAAAACCGCGCCTGCTGAAAAGGAGATATCATCCTCATGAAGGAACGCAAATACAAAGAAGACTGGGTGAACGAAACCCACCTGAACGAGAAAACCGGCCGGCCGAAGGTCATTCCCGTGTACAAGGGGCCCTGGTTTGAACGGCAGGATTCCTCCGGCAAGGCCGCGCTGCTGCTCCGGGCCGGGCTGCCGCTGCTGATTTTCCTGATCCTGCTGATTCTCTATTTCCGGCTGAATTTTCCCGGGGCAACGACCATGTACGTCTTTCTCCCCGCGGCCCTGTCCCTTTTCCCGGCCCTGTACTGGGCTTTCGGCGTATGGAGTGTTTTCCGCGCACCGGATAAAATGACCCGACTCCAGATGGAAAACGGGCTGGGCCGGGTGCTGCGTTCTTCTGCCGCATGCACGATGCTGATCGCCTGTGCGCTGATCGGCGACGCAGTATTGCTGATTACCGGCGGAAAAGCGGAACAGGAGTGGCCCGGTACTGTGATGCTACTGGCCGCCTGCGGCCTGAGCCTGGTTACTGCCAGATATTTCCGCTCGATCCGGAACAGCCTGAAGAGAAAGGAGAATACCGCCACATGAAATGGTCCTGGGCCCGTTTCTTCATCATCCTGACTGTGCTGATCCTGCTCGCCGGGATTGCGATGATCGTCTTTATGATTCATTCCCGGAGACGCTCCGATGAATACAAATTCCAGGTCGAAATGATTTTTGCCCTGGCCTCTGTGTCCAATGAGGATACGCTGTCCGCAGACCCGGAGAAGTCTGTGATCACTTCCTGGGAAGGTAAAAAATGGGCGGTTTCGCCCAACAATTACAGCGCGCTGATCGCCTATCTCCGGCGTGACGCGGGCATGCCGTTGTTTATGCGGAAAATCGATCCGGATCAGTGCCTGACAATTACCTGCTGCAACGAGGCAGTTTTCCGGGTTGTTCCGGAAGATGATTCAGGGGAGGCGGTCCTGATCGAACTGACCGCCGGCGGCGATACCTTCCGGATGCGCGCCAACGGCGGGCTGCTCTGGAAAGAACTGCTGTCCTACAGCACGGAGGGCCGCGGCGGTCCGGACAGCGACCGGAAAAACCTGCTGATTGAAGAATAAGGCAAACGAAAAACGGCCCGGTTACGAGCCGTTTTCTTTTTACCTGAACCAGACAAATACACAGAACAGAATGAAGAGCACAATGCCGGCGCAGATCACGCCGGTCACCAGCAGCGCTGCTTTCAACGCGCCCCAGGTGTAGTAGCGTGTTTCGCGCTTGCTGAGGACGAAATCGTTCTCCTGCCGGCCCTTCCGGGATTTCGCCGAAGCTTTCCCGGTATCTTCCGCGGGGCTGTACCAGGGCATTCCGTCCACGTTCATGTTCACAATGGTCCGCCCGTCGTCGCCCTCCGGCAGCCTGCTCCTCTTGTCGGAGTCTGTTTTCATTTTGCTTCTTCCTTATCGTATCCGCTTTCCGGATCGTAGATATGGCAGGCCACCATATGCCCGTTGCCCATATCCAGTTCCTTCGGCTGGATCCTGCTGCACACGCCCCTGCATTCCCTGCAGCGGGTGTGGAATTTGCAGCCCTTGGGCGGATTGGCCGGGGAAGGAATGCTGCCTTCCAGGATGATCCGGTTCATTTTGACTGTCGGGTCCGGAATCGGAATCGCGCTGAACAGCGCCTTCGTATAGGGATGCAGCGGATTGGCAAAGATTTCCTCCTTGCCGGCATACTCCACCATGTTCCCCAGGTACATGACGCCGACCGTATCCGAAATATGCTGCACAACAGAAAGGTCGTGGCTGATAAACAGATACGTCAGGTTGTATTCCTTCTGCAGGTCTTCCAGCAGGTTGATGATCTGGGCCTGGATCGAAACATCCAGCGCGGAAACCGGTTCGTCACAGACGATGAAGTCGGGATTCAGCGCGATGGCACGGGCAATGCAGATGCGCTGCCGCTGCCCGCCGGAGAATTCATGGGGATACCGGTCCTTCTGGTAGTCAAACAGGCCGCAGCTCTTCATAATCCTGGAAACATACGCGTTCAGCTCGTTATCCGGCACCAGGTGATGCTCCCGCACCGCTTCGCCGATGATTTCACCGACCGGAAGCCGGGGGCTCAGGCTGGCATAGGGATCCTGGAAGATAATCTGGATCTTCGGCCGGAATTCCCGCAGCTGCTTCGCGGACATTTTGTCCAGTTCCACATTGCCGTTGAAAATCACGTCGCCGCTGGTTTTCGGCGTCAGGTTCAGCAGTGTTTTGCCGACAGTGGTTTTTCCGCAGCCGCTCTCGCCCACCAGGCCCATCGTCGTGCCGCGCTTCAGGGTAAAGCTGACGTTTTCCACCGCGTGGACGTGCCCCACAACGCGGCTGAACAGGCCAGCCTTGATCGGGAAGTATTTGCAGAGGTTGCGAACCTCCAGCACGTTTTCACTGCGCTCGCTCATTCATTGCCACCTCTTTTCGGATCGTCAAAGTACCGCCAGCAGCTGACGATATGCGTATCGCTGACATGCACTTCAGGCGGATACTTCCCGCTGCAACGCTCGACGCACTTTTCACAGCGGTCCCGGAAATAGCAGTAGTCCGGCATATTGACCGGGTTCGGCACGGATCCGGGTATCGAATACAGCCGGTCCACCGTTTTGTTGATCACGGGCTTGGATTCCATCAGGCCGATGGTATAGGGATGCCGTGGATCCAGGAAGACTTCGGAGGCCAGGCCCTTTTCCACAATGCGGCCCGCGTACATGACAACCACATAGTCCGCCATTTCAGCGATAACACCCAGGTCGTGGGTAATCAGCATGATGGAAGCGTTGATCTTGCCTTTCAGTTCCCGCAGCAGTTCCAGGATCTGCGCCTGGATCGTCACGTCCAGCGCCGTGGTCGGCTCATCCGCGATGATCAGGCGGGGGTTGCACACCAGCGCCATAGCGATCACGATCCGCTGCCGCATACCGCCGGAGAGTTCATGCGGATACCGCTGATAAATCCCCTCCGCATCCGGTATGCCAACCATCTTGATCGCATCGATGGAGCGCTGCTTCACTTCTTCTTCGCTCATGCCGGGATTGTGCAGCTGGATGACCTCATCCAGCTGGAAGCCGATGCGGAAAACCGGGTTCAGGCTGGTCATGGGTTCCTGGAAAATCATGGAAACCACATTGCCGCGGATATGCCGCATCGCATCGATGGGCATCTTCGCAACGTCGTACGCCTTATCCCCAAGGTTCAGGCGGATCTCACCGGATACGATCTGGCCGCTGGGCCGCTGCAGCAGCTGCATCAGGCTCAGGCTGGTCACGCTCTTGCCGCATCCGCTCTCGCCCACGATACCGACGGTCTTGCCGGCCGGGACATTGTAGCTGACGCCGTCCACCGCTTTCACGGTACCCACGTCCGTAAAGAAGTAGGTATGGAGATCGTCAAACTCCAGCACGTTGCTTTCATCGTGCATTTTCGTCAGATACTCGCTTTCCGGCACATGCTTCCGGTTCAGCTTCTTATCCAGCTTTTTGGTGATTTTGATATTTTCTTTACTGATTCTGCGCGATTCCCGGGCAGAAATAAAGTTGGAATCTTTCTTTGCCATCTTTCTTTCCTCCCGCCTTACCGCTTCATCTTGGGATCAAAGGCATCCCGCAAACCGTCACCGACAAAGTTGAAACCAAGCACCGTCAGCACGATCAGCAGGCCGGCCGGAATCCACACATACCAGCAGTTGGTCATCACGTACATATCCGAAGACGCGTTGATGATGGAACCCCAGGAGGCCAGCGGGTACTTGATGCCCAGGCCCAGGAAGCTCAGCGTCGCCTCGGTCAGGATGATGCCGCCCAGGCCCATGGTTGCCTGAACGATCAGCAACGGCATCACATTGGGTACCAGGTGCTTGAAGATCCGGCGGGAAACCGGAATACCGGTTGCCTCCGTGGCCACCATAAACTCCTGCTCACGCAGGGACAGGATCTGGCCGCGGACCACGCGGGCCACGCCGGTCCAGCCCATGATACCCATGATGGCCATCATCAGGTACAGCCGGACTTTCGCGTCCACGTCGAAGCTGTCCATGATCGCGCCGGCGATGATCATCATCGGATAGTACGGGATCGAGTTGAACAGATCCACAAAGCGCATCAGCAGCGTATCCACCCAGCCGCCGAAGTAACCGGAGATACCGCCGACGATGATACCGATGATATTCTCCAGGATCATAACGACAAAACCGACCATCAGGGAGATCCGGCCGCCGTACATCAGGCGCGTCAGTACATCCATGCCATGCTCGTCCGTACCCAGCCAGTGTTCGCTGGTAGGCGACGCAAAGGCGTCAATCAGGTAAGTATCCTGGCCTGTTTTGATCGTGTAGTTGTTGTCGTTGTTGTCCTTTTTGATCAGGTCGTATTTCTCCGTCTCGCCGACGCTGTTGACAAACTCAAACGTTGTCTGCCTTCCGGCAATCCCCGCTTTCAGCGCTTCCCAGAATTCCCGGGTAAACCGGACGTCCGGATAATAGGGGGAAACGAAGAAGTTGCTGACGCTCAGGATTTCTTCTTCATGAATATCCTCAACGATACCGTATGCTTCGTCGATCTTCTTCATGCGGTATTCGGTTTCCACGCCGTCTTCCCCAATATAGGTGAAGGCCTGGATCGGGTAATACGCATTGCCGTCCGCGTCAGTATCCGCTTCAACGCTGCGGAGCGCAAGCTCGCTGCTCCTCCGGAAGTTATAATCGGATGTCAGCGCTGAATACTGTTCGTCAAAGGCAAATACCCTCAGTTTGCTGGCCACCGCAAATTCCCGCGGCTCACTCAGCAGGGTGTAGTCAGATCCTGTGTCGGACGGCTTCAGCGTATAGGTCGCGCCTTCCCAATCAAAGGTCACGTCCTTTTTGACCGTTTTGGCACCGGGTTTGCTGATTGCCGGCAGGGCCGGCTTCGCGCCCTGATCGCCCGCCACAGCCGCAACCGCCGCAGCCGCCAGCTCATCGGCAACTTCCTGCCCGTCAGCCGGCACAAACGCGGTTTCTTCGCCTGCTGAAACTTTGACCGTTCCCAGTTCAATGTTCCCGCTGATGGTATAGAAATCCTCTCCCAGTTTCTCTACAACATAGGTATTGCTGCCCGCTGTAAAGGAGAATCCGTCCGGATTTTTGCCGATCCCCTTCTGGAAGCTGGTCCGGATATCATATGTCGCGTTCCCGCCGTCCATATCATAAAAGCGGAAGGTCTTGTTGATCTCGGAATCCGCCAGTTCCTTGTTGGCGGAGTCCGTCTTATGGAAAACCTGCGCCTCGCCGTAGGGGGAAATCAATCCGCCGAGGAAGGAGAACGCGAACATAAAGACCAGGATACAGATGCCCGCGATAGCCAGCTTATTCCGGATAAAACGCTTGAAAACCATCATTCCGGGAGAAAGGACTTTCACCCGGCGGCCGTCGTCCAGCGCCATCTGGTTTTCATCGGCCTGGATGGTCACGGGAGTGCTTTTTCTGAGTTCTTTGTTGTTCATTTCACTCATTTTTCATCCCTCCCGTCAGTTCACACGTACCCGCGGATCGACCACGGCGTACATAATGTCGGCCAGCATCAGGCTGATCTGTGTCAGGATCAGGCCGAACATCGAGTAGAACATGGTAAAGGGCAGGTCGCCCGCCACCATAGCGTCATATGCAATATAACCGATACCCGGTATCTGATACAGCGTCTCCGTAATCATGGATCCGGAGAACAGGCTCGGAATCAGATAGCTCATATAGCTGACCAGGGGGATCAGCGTATTCCGGAACGCATGCTTATTGATGACCTTGCGTTCCGGAAGGCCCTTGGCCCGGGCAGTGCGGATGTAGTCTGCGTTCAGTACTTCCAGCATGTTGGTGCGGGTGTATCGCGTCAGGCCGCCGATATTCAGCATAGCCAGCGTCAGCACCGGCAGGATCATATGCCGCATCATATCCAGGATCTGATCGCCCTGGGAAAGCTGCTCATGATACCGGCCCACAATGCCGTACAGGTCTTCAATCCATTTCAGTTTAATGACGAATGTATATTTCAGCAGCGTCGCCAGGAAGAACGTCGGCAGCGAAATACACAGCATCGCAAACACGGTGATGCCGTAGTCAAAGCCGCTGTACTGATGGCGGGCCGCCTGAATGCCAAGCGGAATACAGATGATGATTTCCAGGAAAATGGTAATACAGTTCAGAACGACGGAATACCAGATCACGTCGTTGAATTTCTGAATGACCGGAACGCCGTATTTCCAGCTGGTGCCGAAATCGCCCTGGATCACGTTGCCCAGCCAGTTGACAAAACCGGTCACAACGTCCGTATCCATGTGATACGCCTTGGTCAGCTGATCCAGCCATTCCTTATACGTCGGACCGCCGGTTGTCGCCGAGGCGGCCGCCCGCTGCCGGGCCTGGGCTTCCACAAAGCTGGTCGGCATGGCGCGCATAACGCCATAGATGATAAAGGAGCCCAGAACGACGATGATCAGGGCCAGGAAAACCCGTCGAACAATAAATTTCCACACAGTCTGTGTCCTCCCCGGACGCTCAGTATCACGTCATGCAGAAGCAAAAAACACGGCCATGACGCAAACCGTTATAAAGCCGAATTTTCCCTGACCGGTCCCCGCCCCGAAGGACGGAAACCGGCCAGGGATGAAATCAATTCATGTTCGATTGCAGTTCAGACGCCTTACTTCGCGGCATTCATCTGCATGGTCTGGACTTCGGCCAGCCATCCCCAGTAGGTGGTGACGTCCGGAGTCACGGTGCTGATGTTTACGCGCTCGGAGCTGGCGATGACGATGTTCTGGCGCTGATAGGCCGGAATTTCAACCGCCCAGTCCATGATCTCGTTCAGAGCAGCCTTGTAGACTTCCTTGCGGTAAGCCTGGTCAGCGCTCTTCCGGGCATCCAGGATCATCTGGTCCAGGGCTTCGCTCTGGATGTGGTAGTGGTTGGAATCGGTGCCGCCCTTGCCGACGATGTTGCTGCTGTGATAGACCTGATACATATCAGGATCGATGGTGCTGCCCCACGCAGCGCACCACATATTCTGGGTGCCGGCGTCCAGAGCATCCCACAGCACGTTGGAGTCTGCCGGGTCGTTAATCTTCAGTTCGATGCCGATGGTTTCCAGGGCCGCCTTGGCGTCGGTCAGGATCGCAAAGGAGGGATGGTCGCCGGTGCCGTCGCCGGGGATGATCGCTTCGTAGCTCAGGGAAGCGCCTTCCGGAGCAGCGGTGAACTTGCCGGTCGCATCGTCGAAGGTGTAGCCGGCAGCCTTCAGGAAGCCGACAGCCGCGTTGATCGCCGCTTCGTACTTCTGTTCAGCCGTCATGTCAGCGGTGTAGATCGGGTTGCCGTCCACATCCACGGAGAACGCGATACGGTATCCTTCATCGGTGGCCTGCGGAGCAGCCCAGCTGGTGGAGGAAATCGGGTAGTTGATGACAGCCGCGGCATCGCCGTAGTAGCTGTCGAACGCGACATCACGATAGACGGCCAGGACGGTGGCGAAAGCTTTCCGCAGGTTCTTGGAGGCTTCGCTGCCGGGTTCGCCCGCAACGTTCATGGTATCGGCGTTCATGCCGATGTAGCCATAGCCCAGGTTGGCCACGGAGTAGGTGGTCACGACATCGCCGGTCACTTCGCCGTTGCTGTTGTAGGAGCGCAGCAGTTCGAAGTTCTTCTTGTTACCGGTCATTTCGCCGCCGTCGGCAGTACCGGTCTGCACAGCAGAGGCCACTTCAGCGGAGTTGGTTTCCTTGTACTGGAAGCTCTTGATGATCGGAGCGCCCAGGTAGTAGTTCTCGTTCGCCTCGTAGTAAACGACGCGGTTCTCATACTTCACGAACTTGTAGGGGCCGGCGCCCATGGGGGCGTCAATCTTCGCCTGAATCGCGGTCAGGTCGCCGAAGGGATGGCCGAACTGGTTGTTCGCATAATCATACTGGGCGGGATCACCGTAGTAGTGCATAGGGGTGATGCTCAGGCCGAGGATGGAGTACACGGCGGGAGCGGAGAAGCCCTTCACCTTGACTTCCAGGGTGTAGTCATCCACACGGGTGATACCGGAGATGTTCGGCACACCGGCGCTGGTGTCGATACCGGCCGCAGCAGCCAGGCCGCTCATCAGTTCGGTATTGATCGCATCAGCGGTGGTTCCGGTGGCGGATTCGCCGGCACCCAGGTACGCTTCGAAGTCTCCGGAGTACTTGGTAACAGCAGCCGCAAACAGGTCGTCCAGCGTGCAGTTTTCGGGAACTTCAACGCCGGTGGAGAAGCCCCACAGTTCGCCGGCCAGGTAAACCTTCAGCGCGTCGGACGCGGTGACTTCGTCATAGGTCTTTCCGATGTAGGCTTCGGCATACGCTTCGGCATAAGAGGCGTATACGTAGTCCACGATGCCCTGCAGGTCTTCCTTCCACAGCGCGGTTACGTCTGCCGCGTACTTGTCGTAGATCTCCTGCGGGAAGCCATCGCTCTCAGCCACTTTATATTCCGGACCGTTGGCAGCGAAAGCAGCCTTCAGCGCGTCGGCGGCAGCGGAGATTTCTTCCACGTTCGCTTCCGGGATCTGGGTCAGATAGGCTTTCAGGCCAAGGATTTCATAGCTCTTCAGGGAGGTGGAACCGGTGTAGGACGGATCCAGATATACGTAGTAGGTGAAAATGACGTCGTCAATCGTTACGGGTTCCCCGTCGGAGAACTTCAGATCTTCGCGCATTTTATAGCCATACGTGGTGATATCGGACGCCTCGTCGTATTCGACGGTCAGGTCGCCGGTGCCGTAGTAGGTGTAGTCCGTTCCGTTGTAGGAGCGGGTTTCACCTTCGATACCGTTGTAGACGATGCCGCCGACGCGGTCGGTGGTCATCATGCCGACCTGCGTCATGCCGACCACATCCTGGTCATAGGCAGTATCCGCAAAGTACGGGCTGAATTTTTCGGACAGCGTGCTGGTTGCGACAACCAGGGGCATGTCGGAGGTTTCTTCTGCCAGAACAACGGTCACGCTAATCAGCATGCACGCGGCCAGCAGCAGGGCCAACAGTTTCTTCATGTTCTTTCAGTCTCCTTTTTTGTTATTTTATTACACGGGATTCACCCGTAATAATACGGTCACAAAACACAGATGGGCACTGCGGTCTTTCAAAAAGAACCTATTCCTTTCAAAATGACTTAAGGATGATACCACATCCGTCCGAAAAAAGCAAACAATTTCGATGTTTTCGCCTAAAAACTGTCTTTGGAAAAGCAGAAAATGCATTATATGCTTACATTGCGCTGTTTGCCCGGAACTGAAGCTGATACAGGTCGTAATAAATCCCGTGCTTCTCCATCAGTTCCTCATGGGTTCCCTGTTCCTTGATAGATCCGTCGTCCACCACGGCAATCTCATCCGCGTTCTTGATCGTGCTAAGACGGTGGGCCACAACCAGCGTGGTCCTTCCCCTGCACAACTCGTCCAGCGCCTGCTGGATCAGGATCTCGGTGGTATTGTCCAGCGCGCTGGTGGCTTCATCCAGGATCAGCAGCGGCGGATTCTTGAGGAACACCCGGGCAATGGACAGCCGCTGCTTCTGGCCGCCGCTGAGCCGGACGCCCCGCTCCCCGATCTGGGTATCATACCCGTGGGGCAGGGACATGATGTAATCATGGATATTCGCCCGCTTCGCCGCCTCAATGATTTCTTCATCCGTAGCATCCAGTTTGCCGTAACGGATATTCTCCTTCATGCTGTCGTTGAACAGGTAGATATCCTGCTGCACAATACCGATATTCCGCCGCAGGCTGTCCCGGGTAATCGTATGGATCTCCCGGCCATCCAGCAGGATCTCGCCGCTGACCACGTCATAAAAATGAGGAATCAGATGGCAGATCGTGGTCTTTCCGCCGCCGGACGGTCCGACCAGGGCAAATTTCTCACCCTTCTCAATCGTCAGGTTGACGTGGCGCAGGACGTTCTTGTCCTCATCATAGGCGTAATTCACGTCCCGGAATTCAATCCGCCCCTCCAGCTTGCCGATATCCACCGCATCCGGGCTGTCCGCTTCCGGCTCCGCATCCATGATCTCGCAGAAGCGCTCAAATCCGGTAATGCCGTTTTCGAACTGTTCCATGAAGTTGATCAGGGTCATCACCGGACCGATGAACATATTAATGGAAACAATAAACGCGGAATAATCTCCCAGCCGGATCTGCCCGGCATACAGGAACAGGCCGCCGGCAATCAGCACCACCACGTTGAACACGTCCGTCACGAACGTATTTCCGGAATGGAACCGGCCCATGGCGCTGTAAGAATCCTTCCGTGCCGCTTTGAAGCGGGTATTCCCGACCTCAAACTTTTCTTTTTCCTTCTCCGCGTTGGTAAACGCCTTCGTCACCCGGATCCCGCTGATGCTGCTTTCCATGGAAGCGTTGATATCGGCGATTGCAGACCGGGTTTCCCGGAACGCCCTGCGCATCTTTTTCCGCAAAGAATAGCTGATAATTACCAGGAACGGTACGCAGGCAAAGATGATCAGGGTCAGCGGCACATTGATCGTGCACAGGTAGGTAAAGGAAATGATGATGCTGAGCGTTGAGATAATCAGGTTTTCCGGGCCATGGTGCGCCAGCTCGACAACATCAAACAGGTCGTTGGTCATCCGGCTCATGATCTTGCCGGTCTCATGCGTATCGTAAAACTGATATGGCAGCGTTTCCAGGTGGCTGAACATGTCCGAGCGCATCTGTGCCTGCATGTAAACGCCCATCATATGTCCCTGGTACTGGATAAAATAGTTCAGCAGCATCTTTGCGATGTACAGGCACAGCAGCGTTGCGCCGAGCACAATGATCATCGTATAGTTCCGGTCGGGAATCAGCTGGTTCAGCATGGTACGGGTGATCATGGGATAGATCACACCAATGATCGCCACCAGTACGCTCGCCGTCATGTCCTTCGCGAAGAGGGTTTTATGCGGTTTGTAATAAGCCGTGAAGCGGCGGAGCAGGCTGTTTGTTTCCTGCCGGCTTCTTTTCTGCCCGTTCTCGTTCATACCGATTCCCTTCCTCTTTATAATACAGCCGCCAGGATCAGGCATACCACCGCCAGAATCAGATCAGCCAGCAGCACGCAGCTGTTCTGCGCTTCCTCGTCCAGATCATCAAAGCGCGTAATCTCTTCATCAACAAAGTCCGCCATGTCTGCGTTCAGCGGATACGGATCCTTTCTCTTAACGCGCAGAAGCTTCATCTGCGGGATTTTTATCCCATCCAGCCGGAGCCAGGCCAGCGCGGCCCCCAGCAGGAACAGCACGCCCAGCGCCAGCGAAAGATTGGAAAACATCGTCAGCGGCCATGTTTCCGGCGCAAACCGGTGCATCAGCTGGGCAGCAAGCAGCGCCAGTATGCCGCGGGTAAAAACTTTGTAAATCAGCGGGCGAACCATATCCCTGCTGAAATGCTTTTTCAGCCAGCGCATCAGATGATTTGCCTCCCCTTGTATTTCAACAGGTATTGTACCATGCGGATCGATTGTTTTGATTAAAATACAATGAAAGTACAATCGGTGGTAAACAGGTTCTTGCATCATCTCCCGGTATTCTGGTATCATAACATAACCATCAAAAGGGAATCCTTTTGAAAAAAACAATAGGAAAGGACCTAGAAAACATGAAGAAAATTTTGTCCCTCGTTCTGGCACTGGCCATGCTGCTCGGCATCGCGTCCTTCGCGTCCGCTGATGAGCTGACTTCCCTGAACACCTACGAAACCCAGGCCCGTGAGCTTGAAACCTGGAATATCCATTATTCCCAGGCCGCCGCTGACCTGAACGTGCTGTGCAACCTGATCGATGGCCTGCTGACCAACGACAACCACGGCAACCTGAAACCCAACGCCGCGAAGGAATACTTCTCCGAAGACGGCGGCAAGACCTGGACCTTCGTCCTGAACGACGATATGATCTGGTTCGACAAAGACGGCAACTACAAGGCTGACGTGCTGGCTTCCGACTGGGCCACCGGCCTGGAATGGGTGCTGAACTTCGCGAAGAACGACTCCTACAACGTTTCCATGCCCGCCGAAATGATCGCCGGCGCGAACGATTACTATGAATACACCAAGAAGCTGGCTGAAGATGAGGGCCTGGATGCCGCGTACGCCCTGACCGCCGGCGAAGGCAGCAAGTTTGCCGAAATGGTCGGCATCGCTGTGGACGACGACGAAGGCACCATCACCTACACGCTGGTGGACTCCCTGCCCTACTTCCCCTCTGTGGCGACCTACAACTGCCTGTATCCCCTGTCCGCCACGATGATCGATGAAATGGGCGTGACCGGTTACCGTGCTGTGACCTGGGAGAACATGTGGTACTCCGGCCCCTACACCGTAACCTATTTCGTCAACCAGAACCAGAAGGTGCTCACCAAGAGCCCCAACTACTGGAATGCTGCCAACGTCAAGCGCTTCGACACCGTCACCATCAAGATGGTGGAATCCGTCGCCGTTGCCTACCAGCTGTTCCTGGGCGGCGAACTGGATCACGTATCCCTGGATGCTGCGACCCTGCAGACCATCTATGAAGACGAAAGCGATCCCAACCACGGCAACCTCGTGGAAGCCCGTCCCACCAAGTACAGCTACCAGATCCACCTGGTATACAACAAGAACCTGGAAGACGGCGAAACCCCGGATGACAACTGGAACAAGGCGGTTGCCAACGAAGCCTTCCGGAAGAGCCTGTACTACGGCCTGGACCTGACCAACTACCTGGCCCGGACCAACGCCATCAACCCCCAGAGCTGCCAGAACTACTGCTACACCGGCAACGGCGTATCCTTCCTGTCTGACGGTACCGACTACACCAAGCTGGTGCTGAAAGAACTGGGCCTGGATTACGATACCGAGAAGTACAACCGCTACGATCCGGAAAAGGCCGCCCAGTACAAGGCGCAGGCCATCGAAGAGCTGACCGCCAAGGGCGTCACCTTCCCGGTAACGATTGACTACTACATCTCCGGTGCTTCCTCCGTTGCGGCGCAGACCGCCGAAGTGCTGGCCCAGATCTTTGCCGACTGCCTGGGCAGCGACTATGTCGTGCTGAAGACCAGCACCTACGTGTCCTCTCTGGCCAGCGAAGTGCGTAACCCCCGCAAGGCTTCCATCTTCATCAACGGCTGGGGCGCTGACTTCGCCGATCCGATCAACTTCCTGGGCCAGGAAACTTATAACGACACCCAGGCTTACTACTCCAATGCCTACAGCCACTGCAACGACAACGACGATCCGGACCTGATCGCCGCGTATCAGGAATTCACCGACATGACCGTTGCCGCCAAGGCGATCACCGATGATATGGATGCCCGCTATGCCGCCTTTGCCAAGGCCGAAGCGTGCATGCTGGATCACGCGCTGGTCATCCCCTGCAGCTATGAAGTGGCCTGGGAACTGACCAAGATCAACGACTACACCAAGGTGTACAGCATGTACGGCATGCAGGCCTACCGCTATGTGGATTGGGAAACCAGCACGGTTCCCTACACCACCGAGCAGGCCGCCGCGAATGCCGCTGCCTACGCCGCGGAGTAATTCCACCGCTGAATCTTCCGGGGCAGTCTCATACCGGGACTGCCCCGGTTTTCAGTCATGGGAGCGGCACGGCGCCGCCCGCACTGCGGACTGTGCCATGCCGCCCCTGAATCTATGTTTCGGAGGCTGATCCGATGGTCAGATATATCATCAAACGCCTGTTCCAGTCCCTCCTGACGATTCTGCTGGTCGTCAGCGTCGTTTTCATCCTGATCCGCATGATGCCGATGGAAAACTTCTTCACGGACGATGAACAGATTAAACTGACAGAAGCGCAGAAGTACGACCGCCTGGCGTCCAAGGGCCTGATGGAAAAATGCAGCACCTGCGGTACCGCCGGCCTGATTTACCGGTTCACCGCGGAAGGCGCCGCGGAAATCACCGCCCTGGACCCGGACAGCAGCGCGCTTCCGTATAACCTCACCGCAGCGGATGTGAAACTCCTGCAGGGACTTACGCCGGATGCCGACGGAGAACTGACCGGCCTTTCCGCTGAAGCGGTATCGCTGTTGAAAAAGCTGTACAAACAGAAAAACGGGCCGCTGGCAGCCCGCACCTGCCCGACCTGTGCCGACCAGGCCACGCTGGCCGTCAAATCCAAGCGCCCGGCGGCTGACGATGCTTATGCGACGCCCGGTCCCGGTTACGTCCGCCGGTCCGTTCTGGCCCAGCTGGGAGATTTCTACCTCGATCTGTTCCAGGTCCGCGTCTATCAAAAGAAAACGCAGCTCATCAACGACGATCCGATGACCGTTTCCGAAGATCCGGACCATGTTTTCCACTGGGGGGACATCATCACCATCAAGGTTGGCGAGAAGACATTCCAGACTTCTTCCATCAAAAAGAAAAAGAACCTGAGCGAGGACGGCACCTCCTATACGCGTACCGAAAACCTCGGCGGCCACGAGGTATCCATTACGATCCCCGCGGATGATACAGTCGAGGTCAAAGCGTCCGATGTGGTGCAGGGCGACGTGGCTGATATGCCGGTTCAGCTCATCACGACCCATACCGATACCTATGAAATTGAAAAGCCGGATGTCACGCCCGTCGGCGCCATTCCTTACCTGCTGGCAAAAATCCGGGGAGAGGATCCCTTCGACGGCGCTGTGGATCCCGAAACCGGAGATTTCACCCGGGTGGTCTTCAATCTCGGCAAGAGCCTGCGGGAATCCAAAGGCCAGTATGTCACCGATATCATCCAGGACAAGATGGGCATTTCCCTGACCGTCGGCCTGATCTCCCTGGCTTTCTCACTGGTGCTGGGCGTCGTTTTCGGCGTACTGCAAGCCCAGTTCAAGAACGGCATTATCGACCATATCGGCACCGGCTATACCGTGCTGGTCAACGCTGTGCCCCATCTGGTCATCTATACGCTCATCATGGTGCTCGGCAGCAAGCTGCTGCAGGTTCCCATGCAGTACGACGCCAATGCGGGGGCCGATTCATGGCGTTCCATGATCCTGCCAGTCGTCTGCCTTTCCATCGGCTCCATCGCCGGCTACATGCTCTGGACACGGCGCTACATGGTGGATGAGCTGAACAAGGACTATATCCGCCTGGCCCGCCTGAAAGGCCTGCCGGAACACAAGGTACTCTTCCGCCACGTGCTGAAGAACGCCTTCGTCCCGCTGGCGCAGTACCTGCCCTATTCAATCCTGCTGACCGTCGGCGGATCCCTGCTGGTGGAGCGTTTCTTCGGAATCCCGGGCATGGGGCCGATGCTGACCAATTCCATCGCCAAGCTGGATCTGCCCCTGGTCCAGGGCATCGTAATGCTGTATGCCTCCCTGGGAATCATCGGCGTCTTCCTGGGTGACCTGCTGATGACCCTGATTGATCCGAGAATCAAGCTGACCGGAAAGGAGGGCGTACGCTGATGTCCGGCAAGAAAGCAAAGAACATTCAGAAGACGGTACAGGAACTGGAGTCTCCTGTCGTCGATTTTACGGTTGATCCGAACAAGTTTGAAAAGGATCCCCATCAGGAGCGCCCCAAGGGCCGGGCATGGCTCAACAGCCGCCGGGATATGCCGGAGGATCAGCTGTTCGAGTTTGCCGAATACCGTGCCCAGGATGCCGAACGTACCGGCTACTCCAATTACTCCTACTGGCGCAGCGTCTGGGCCAATTTCCTGAAACGGAAATCCGCCGTTACCATGTCCGTTATTTTCCTGCTGCTGTTTGCCTTCACCTTCATCGGAAGCGCCATCGGCAAGTATCAGTGGGATATGGCGCCTGTTCAGTCCAACTCCTTTATCGAAGCATACAAAAGCGTCGATCCCAGCCCCGAAGGCTATGCCAAAGCCAAGCTGAGCACCCTCTACGCTGAAAACCCCGCCGCTGCCATCGACCAGGCCAAGGCCATTCCGGAAAAGGTTCGCACCTACCGCCTGCTCGACAAACGCTTCGATGAAAGCCCGGAGGGGTACGCCAAAGTGGTGCTGGCGGACGAATACGCGAAAGACCGCGCCGCCGCCATTGCCAAAGCGGAACAGATTCCGGAAAACACCCGCGTCGAGGAACTGGCCGGCCGCAGCATGTGGAGCCGGGTCATCGGCAATTTTTACTGGAACAACGAATACTGGTTCGGTACCACCGGCAACGGCAAGGATTACTGGGCGCAGGTATGGCACGCAACACGCCAGTCGATCCTGCTGGCCGTGCTGGTTTCCGCCGCGCAGATCCTGCTGGGTGTGATTATCGGCCTCATCTGGGGGTATGTCCGCAAGCTGGACCGCTTCTTTACGGAGCTGTACAACCTGATCGACAATATCCCGACCATTATCTACCTGACCCTGATCGCCCTCATGGTGGGCAAAACACTGTGGACCATCGGCGTTGCGCTGGTGCTCTTCGGCTGGCTGGCCACCGCGCGGAATGTCCGTAACCTGGTCTTTATGTACCGCGACCGGGAATATAACCTGGCTTCCCGTTGTCTCGGAACCTCCCTTCCCCGGGTGCTGTTCCGCAATATCTTCCCCTATCTGATCAGCGTCATCATCCTGCGGCTGGCCCTGGCCATCCCCTCCACGATTGCCTACGAAACCACACTGACCTACCTGGGCCTGATGGATATCACGGAACCGTCCCTGGGCAACCTGCTGCGCGACGCCCGCGACGTGTTTATGAATTATCCCTATATGCTGGTCTTCCCGGCGATCATTGTTTCGATCATCACCATCACATTCTATCTGGTGGGCAACGCGTTCTCCGACGCCAGTGACCCCCGCAACCATGTGTAAGGGAGGGCACAGGCATGAGTGAAAATATTCAGTCATTCGAAGAAATGAAAAAACTGGTCAACTTTGACAAGTTTGCCGAGCGCGTTCTTCAGAAAGAACCGCTTCTCTCCGCCCAGGACGTGGAAGTCACCTTCTCCCTGCGCGGCAAGCAGCTGAAAGCCATTCGCGGCGCCTCCCTGGACCTGTACGAAGGTGAAACCCTGGCCATCGTGGGCGAATCCGGTTCCGGCAAAAGCGTGTTTACCAAGCTGTTCGTCGGCATGCTGGACAAAAACGGGAAAATCACCGGCGGAAAAATCGAATATGAGGGAATGGACCTTACCCACCTGAGCCCCAGGGAGTGGCTGAAAATCCGCGGAAGCAAGATCGCCATGGTCACCCAGGACCCCATGACCAGCCTGAACCCCCTGAAAACCATCGGCTGGCAGATTCAGGAATCCGTCGAACTGCACCAGGGGCTGAAAGGCAAGGAGGCAAAGGAGGAAACTTACCGCATCCTGGAAGCGGTGGGCATCCCGGATCCGCAGCGGCGCTATAAGCAGTATCCGCACGAATTCTCCGGCGGCATGCGCCAGCGCGTGGTCATCGCCACCGCAGTCGCCTGCAAACCGCAGATCCTCATCTGCGATGAGCCGACCACCGCACTGGACGTGACCATCCAGGCCCAGATTCTGGACCTGATCCGCCGGCTCCAGAAGGAACAGAACATGACCATCATCTACATCACCCACGACCTGGGGGTGGTGGCCAATGTTGCCGATCGTGTGGCGGTCATGTATGCCGGCCAGATCATCGAAGTCGGCATGGCGGACGAGGTCTTCTTTGATCCGTGGCATCCCTATACCTGGGCCCTGCTTTCCGCCCTGCCCCAGCTGGGTGTGAAGGGTGAAAAGCTGCCGGCCATCGACGGCACGCCGCCCAACCTGTTCAACAGCATCCAGGGCGATGCCTTCGCACCCCGCAACCGTCACGCCCTGAACATCGACTATCTCGAAGAACCGCCCATGTACGAGATCACCGCCACCCACATGGCCAAGTCCTGGTTGCGGGATCCCCGGGCGCCGAAAGTAAACCAGCCGGACGCCATCGAGCGCCTGAAAACCCGCAGCGGCGAATCCAAGGGCACCGATGTCAACGCCTATCATCCCCATCTGGACCCGAACCGCGAAACGCTGATTGAAGTACAGGACCTGCAGGTGACCTTCGGTTCCGGACGCAAAAAGTTTGTCGCGGTGGATAACGTCAATTTTTCCATTTACAAAGGCGAAACCTTTGCACTGGTGGGCGAATCCGGTTCCGGCAAAACCACCATTGGCCGCGCGCTGGTCCGGATCAATCCGGTCACCGCGGGACGCGTCCTGTTCGAGGGAAAGCAGATCAACGGCAAGATCTCCAAGGCACTGGATACGGAAGTCATCCGTTCCTGCCAGATGATTTTCCAGGATCCCATGGCTTCTCTGAATGAACGCGCGAAGGTCGACTATATTGTCTCCGAGGGACTGATCAACTTCCACCTGTACAATAACGATCAGGACCGGCAGGACAAGGTCCAGAAAGCCCTGCAGGAAGTGGGACTGCTGCCGGAGTTTTCCAGCCGCTTCCCGCATGAATTCTCCGGCGGCCAGCGCCAGCGTATCGGCATTGCCCGGGCCCTGATCATGGAGCCGAAGTTCATCGTGGCGGATGAGCCGATTTCCGCACTGGACGTTTCCATACGGGCGCAGGTGCTGAACCTGCTGAATGAACTGAAAAAGAGCCGCGGCCTCACCTATATGTTCATCGCCCACGACCTGAGCGTTGTCCGCTTCATTTCCGACCGGATCGCCGTTATCCATAAGGGCCGGATTGTGGAGCTCGCGGAAGCTGAAGAACTCTTCCTCCATCCGCTGCATCCGTATACCCGGGCCCTGCTTTCCGCCGTGCCGAACCCCAATCCGTATATCGAGCGGAACAAAAAACTGCTGGTCTATGATCCGACCGTCCATCATTACGAAAACGATCAGCCCATCTGGTGTGAGATCCTTCCCGATCATTTCGTCTACGGAAACGAACCCGAACTGGACGGCTACCGTAAGGAACTCGGCCTGTAATCTGAGCAATAACATAAGCAGCATCCGGAAAATGCACGGATGCTGCTTTCTTTGTATATTCAGCTGAATATTTCCCGGTCAGTTATCCGCCAGGTTATATCCGTTCTTCATGCGCTCGCTGGCGGTGCGGAGCACCTTGTTCAGCGCAGCGGTCGTTTCCTCTTTCGCCATATCGCTCAGTTTCCGGTTGGCCTCTTCCGCCAGGGCCGCGTTTCCGCTTTCGGCAATCTTTGCGTCATACTCCCGGATCAGCTGCCGGCCTTTGGTTTCCACAGCCAGCTGATACCGTTCGATCTGCTGGGCGGTGGCGGCAAAATGCGGATCCGCCATGGCGCCGATCAGCCGGCTTCCCCAGTAGAAGTTTTCCGTGGAAGCGTCCATTGTCACCTTCGCCAGGTAATCCGGCATCCGGTTCACATTGGTATACACCGGCAGTATGGCGCTGAATGTGGTGGATCCGAAGCAGATCCATTCAACGCCCCGGATGGCTTCCGGCGCATAGGACCGGATCTGGCAGATGGACGTTACACCCGTCCGGTTAATGCCGATGGAGCGGTACATGCCGCGCCTGCCGGTATTCTGGCTGGTATAGGGATTGTACGGTGTCCCCTGGTAATGCCCGGACAGCAGGTACTTCACATCCTCCGCCGTCACCTTCCGGTCCGGCTTCAGGCACCAGGGAATATTGTCGCTTTCCGGGGTGAACTCGGCATTCTCCCCCTCCCAGCGGTGGGATTCCGGCGTCAGGTACCGCCCCATGAACCAGGCCCGGGGCGTATTGTATACATGATCCATATCCCGGCGGCTGCCGAAGATATCCCGGGGATTGAATTTTCCGTCCTGGTTGAGGTCCAGGTGGTTCTCCGCGATAAATTCCTTCAAATCGGCTGAGCACAGGTTTGCCGCCTTTTTACCGAAGGCGTCCTTCAGGTCGAATCCGTCCATGCCGAACTGGTTCGGCGCAATGACCACAGCATCCTCCGGCACCTTCCGGGCCATCCAGTGATGCCCGCCGATGGTCTCCAGCCACCAGACTTCCTGATCGTCATTGAACGCAATCCCGTTGGACTCATAGGTGCCGTATTTTTCCAGCAGCGACGCCAGGCGCAGTACACCCTCACGGGCCGTACGGATATACGGCAGCACGAGCACCACGATATCTTCCTCGCCGATGCCGCCGGGCACATCTTTTTCCCGCCGGGTTTTCGCCTTTTTGTATTCCACGAGCGGATCAGCGGCAAGCACCCGCGGGTTGGATGTGATCGTCTCCGTGGCCGTCATGCCCACATTCGCTTCATTGATGCCCGTTGCGGCCCAGATGCCGTTCTGCGGATCCACGCTTGGGCAGGAAGTATACCGCATGGGATTGTCCGGCAGTTCGATTTCCAAGTGGGAAATCACGCTCTTATACTTTTTCGGCTGATCCTTGGGATTGACCACAATCAGTTTTTTCTCATCAAAATGCCCGTCATCCGTCCGGGCGATCATCGTGGATCCGTCATGGCTGGCCTTCCGGCCGACCAGTACTGTTGTACAGGACATTGTTCTTTTCCTCCGATTCATTTCATAAACAGAACAACAGGCAGTGAAGCGTAAAACCGGTCCTTCCCTTCACTGCCTGCTGATCACTCATCACAATCCGCTGATCCGTGGGTTATCAGCCGTCGATCAGGCTGCGTTCTGTCTCCGGGTCAAACAGATGCATCACCTTCGCCGGGAAGGTAATAAACAGCTTGTTGCCATAGGACAGGCTCTGCCGCTGTTCATTGGTCAGGTCCACCGTAGGCAGGCGGACAATGATCTTATCGTCATGTTCACTGGACAGGTGCAGATGCAGCTCACTACCCATCATTTCGTTGACGTCGATCTTACATTCAATCGCGTTTTCCGCCTTGTCAAACAGTACGCTGGTATGCTCCGGACGCACACCCAGGATAATATCCTGGGAGCCGACGTTCTTCTGCGCCAGCACCGCGTTCTGGTCCTCATTCAGCGGAATCTTCACGCCCAGCACATCCACGGCGTATCCCATGGACTCCTTCACGACTTTTGCCTTCAGGAAGTTCATCTGTGGGCTGCCGATAAAGCCGGCTACAAACAGGTTCACCGGGGTGTCGAACACTTCCTGCGGAGTGCCGACCTGCTCAATGAAGCCGTCCTTCATGATCACGATCCGGTCGCCCAGGGTCATGGCTTCCGTCTGGTCATGGGTCACGTAGATAAAGGTCGTATCCAGCTTCTGGCGCAGCAGGATGATTTCCGCGCGCATCTGGTTCCGCAGTTTGGCATCCAGGTTGCTCAGCGGCTCGTCCATCAGGAACACCTTGGCATTCCGCACCATGGCACGGCCGATGGCCACGCGCTGGCGCTGGCCGCCGGACAGCGCCCGGGGTTTCCGGTTCAGGTACTCTGTGATACCGAGGATTTCCGCCGCGTTATTCACCCGCGCAAAGATTTCATCCTCCGGCACCTTCTTCAGGCGCAGCGAGAAAGCAATATTGTTGTACACGGTCATATGGGGATAAAGCGCGTAGTTCTGGAAAACCATCGCGATATCCCGGTCCTTGGGCTGCAGGTCGTTCACCACCTGGCCGTCGATTTCCAGCGTGCCGCCGGAAATGTCCTCCAGGCCGGCAATCATCCGCAACGTGGTGGATTTGCCGCATCCGGACGGTCCGACGAAAACAATGAACTCCTTGTCCTTGATATCCAGGTTGAAGTCATGCACCGCCGTGACGTTATTGTCATATACTTTTTTGATATCTGTCAGTTTTACACTTGCCATATAGCAATCCGCTCCTTTTCCGAATTGATCTCTTCCCTCTCCGCAACCTCAATGGTCGCAACTCCCCACTGGGGAGCTTGCTCCCTTTCGGTTGAGATAACCTTTGACGACATTTCCGCCACTGGCGGTCGTCAAAGGTTATCCCTTGACTGCGCCGCCGGTGACGCCTTCAACGTAATACTTCTGCAGGCACATGAACAGTGTCGTAACCGGAATGGCCACCAGTACGCCGCCGGCGCAGAACATGGTATAGCGCTTCGCAATCTGGTCCGCGCTCAACCATGTGTTCAGACCAACGGCCGCGTTCATGCCCTCCGTTGTATTGACCGCTACATATTTGGCAAATACATAGTCGCCCCACGGCCCCATAAAGGCTGTCAGCACGGTATAGATGACAATCGGTTTGGCCAGAGGCAGGATGATTTTATAAAGCACCTGCAGCCGGGTGGCACCGTCAATCCGGGCCGCTTCATCCAGCGATTTCGGGATCGTATCAAAGAAGCCCTTGGATACGTAGTACCCCATACCGGAGGAAGCTACATACACCAGGATCAGGCCGGGAACCGCATTCTCCTGGATCATATTCAGATCCTTCAGCACATTGTACAGAATAATCATGGACAGCATACCGGGGAACATCCCCAGGATCAGCATGATCCGCATGAACGGTTTCCGCATTTTGAAGCGGAAGCGGCTCAGGGTGTAGCTCATGCACAGGACAAACAGTGTCTGCAGCACCGCCACAACCAGTGCCATAATAAAGGTGTTCAGATACCATGTCGGGAAACGGGATATGGATGTGTCAAACAGGTCAAGATAATTGGAAAATCCCACTTTTTCCGGCATGATATAGCCCACCTGGTAGGTGGATTCCACACGCAGGGACTGCAGCGTGATGGAAATGAAAGGAATCAGCCAAACCACGCTGATCAGGATCAGCAGCGCGTGAATCAGGGAATTGGCAACAACCCGGGAGGTCTTCAGGCCCATATGCTGGCCAGCCTGCTTCCGCTGTTCACGGGAAAGCCTGGGCTGCAGATTTTCGCTCGGCCTGATGAACATCAGCACAATGCCGATAATCAGGCAGATGATGCCGAAAATCATCGTCCGGGATTTTCCCCGAATCCGGGAAAGCATATCCGGTGTCAGGTCTTCCAGCTGCTTCGCGTTCCGGGTTCCGAGCGCATCAATGCGCAGCGTTCTGTCGGTAATGGCGCTGACACAGGCGTAACTGAGATGCTTTTTCGTCTTCTCCATTCCGACTTGGTTGAACAGCTGCCAGATATCGCGCTGATATTCCTTGGCTTTATCCAGCTTATCCTGTCCGGGACAGGCTTCCGCCTTTTCGATTCCGCTCCGGATGGCCCGTTGGATTTTCGTTGCAGCGCTTTCTTTCGGAGCACGCTTGCCGCCGACCGCCTTCACCGCGTCGTCATACGCATCGTACAAGTCGGTCAGGTAACGGTTGGTCCGTCCGTCGGATACGCTGTCCGCCGCGTCGATGGCTTCTTTATACTGGGTCACCCACGCGATCGGATCGTTCTCATCCGGCGCTTTTTCGCCAAGCGCATCATTGATCAGTTTCAGGAACTGATGTACCTGGTCCGCGTTCTCCTGATTGGTGGTCACACAGATCTCGTAGCCGTGCTCTTTGACAAACTCAAATCCGTTGGATTCAATGGCCTGGTAAATTCGCTCCAGGTACGCGCGCTTATACAGGTTCTCCTTTTTCGACTCGGAGTACACCTGATTCAGGTATGCCTTGACGTCAATACTGCCCTGGCGCTCCATCAGGGTCAGCATACCGTCAATATATTTCACGGCCTCCTCGCTGCTGCCCTGGTCAACAGCCAGCCGGAAAATCGTATCCGCATACTGACGCACATTGTCCGCGTTTTCAGCTCCCTGCGCTTCAATCTGCTCATGAACCTTCTGCCGGGCAAATTCCAGGGAGGTCAGGTCAGCAGCATCAATCGCTTCCTTCAGGTACTGAACCGTTCCTTCATTTCCCTTGCTTTCGAGCATTTTGAAAGCCAGGTCCAGGAACGCTTTGATCTGCTTGGCGGTGTTCTCATCCGCTTCAGCATATTTTTCGTCCAGCGCCTGCCGGGCCGTCTCCGCATCCTCTCCCCGGTCAAGTTCGCTTTCCAGGTCCACCAGATAGGAGCTTACTTCACCGATGCCGGCACTGGAGATCATGGTATAGGTTTTCTGCGCGTCATCGATTGCAGCTTCTGTTTCATCCAGGATCCGCCTGGCTTCATCGATACCGCCGATCCTGCCGATCGATTCCGCAACGGTCCCCGTTGCCTCAATGGTGTCCACAAGGCCATAGACAATGCCTGTATCCTCCAGATAGTCCCTGGCATAATCCAGTCCGAGGCCGTCTATCTGGTCCACCACGGCATAGATACCGCGGTATTCATCTTTCACTGCATCCAGGCCGTTGTTGTCAACGTCTTCATAAACTTTTGCCGTTCCGACATTAATCTTCTTGAACAGGTCATAGGTATGGTTCCCGTCCAGAATGCCGATCACGGAAATCGTCAGCAGTCCGATGCCTGCCAGGATGGCGAGAACCGCCAGCGACTTGAATATGATTTTTTTCTTCATCACTGGAAATCCTCCTCATTCTTATTGGAGGGCAGCAGATTATATACTACCAGGGAAATAATCGCCACCACCAGGAACACCAGAATACCGATTACGGATGCCTGGTAATACTGATGTTCTCCGCCCTGGGTTATCTTGAACAGCCAGGTAATCAGCAGATCCGTATCCCCGGCGGAAACACCGCCGGCGCTGTAGGCGCCGTTCTTGTTCGGGCCGCCCCCTGTCAGCAGGTAGATCACGTTGAAGTTGTTCATGTTTCCCGTAAAGCTGGTCAGCAGATACGGACCGGTCACGAACAACATATAGGGCAGTGTGATCTTGGTATACTGCTGCCACGGGTTGGCGCCGTCAATCCGGGCGGATTCGTACAGGTCCGCCGGAATATTCATCAGGATACCGGTTGTAATCAGCATCAGGTACGGAATGCCGATCCAGATGTTGATGCCGATGACGGTGATCCGTGCCAGCATCGGCTCATCCCAGAACTTGATCGGTTCCTTGATCCATCCCATCTCCTGCAGGAACAGGTTGATCAGGCCATTATTGGCAAATGCCTTGGATACGTACAGCAGGGAAATAAACTGCGGAATAGCGATGGTCAGCACCAGGATCGTCCGCCATCCCTTTTTGAATTTTATGCCCTTCTTATTGATGGCCATGGCGACAAACATGCCCAGGAAATAGTTGGTGAACGTGGCGAAGAACGCCCAGATCAGCGTCCAGGCCAGAATCTCGCCGAAAGTCGCCATAAACGTCTTATTGCCGGATCCGCCGGAAGTCCATACCACCAGCTGGTTGAAATTCTTCAGGCCGACCCACTCAAACAGGTTCGTAATGCCGTCGTTCGTACTGCTGTAATTGGTAAACGCAATCAGTACCATGAAGATAATGGGCATCACCGTAAACAGCGTAATGCCAAGTACCGGCAGCGTCAGCAGCGTCCGGTGGAACTGGTCGTCCACCAGGGAACGCAGGTCATCCTTCGCACTCTTCAGCTTTTTGCCGGATGCTTCGATTTTTGCAATAATGCGTCCCTGCTTGATATTGACATAATAGGTATAGATAAACGCAATGATAAAGAAGATCGTCAGCACGCCGTAGAGCAGAATCTTAAAGGAATTGTCCGCGGGGTGTGCCGTCTCACGAACCCCGGGCAGCTCCGAGAATGACTCCTGCGCATATGTGCCGAGCGTCGTCAGCTTGCTCAGCATTTCCATACCCCAGAGAATCATAAACCCGAAGAAAACGATCTCAAACACAAGGAACAGCAGCCCCCGCATGATCTGGCCCCGGCTCAGATTGGCAAAGCCCATGATCACGCAGTTGACCTTGTTCTTCCAGCCGGTCTGGAAGGCCATCGTCACAAATATGCCTTCCGCAATCAGGCCGGCAACGATCACCCACAGCAGGGTATTCGGGCCGGTCCGTACCGGTTCCGTAATCTGCCCGATGTAGGTGGTCTTACAGTCGGTTTTGACCGGCACTTCATTCACGCTCATCAGGATAGCGTTTACACCGGCTGCCGCCTCACTGCCGATATTCCGGGCGGTCTCTTCCTCGCTGAATGTGACGTCGATGACAATCGTGTGATTCGACGGATCTTCCGGACTGTACCCCCAACTGGTCCGCTCCATAATCCGTCCCGGCGTCAGTTCCTTCTCCGTGTAAAGATCCAGCGTATGCATAATCTTCTGGTAGAATTCCTTGTCGCCGATGGCACTTTTAATCTTGTCATATTTCAGCGGATCCAGCACCCCGTCCTTTTTCAGAACACCGGAGCTGTTGAACAGCGGATCCATCAGCTTCAGCTCTGTTCTGTATACCGGATCGGAATACTGTTTCTGCACCACGTTTTCGCACAGGAACCAGGCCAGCAGGCAGCACAGCGCCACCGCCACCTGGGCCAGCAGAACACGCAGAACGGTATCCCTTTGGACCTTCGGGGCCTTGGCAGTTTGCACCTGATCAGTCATAGACACCCCTCGTTTCTCCTTTGATTTATTGAAAAAGAGCCGGAGCCAAATCGGATTGGCTCCGGCTATCCGACTCACAATAGTGGATTGCTAAGCCGGGTTAAGCTGCATTATTCAGCGGGGACCAGTTCAACTGTACCCGTGGATTCGGTGAACTGGATGAAGTAGGTGCCATCCGCTTCAACCTTGAAGTTGTCAGCCGGGAAAGCATTGTCCCAGCTCTTGCCCTGACGGACTTTGAATTCAGTGCCGGCAGGCATCGCATAGGCCTGTTCGGTCTTCCAGACATCGCCGTCCTGGATCATGGCCAGGTCAGCAGTCCATGTTTCCTTACCATCGGAGTAATCGGTGAAGAAGAAGCCGTCCGCTTCGTTGTACATGCCGATAACGGACCACGCGAACTTCTCAGCATCGGACATGGTGAACAGTCCGGCGATCTTGTCGTAGTAGTTATCCAGCGCAGCCTGCAGGCCCGCTTCGTCCGTCGCGTCCTTCACGTCATCGCCGATGACCTTGGCGATATCCCACCAGGAGCCATGGATCTGGCCCTGCACCTGTGCGTAGGGAGCCTGCGCCCACAGCGCCACCAGGCCGGGATTGGATTTGACTTCTTCATCCTGCTGGTCCGCCAGGTTGGAGGGACCCCAGTGACGCTCGTCAAACCGTTCGAGCTGGCAGTCTTCGCCGGTCAGGTACTGCGCCAGCGCGTGCAGCGCATCCGCCTTGTCCCGGTCAACCTGCGGTTTTACGCCCAGCAGCTTGCAGCCGCTGAAGGAGCCCAGGTGATATTCCTTGCCGTCCACTTCGAAGGAAGGCAGGTCGGTAACGCCCATGTTGTCGCCCAGGATGCCGGCTACATTGTCAAAGTCCCAGGTGCCGGTCACAACGATTGCAGCGCCGGAGGCGAATTCAGTGCCCTTGGAGGAGCTCAGATGATAGGGGGAATCCACCAGTTTCTTCATGCCCTTGGCGGCAATCAGGCCTTCGGGGCTGTTGAACGTGTCGTACACTTCGATGAAGTTGCCGGCATTGTCGGTGGTCCAGATGGACTTACATCCGGTGGCGAAGAAGAAGGAAGCCAGATACCACGCAGAGGTCTGCATTTCAAAGGCAAAATACTTCTGGGCCGCTTCGCAGTCCGCAATCAGCTTTTCCAGGGAGTCGACATCCTCTTCCGGGATGACGCTCTTGTCGTAGTACATGAAGTAGCCGTTGTCAGCGGTCAGCGGATAGGCGTACATCGCGTCGCCGGAGGTGGCGGCCGCAACAGCGCTCACGTCGTTTTCCGCAGCAACTTTGGCAGCATCTTCAGCCGTCAGCTTGGACAGCGCACCGGCCTGCACAAGGCGGGCAAACTGGTCCTGCGCGAAGAAGAAGATGTCCGCGCCGGTCTCCACGTCAGTGGTCATGCTGGTGGCAGCATCCGCTTCGGAAACGGGCTCGATCGTGGCATTGAAGGTGATGCCGAATTCATTGTCGGTGTTGAAGTCGTCAATCTGGGCCTGGGTCAGCTCAACAGCTTCCTGGGGGCACCAGACGGTGATGTCATAGGTTTTCGCGTCGCCTTCGGCAGAAGCCGAAACCAGGCATACGGACAGCACCATGATCATCGCGAGCAGCATAGCAAGGAACTTTTTCATGGGGATTCATCCTTTCGTTTTTTATTTCTTTGTCGGAATCAAAACCGGTCACAGAATCCTCCCGCCTGTTGTCCGATTTATTCCGTTCAAATTCGACAATATTTTAGTCTTGTCCACGCATTTTGTCAACCATCTTTTTTTGCTCAAATGCGCGATTTTTCTGAATTGGTATCGTTTCCAGAATTTGGACGCCGGAACCGTTTCACTGCACGGAATTCAGCAGGCAGTCGTCGATTTTTCCCCATGCGCCGTTGCCTGCTCCCTGGCACTTCACATAGACGCCGACTGTCACTTCCTGACCCGCGGTATGTTCAAAAACAGGCGTGGTCCCCATGTTCCAGTTGTTATAGCCGGTAATCGGCATCAAGTCAGATTTCGCAACGGTTTCACCGTTGATTTTCACATATGCGAAAATTTCGGTTTCCCCGCAGTCGCCGCCCATGATGGACGCGGAGAAGCGGAATTTACCTTCCGGCAGGTCCGCCACCGTCTGCTCCAGCTTGAATTCCACGCTGTTCTGCGCGGCACTCCAGAAATGCATATGCTTCGAGCCGGTCAGCGAATCGGTTTTCTTGTCCTCAATATACAGCTCATCCGCTTTTTTCAGGTCCGTAATCACCCAAGCCCGGCTTTCCTCCTCGAAGGAGTAATCGGTCAGGTAATTATACTCAATCATGGATACATAGCATATGGCTTCCATGCCGCCGGCATCACCGGTAACCGTGTACTGGGCAACGCCGCCTTCGTGCATCTTCCGGTCATCCTCTTCCGAAAGATTCCAGACGACCGGCACCGCCTGTTTGCTGTCATCGGTCATCACCGCGTTCACGGTTTCCGGCAGCACCAGCGGGGCGTTCAGGTCACAGATGACCGTCACATCCTCCAGCGCGTCCGGGACCGCCGGGATCTCATTCCCGTCCCGCATGAGCCGGAACACCTTCAGGGATTCCAGGGGTTTCCCCTGGGGATCAAAGAACGTCTGGTTGTCCACCGCGCTGCCGCCGTAATACTTGCCGGCGTCAGCCGGATCATACACCCGCGCATAGCTGGAAGCCCAGCCGGAGCCGTACTTCTCCCAGATTGCATGGTTTTCCTCCCAGCTGCCGGTGCCGACGGTAATCCACGCGCCTTCCCAGTACACCACACCGATGCCGGCAGGCGTCCGGTTCACGACCGTATCCGTAATATTCCGGATACAGTTGGCCTGGCCCTGGGGTGAGAACGGATAGTCCTTGACAATGCCGCTGCCGCCGCTGATGGTATTGCCGGAAAAATCGCTGTCCGCATCCGTCCAGGCATAGGATGTTTCCATCACCATGACCTTTTTGCCATATGTATCGGCGATCTCCGTCAGCACGGCAGAGAGATTGTCCAGCGTTCCATGCCAGTAGGGATAATAGGAGGTGGCAAACACATCGTAATCCACCTTGTAGTAGTCCATCTTTTTGGCATAGGTGGCATAGCTGTCTGCCTTTTCCGGATTGGCAAAATGCAGCGCAACCAGGGCATCCGGATATACCTCCCGGGTGGCCCGGGCGCCGGCCTGCATCAGATACTGGATATTGAACCAGATCGTCTCGCCGCACAGGGCGCCGTTCGTCTCGTTGCCGGTCTGCACCATGCCGACATCCACGCCGGCTTCTTTCAGCTGCATCAGGCAGTCTTTTGTGTATTCATACACCGCTTCAGTCTTTTCCTCAATCTCCATACCCTTCCAGGCCCGGGGAACCATCTGCTTCCCGGGATCCGCCCAGAAGTCGGAATAATGGAAATCCACCAGCAGCTTCTGCCCGGCCGCTGTCGCGCGCTTTCCGATTTCCACCGCATTGGCGATATCGCAGTTGCCGCCGCCGAAGCCGTTGCCGTCGGCGTCCCACGGATTGTTCCACACCCGGACGCGGATATAGTTGATGCCGTTGTCCGCGAGCACCCTGAACAGGTCCGCCTCATTGCCGTCAAAGTCGAAATATTTCACGCCGCTGTTCTCTTCGGCAATCACGCTGGAAACGTCCATGCCGAAAATAAAATCCTCCGGCAGGTTTTCCACCTTCTTTACATAGAGCGTACTTGCGTCCTCCGCGCCGGCTGCAAGCGGAACAACCGCCATCAGCAGCACCAGAATCATCAATCCGGCAATCATCACCCGTCCGTTCATAGAAAAACCTCCTTATGGTATTAAGAGCAGTGCGTCTGCAGCTTCCCTCGCCCGATTGTCCGTTGCCCCGTCGTTTCCCGAAAAATGCAGGGAGGCAGCGGAGAAAACCAGGTAATATGATTCCCCGGGATCATAATCAAAATACTCCGTAACGGCATAGTTCCGCGTTTCCCGGCTGTAAACCCGGACACCGTAAGGCACGCCGTCCAGCATCAGCAGGTTCTCCTCATCCCGCATATCTTCCGGCAACGGGACAAAGAACGAACGGAGCCCTTCCGCCTTGGCAGCGGAAACAATATAAAGATCCCCGCGCTGAATTTCATCCGATCCGAACATATCGTAAGTAAACGGCCGGACTTTGACCATCCGGACGGGATCGGACAGCTGCTTTTCCAGCCGGTCGGCCAGTTCTGCGTTGTCGTGGATATCACAGTCCGCATAAATGACGATTTTGTGTCCCGCATCCGTATCCGTAATCCGGTTGAATATGAATCCGCCGATGATCACGACGGCCATTGTCCACAGGATCAGGGCAGGGACCAGGGAGAATACACGCTGCATACCCCGCCGGATCCGGGAATACCCGCGCTTTCCTGCTCCTGAAGCTGCAGGTTCGCTTTCCTCCAGCACTTTCAGCCCGGTAATATAGTCGTTCACCGCCTGCACCCGGACCCGGCTGCCCTCCGCCGGCATCCGGCATACCAGGGTTTCGTCCAGGTTCAGCCGCTTCCGGTCCGGTTCTTCCGCCGGATTCGGCTTTTCGTCTCCTTCCAGCGTCACCCGCAGGACGCGGATGCTCTTCGGCACCTGAACCGGCCGGCCGGACAGATGCAGGATGCCTTCAAATTCTTCTGTTTCGCCGGAAAAAAGCATTGCCAGATGTTCCGCTTTCGCCCGTGCCGGCTTTACCCGCATCGTATAGTAAACAATTCCGAACCAGCCCAGCAGCGTCATTGAGATGATCATGGCCCATGTGACAGTCCGGGCGTTCAGCGTTCGGATGATCAGGCACAGAACGATATACAGCACCAGCATTCCCGCGGCCAGCCCTCGGAAAACCCAGGTACTGACACGGGAACGGTTCTGCAGTTTTGCCAGTTCCTGCCTGCTGATCAATGATTCCATGCGGATGCCTCATATCGTTGCTTTTTCTGCAATATACCATGTTTGCAGGCTCTTGACAAGAAATAAAGATTGCGTCATGATAACATACAGATTGAAACAGGATACCGGCCAGGGCCCAAATGAAAGAAGGGAATCGACATGAAGCGTTTTTGCCTGTGGATGGCAGTCACCCTTTTGTTTTCCGGCATTCTTCCGGCATTTTCAGCTGCGGAAGGTTCGCTGACGAAAGAGGAGATTCAGGTGGACGGCGTGATTTTTCAGGATGGATGGGATGTACAGGATCAGCATCGGGTGTTTTATGAGATTTTTGTCGGCTCCTTCTCCGATTCCGACGGAGACGGCACCGGCGACCTGCGTGGAATCATCAACCGAATGGATTACCTGAACGACGGGGACCCTCAGTCCGGAAAAAGCCTCGGTATCGAAGGAATCTGGCTAACGCCCGTGTTTGCCTCACCAACATACCATAAATACGATGTCACGGACTACTACAAAATCGATCCAGCCTTCGGCACAATGGATGACCTGAAGGAGCTCATCGCCCTGTGCCATGATCGGGATGTAAAACTGATCCTGGACCTGCCGCTGAACCACACCGGCAGCCAGAACCGCTGGTATAAAAACTTTGTGAACGCTCACATCATGCATAACCCGGCTAACGATTATTACGATTTCTATACCTGGCTGGACGGAGACGAAGCCTCGCCTTCCGGCCGGCACTTTGACAAGGTGCAACAGGCCGGGATCAAGGTGGAAACCAACTTTTCCTCCTCCATGCCGGAGCTGAATTTTGACAATGAAAAGGTCCGCGAAACCGCGCTCGATATCGCCCGGTACTACCTGGAGATGGGCGTGGACGGATTCCGGTTTGACGCTGCAAAATACCTCTACCTGGGAGAGCATGACAAAAATGTGGCATTCTGGACCTGGTATATAGAAGAGCTGAAAAAAATCAATCCCGATGTATATACCGTTGCGGAAGTCTGGGACGGGGACGGCATCACCAACCGCTACGCGGTCTGCATGAACTGCTTCCGCTTTGCCACCAGCCAGACGGAAGGGCTCATTGCCGCCACGGCAAAGGGCGGCGATGCCGGCCGCTTTGCCCGGGAAACCCAGCGCTATCTGGATGAGCTGAAAGCCATCAATCCCGAAGCCATGAACATTCCTTTCATCGCCAACCATGACACGGACCGGGCCGCCGGCTACCTGTCCATGAGCAACGGCCGGATGCAGATGGCAGCAAACCTGTATCTGCTGTCTCCCGGTTCCCCATTTATTTACTACGGGGAGGAAATCGGCCTGCGGGGTTCCCGGGGCGGGGAAAACACAGACGCCAACCGCCGCCTGGCCATGAAATGGGGCGACGGAGATACGGTCCTGGATCCCGCTGGCAGCACCTATGCCAAACAGACGCCTTACAGCGCGAAGGATCTGCTTGAAATGAAAGGAAGCCTTACGAACCACTACAAGAAAGTGCTGATGGTTCGCAAGGCCAACCCGGAAATTGCCCGGGGAACATATACCGCCCTGGCTTTCCCGGATTCGAAAGCCGGCGGTTTCCTGAGTGAATGGAACGGCCGCACCGTAGCGGTCATTCATAACCCGACGATCGAAACGCTGTCCGTGGACCTGAAAGACGCAACAGACCTTTCCTTTACGGAAATCTCCGCCGTCCTGGAATGCCTGGCCGGCCAGGGCGGCGCATCGCTGGACGGCACCGTACTGACCCTGGGTTCCCAGACCAGCGTGGTACTCCGGTAAAAAAGCTACAGTTGTCCCTTCATAATCGACAATATCAGATTATTGCTGTTGAAAACCGGTGCGAGCACGCTGCTTTCCACCAGGGCGTTCACATTGTCCGGAATCAGCGTCTGGAAAAGCGGCAGCAGCGCAAAAGCCACAAAGCACAGCAGCGCGCCGCGCAGCAGGCCGAAGATGCCGCCGGTCACGGAATTCATCTGTTTGAGCACCGGGAATTTGAAGATCGCGTTCAGCAGGTTGATGATAATGTGGAACAGAATCATCAATACCACAAAGGTAAGCAGGAAGCAAATGATGCTCATCACCGCGTCGACAATCGTCCTGGACACATATTCGCCCACGTCCTGGGTCATGCCTGCTACCGACCTGTACACCTCGTTCGCCAGGTTGTTCTCCAGCAGTTTGTCCAGGGGCGGGGGCAGGTTGATTTTCTGAACCGTTTCAGCGATCTGATCCGCCGTCAGGCCCGGAACTGTTGTACCCGCCATGTCTCCGGCCAGCTTTGTCGCGCCGGTATAGGAAGCGATCGTGTCCTGCAGGGAGGTGTTGAGCGTCAGGTATTCCACCACTTTCGGCGTCAGGAAATAGCTGGCGCCGAGGGAAACCAGGCAGCCGCCCATGCTGGCCACCGATGAAATAAAGCCCCGGTACAGGCCCACCAGCACGCTCAGCCCCAGAATCGCTATGATGATCCAGTCAATCAGGTTCATACCGTCATCTCCATCTGTTATTGTTTCCGGGGACAGCTTTCCCGGGCCTTCGTCATGTCCGGATCATGATCGCCGCCCTCCGCATAAGCCGCATTGACCGCTTCCAGTTCGTTCCTGCGCGGCAGCGGTCCGCAATACGGGCATACCACCAGTTTCTCCCCGGCGCCTTCAGACAGCTCTGCATAAGTGATTTCCTGCGGATTCCGCGTTCCCAGGTCACTGCAGTCCTTCGAGGAATGATAATAATTATTCTTCCGGGCATTGCGATAAAAAACGGTATCGTCATCCGGAATCGGGATCTGCCGACCCTGCCAGTCCTCCCAGATCAGGATCTTTGTGTTGCGCCGGTAATTATTCCAGATCCACTTCATGTTGACGCCTTCCGGATTGGCTTTCCGCTGAACCCGGATGCATCCGTGGCTGTATTTGGAGCCCAGCATCGGCTCCGTGGTGGAATAATCCATGTTGCGCTGGATATACGGCACTTCGTGCAGCATATCGCCGGCATTAAAGCGGATACCCATCGGGCAGTAATAATTATCCGACAGGAAACCGCCGACCCTGCTGACCAGCAGGTATTCTCCCGACCGGGTTTCGTTGTACGGTTGGCGGGAATTCATCCGTCCGGTTGATACCAGCAGGGTTGAAAACAGCTTTCCGTCCCTGAAAATGTAGAGCCGCTGGGTCAGCTTGTCAACCACAATGCCAATTATCGGATCCGGCGTTACTTCCCGCAGGGCCCCGGTGGGCACATAGCCCTGCACCAGAACGTTCCAGTTCAGCACCGCGGAGTCCTTGAAGGAGGATGAGTAGCACTCAATCAGGGACCAGTCTTCCCCCTTCTCCAGCACATGAACCCCCTGGCTGATCATCGTCACCACACCGACGCCTTCACTGTCCCGCGAAGGTTCCTTCCGGATGACCATCTGCCGCCGCTGATCGCTGCTTTTCCCGTCATCCACCACGGTCACCGGCGCCATCAGCGCCTGCCAGACCGCATCCTCATCCGTGATATCCATGGGAACTGTCCATCCGTTCAGCGTCAGGTCCCGGCCTGCCTGCGGACTGGTATACACTGCAGAAAACTTTGTTGCCGGCGCTTTCACAGTCAGCGCCAGCTTCACCGGAACAGAGGAGGTGCCATCCTCCCGCGTCAGCGTCAGTACCGCTTCATATTCTCCGGGAACCACGGTCGCCGGAAAAACAATTTTCCCGTCGCCTGTTTCTGCTTTCATGCTGTACGCGGCGGTTTCCGTCCCGTTCTGACAGAGGGAAACGTTCACCCGGCCCGCTTCTGTCGCGGAAAAAACCACAGCGACGTTTTTCCCGGTCTGCACTTCCGATTCCGTCAGTCCCGGTCCGATCAGGCAGGGAATCATACGGCCGATTGTTACCGGTGTTTCCGCTGTTTCTCCGGCCGCCTCCAGCACCATCCGCCACCGGCCTTCCGGGCAGGCGATGCCCTGCCAGGTACCGTTCCAGTAAAATGCGTTATATCCTTCTGTCACCGGACGATTCTCAGTCACTGTGGAAACAATCCGGTCCTCTCCGTCCAGGATCCGGATGCTGCATTCGCCATCCTGCGGAATCATCATGCTGACGATCACGGCATTTCCGGGCACGACTTCAGTTCCGGAAACGCTGATCCACATTTCCGGGCTTTCCGCCTGCGTTCCGCCGCACAGCAGGATTACTGCCAGCAGTGCCAGCACCCACCATCGTCTCATGAATGTCCTCATTTGTCAGTTATCAGTGATCGAATCCGGCTTTCAGAAGATGGATTTCCCGTTCATACCCGTCCAGCTCATTCGGCGTTTCCAGGTAAAACGGCAGCTCCCTCAATGCCGCATGGCGCATGACCCGCAGGATTCCCTCCGTGCCGATAAAGCCTTCCCCGATCTTTTCATGCCGGTCCTTATGCGCGCCGAGCGGATTCTTGCTGTCGTTGATGTGAACCGCTTTCAGCCTGTCCAGGCCGATGATCCGGTCAAATTCGGTCAGTACGCCGTCCAGCTGATTCACAATATCATATCCCGCGTCGTTCACATGGCAGGTATCCAGGCACACGCCCATTTTATCCTTAAGGCTGACCCGGTCCAGGATTTCCCGCAGTTCCTCAAACCGGCCGCCGACCTCACTGCCTTTTCCAGCCATGGTTTCCAGCAGCACGATGGTCGTCTGCTCCGGTTTCAGGATGCTGTTGAGCATATCGGCAATCATGGTGATTCCCGCTTCCACGCCCTGACCCACATGGGATCCGGGGTGGAAGTTGTAGAGATTGCCCGGCGTCGCCTCCATCCTTTCCAGATCATCCGCCATGGTGCGGCGGGCAAAATCCCGGATCGCCGGATCGGCAGAACAGCCGTTCAGCGTATATGGCGCATGGGCCAGGATCACCTCAATCCCGTTTTCCGCCGCATACTTCCGGAATGCCGCGGCATCCTTTTCATCCAGCGGTTTGGCACTTCCGCCCCGGGGATTCCGGGTAAAAAACTGAAAGGTATTTCCACCTATGGCCGTGATTTCCTTCGCCATATGCAGGTATCCCTTTGACGCGCTCAGATGGCAACCGATCTTCAGCAAATTTGACACGCTCCTTTAATAAATCCCTGCCATCGCCCGGGTCAGGGCTGTCATGGCATTGGTCAGGTCCTCCTGGCTTGCTGTTCCGCTGTCAATCATACTCTGCAGCTGCGCAGCCGCATTGACGATGGCCAGATACTGGGTTCCGGCCGGATCCAGTCCCTTCAGCATTTCCTGGGCAGCGGCAATCAGCTGCCGTGCCGCGTCAACACGCTGATCCGGAAGGACCTGTCCGCTGCCGCTGTCTCCGCCGGAATATCCGCCGGCTGAATGCAGGGTGCACACCTGGGATCCGGATGTCAGGGAAAGTCCCAGATATTCTTCCAGCACCCGCTGGTATTCCGTTCCGATCAGGTTGTACAGCGGGTGACCATATGGAATCGTCACAACGCCCTTCATTTCGGGTGACGGGCAGTACGAAGACGCGATCATATTGGACTGGGGGCATATCAGCTGCGTGGTATGCATCTGGCAGTACTGCGTCGGCTGGGTGCCTTCCGCCCAGTAATCTGTCACCGTTCCGTATCCCATCGCGTCATTGCGGCACGCGTCTGTAGCCAGCTGGCCACTGACCGCGCAGGTTTCCACCTTCACCAGGCCATAATCGGAGGCTGATCCGTCCAGGATTTCCTTCTTGGCCAGTCCGTCATGGATTTTGCTCATATAGGCCTGCCACAGCGGCGCTGCCGCGCCCGAACCGGTGGATTTGGAGGACAGGGCTTTGTAATTGTCGTGCCCGATCCACAGAGCTGAAGTATAATATCCGGTCATTCCGGCGAAGAAAACGCCTTTCTGGTCGGAATTGGTGCCGGTCTTGCCGCCGACAACCTGGTCCTTGATTTTGGCGGACGTTCCGGTGCCGGAGGAGACAGCCGTTTTCAGCATATCCACAATCATATAAGCCGTACTGCCGGAGAATACCCGCCTGCGCTCCTGGTGCTGATGGCCGTCCCAGACCACACGGCCTTCCGAGTCGGAAATCCCGATAACGGAAATCGGTTCCTGGTATACTCCACCGTTTGCCAGCACGCCGTATGCCACCGTCATCTGAAGGGGGGTAATACCGGATGAGCCAAGGCTCAGTCCGAATGGCGTGGCATCGATATGGCCGTCATCAATGCCCATCCGGTGGAGGAAATCGACGCTGCGGTCCACGCCCACCATGGTCATCAGCGTCTGTGCCGCGGACGTATTATGGCTCTTTTTCATGGCCGTACGCAGTGTTTCGGGGCCGGTATAACCACCGCCGCCGTAGTTGTTGGGCCAGCTGTCGTTTCCCCGGTTGTCCTTCCATCCCGCAATCGGAACCGCCATATTGTATACAACCGAAGCCGGGCTGTAGCCCAGTTCCAGGGCCGGCGCATATACGGACAGCGGTTTGATGGAGGAGCCGACCGGCATCTTCATATCGGTTGCCCGGTTCAGCGTTTTCCGGGCCGTCACTTCGTTCCGGGAACCTACGATCGCCTTCAGTTCGCCCGAGCGGTAATCCAGCACGGCGCAGGCTGCCTGCGGCTGCTGAATATCCGTATAGGTTCCGTCTGAATTCCGGGTCCGGAATACTTTATCGGAGGGGTCGCGCAGCGACGGATACTTCGTCCAGTTCTGCAGCGTCTTTTCCACGGTTTCCTGAATATCCGGATCAATGGCCAGCTGGATATGATATCCGCCCGTTCGGAGTTTATCCTCCATCTTGGCGCGGTTGGCCGATGTATCGGGCAGGTTGTTGATTTCCAGCAGGATCTGGATCGTTTCCTTCACGGCATATTCAATATAGTGGGGATACGGATACATGCCGCTGGAGCTGCCGCGCGGCTCCTGGGACAAGACATGTGCCTGCCCGTAATCCAGCGCTTCCTGGTATTCCGCGGCGGTAATATACTGGTTTTTATACATGCATTCCAGCACATAATCCGTCCGGTCGTTCGTCACAGACGGATAATCCTTTTCTTCCGACCGGCGCGAATAGAAATTCCTTCTCGGATTGTAGTAGTACGGATTGTTGGTCATTCCGGCCAGCATGGCGCATTCACGGAGCGTCAGATCCTTCAGTTCCTTGCCGAAATAACCCATCGCCGCCACCTTGACCCCGTAATAACTTTCGCCCATATAAATGGTGTTCAGGTAGCTTTCCAGGATATCATCCTTGGTATAGCGGGAATTCATTTCCAGCCGGATTGCAAGCCACGCCTCCTGGATCTTCCGTTTGTAGCTCTGTTCGGAAGACAGCAGGGTGTTTTTGATCAGCTGCTGGGTAATCGTCGATCCGCCCTGGGTGCCGCTGGTTGTCAGGTTGGCAATCAGCGCGCCGCCGATCCGTTTCAGGTCCACGCCATTATGCGAATAGAAACGGACGTCCTCCACGGCGATAAAGGCGTTCTGCAGGCGTTTCGGTATGGAAGCCAAGGGAACCACTTCCCGGTTTTCCGTTCCGTAATACTTGGCCAGTTCGTTCCGATGGCAGTCGGTAAACACCGTGGTCTGGTTCGGGCTGTCGAGGGCAACCAGGTCCAGCTCCGGTGAAGTATCCACATATCCCTTGGCAATCCCAACCAGTGCACCGATACCGGCAACGCCGGCCAGCATCGCCAGCAGGAGAAGGACGCGGGCCGTATTCACCAGTACGCTGATAATGAAATTCGGTTTCCGGGTTGCCGGGCGGAAAATGCTCCGCCGTTCCTTCTTTACCGCTTCATCCGCAGGCTGCCGGTCATCCTCTTCGGGCCCGGCATACTCATCGGAATAATCATCTGCATATTCATCGGGACCGTAATCATCCGCATATCCGTCCTGGTATGCTTCCGGGGCGTATCCGTCGGCATATTCTTCCGGGTTCGTATATCCACCGGAAACAGCGCCGTCCTGATCCATGAATTCGTCATACTGATCGAATCCGTCCGGCCCGTTGTTCCGGTTCCGCTTTCCGAACATGTTTCTCCTCCCGTTTTTCCGCCCTGTCCGGCTTCCCTGTTATTTCCGGAAACCTGATATCGGATTATATCATTGTTTCGCGGGCCGGGCAAGAGCGTAACATTTCCGTAATATTCAACGATCCGGACGCCGGATTCATTCCCCGTAAAAAAACCTTGTATTTTCGGCTGCCGGGGACTTGACACCGGAACAAAAACGTGTAAAATATCATTGAAGGTCAAAGATAGTCAATTTGATCTTCCGATTTAAGCGACGAAATGAGGTGACCTGTAATGATGAATATGAACCAGTTTACGCAGAAAACCCTGGCCGCCATGCAGCGGTCCCAGGCCCTTGCGGTGGAATACGGCCATGTGGAAGTACAGCCCGAACATATGATGATGGCCCTGACGGAAGACGGGAACGACCTGATTCCCCAGCTGCTGACCCGGTGCGGCGTCTCTGTGGATGCCCTGCGCGCCGCGCTGGAGGAAAACCTCGGCCGGATGCCCCGGGTTTCCGGTGCAGGAAGCGGAAAGGTTTACCTGGCCGGCGAAACGGAAAAGGCCCTGCTGCAGGCGGAAAAAAACGCGGAGCAGATGAAGGATGAATACCTTTCCGTGGAACACGTCTGGATGGGCCTGTGTGCGAAGCCTTCCGCCAACGTCAGCCGGGTGCTGAAATCCGTCGGATATCAGGCGGACGCGTTCCTGAAAGCCCTGAGCGAGGTCCGCGGCGCAACACGGGTCACCTCCGACAGTCCGGAGGAAACCTATGACGCCCTGAAAAAATACGGCACTGACCTGGTGGAGCTGGCCCGCCAGCAGAAGCTGGATCCCGTGATCGGGCGGGATGCAGAAATCCGGAACGCCATCCGGATTCTGTCCCGGAAAACCAAGAACAATCCGGTACTGATCGGCGAACCCGGCGTCGGTAAAACAGCCATTGCCGAAGGCCTGGCCCAGCGGATTGTCCGCGGAGATGTTCCGGAAAGCCTGAAGGATAAAACCATCTTCTCGCTGGATATGGGCAGCCTGATTGCCGGCGCGAAATTCCGCGGCGAATTCGAGGAACGCCTGAAGGCCGTCCTGGCAGAAATCAAAAAGAGCGATGGCCGGATTATCCTGTTTATCGATGAACTGCATACCATTGTCGGCGCCGGCAAGGCGGACGGCGCAATGGACGCCGGCAACCTGCTCAAACCGATGCTGGCCCGCGGCGAGCTCCACTGCATCGGCGCCACCACGCTGAACGAATACCGCAAATATATTGAAAAGGACGCCGCACTGGAGCGCCGTTTCCAGCCTGTCATGGTCGAAGAACCGACCGTAGAGGATACCATCGCGATCCTGCGGGGGCTGAAGGAACGCTATGAAGTGTTCCACGGCGTCAAGATCCAGGATGCCGCGCTGATTGCCGCAGCCACGCTTTCCAACCGGTATATTACCGACCGGTTCCTGCCGGACAAAGCCATCGACCTGGTGGATGAAGCCTGCGCGCTGATCCGGACGGAAATCGATTCCCTGCCCACAGAGCTGGATGATATCCGGCGCCATATCATGCAGCTGGAGATTGAGGAAGCTGCCCTGAAGAAGGAAGAGGACAACCTCTCAAAGGCGCATCTGGCCGAAGTACAGAAGGAACTGGCAGAGCAGCGGGATCAGTTCAACACCATGAAAGCCCGCTGGGAGGCGGAGAAAGAAGCCATCTCCAAGGTCACCGGCCTGCGGGAGGAAATCGAACGGGTCAACACCCAGATTGAACAGGCGGAACGGAATTACGACCTGAACCGGGCAGCCGAACTGAAATACGGCGAACTGCCGAAACTGAAGCAGGAGCTGGAAAAGGAAGAGGCCATCGCCGAGGAAAGCCGCGGTGAAAACAGCCTCCTCCGGGACAAGGTCACCGAAGAGGAAATCGCCCGGATTATCTGCCGCTGGACCGGCATTCCGGTCGCCCGCCTGATGGAAGGCGAACGGGAAAAACTGCTGAACCTGGAAAATACGCTGCATCAGCGGGTCATCGGCCAGGACGAGGCTGTCAGCAAGGTATCGGAAGCCATCCTGCGCAGCCGCGCCGGCATCCAGGACCCGAACCGGCCCCTCGGCTCCTTCCTGTTCCTTGGGCCCACCGGCGTCGGCAAGACCGAACTGGCCAAGGCGCTGGCCCAGGCATTGTTCGACGATGAAAAGAACATGATCCGGATCGATATGTCCGAATATATGGAAAAATTCAGCGTCTCCCGCTTGATCGGAGCGCCTCCCGGATATGTGGGCTACGACGAAGGCGGCCAGCTCACGGAAGCCGTCCGCCGTCATCCCTACTGCGTGATTTTGTTTGATGAAGTGGAAAAAGCACATCCCGACGTATTCAATGTCCTGCTGCAGGTGCTGGACGACGGCCGGATTACGGACAGCCAGGGGCGGACTGTGGACTGCAAGAATGCCATCCTGATCATGACCAGCAACCTGGGCAGCGAATATATCCTCGACGGAATTGAAAACGGGGAAATCAAGCCCGAAGCCCGGGAAACCGTGGACCGGCTGCTGAAATCGCATTTCCGTCCCGAATTCCTGAACCGGATTGACGAGATTGTGTATTACAAGCCGCTGAACCGCAGCGAAATTGAATCCATCGTCCGGCTGATGGTCAGCAACCTGAACCAGCGGCTGGAAAGCCGCCAGCTGAAGGTGGAACTGACCGATGCAGCAATGAACGCCGTGATCGACCGCGGATTTGATCCGGTCTACGGCGCCCGCCCGCTGAAGCGCTACCTCCAGTCGAAGGTGGAAACCCTGATTGCCCGCAGGATCGTCGCCGCGGATGTCACCCCCGGCAGCTTGCTGACGGTCGATGCGGATGAAAGCGGAGAAATCGTGATCAGGTAACCGCTTTCAGCACCCAGAATCCGCCGGATTTATCAATCTTTTCCACCGACGAAAACATCGTCTGCAGGTACTTCATGCAGCTTTCGGCACCCTGCTGTTTCCGGATCACCAGATACAGCACGCCGCCGGGTTTCAGGCATGCCGCCGCGTCGGCAAACATCCGGTAGATCACCTGTTTCCCGGCGCGGATCGGCGGATTCGTAACAATCGTGTCAAACCTCCGCCCCGCAAAGGCGGCCATGCCATCGCTTTCCACGCAGGCAACGTCTGCGTGGTTTCTTTTGGCATTTTCCCGGCTCAGCGCCAGCGCCCGCAGGTTGATATCCGCCATGGTCACCTTCGCTTCCGGCCATTTCCGGGCAACGGAAATACCGATCGCACCCCATCCGCAGCCCAGGTCCAGGATATCCCCCCGCATTTCCTCCGGCAGCGCGTTCAGCAGCAGATCGGTTCCTGTATCCACTTCGCCTTTGGAAAAAACCCCGGCGTCCGTCTGGAAGGCCAGCGGAATGCCGCGGTACATATATTCACAGCTGACCGGCCGGGATTCGCTGGCCGGATTTCTTGTATAATAATGATCGTTCATTCCGCTCCCTCTGCCGGTGCCATGCCGGCCGCCTGCCGCAATGCGCGCAGTTCATCCTCCTTCAGTTCCCGCCAGGCGCCTTCCGGCAGGTCCGGATCCGCCTCCAGTGGGCCGAAGCTTCGCCGGTGCAGCTGCAGCACTTCATGCCCGGTTGCGGCAAACATCCGTTTGACCTGATGGAATTTTCCCTCGATGATCGTCACTTCCGCCAGCGTCGTCTCCGGATCACCGGCAACCCGCAGGATTTCCAGCTTTGCCGGCTGCGCGTCAAAATCGCTCAGGTGAATTCCATGCGCAAACAACGCAGTCTCCTGCGGTCCCATCCGGCCTTCCGCAATCACCCGGTAGCATTTTTCCACATGCCTTCCGGGACTCAGCAGGCGATGATTCAGCTCCCCGTCGCAGGTAAAGATCAGGATGCCGGTGGTATCCTTGTCCAGCCTCCCGACCGGCATGCATCCCATACTGCGGTACTCTGCCGGCAGCAGGTCCATCACGGTCGGCTGTTTCGGATCCCGCGCCGCCGTCAGCACGCCCGCCGGCTTGTTCATCATCACATGGCGGACAATCCGGCCGTCCAGCGCTTTGCCGCGCAGGGAAAGCCGGTCCGCCGCCGGATCAAAAGAAAGGGCGGGGTCCGAAACGGTCCGCCCGTCCACCGCGACCTGTCCGCCGCGGATCCATTGCTTTACTTCACTGCGGCTGCCAGCGCCCAGCGTGGTCAGCCATCTGTCCAGCCGTATTTTCATTTGGCGGCGTCCCCGACTTCGCGTTCTTTGATCCGGCGCACCATGGATGCAACCGCCAGGCTCCGAAGCGGCAGAAACGGCAGCGTCAGCAGGACGCCCGCGCCGAGAACCATCAGCAGCTGCCGCACCCGGGGAATATGGACCGCATTGGAAAACAGTCCGTTAGGATCATTCAGGAGCGGCAGGATCCATTTAAAGAGGACGATCGCCAGGGCAATCCAGAACGGAAGCATGAATACAATCGAGCTGAGAAACCATCCGAATGCAATCATGCCATGGTGGCCGTTCACCAATTTGGGATTTCCCAGCGCCAGCGCATGGCGCACACCGCTGTGAAACGCAAATCCGATCAGCAGGATCAGAATCAGAACGCCCAGGATTCCCAGCAGATAATAAAGCCCGGCTTTCACATCCCCGTTTCCGAAATCCTGTACTGCCTGCAGCGTCGAAAACGCGTCCATTTCATCCGTGCCCCGCCAGACCCGGTAGGCATAATACAGCCCGCCGCCCAGCGGTATGGCCCAGAGCGGCAGAAGCGCCATTCTTTTATATCCGCATACCACCTGATCCCGCCAGCGGGAAAGGCTGATCAGCCGGCAGCTGAAAGGGCTTTCGCCGGATAATGCATCCTGCATGGCAGCAGCCGCGTTCATCCGCACGGGCACAACCCACAGCATCCAGATTGGATAAGACAGGAAAGCCAGGAACCGGAGATTTTCGCTGAACAGGAAAATCAGCGGTGCCAGGCCGATCATCATTACACAGAATTCAACAAGCATCATTTTCAGAAACGCGGTAAAATGCCTGTTCCAGCTTTTTTCGGCAGCGCCCAGCGCTTTACCCAGATCAATCCGCGGCCTTTTTTCCAGAACCAGGCCGAAAAGAACCGCATGCACGAACAAAGCGGCCAGCGCAATGATCACATGCATCCAGGTAATATCTATCGAGAACAGCGTAAACGCCGTTGCCTCAGCCCTCATCGTAAGCCTCCTGACTTTTCATGAACTCGCATGTATTATATCGGTTTCAGGGGGCAATTGCAAACCCGGTCCGGGCTCAGTTCTGATTGCGGATATAGTTGATCAGTCCGCCGGCCAGGATCATCCCGCGCTGCCGTTCTGTCAGGGGCAGGCTGACACGGTAGCTCTCTCCCCTGGTTTCATTTCTCAGCTCCAGTTCGCTCTTTCCGGCCGCAATGCTGTCCCGTACGCCGGGCAGGCTCAGCACATCCGCCATTTCAATCCGGTCATAATCCGCTTCATTCACAAATGTCAGGGGCAGGATACCGTTGTTGATCAGGTTGGCCTGATGAATCCGGGCAAAGCTCTTGGCCGCCACAGCGCGGATCCCCAGGTACAGGGGAACAAGCGCCGCATGCTCCCGGCTGGAACCCTGGCCGTAGTTGGACCCGGCCACCAGGATACCGCCTTTTTCAGCCTTGGCCCGGCCCGGGAATGTCTCGTCCACCGGCGTCAGGCAGAAATCGCTCAGGTGCGGAATATTGCTGCGGAAAGGCAGCAGCTTGGCGTTGCTGGGCATAATATGGTCTGTGGTGATGTTGTCTTCCATTTTCAGCAGTACTTTTCCGGTAACGGTGTCTTCCAGGTCGTGTCCCAGCGGGAAGGGTTTGATGTTCGGGCCGCGGACGACTTCCACCTCGTCCTCCCTGCCTTCCGCTGCCGGCGCAATCACCAGGTTATCATTGACTTCGAACGCTGCCGGCTGTTCAACCGCCAGATCCAGATCCAGCGTCCGCGGATCCGTCAGCACGCCGGTCAGGGCGGTAACAGCCGCTGTTTCACAGCTGGTCAGGTAAATGCCGGCGGAAGCGGTCCCGCTGCGGGCATAGAAGTTCCGGTTGTTGGTGCGGACGGATACCGCGTTGGTTTTCGGGCTTTGGCCCATCCCGATGCAGGGACCGCAGGCGCTTTCCAGAATCCGGGCGCCGGCGCCGAGCATATCCGCCAGCGCGCCGTTGCGGGCCAGCATGGTCAGCACCTGCTTGGAGCCGGGACCAATGACCAGGCTCACATCCGGTTGCACGGTTTTCCCCTTCAGGATCCGGGCAACCCGCATCATATCCTGGTAACTGGAGTTGGTGCAGCTGCCGATAAATACCTGGTCCACCTTGATCGGGCCGACATTTTTCACCGTGTCCACATTGTCCGGCATATGCGGCTGCGCTACCAGCGGCTCCAGTTCATCCAGGTTGATCTCAACGATTTCATCGTACTTTGCGTCCGGATCCGCCTTCAGCTCCGTAAAATCCTGTTCCCGTCCCTGGGCCTTCAGGAATGCGCGGGTTACCTCGTCGCTCGGGAAAACGGAGGTCGTGGCGCCGAGTTCCGCGCCCATGTTCGCAATCGTTGCCCGCTCCGGCACGGTCAGCGTTTTCACGCCTTCTCCGATGTATTCCATCACCTTGCCGACGCCGCCCTTGACGGACAGCCGGCGCAACACTTCCAGGATAATATCCTTCGCGGCCACCGCATAGGGCAGCTTTCCGCTGAGCTTGATGCCGACAACCTTCGGCCAAGTCAGGTAGTACGCACCGCCGCCCATGGCCACGGCCACGTCCAGGCCGCCGGCGCCGATGGCCAGCATCCCGATGCCGCCGCCGGTCGGCGTATGGCTGTCGCTGCCCAGCAGCGTCATTCCCGGAATACCGAAGCGTTCCAGGTGAACCTGGTGACAGATTCCGTTGCCCGGCTTGGAGCAGTAAATACCGTGTTTTTTCGTTACGCTCTGGATATACTGATGATCATCCGCGTTTTCAAACCCGGTCTGCAGGGTGTTATGGTCAATATATGCGACGCTTTTCTTTGTCTTGACCCGGCCGATTCCCATCGCCTCAAACTGCAGGTATGCCATGGTGCCGGTGGAATCCTGCGTCAGGGTCTGGTCAATCCGGATGGATACTTCCTCCCCGGCCTTCGGCGTGCCGCTGACCAGATGAGCTCTCAGGATTTTCTCTGTAAGATTCATTGTGTACCCTCCAAAACAAACGAACGGCCGTGTTCCGGACGACCGTCCTGTACTGTATGTTTTTATTATCCCCTGAAAGGCTTGATTGTCAACGCTTCCGACCGGAAAGAACATGAAAAGAACCGGTGTACTTTTTCTGTACTCCGGTTCCTGTTTGTCTGATATCAGATGATTGCTGTTAACGGATAACGTCCTTGCCGCCCATATACATCCTCAGCGCTTCCGGAATCCGGATGGTTCCGTCTGCCTGCAGGTTGTTCTCCAGGAACGCAATCAGCATCCGGGGCGGCGCCACGCAGGTGTTGTTCAGCGTGTGGGCAAAGTACTTGTTGCCTTTCTCGTCCTTGACACGGATCTGCAGGCGCCTGGCCTGTGCGTCGCCCAGGTTCGAGCAGGACCCGACTTCGAAATACTTCTTCTGGCGGGGAGACCAGGCTTCCACGTCCAGGCTCTTGACCTTCAGGTCCGCCAGATCGCCGCTGCAGCACTCCAGCGTGCGCACCGGGATATCCAGCGTCCGGAAGAAGTCCACCGTGTTCTGCCACAGCCGGTCAAACCACATGGGAGAATCTTCCGGCTTGCAGATAACGATCATTTCCTGCTTTTCAAACTGGTGAATGCGGTATACGCCGCGCTCCTCAATACCATGGGCGCCGACTTCCTTGCGGAAGCAGGGGCTGTAGCTGGTCAGCGTCTGGGGCAGCGCCGATTCGTCCAGGATCTTGTCGATAAACTTGCCGATCATCGAATGCTCGGAAGTGCCGATCAGGTACAGGTCCTCGCCTTCGATTTTGTACATCATGTTTTCCATTTCGGCAAAGCTCATCACGCCGGTCACCACGTTGCCGTGGATCATGAAAGGCGGAATCACATAGGTGAATCCCCGGTCAATCATGAAGTCCCGGGCATAGCTCAGGATCGCGCTGTGGAGCCGGGCAATGTCCCCGGTCAGATAGTAGAATCCGTTGCCGCTGGTTTCCCGGGCGGGATCCAGTTCAATCCCCTTCAGCCGTTCCATGATGTCCACATGGTAGGGAATTTCCCATTCCGGCACAACGGGCTCGCCAAAGCGTTCAATCTCAACATTTTCGCTGTCATCCCGGCCGATCGGCACGCTGGGATCGATAATGTTCGGAATCACCAGCATCCGCTTGCGGATTTCAGCCTTCAGCTCTTCTTCCTTTACTTCCAGGCCTTCCAGTTCCGTCGCGATGGCGGCAACCTCCGCCTTCAGCGCCTCGGCTTCTTCCTTCTGGCCTTTGGCCATCAGTCCGCCGATCTGCTTGGAAATGGTCTTGCGCCGGTTCCGCAGGGCATCCGCCTGCTGCTGGGCATCCCGGTATTCCCGGTCGAACTGAATCACTTCGTCGACCATGGGCAGCTTCTGGTCCTGGAACTTTTTCCGGATATTCTCCCGGACTTTCTCCGGGTCATTCCGGAGCAGATTAATATCTAACATCGTATATTCCCCCGCTCAGACTCATTTTTTATGCGTGATGACCACATGGCGGTTCGGTTCGTCGCCTTCAGAATGGGTGGTTACGCCTTCGTTCTGCTGCAGTGCAAAATGGATAATCCGCCGCTCGTAGGGATTCATGGGCTCCAGGCTCACCTTGCGGCCGGTCCGCAGCGCACGGTTTGCCATCCGATTCGCCAGGCGGATCAGGGTATCCTCCCGCTTGGCCCGGTAGTTTTCCGTATCCAGCGTCACGCGGGTATAGCTGTCCTTCCCGCGGTTCACTTTCAGGCTGGTCAGGTACTGCAGCGCGTCGAGGGTTTCGCCGCGACGGCCGATCAGGATCCCCAGCGTGTCGCCGTTAATGTATCCGTATACGTTACCTTCCGCGTCAGTGCCCATATCGATGGTCACGTCCACGCCCATCAGCTTTGTCAGTTCCGCCAGGAAGGCTTTCGCAATCCCGGCCGCGCTGTCCGCTTCCAGCTGGTCATCGGGGATCATGGTCACTTCCGGCTTTTCCAGCGTCCGGATTTCCGGCTTTTCCGCTGCCTCTTCCCTTTCAGCAGGTTCGTCGGCAGACGTCTTTTCAGCTTCGGGCTTTTCCGCCTTTGCGGGTTTCTTCTCCGCCTTTTTCTCGGCCGGTTTCTTTTCGCTTTCCTTTTTTTCCGGTTCTTTCTTTTCGGCAGGTTTCTTTTCAGCCGGCTTCTTCTCGGCTTTCTTTTCCGGTTTCTTTCCCTGCTTTTCGGGTTTGTCCTCCAGCAGGTTGCCCAGCGGATCCGCTTCGGAATCCTTCACGGTCAGGCACACCTTTGCGGGACGGGAGCCGAACAGCCCGAACAGTCCCTTGCTGCCTTCCTCAACCACCCGGACGTCCACATCACCGATGGACACGCCCAGTTCCTGCAGTCCGAGTTCTATTGCTTCTTCCACGGTCCTGGCGGAAGCTTCATACTGTTTCATCTGACACTCCCCTCTCCGGCCACCGGCGCGGCCATCTGTTCTTTTTTGTCAAGCACCTTGTTGATCACAATCGTCTGGATCATGCTCAGAACGTTACCCGTTACCCAATACAGGGAGAAAATCGCACTGTAACCAAGGCAGATCACAACGGAGAAAATCGGGAAGAACCACTGCATGAATTTGCCGGTGTTCGGCCCGCCGTTCGGTGACGGCTGCTGTGCCTGGTTCCCGGTTGTCACTTTGGTCATGATGATCTGCGTCACGCCGGACAGGATCGGCAGGAGCAGGAGACCGTTAAAAATGTTCGGAACGGTCCACTGGGCAATTACCAGGTTCAGCGTGAAGCTGGAATTTCCGCATTCAAAGGGCCTGAGTTCCTGCATCTTTGCAACAATCGTCTTAATCGTTTCCGCAAGCGCGTCCTTGTCGAAACTTCCCGCTGTGAGACCCAGTTCCTCAACCACAGCCGGATTCAGGTTCTTGAAAAAGCTCTCCATCCAGATATTGGTATCGGCCACCGCTTTCAGTGCGGCTTCGTCCGGCCAGGCTGCCCGGAAAACATTGTCGGGCATCCAGATGTTCTTGATCCACAGGAACGGTTCCAGCACGGGTTCATTTCCGTTCAGAATATCCGCAACCTGAGCAAGCAGCTGTTCATTGGCCGCCATGCGCATCGCACCGAAGATAATGATCAGAACAGGCCACGTCAGCAGCAGCGGCAGGCAGCTGGACAGGGGATTGATGTGCTCCTTCTTGTACAGCTCCGCCATTTTCTGGTTCAGTTTTTCCTTGTCATTGGCGTACTTCTTCTGCAGCGCCTGCTGCTGCGGCGCCAGCTTCTGGGTTTTCCGCATGCTGACCCGGCTCTTGATATCCAGCGGCGTCAGGATCAGACGGATCAGGATCGTAAAGATGATCATGGCCAGGCCCCAGCTTCCGGCCCAGCTGCTGATCCACTGCAGCACATTGTAGAAAAATTGGTTCATTCCGGATTATTCCCTCCTTAAAGTAGTATTCGGATCCTCCGGCACCGGATCATATCCGCCCTTGCTGAACGGATTGCACCGCAGCAGCCGCCATGCGGCCATCCGCCCGCCCTTCAGCGCACCATACCGCTCAATGGCGGTCACGGCATACTCAGAGCAGGTTGGTATATACCGGCATGTCGGGTGTTTCTTGCGATGGCTCAGATTCCGGCGATAAAAGCGGATCATGGCAAGCATCAGCTTTCTCATCTGGCGCGATTCCCTTCCGGCGCCTTCTCCTGAAGGAATGCGTTCTGCTTGCGCAGCAGATACGCCGTATCCTTCTGCAGCGTCTCAAAGGTGGCCTCCGCGGCCGCAGGCCTGGCGACGAAAACGTACAGCCCGTTTTTCACATCCCCCAGATGGGGCCGGAAGCATTCCCGCAGGCGGCGCTTGACCTTATTCCGGGTCACGGCGTTGCCTACTTTCTTGCTGACGGAAAAACCGACTTTCTTCTCCCGGCCGGGGGCCAGAAGCAGAACCAGGTTCCGGCATGCGCAGCTGTGTCCCCTGCGGTACACATACTGAAACGCACGGTTTTTTTGCAGCCGATAGCATCTTTCCATGCCTGTCCAATCCTTCCGCTCTCGCGGAGCATCCATATAGCGGAAAAGCCCGCCCGGTTGGAAAAACGGGCGGGCCTCATCCTCACTCAAACGAACTCAGCTTCACAACGCCGGAATTACACGGTCAGCTCTTTGCGGCCGCGGCGGCGACGGGCAGCCAGAACACGACGGCCGTTGCGGGTCGCCATGCGGGCACGGAAGCCGTGCACCTTGCTGCGCTGACGTTTTTTGGGCTGATACGTACGGAACATGAATCAACACTCCTCATCCATTAACAATACTTCAGGGCCTGCTGCCCCGAAGAATTTACAGAACAGCCTGTATAGTATATCGAAGCACTTTCAGCTTGTCAAGCTTGATTTTTAACAGCCGTTCGTCATATAATAAATTGTTGGAATGATTGAAACGGGTTTTCGCCTCCTCCGATGCCATTCCGGACAGATTCCGGGCGCCATTGCGGGTGAAGCGAAGCATCTCATCACCAGTCTGAATTTGTTTTAGCAAAGGAGAACGGAACTATGAGCAAGATTCTTGTCGAAACCTCCGCCCGTCATGTACATGTCACCAAGGAAGATCTTGAAGCCCTCTTCGGCGCTGGCCATGAGCTGACCGTCAAGAGCTGGCTGTCCCAGCCAGGACAGTTTGCCAGCGAAGAGCAGGTGGACGTCGTCGGCCCGAAGAACACGCTGAAGCGCGTCCGCATCCTGGGGCCCGTGCGTCCCGCCACCCAGGTGGAGCTGTCCCTGACGGATGCCCGTTCCATCGGCGTTGCTGCCCCCGTGCGTGAATCCGGCGATATCGCGGGATCCGGCGCCTGCAAGCTGGTCGGCCCTGCCGGCGAAGTGGAAGTGAAGGAAGGCGTTATCGCCGCCAAGCGCCACATCCACATGACCCCCGCCGATGCCGCTGATTTCGGCGTCAAGGATAAGGACGTGGTTTCCGTGAAAGTGGATACCGACGGCCGTGCCCTCGTTTTCGGCGATGTGGTGGTCCGCGTCAGCGAAAAGTTCTCCCTGGCGATGCATATCGATACCGATGAAAGCAACGCCGCCTGCGCCGTCAACGGCACCATGGGCGAACTGATCAAGTAAAACAGGCTTTCAAAAAAGAACCTCCTCAAACTGCGAGGAGGTTCTTTGTTATATATCCGTCATCTGATCACTAACCACTAATCACTACTTAAGTCCTTTGATCATGGCCAGGTCACCGTAAAGAATGGAATCGTCGCCCAGTGAAGCGATCTTGATATCCACTGTGGAGCGGATGAGAGGCATACAGTACCGGTCCACTTCCGCCAGGATCTTCTTCAGGAACAGGTCCCCCAGTGCCTCAATGACACCGCCGCCGTAAAGAATCAGGTCCGGCGAGAAGGTATTGATCATATTACCGGTTGCCACCGCCAGCCAATGGCAGGCGCGGTCGACGGCTTCCTCCGCCACCTTGTCACCGGCTTCCAGCGCTTTGACCAGTTTCTTGGAGCGGAATACGCCTTCCGTCACCGCTTCCGCCATGGCGCTTTCCCGTCCGCGGGCTACCTGTTGGCGGATGTAGGCACTCATGCCCTGCTTGCTGGAGAAGGCCTCCAGGCAGCCCCGCTGGCCGCAGTTGCACAGCGGGCCTTCCGGATCCAGGATCATATGGCCATATTCCGCCCCCTTAAACAGATGGCCGGTATACAGTGATCCGTTCAGCACCAATCCGCCGCCCATGCCGGTGCCGACAAAGAACCCCACAATGTTCTTGTATCCCCGGGCCGCGCCGAAGTGGAACTCGCCGAGAACGCCGAGGTTCACATCATTTCCGACATAGAAGGGAACACCAAACTGTTTCCGCATGGAAGACGCCATGTCATAATTCCGCCAGGGCAGGTTCGGCGTAAACAGCACGATACCCTTGTCCTGGTCGATGACGCCCGGCGCGCAGGATGCCACGGCATTCAGCTTTTTGCGGTCGATGCCGGACGCTTTGATCATCTCCTCTACCACATCGATGATCACCTTTTCCACGTCCGTCGCGCCTTCGCCGCCGCTCTTGGAGCGTTTTTTCAGGCGATAGATAATCTCGTCCTTTTCATTGAAAATCGCACCCAGCACCTTGGTTCCGCCGACATCCAGGCAAATGTTATACTTTTCTCCCATTTCAACAATCCCTCCCTTTTTTGACAACTGATTACTCAAGCAGCTTCCGGAACCACTCGCGGAATGTGCTTTTCTGCGCCGGTTCTTTTGATTCTGCCTGCTTCTTCCTTTCTTCGGGCTTCTTTTCCGATCCAGGCGCATTCAGGAAAACCTTCCGCGTGCTGAAATAACGGTAAAGCGCTTCCTGGGAAGACGTTCCGGCACCGCCCTCCCCGCGGGCATATGTGCCGTCTGAATGCATCATCCAGGCCTTCTCCCGGTCTTCCCGCAGCGCCCTGAGGATTTCGTTCAGCTGCTCCCGGGTATCCGGCGTTACCGCCTCGATAAAGGCCTCCACGCGCCGCTCCAGGTTCCGGTTCAGCATATCGCCGGAACCGATGAAGATCCGCTGATCCTCTCCGTCGCCGAAGCTGTAAATCCGGGAATGCTCCAGCCAGCGCCCGACAACGCTCGACACGGTAATGTTCTCCGTCAGTCCGGGGACGCCGGGCCGCAGCGAGCAGATCCCTCGGATAAACAGCTCCACCTTGACGCCGGCCCGGGAACATTCGATCATTTTCTCCATGATCGCCCGGTTGTTCATAGCGTTGGCCTTGATCGCCACATGGCCGTTTTCGCCCTTGGCAAGCTCCCGATCCAGCATTTCCAGCACGCGGCTGATAAAGCTTTTCGGGGCAATCCACAAATGCTGCATTTCCGGCGGCAGCTCCCCATCTTCCAGGGCGGCAAAGACCGCTTCCGCATCAAGCCCCGCATCGTCCCGGGCAGTAATCAGGGACAGGTCGGTATACTGTTCGCTGGTCACTTCGTTGTAATTTCCGGTACCCACCTGGGTAATGCGGCGTTCCTTGCCGTTTTCATCCAGGGTAATCACGCACAGCTTGCTGTGCACCTTATGGTCCGGCAGGCCATAGATCACGCGGCATCCCGCGTCCTCCAGCATTTCGGAATAATCGATGTTGTTCTGCTCGTCAAAGCGGGCCCGCAGTTCCAGCAGGCACAGCACGTCCTTGCCGCGGTCCGCGGCATAGGCCAGCGCGGCGGCCACCTTGCTGCTGCCGGACATCCGGTACAGCGTGATTTTGATGGACCGGACGTTCGGATTGTCCGCCGCTTCGTAGATAAGGTCCACAAAGGAGAGCATGCTCTGGAAGGGGAAGCTCATCAGCAGGTCCTGCTTTTCGATATAGGGGAAGTATTCCCCTTTCTGGAGGCCGATATCGCGGGCAGGCTTGCGGTCCGGATATTTGAATGACGTGGGGCCGTTAATGCAGGAGCGGAAGGACAGGTCGAAAGGCACCGACTGGGAGAACAGCCGGCTTTCCGGCACATGTAGCTTTTTGATCAGCAGCGCCCGCGCCGGATCCGTCAGTTTGCCGTAAATCCGCGCACGCACCGGCATTTCCCGCTTCCGCTTGCTGAGCATGCCGCTCATTTTCTCGCGCAGGTCGTCATCCGCCTGGATCTCATCCTTGGTGATAAAAACGTCAGCGTTCCGCGTCACATCCACCACGACCGACTGTGTCACAGCCAGGTTTTCCTTCTTCAGGAGCAGCGGCAGGAAATGACGCACGAGGGATGCGGTCATCACAATCTTCTGGGTACCTTCGATTTCAAAGCTCTGGTAAGCCGGCAGCCGATGTAGCGGAATGATGCAGAGCTTCTGCTCCGTACCCCTGCCGAGGAATGCGATGACATGCGCCTCCCCGCTCCACAGGAAGGGCAGCGGCTGGTCCAGCCCGATGATTTTCGGAAACAGCAGGTCCCGGATATCGCCGAAAAGCTTTTTGCTCATCAGCTCATCCACCTTACTGATCTTCCGGAACTCCAGCACGTCAATCTTGTTGGCGCGCAGTTCTTCCCGGATGGATTTCCAGATGTTTTCCATCACCGTCTGCTGTTCCCGGGTAATACGCAGCACTTCGTTGATCTGCGCCTCCGGCAGCATCTTCGTCAGCGGATCCGGCGTATCCGGGGTCAGCAGCGCCCGATGCGTCAGGATCCCGATCCGCACCCGGAAGAATTCTTCCAGATTGGACTGATAAATCATCAGGAACTTCAGCCGTTCCAGCAGCGGCACTTTCGGGTCGGCCGCCTCCAGCAGCACGCGCCGGTTAAACGCAAGCCAGCTCAGCTCCCGATTGATGTAGATACTTTCCGGAATAGATTCCCGTCCCTTTTTGTCTTTCGAACTCATTCGATCCTTCCTTTATTATCACGGAAAAATCCGTGTTTGTTTGATATGCGGATAACGATTGTTCTGAAAAATAGTTTATCACACCGGCGGGATTCGTTCAAGCTCAGTTTTCAGTTATCAGTCTTCTGTTATCAGTTTTTAGCCTGATCCAGCAAAAAAGCAGTATCCGCAACAACGAATACTGCTCGCATAATTCCTTTGCTGATCAGGCATTGACGGCGGCTTTCAGGGCCTCCGTCATGTCCTCCCGTTCCCAGGGCAGGTCGATATCCGTCCGGCCGAAGTGCCCGTAGGCAGCCGTCTGCCGGTAGATCGGCCGGCGCAGGTCCAGCTTGCGGATAATGGCCGCGGGCCGGAAATCAAACACCTTGTTGACAATCTCCGCCAGCTTTCCATCGTCCAGCTTTCCGGTGCCGAAGGTGTCCACCAGCACAGATACCGGTTCCGCCACGCCGATTGCGTAGGCCAGCTGGATCTGGCAGCGGTCCGCCAGGCCAGCGGCTACCACATTCTTTGCCGCATACCGCGCGGCATAAGCAGCGCTGCGGTCCACCTTGGTGGGATCCTTGCCGCTGAAGCATCCGCCGCCGTGCGGCGCAGAACCGCCGTAGGTATCCACGATGATCTTCCGGCCGGTCAGTCCGGTATCCCCGGCCGGTCCACCGATCACAAACCGCCCGGTGGGGTTGATGAAATACCGCGTTTTGTCCGTCAGCAGCTCCTTCGGAATCACCGGCAGGATCACATGCTTCATAATCCCCTCCCGGATCTCCTCCTGGGTCGCGTCCGCCGCATGCTGGGCGGATACCACAACTGTATCCACCGCCACAGGCTTTCCGTCCTCATATTCCACGGTCACCTGGGTTTTTCCGTCCGGATACAGGAATGGCAGCACGCCGGCTTTCCGCACCTCGGTCAGTTTCCTGGCCAGCCGGTGGCTGAGGGCAATGGGCAGCGGCATTTTCTCCGGCGTTTCGTTGCAGGCAAAGCCGAACATCATGCCCTGGTCCCCGGCGCCGGTATCCGCTTCACTGCCTGTTGCGCGGGTTTCCAGTGCGTCGTTCACACCCATGGCGATATCCGGGCTCTGTTCGTGAATGGCTGTCGTCACGGCACATGTAGCGCCGTTAAAGGATTTTTCAGGAGCGTCGTAACCGATATCCATCACGGTTTTCCGAACAATTGCCGGAATATCCGCATAGGTGGATGTCGTGATTTCACCCATTACGGTAATCATCCCGGTTGTGGCAAAGGTTTCGCAGGCCACCCGGGCCATAGGATCCTCAGCCAGGATCGCGTCCAGCACCGCATCGGAAATCTGGTCGCACAGCTTGTCAGGATGTCCCTCGGTAACAGATTCGGAAGTAAAAAGTTTGCGCATGGGGTCCTCCTCAATCATATTTTCGCAAAAAAAGCGCCCGGCCTGCACACAAGCCAGACGGGACTCAATCCTGATTCAAGATTGTCCTTATCTGCCAGCGCTCCGTTTCCGGGTGTGCGCGCTGCGGGAATTGGCACCATGCCTGAGGCCGGTTGCCGTGACGTCATCGGGCCCATCCCTCGGTCACTCGTGATAAGGGTTTGCGCAGGACATGATACAGGGTTGCTGTAAAATTGTCAATGCTGAAATTCCGCCTCCGGAAAAAAACTTCTGCGGAAAATCAATCAGGCCGTTCCGGAATCGGAACGGCCTGATGTGCATTCAGCAGGAAATTACTTCAGTTCGCTGGTGCAGTGCGGGCAGCGGGTCGCCTTGATATCGATCTCGCTCTGGCAGAAGGGGCACTTCTTGGTGGTGGGGTCCGCGGGTGCTTCTTCCTTTTTTTTCAGATCCTTGGCCTTGTTGAAAGCCTTGATGATCAGGAAGAGGACCAGCGCGGTGATCAGGAATTCAATCACCACGAAGAGGAACTTCAGCAGGGCTCCCCAGAAGCCGGGGCCGGCTGCGCCGGCGGGAGTCAGCGCTTCCAGAATCGGGTTCAGGAAGATCTCGACAACCGCAGTTACCACTTTGCCGAAGGCCGCGCCGAGGATCACGGCGACTGCCAGTTCGAGCACATTGCCTTTAAAGGCAAAAGCTTTAAACTCATCCAGGAATTTCTTCATACCAGGTTTCCTCCCTTAATTGTGTTTAATCTTCAGGGTCTTTCGGGCCCGTAGATTCATCGGTTACTTTTTCTTTCCGTTGCCAAAGAGATTACCGATCGCCTTGGTAATATTCCTCGTCAGGCTGCTGACCACCTGCCGGGTGGCGGTGGAAATCGCGGTGTTCTTGACGCGGCCGGCAACAGAATCATTCCGGCGGGCACGTTCCGCCGCTTCCTCGCGCAGTTCATCCGCACGGGCCCGGCGCGCTGCCGCTTCCGCTTCCTTCGCCTGGCGTTCCGCTTCGCGGGCGGCCTTCTCGGCTGCCTTCTGCTGTTCCGCCACAACCTTGGGATCCGCCTGCACAGGCACATACGTTCCGGTGGCCGCGTCATACTGCACGGTCATCATCTGCTGAACCAGCTGACCGGTCGCAGGATCCTGGACCATCACAGGCATCTGCTGCAGCTGGGGCTGAACCTGAATCGTCGGAACCGCCTGCTGCTGCACGGCCTGAACGACCGGCTGCGCCGCCTGGACCACAGGCTGCACGGCCTGGACAACCGGCTGGGCCGCCTGCTGCACAGCCTGGACAACGGGCTGCGCCGCTTCCTGCACGGCCTGGACAACGGGCTGTGCCGCTTCCTGTGCCATGCCTTCCACTTCTTTTTCCACATACTGTCCGGTGGTGGGGTCATAAACCTTAAATGCTGCCATCTTCTGCTGCACGGTGCTCACCTGCGCCGCGAGAGGGGTCGTTGGAGGAAACAGTGACTGCTTAAAGTGACCGGAAGATCAGATCACCGGCCACAAAACGCCATTGTATAAAACCTGCATCGTGCAGCGGTCCGGAGTCGTGACCTGCCGCAGAACGCCGTTGACGAGGATATACTGAACCGGCTGGACCGGATTGCTGACCGGCGCCTGATTCTGAGCCGGAGGAGCCGGGCGTTCCACCGGGGTATCGTAAACGCCCGCCAGCGGGCTGGATTCGTTGATTCTCCGGCGTTCCTCCTCCGTGATTGCTCCCATATAGCTCTGCGGGGGAAGAATCGTTGCCCGTTCCACAACACCCGGGGCGCCATGCTCATCCAGGAAAGATACCAGGGCTTCCCCGGTCTTCAGGGTTGTGATTGCTTCCTCGGTATCAAAAGCCGGATTCGTCCGGAATGTCTGGGCCGCAACCTTGACAGCTTTCTGGTCCAGCGGGGTATAGGCGCGCAATGCATGCTGGATCCGGTTGCCCAGCTGGCCGAGGATAGTCATCGGGATATCCGCCGGGCTCTGGGTAATGAAATATACGCCCACGCCCTTGGAGCGGATCAGCCGGACCACCTGCTCAATCTTTTCCATGAGGGCCTTGCTGCAGTTGTTGAACAGCAGGTGCGCCTCATCGAAGAAGAAAACGATTCTGGGCTTTTCCAGGTCGCCCGCCTCAGGAAGGAGATCATACAGCCCTGTCAGCATCCACAAAAGGAACGTGGAGTACATCGTCGGGTTGTTGAACAGCTTATCGGCAGACAGGATATTGATCCGGCCCTTGCCGCTGAAGGGGTCTGTCTGGATCCAATCCCGAATATCAATGGCCGGCTCACCGAAGAACGTATCTCCGCCCTGGTCTTCCAGCACCGCCACGGCGCGCTGGATTGCGCCGACGCTGGCGGAAGAGACGTTGCCGTATTTCAGCGTATATTCCTTCGCATGTTCCCCGACATAAACCAGCATATATTTCAGGTCCGCGATGTTGACCAGCGGATACTGAATCTCCCGGGCCACACGGAACAGGATGTTCATCACGCCGCTCTGGGTTTCATTCAGGCCAAGCATCCGGCTCAGCAGCAACGGCCCCATGTTTTCGACCGTGGCCCGGATCGGATGGCCCTGTTCGCCGTATACGTCCCAGAAAATGGAAGGATAGGCATGGAACTCAAACGCGCCTTCGGGAACGCCGCAGCCATTCAGCCGCTTTTCAATCGCTTCGCTCTGCTCTCCTGGTTTGACCATGCCGCTCAGGTCGCTCTTGATATCGCTCAGGAATACCGGAACGCCCATGTCAGAAAAGCTTTCCGCCAGCACTTTCAGGGACACGGTTTTTCCCGTGCCCGTCGCGCCGGCAATCAGCCCATGGCGGTTGGCCATATTCGGAAGCAGCCGGACAGGGCCGTTTTCCGCTGTGCCAACCCAGATTTTTCCTTCATAGAGCATTGGGTATGCCTCCGAAGATTACCGTTTTTTACATCCATATATTGTACATAGTTTGCCTTGATTCGTCAAGGTATAGTGGCTGTCCAAGGTTGTTCTGTTTCTGTGTTTCCGCGTTCAGGCATCCGCCTGTCCTTCATCCGCCAGCTGCCGCATCTTTTCCCGCATTTTTTCGGCTGCCCGCGCCCGGTGGCTGACCTCGTTCTTCTCGGCAGCGTTCATCTCGGCATAGGTCTTGTTCATGGGTTCATACAGGAACAGCGGATCATATCCGAAGCCGCCTGATCCCCGGCGTTTGTACAGGATCACGCCCGGGCAGCTGCCCTCCGCCACAACCGGATCCTTTCCCGGAAGCTTCAGCGCCAGCGCGCATTCAAAATGAGCGCTCCGGTCCTCCTTGCCTTCCATCCGGCTCAGGAGCAGGTCGTTATTCGCCTCATCGTTGCCGTGTTCCCCCGCATAGCGGGCGCTCAGCACGCCGGGCTCCCCGTCCAGCGCATCCACGGAAAGTCCGCTGTCATCCCCGATGGCCGGCAGCCCGGTGGCCTGGCAGACCGCTTCCGCCTTGATAATCGCGTTACCCGCAAAAGTGGACGCGTTTTCATCAATGGGCCCGCAGAATCCCGCCGCTGTCATCGGCGCCAGGGTATAGTAATCCCGGAACATTTCCTGCAGTTCCCGAAGCTTATGCTCATTCCCGGTGGCCGCCAGCAGCAGCGGCTTCGGCGCGATATGCCGGGCCCGTTCGCCCAGCGCCTCCCGCTGCAGCTGCATCAGCTCGGAAATTCCTTTCATGCCGTAGCCCATCAGCGCGTTCAGCTCATCATGGCTGAAAGCCCGGCCTTCCCCGGTTCCCTGCAGTTCGATAAACTCCCGCCGCTCATTCATGACGAAATTCATATCCACCTGGGCGGAGCTGTCTTCCTGATAGCACAAGTCCAGGCAGGGTTCATTCCCGACAATGCCGGCGCTGACCGCCGCCACCTGGTGTACAATCGGGCTGATCAGCAGTTTCTTTTCCCGGATCAGGCGGTCCACCGCGCATGTCAGCGCCACCATTGCGCCGGTAATGGATGCGGTCCGGGTGCCGCCGTCCGCCTCCAGCACATCGCAGTCCAGGGTAATCGTCCGCTCTCCCAGCGCTTTCAGGTCCACCGCCTGGCGGAGCGAACGCCCGATCAGCCGCTGGATTTCGACGCTGCGGCCATCTTTTTTAATGCCGTCACGCTTTTTCCTTTCCGGCGTGGATGCCGGAAGCATGGCATACTCCGCCGTAATCCATCCCTGCCCTTTATCCCGCAGGAACGGCGGCACCGTTTCCTCCACGCTGGCCGTACAGATCACCCGGGTATTCCCCGTGGCAATCAGGCAGCTGCCGTATGCCGTCCGAACAAAATCCGTTTCAATTGTGACCGGCCGCTTCTCGTCCGGCCGTCTTCCATCTGCGCGCATCTCCTGTTTCCTCCTGTCCGCAAAAAAGGGTTTTCACCCCGGAATATCGAAGAATAAATGGATAACGATAACTATCCCTGAAAGAAGCTGAATGAACCTTGAAGGAAAAAATCCGTAAACTCTTCTCCAACGTCTGGACCATCCCGAATATCCTGACCATGCTCCGGCTGGTGCTGATCCCCGTGTTCGTTTGGTTTTTCTGCCTGGCGCATCCATACGGGGCGTGCTGCATCCGGAAGGACTGGCTTATGGCATCCCTGGCGGTTTTTGTCGTCGCCAGCCTGACGGATATGCTGGACGGTTACCTCGCCCGAAAGCTCAACCAGATCACCGACTTCGGCAAGCTGTTCGACCCGCTGGCTGATAAACTGATGGTGCTCACCGCCATGGTCTGCCAGGCCGTTGCCGGCGTCTTCCCCTGGGCCGCAATCATCATCGTTGCCGCCAAGGAGCTGTACATGGTGCTCGGCGGCATGTTCATGCTGAAGCGCGGCGTCGTCGTTTACAGCAATATCTACGGCAAGGCAGCCCAGGTATGCTTCATCGCTTCGCTGGTGCTGTCCTTCTTCCATGAAGATTTCCTGGCCGGCGGCACGAAGCTGTTCGGCCTGACGCCGGATATCCTGCTGCTCTGGATCACCGTGGCCCTCGCCATCGTCGCCATGGTCATCTATACGGTCAACGCGTTCAAGCAGATCAGGCACCCGTCCGCTGATCATTAATCCCTGGCAAATCCCAGGCTCCGTTCCACCGCTTTATGCCAGCCGCCCAGCGCAAGCCGCCGGGTGGCTTCGTCTATCTGGGGAGTAAATTCCAGGTCCTTCTGCCAGACCGCCGCGGTATCCGCCTGTGAAGCATATACCCCAGCCCCCAGGCCGGCCAGCAGCGCAGCGCCCAGCGCAGTGGTTTCCAGCACCTTCGGCCGCACAACGGGAATTGCGCAGATGTCCGCCTGGAACTGCATCAGGAACCCGTTAGCGCTGGCGCCCCCGTCCACCTGCAGCCGTTCCGGCCGCCGGCCGCAGTCCTTCGCCATGGCGTCCATGAGGTCGGCGCTCTGGTAGGCAATCGCCTCCAGCGCCGCCCGGACGATCTGCGGCCGTCCGGTTCCCCGGGTCATGCCGATCAGCGTTCCCCGGCTGTACATATCCCACCACGGCGCGCCCAGCCCGGTAAAGGCCGGTACAAGGTACACGCCGCCGGTTCCCGTAATCGATTGGGCCAGCGCCTCGCTCTCCGCGGCATGGGAAATGATCTTCAGCTCATCCCGCAGCCACTGGATTGTCGCGCCGCCCATAAACACGCTGCCTTCCAACGCATAAACCGGCTTCCCGCTGATCCGCCAGGCCATGGTGGTCAGCAGGCCGTTTTCGCTCTTCACCGGTTTGTCGCCGGTGTTCATCAGCATAAAGCATCCGGTGCCGTAGGTATTTTTGACATCGCCCGGCTTCAGGCACGCCTGTCCGAAAAGGCTCGCATGCTGGTCGCCCGCCATGCCGGTTACCGGAATCCGTCGGCCGAGAATGGCAGGATCCAACATTCCGATCAGTCCCGAGGAATCGACCACCCGGGGCAGGCAGGCCTTCGGAATCCCCAACAAGTCCAGCAGGTCCTCGTCCCAGTCCTGGGTATGCAGGTTAAACAGCATGGTCCGGCCCGCATTGGTGGCGTCCGTCACATGCGGCCGGTTTTCCAGCAGGTTCCAGCACAGGAAACTGTCCGCCGTGCCGAAGCACAGGCCGCCCTTTTCCGCCTTCTCCCGCAGATTGTAATAATCCAGCATCCATTTCAGTTTGGTTCCGGAAAAATAGGCGTCCGGTACCAGGCCGGTTTTTTCCCGGATCATATCTCCGCATCCCCGGCTGACCAGGTCATCCACCATCTGGGATGTGCGGCGGCACTGCCAGACGATCGCATTCCCCACGCATTCGCCCGTCTGCCGGTCCCAGAGGAAGGTGGTTTCCCGCTGGTTGGTAATGCCGATGGCCGCAATATCCGCGGGATGGATACCGCTCAGGCTCACCGCCTCCCGCAGGCTGGTTACCTGCGAGTCCAGGATATCCCGGGGATCATGCTCCACCCAGCCCGGTTTCGGGTAATGCTGCGGAAATTCCCGGTTGGATGACGCAATCATCCGCCCGTCTTCTGAAAAAACCACCGCCCGGGAACTGGTTGTTCCCTGGTCCAGCGCAACCAGATATTTTTCCATTGCGTTTTCCCCCGCCTGCTTTACTCCGCTTCATGACCGATCTGAAGGCCGTAAATCATTTCCGTGCCTTTTCCAGTGGTTCCGATCACCATCATGTTATTGTAGGCGGCCGGCGACGCTTCAATGTTGCCTTCCACCTGTTCCTTCGCAGCCTCGGCGCCGGTCAGGCCGTCCAACATTACAATGCTGCCGTCCCAGGCGCACTGGATAATCCAGCCGTTGCCGTTTTCATCATACACCGCAATCGGGGATGATTCGCTCCGGTCGCTCAGCGCATATGCCCACCGGATCTTTCCGGTTTCCTTTTCCAGCGCCACCAGCGCGGCCTTGGTTTCTTCCGCCACATGCAGTTCACTGCAACCGTCCGCGCTCAGCCCGGTCACGGTGAAGTATACCAGTTCGCTCAGCGCATTCTCGCCGATTACCGGGGAAGCCTTGCATCCGGAATCCGTTTTGGCTTTGCTGGTGTCCTTCTTCACGCCGATCTCCGTGCACCAGAGTTCCTTGCCGTTCATTGCGTCAAAACGGCGGATCTGGGCGTTCCCGCTTTTCCGGTTCTTCAGCATATTGGCGGTATACAGGTATACATTTTCCGCGGTCGGCATATCCAGCGCCACCGCCGCCATGACCGCGTCCCCGGTGTCCACCGCCCATACCGGCGTCAGGAAATTCGTGTCAACACACCGGAGGATACCGCCCATGTCCGCATAGAATACATACCGGTTGTACATCGCCGGGGAGGACTCCACCGCCGTGTACTCCTTTTTCTTGTTCTCAGCGGCCGTTAGGGAGCGCATCACAACCGTTTCCTGTTTGGATTTATATATTCCGATATTCCAGTCAAATTCACTGTTCAGGTCAATCAGGTACAGCAGGCCGTTTGAGCCGACGACCACTTCCGTCTCGCTGACCCGGTCGATCAGGGCGGATGTCTCGAAGCTGCCCGACTTGGTGTTGTAGGCCCGGTTCAGTCCCTTGTCCGTTCCGTCAATCAGTTTGATTTCATCGGTGCTGTACATATTGTACTGCCGCAGGCCGATCGTCCCGGTTTTGCCCTTTTTCATATTCTTGGCATACTGGCCGACGCTCATATACGGATATCCGCTGGGATGCACGCTGGGCGTTCCGCGCATAGGATACCCAAGCTTGATACTGTTGCGCGACAGCTCGCCGGTTTCCAGGTCCAGGAAACGGATGTTGCCGTCAAGGCCCGCGATAATGACTTCCTTCAGGCCTTCCTTTTCCTTCTGCTTGTCATAGATATTGCTGTTGTTCCGGACCTCGACGCTCCATTTGACAATGGCCGGCTGTCCCGTCCATCCGGTACCGTAATACGTCTGGGTAGTTCCCTTGATGGATCCGGACTCCGCCGTCCATTTCACTTTCAGGGAATCCGCCGATTCCACCTTGCCCACCGCGCCGTTCGTCCGGAAAGCATTTCCCCGGAAGGTCAGCACGCCAATCTGCATCCGGGTATAATCCCAGCCTGAAGGCATACGGATCAGGTTTTTCGCCGGCCGCGTATATTCCTTCACCGTTTTCTTGCCGCTGTAAACGGCATGTTTTGTGATCAGGTCCGGGCTTGCGGCCGGAACCGCCTCAGCGATCAGCGGTTCCGGCTCTTTCTCCTCTTCCGGTTCCGCGTCGTCCGGGTCTCCCTCTTCCTGCATTTCCTCGGCGTCCGCCGTGATTTCTGCTTCCGGCAGCCGTTCAACCGTTATATCCGGATCCGAACCGGTAACAGGCGCCAGTTCCGGTTCATCTTCCCGAGCACCGTCTTCTCCGGATTCATCCGAAAGGACGGGATTCGGTTCCGCATCTTCGCTCAGTGCGGATCCTGTCCGGTCCGGTGTAAACTCAATCGTCTCAGTCGCAGACGCATCCGGGGCAGAAAGCGCTGCATCTTCCGCGTTGACAGCCGGCAGGCCGGCATCCCCGGCGTCTGTATTTCCTGTCTGTCCTGCCTTTCCGGAGTTTTCATTTGCCTCAGTTTCAGAAGTGTTTGTTTCCGCCGGTACGTTTCCCAGCAGCGCGCCGAGGTTATCCGTCGACGCAAACTGATCAACCGTGGGAGATGTATCCGACCGTACCACCGGTTCTGTTTCCGGCTGCTTCACCGGTTCGGTATCCGCCAGTGCCCGGATGCCCGGGACTTTCCGGGCCAGGGATGAAATCTGCTGCCTCAGGCCGTTGTCTTCCGGCAGCATCAGCACCGCCGCCAGGAACACGCCTGCCGCAATCAGCACGGAAGCCAGGATGTGCAGCAGTGTATGGCGCTGCTGAACCGGTTCTTTCCCCCGGGGCGTTTCCGGAACTGTCCGTCCGGGTACCGGGCGGGCCGGCGCGGGCCGCACAGGTGCTGGCCGGGCCGGGGCAGCCATCCGGGCATTCGGATATTCCCGCACTCCGGCATAATCGCCGGCAGGCTCCCGGCTCATTCTCGCTTCGCTCATCTGTCCCGGCGCATATCCCACCCGTACCCGGGATGTCGGCTCATCCGGCGTGTTGTTCACAGGCCGCTGATAGGGACTCCGGGCATTCTCTCCGCCGGCGGGCCGGGCCGGCTGCCGGACGGTCATTCCGCTGCGGAACGCATCCTGCCGGGAGGCGGACTGACGGACCGCCGCGGCATTCACCGCGCCGTAAGGGGACGCGCTCATCCGGCGTGCCTCTTCCGGTACGCGGCTGTACGGCCCCTGGGACTGCGCCGTATCGGACAGCCTGTCATGCGGATCTGTGCCGGCAGTGTTTTCGCTGATGTTTGCCGGTGATTCATTTTCCTCCGGCGCCCGGACTCTCCGGCGGCGCGGGGAGATATCGTTATATTCGCTCACAGCTGATCGTCTCCTTTGTTACAATCCGTATCATACAGATTTAGTATATTATACCGGATTTTGCAAATCTTCTCAACCTTATTTGCGTTCCGGCATCTTCCGGCCTATAATGATTATTGGTTTTCAGTTGTCAGTGATCGGTTTTTATTTTCAGTCAGCGGAGAATGAAGATGATTTGTTCCCTTTGTCCCCGGTCATGCGGCGCGGATCGTGCGCTGTCCGCCGGATTCTGCAGCCTGGGCGATCAGATGGTGATCGGCCGGATTGCCCCACACCTGTGGGAGGAGCCTCCGGTTTCCGGCCGGAACGGAACCGGCGCTGTCTTTTTTTCCGGATGCACCCTGCGGTGCGTTTACTGCCAGAACGGGGAAATATCCCACCGCAATGCCGGCCGGGTCTTTTCCCCGCAGGAACTGGCCGACGCGATGAAGCGCCTGGCGGATCTCGGTGTCCATACCATCTCCCTGATCACCGGAACGCCTTTTGTTCCGCAGATCCTGGAAGCGCTCCGGATCTGGCGCCCGCCCCTTCCGCTGGTATGGAACACCTCCGGATATGAAACGGTCGATACAATCCGGATGCTGGACGGGATCATCGATGTGTACCTGCCGGACCTGAAGCATTATTCCCCCCGGACCGGCCGGCTGTGCGCCGGGGCGCCGGACTATTTTGACGCAGCCTCCGCCGCCATCCGGGAAATGTGCCGGCAGACCGGCCCCGCCATTTATGATGAAGATGGGATCATGCAGCGAGGCGTGCTGGTCCGCCATCTGATCCTCCCCGGCCTGACCTCGGAAAGCATGAAACTGCTCACCTGGATCCGCGACAATCTTCCGGAGGGAACGCCGGTCAGCCTGATGCGCCAGTATACTCCCTGCAATAACGTATCGGTTCCGGGGCTGGACCGCCGGGTTACGGAAAAAGAATACCGGCGGGTCCTGGACCATATGCTGGCCCTCGGGCTTCCCGGATTCCTCCAGGAGCCGGACTCCGCCGATAAAGATTTCATTCCTGTATTCAATCAGGATCAGAGCTTCGTCTGATCCTGATTCTTTTTTATTCCGCTTTTTTCACTTTCTCAACATGGTATTCCATGCCCGGGTCAAACTTCACGTTTTCCGGCGGCACTTCCAGCACTTCCGGCTCAGCCAGGAAATGCATGACATCCGCGAAGAACGCGGCATAATGCGCACCGGAACAGATCCGCTCGTCCGCGGTAATGCCCAGTGGCAGCATACGGCGCATCCGGGTCTTTCCCTCCGCGTCCGCAACCGCTTCCTTTACCACCGTGCCCAGGATCATGAACAGGCTCACGTTGCCGAAATTGTAAATATGGTGCCACACATGGTGCAGGCCGATCGACGCGTTATTGGAAACAAACAGCCCGCTATAGAACGGCAGGTCGCCGAGCAGCGCTTTCGGCGCGAGCCCATACCGGTCCAGCAGCTTCACCAGCGCCACAATCACCGTTGTCAGTCCCGGAATCTTCAGCACGGCTTTCGCCAGCCGGATCACAAAGTCCCCATCCTCGGTCGCCCGTGCTTTCTCCACCGCGTCGTTCATCCGGTCGCAAACGTCAAACACGGTATCCGTCAGGTCAAACTGGATGCGGACCGTTACTTCCGGGCTGTTGAAATCCTGCGGGTCTTTCAGAACCGCGTAGGAGATCGAGCAGTTATTCCGGGAATAATACTGTTTGTTGAAAATGAACCGGTTGATTTCAGGGTGCTGGCTGACCGCCCGGACATAAGCCGCCGCAATCAGCTGCATAAAGGATATCTTATGTCCTTCCTGGGCTTTCCGGGCAATATATCGGCTCAGCTTTTCAAAATCCAGTTTGTGATCCAGAAACACCTGTGCGTCGCACCGCATCGGCATCAGATAAGGTGTAATCTGTATGATGGGGTCGATATCCCGCAGTCTTTTCCCGTCAAACCTGTGTCCGAACATCTCCTGCGCCCCTTTCCCGATTCAGCGTCTGTCAGAACAGTTCCGCAGCCTTGTCCAGCGCTTCCTGCTGGGCCTGGAGCAGCTCTTCGAACTTCGCGCGGTATTCTGCACCGGCTGCCTTCAGGTCCGCCACTTCCTTCACCAGGGTATCCTTCTCCTCGTTCAGTCCGTTCAGCCGTTCCGTCGCTTCGGTTTCAGCCTTTGCACGAATGGCTTCGGCATCCTCCCGGGCCTTTCGGATCGTATCATCCTTCACCTGCATGGCCATTTCCAGTACTTCACGGAAGCTTCTTTCCTGATCTTCCGACACGCCGGAAGAAGCAGGCGCCGGAGCAGCCGGATGGACCATTGTGGTCTTCTGGCGCAGTTCCGTGATTTCTTTTTCCATCCGTTCCAGCTCTTCGCAGATGTCATCCAGGAAATTGTCCACTTCTGCCTGATTGTACCCCTTGGAGGAAATCGTAAACTCCTTGTGGGCAATCACTTCAACCGTGATCTTCTCCATGCTTTCAGCCTCCCTGTTTTATTTTTTTATTTGAATATTTCCGATGAAACATTGCCATACGCCGTTTTCTGTCTCCGGGCACCGCCCGGTATCAGTATCCGTATCCGCCGAAGCTGCCGTATGCGCCGGCAGCCACCGGCATATTCCCCGTATACGGATTATACTGTTCCATCTCGCCGTTCAGCGCGGCGTTCCACTCCTCTGCCCGGGGGCTGCTGCGCCGTTCCCGCTGGACCGGTTCCGCGGTCTGGGGAATCGGCTGGGGAGCCGGCTGCTGCGCCTGCATGAATACCGGAGGGAATTCCGGCCGTGCGCCGCTCGGCTGCTCCGGCAGGACCTGAACGCCTTCCGGCGCAATCAGCACCAGCCGTCCGCCTTGCAGCATCCGTACGCTGCAGCCCAGGGTGAACGCCGCGCCGGCCAGCATATCCTGGCACCGCATGCTTTCGTTTTCGTTTGCGATGGCATCCAGCATCACCAGCAGCGTCTCGCCGTTTTTCATGCATTCAATGGCTTCATAGCAGCTCTTCAGGCCCGTCAGGGTCATAATATGCTCCACATGCTGCACCGGCGCATTGCCTTCCGGCGCAACGCCCGGCATATAGGAGATATTATTGGGCTGTGCGGCCTGTTCGCGGCCCGCAAACCATCCCCGTTCCGGCCTGGCCGCGGTCCGTTCATCCGGTTCCGGCCGGCCCTGGAAGAGACCGGACGGCTGGGCAGCCGGCCGGTTGAACGCATCATACCCGCCGAACGCACCCTGCTGTGCGTAAACATCCCCCTGGGAGAATGCCGACTGGCCGAATCCCTGCTGGCTGTATGCCGGCCGGGCATAGGACGTCTGACTGTAATCCGGCTGCGGCATATAGCCGGTGCCGCCTCCGCCGTATTCCGACGGGGGATTCATGCCGGTAAAGCCGGTATGCACATACTGCACCGGCTGCTGGGCATAGTGATCATTCTGCGCGCCGGCCACGTCTCCCGGCATTCGCTTCCTCATGGGGCGGTAGCAGCTGGTTCCCCCGTCCGGGCGGCGGGTTCCGTCTCCCAGCACCGGGGCAAACACCTGCTTCAGCCTGTTCTTGAAATCAGTCAGGGCCATCCTTGGTTCCTCCCTTTATCTCCCGCTCAGTTCCGCGGGCCGAATATGGCGCTTCCCACCCGGACCATCGTGGCGCCATGTTTTGCTGCAATCCGGTAATCCCCGGACATTCCCATGCTCAGTTCATTCATCCGGATTCCGGTAATATCCGTTTCCCGGAGGCGGTCAAACAGCTGCCGCATTTTCGCAAACAGCGAATCCAGCAGCGCTTCGTCCGCCGTCAGCGGCATCACCGCCATCAAGCCTTCCACCCGGATTCCTTCCAGCGGCGCGATCTGCCGGAGAAAAGCCTCCGTTTCATCGAAGGGAACGCCGCCTTTCTGTGCTTCCCCGGCCGGGCTGACCTCCACCAACACCGGCATCCGGATGCCAGCCGCGCTCGCCCTCGCGTGAATCTCTTCCGCCAGGGGAACGCTGTCCATGGACTGGATCATGCATACGTCCCCGATAATCTGGCGAACCTTGTTCCGCTGCAGTCGGCCAATCAGATGGATCCGGAACGCGCCCTCCAGCTGCGGCAGTTTTCCGCGCAGTTCCTGCACCCGGTTCTCCCCGATATCGGTAATGCCGGCCACTTTCAGCGGAAGAATCATTTCCGGCGGATGCGTTTTGGTCACCGCAATCAGTTTCGGCGCAGGGTACCGGCCTTCCGAGGCTTCCGCCAGCTCCCGCCGGATCATTCCGATCCGCTCCGCAAGCCTTTCCTCCGTCGTCATTCCGGTTTCGCCTTCTTCCGCGCTAATTGAACAGTTTGATCGTCTGCCCTTCCTCAAGGGCGCCGGCCTGAACCGGCGTAATGTAGCACATCCCGTCCTGCTTCTTCAGGACTGTGACCTGCACAAACCACTTGCTTTCGCCTTCCACCCGCACAACGCCCTGCTGGTTGTTCTGCGTATAGATGGCTTTTTCCGGCACGGTCAGGCTGGTGGCACTGTCGCCGAGCACGCCGGTACAGGTTCGCAGGTACATTACCGGCAGTACCGATGTATCATCCACCCGCAGGCGGACCAGCAGTTCCCCGCCCATGCGGGTATAGCTGAGAACCTTGGCATAAACGGTGGTGGCCTTGAAGTTCTCCAGGCGAAGCTCGTAAACCGAACCTTCCACCGGATTCCATTTGCTGTCCCGGATGATCATCAGCACACCCCAGGACCCGTCCTGCACAATCCGGTAAACGGAGGTTTTTCCGCGCTCATCCGATGAAGCAGCCGGTTTCGAGCCATTCATCATGTTCCGGACTTCGGTATGGGTGAAGGTTTCGTAATTGCTCATCTTCAGCCCGTTTTCATATCCGTCCGAGTAGAAGCTGACAATTCCGGCCCGCTGTGCCGGCCGCGGCCGCGTCCAGCTCAGGATTTTCCGCAGCTGCTGGTCTTCCTCGTTATAGAGGCGGCTCATCCGGTCGTTGCTGCTGAACTTGTCCCGCAGGTAACTCTGGCGGGCATCAATCGCTTCGTTCAGCTGCGCTTCCTGGTTCAACATATTGCCCCGGGCGCCCTGAATGATATCGCGGACTTCCCTCGCCTGAGTCAGTACATCGCTCTCCAGCTTTTCAACCCGGGCATCCGTGGCAACCTCTTTGGCCAGCAGCTCCAGCTGGTATTTTTTAATGTCATCCCGGTAATCCTGGAGCAGCTTTTTTTCCTTTTCCGTATAGGCGGAAGAGTAAACCTTGCAGACCGGATCGTTCAGCCTGACAACCGACCCCTCCTGCGCGATATATTCCACGCTGCCCACGCCGTCCTCCGGCCAGACCGTTTCGTCCCGGACAATCAGGCAGTCCCCGGAATAATGTTCCCCGATGGCATCCAGGGTAATCTGGGCATAAGGTTCCGTCCTGGGAACAAAGGTTTTGACCAGATACCACACAAGGAAACCCAGCGCAGCCACGATCAGCATGATCTGCGGCACGCTCAGCCGTTTCTGCCGCTGCGGCTGTGCAGGCTGCGTCGGCTGTGGCGGCACCATATCGTACACAGGCCAACCCCCTTCCCCGGAAAATTCAACATTAGATTATACCATACGGGGGCCTGCTTTGGCAAACCATGTTTACACCGGATCCGCCAGCCATTCCGCGGGCTGCACTTCAGCCGTCGGGAACTCGCCGTCGCTGACCCGCAGCGTCATCAGCGCCTTGGCGCCCGAGATCTTTTTCTTCTCCGGTGACGCGGCCGCCATGACAAACGCCATGCCCGTCACTTCCACATTGAATTCCCGCATCAGCTCCACCATACCCCTGGCTGTTCCGCCGCCCCGCAGAAAATCATCCACAATCAGCGCTTTCTGGTTTTCCCGGACCGCCCGGCGGCTCAGGCTCATCATTTCAATGTTCCCGGAGCCGGATACATAGTTGATGTTCACCGCGGAACCTTCATAGGCCTTGGAGGAATGCCGTGCAATCACCAGCGGAACACCCAGTGCGTGCGCAGTGGAAAACGCCACCGGAATCCCTTTGGTCTCCATGGTCAGCACAAAATCCGGCGCACAGTCATAATACTCCGTTGCAATAATCTCCCCCATCCGGTTCACGGTATCCGGTGTGCTGAGAATATCGCTGTAATACAGAAAACCGCCGGGCAGCACCCGTTCAGTTCCGCTCAGCCGGCCGCACAGTTCGGCAATATATTCCCGGGCCTTCTCCCGGCTCACAGCCGGGCGGTAACGCACGCCGCCTGCCGCGCCGGTCACGGTTTCCACCTCGCCCAGGTCAAATTCACGGCATACTTCCCGCAGCAGGTCCACATCCTCACTCATGGTGGATTTGGCGGATCCGAACATGTTGCAGAAATTGCTGAGCGTAAATATCCGGTTCGGCGATCCCACCAGCAGTCTCATCATGGCGGTCATCCGTTCATTCCGGCGTATTTTGTCCATCTGGGGCCTTCTCCCTGCCTGTCAGGCAAAATGATATTCAGGGGAACATTTCGTCTCCCCTGAATCCATATTTTAGCATATTATCCGAATGTTGAAAAGAATATTTTCGTTTATTGTTCGTCTTTTTATGCGTCCGTTTCTTCGATGAAAGGCTTAATTTCTTCCATCAGCTGTCCGCAGTCATCACTGTAGATTTCCAGCGTAATCGGCCGGCTCAGATCCAGGGAAAAAATACCCAGGATCGATTTGGCGTCCACTACATGGCGCCCTGCCCGGAGATCCATTTCAAAAGGATAGCGGGAAACAATATTCACAAACTGGTTGACATTTTCAACCAGGCTGAGCCGTAAATTGACAGACTTCATATATGCTGTACCTCCGTTCGGTAAAAGTCAGTCCTTCTCTGCCACCGCTGCGGGAATCCGAAGGATCAGCGTTATTTCTTCCGCGTCCCATACGGCTTCCCCTCCCAGGGCGCCGGCCAGGAACTGCGCGTTGATAAAGTGCCCGTTATTTTCAAAATCAAAGTCGGTCGCTTCCATGGGGATTTCTGTTCCGTCCATCGTTGCGACACATCCGCTCTCCTCGTTATACAGTCCGAGCGTATGCCCTTCCGCTTCCAGCACAACCGCGCCTTCGTCCGTCAGGGTCCATCCCTCCAGGCAGTTCACCAGGTCGTCCAGGCTGACCCGGATCCGCCCGTTGCTCTCCTGCAGCCGCGGGTAGCAGGTTACCGGAATGCCGTCCTTCACGGCGACCCAGTCCAGCGGAGCACCGTTGTCATTAAATGCGATGAACCCGTCGATTGCCACAAACAGGTCCGCGTCCAGGTCGATCTCATGCACGGGGACCGTCACTTCCGGCGTGGGTTCAGCCGTCGGTTCCGGTGTCGCCGTCGGCGTCGGTGTCGGCGTCGCAGTCGGTTCCGGTGTCGCCGTCGGTGTGGGTGTCGGCGTTGCAGTCGGTTCCGGCGTCGCCGTCGGTTCCGGTGTCGCCGTCGGTGTGGGTGTCGGCGTTGCAGTCGGTTCCGGCGTCGCCGTCGGTGTGGGTGTCGGTGTCGGTGTCGGTTCCGGTGTCGCGGTCGGCGTAGGCGTCGGCGTTGCCGTCGGTTCCGGTGTCGGGGTCGGCGTGGGCGTCGGCGTTGCCGTCGGTTCCGGTGTCGGCACCGGCGTCGGTTCGGGTGTCGGCTCCGGTGTCGGGGTTACATTGTCCTGGTTGTAAGCCACGTCCGGGTTCTCAAACAGATACGTCTGCGTCCGGTCTCCGGCAATACCGTCCTGCGTCAGTCCGTTATAGTACTGGAAACGGCGGACCGCATTATACGTCTGCCGCCCGTAGGCGCCGTCCGCGGAGCCTTCGGGAAGATATCCCAGTTCAATCAGCCTTTCCTGCAGCCGGCGCACATCCTTGCCCTTGGAGCCCTGCGCCAGGTTGTGATAGGATTTGTTCGGCGTAATCTCGGGAACCGGAGGCGGCGTTACGGACGTGCCCGGTACCGGGGTAATGCCCTGGATAATCCGCATAGTGGCCTGGGGACTGAGTGTCTCCACCACAGCCGGGGGCTGCGTTTCCACAGGTGGCGGCGTAACGGAAGGCGCTGCCGTGTTCTGCACGGCAAAGGCAAATGTTGCCGACATATAGATCAGCAGGGTCTTCATGAAATCCATACACGCCACTCCTTTGCTCTCCGGCTGATAAAGAGAATTATATCAAACCCGTCCGTTAATGACAATCCCTCATTTTTGTGGTATGCTTGCTGTTATCAGGCGTATCCGCCGCAAAACTGCTTATCCGGAGGACTTATGGAACAGCTCGAGGCCGGCATTCTGGGCACCGTTTTCCGCAATGATGAAAACGGCTGGTCCGTTATTACTGTCCGGGCCGGCCGCAACGAGGTCACGGTCGTCGGAACACTGCCGGAACTGAGTCCCGGGGAACAGGCGGTATTCACCGGCGAATGGATTGAACATAAGACATACGGCCGGCAGTTCAAATGCACCTCCTGCGAAATTCGGGTACCCACTACCCTGCTGGGTATTGAGCGCTACCTGGCCGGCGGCCTGATCCGCGGGGTTGGGCCCGCCACGGCGCTGCTGATCGTGCGCCAGTTCGGCGAGGAAACCATGTCGGTTCTCTCCGAGCATCCCGAGCGCCTGACAGAAATTCCCGGCATCGGCCCGAAGCGCTGCCAGATGATCGCCGAAAGCTTCCGGGAACACCAGTCGGTCCGCCGGGCCATGGTATTCCTCCAGTCATACGGTATCCCGGCCAACCTGGCCGTGAAAATCAGCAAATATTACGGAGACCAAACACCGGATATTATCCGGCAGGATCCCTATCGCCTGTGCGACGATATCGACGGCGTCGGTTTTAAAACCGCAGACCGGATCGGTATCGCCCTGGGCGTTGCGCCGGACAGCGAAAGCCGGATCCGCTGTGCGCTCCGCTATATGCTCCGGGACTCCGCCGTTTCCTCCGGCCATGTCTACCTGCCGGAAAAGGAACTGTGCAGCGCGGCCACCGCGCTCCTCCAGATTCCCGGGGAGCTGTGTGCCAAGGCCCTCCGTTCCCTGCTCGTCTCCGGATCCCTGATCGGGGAAGCCGGCGAAAAACCGGATAACCGCCGGATTTACCTGCCCGCTTTCTGGCATGCCGAGCAGGAGGTGGCCCTGCGGATCCGGGAGCTGATGTGCGCCGTCCGGACGGACAAATTTGCCGGCGCCGCCCGCGCCATTTCCGCCTTTGAGAAAAACCACGGCATCTCTTTTTCCGCCACCCAGCGCAAGGCCATCACCCGCGCCCTGGAAACCGGCATGTTTGTCATCACCGGCGGTCCCGGTACCGGGAAGACCACGATTATTAACTGTATCCTGGAATTGCTTTCCGAGGAGAACGAAGTGGTTCTCTGCGCGCCGACCGGCCGCGCCGCCAAGCGTATGACGGAAGCCACCGGCGCCGAAGCAAAAACCATCCACCGCCTGCTGGAATACGGCGGTGATGAAGGCGTTTTTGCCCGCAACCAGGAAAACCCGCTGGAAGCCGACTGTGTCATTACCGATGAAGCCTCCATGATTGACCTGATGCTGATGCGTTCCCTGCTGCGGGCCATTGAACCGGGCTGCCGCCTGATCCTCGTCGGCGACGCGGACCAGTTGCCCAGCGTCGGCGCCGGCAACGTTCTGCGGGATATCCTGGACAGCGGCGCGGTCCCCTGTGTGCGGCTCACCGATATCTACCGCCAGAGCGAAGCCAGCCGGATCGTCGTCAACGCCCACCTGATCAACCACGGCCAGATGCCGGTCCTGAATGAAAAGGGAACGGATTTCTTCTTTGAGCGCAAGCTCTCCCTTTCAGACGCGTCAGATGCCATCGTCGCTCTGCTGACAAAGCGCCTGCCAACCTTCCTCGGTTACCCGGAAAAGGAAGCCGCCGCCCTGGCCATGCGGAACATCCAGGTGCTGGCCCCCGCCCGAAAAGGCGAGTGCGGCGTAAATACCCTGAACCTCCGCCTGCAGGAAGCCCTGAATCCGTCCGTCTCCGGAAAGCCGCAGATATCCTGGGGTGATACGGTGTTCCGCCTGGGCGACAAGGTCATCCAGACCAAAAACGATTACCAGATCGAATGGATCCGCTCCACGCCGGCCGGTACGGAGGAAGGCGCCGGTGTCTTCAACGGGGACATCGGTTTCATCACGGCCGTCGATCCGGAAAACAACATGCTGACCGTGCTCTTTGACGATGATAAGGAAGTGGAATACGAAGCCGGGGACCTGGAATCCCTGGAGCCTGCCTACTGCCTCTCCGTCCATAAATCCCAGGGAAGCGAATTCCCGGTGGTTGTGATGCCGGTCACCGGCGGTCCGCCGATGCTCCTGACAAGAAACCTGCTCTATACCGCCATGACCCGGGCCAAAAGCATGGTCGTTTTGGTCGGCAGCGAAGAAATCATCCGGCGCATGGTGGAAAACAACCACGTCGCCCGCCGCTACACTACCCTGGCCCTGCGCCTTACGGAAGAAAGCAACTGAACCCAAATTTGAGAGGAACCGCTTTTGAGAGGAACCGCCTATATCTTCTCGCTGAAAAATCTTTTCATCGCCCCCTTATACTGCGTCAGAAGCAGCGCGACATCGCTGTATGTCCGTCCCGCGGAGATATTCTCCGCCTGATCTTCCTGCGTCGTATCAACCAGATCCAGATAATCCGCGTAATCCTCTTTGGCCATCATCCTGCGCAGCGGTTCCAGGATGCTGTTGATTCTCATTGCCTTATACGGATTGACCGGATCATCCGGTTTCCGTCTGCTCTGAAGCTGAAATTCATAATACATCTGATCAAACAGGTCCCGAAGCATAACGAATTGCTTCCTGTCCTTCTCATAAATCTTTGCAGCCTTTCCCTGCTCTTCATCCATGGTTGTTTCTCCTTCCGACAGGTTTAATTCATGATAGTTTTCATTCGGCAGCATCATTTCCGGCAGGGATGCGATCCGGATGCCGATAATCTTTTTTTCGGGTACTGTGTATTTCCGGACAGGATCATATCTCCTGCCCGTCAGGTATTGTACATATTCGCTGCCGTTTTTCTTTTTGAAACTGATCTTCCCGGAAATATCGGGGATCAGCACAGGACGATTTTCATACATTGAAACCATTCTCCTCTTTTCTGCTGAAATGACCGGATCAGTGTCCATCCCATCGGTATGTCTCAAAAAACCGGCACATGGTGGCTGCGGAATCCGGCGCGTCATCATGTTCCGCGTTTTCGGTATAATCCGTAATCTGGCGGATGTAAGCCGGATCGGTTCCTTGGATAAAAACAATCTTACTCCAGCATTTTCGGAGATATGTCAGTATTTTTATCTTCTTGTTCTGGCATTCATGGTAATCGGATGCCCATATGTCCATTTTAAACAGCGTCTGTTTCAGGAATCCTCTGTCAGCATTATCCTCGCAGGAAAGTCTCCAGCATTGAAAGCGATTAAACTCCTCAACAATCTGAGGAAGTACCAGTTGTACGTCCTTATGCCACAGTCTTCCATAGAGATAAATGATGCCGTCAGGAGCTATCTTACCAATGGTAAGGGCAGTATAGTCTGCGCCTCCGTAGGCAGCGTCCACATGGCACTCCCCTTCCAGCAACATACCCTCATCATCTGTAAACTGCGGCGGATCCGTAAAAACCAGCTCAGAGCTGCTCAACAGTTTCAGTTCATAGTTGGCTGCAAAGAAACGAGGCGCCATAGTTTTCTGAAGCTTAGCCAGCTGTTCCGGGCTGATCAGACCGGTATGATAGCAGTCGTACCGGTGAATGTTGGGCATTTTCCTGAAAACATCCTTTTTATGCCACGGTGTTCCCAGATTAATAATCCGCCCGCCCCGGTTCCGGATATTCTGAAGTTCGTCATATTGCATTTTGGTATGCTCCCGTTCTGCGGAAGATTGATAATCCTGTATGTTGCAGATATCATCCGTGATCACATATTGGGCATGTTTCCCGGTAATGGAGCTTTTGATCCCCAGCCCCAGCAGCTGTGGGGCGCCCATGGGCGAATTCCAGAGATTGGTGGATATCTGATCCACGCTCTCCGTGATAATTTCAACCGGCATTCCGTGAATCACCATGCTGATGTCGTTCATGATCTGGCTTCTCAGAATTTTGCTAACCATTCGTAGCATTTCAGCCACGTCATTATCCGACTTTCGCAGGAAAATGATATTGTGTGTCGGATCCAGGATCATGATCAGCCCGATACCTACAGCCAGACTGGAGGATTTGTAGCTTCCCCGGTGAGCCTGCAGCGTGTAGTCATCCGTTCCGAAAACGATTTCCCGGATCCACTTTCCATGCAGCGCTGTCATATCCTTGAAGCCGACCTGAATACCGATCTGTTCCGGATGTTTCAGCATCTCTTTCACCGCGTTTTCCGCGGATACTTTCCGGGCTTTGCATTTAGGTTTCGTCTTCATAGTTGTCTTCGTATTCGCACTCATCGGTATCCTCCGTTTCTTCTTCAGCCGGATCATTGCTGATATTCTCCGGCTCGCTCATGGCTTCTTCCCGGATTTCCTGCGCCAATGCAATCAACCGGTTCTCGGAATCTTTCACCGTCGCGCCTTCGGTCATCAGGTGAATCGTCGTGTCGGGTTTTCCAAGCGTTCTTTCCAATATATATCCAACCAGCTGGGCTCTGGTCGGGGCCGGCGTTCTTGGATCCCGCAGCATCTCTCCCATCGTATCAATGGCGTCCGGCGCCAATTTCCGTATTCTGTTAACCAGCGTCTTGTTCTCATCCGTCTTAGGCATGTTTCTTTCCTCCTATAATTTGATATTTTTCTAAAAATCGAGCCTCGTTTTTACGTTGCCCAGCTTATCTTACTCGATAATCCACCGTATAAGCAAGTCTTATTTAGTCTCATTTGGTCTCACATTGATATTTTTATCAAATTTAGTAGATTTTATAATTGACATTATTATCAGTTCATGATATGCTCAGTCTCGAAAGGAGGTGTCTCTAATGATGATTGAACGAGACCGCTGCATTTCGAACATTTATCTGTTGGCCAAAAAGCAGGGAATCAGGATCGGTGACCTGGAAAATTCCTGCAAGGTCAGCATCGGATATCTCGCGCGCCTGCGCCAAGATCCAAAGAAGCCGTTGCCGGGCAGTGACTTCCTGTTCCGTGCCGCTGCGGCGTTGGGAGTAACTGTGGATTCACTGATGAGCTGCGATTACCGCATCGCTACAGATGAAGAAGTCTATCTGCAGAAGTTTGTCAGTCAGCTGATCACAGATTCGTATAAGAAAAAAATCGTCTGGAATTTGGATTCCGATTGTTTTCTGAGCCCTGTAGCATTTGAATCGGAAAATGTTGCTCCAAATCATCCGTTGATCGGATTCGATCCAGATCCAGATAATCCGGGTTATATAAATGTTTATTATTCATCCCGTTTTCATCCGAAAAATCGCAGTCTGATCCCTCATGATGCCTGTCGCACATCATTGTCGGATAACATCGTTGTTTATCTGATAAGCTTGGTTTCCGAAAGCGAAGGATCAGCTCCTGAAGAACCGGATAAAAGGATTGAACTGTATCTTTTTAATAAGCGAGAAAGGCGGGTCAGTCCGTTGTACAGCAAAGAACCTGGGAAGCCGGGAATGTTGGATGTGAGTTTGGAAGAACTGCTGGGAACTGTTCTGCAGTCTCTGAACCGCACAGCACTGGATCCGTTCGCTGTATCCGCAATTGACGAATACATGAGCAAATCATCCGGGAGGAATCCATGACTGCTGAATCTTATTTTTCGCAGTATCGTTGTCTGCAATCCTGGCTGGAAAGTGATCGTCAGACGCTGAAAGCCCTGCGTGCTTCAATTGGGGATGTTCATGCGCCTGAAATCCATACAGATCGGGTGCAGGTCTCCCCCTGTGGAAGTGCGCCGTATATCCGCACCCTGGAAATACTGGAGCATCTGGAGCATAAAGTTGATCTGGAGCAGCAGCTGCTGGATAAACTGAAGGCACAGATGGTCACCCTGGCTTCTTCTCTCGATCCCCAGGAACAGCAGCTGCTGATTCTCCGGTATATCGCCTGTCAGAAATGGGAAGCGATTATTGATTCATTATTTGCCAGCCGGGCAACGGTTTTCCGCTGGCATAAAGAAATCATGGCAAGAATCACCCTGCCGGAAGATGCGATTGATATCCGAAAAGAATTGTCTCAACCTGATGCATTGGATTGTGCATGATCAGAATGATTCCTGAAAAGTCGTACCGGGAATAAAGGCCCATCTTAAAAGCCTGACGGATTCTTTTGTCCGTCAGGCGTTTTTGATTTGCCACACCGGAATGGCAAGTCATCAGTGAAAAGATCTTTGCCGTTAAGGAGTCAGCAAAGGGAATTATACTTGCACACCTTACACGCGTGCAAGTTGTTCTATTGACATACTTACACGCGTGTAAGGTGACTTTCACAGATCAGTCAGCTGGTACGAGTTCTCCCGTCAACGCATTGATATAAATGCTGTACACACACTCAGGGTCATATTTTATCCTAGAAAGACGGCTGCCGATCAGCGTTCATCGTTTGCTATCTCCTTAACGACTCTGGTTAACAAATGATCTGAACCGTTCGTTTTCCTCTTCCAATGTTTTTTTCTCCTGATCCCGGATTTCCTTTTTTCTTTGCCGGGGTGTAATGTTTTCTCTTACGGACTGAAACCAGTTCTGTTGTTCTTTCGTCTTTTCCGCCATGTTGTCGATCATTTCCAGCATGATTATTCCTCCTCCATCTCGGTTGATGAAAAGGCCCTGTTTGCCTCTCCGGTTACAGAATAGTTTACAGGGTTGCTTTTTGCATTCAAAATACGCTACAATAGTATAACAATCGTATTTTTAGGAGGAATCATTCCATGGAAGAGCTGATCGTTCGGGAAGACGGATCCGAAGTATTGACCTACAACGCGCCGGATTTTCCGATCAGCACGGCGTACTCCTGTCTCTCCATCTTTGCGGGATACGCGGCCGGATGCCACTGGCACAGGGACTATGAAGCGCTGATCGCTCTGGACGGTCCGATGGACTATTCCGTAAACGGGCAGCACATATATCTGGAACAGGGGGATGCCATCTTTGTAAACAGCCGAAGACTTCATTACGGTTATTCAGCCGTCCAGCAGGAACGTCACTATTGTTATGCCGTTTTTCATCCGGAATTGCTGGGACTTGTTCCTGCAGTCGCTTCCACGCTGGAACATCTTTCGCAGGACTCCAGCCCGGATTACTGGCTTTTATCCAATGGAAAAGCGGAGGAAAAGCAAATCATTGACCTGATTCATTCCTTATGCGACCACGCTGTACCGGAGGAATCGCTTGCGGTCCTGTCAACCTGCGCGGAACTGCTGGACAGCATCGTAAAAATGAACATCAAAAAGACGGATCACAATATCGACCCGGACTGGGCTGTGATCCGTCAGATGACCGGATATATCCAGAATCACTATCAGGAAAAAATCATGCTGGAGGATATTGCGGCAGCCGGTGCGGTCTGCCGCAGCAAATGCTGCCAGCTGTTCAGCAGGAAACTTCATATTACGCCGATGAACTATGTCAGCCGGTATCGACTGGAAAAGGCGTGTGACCTGATCTGGAACGGCCACAGTATCACGGATGCCGCTTTTGCCACCGGCTTCCAGGGAACCAGTTATTTTTCCGAGACATTCCGCAAGAAATATGGAATGTCTCCGTCCTCATACCTCAGGAATCTGGCCGCTGATCATCCCGATTCATGAATCGTCACCGGATAAAGTTCATAAACTGCGTATGCCGCACATCGGGCTTGCCGATTTGTTCCTTGCCGGCCTGGATGGATTTGATCAGGAATGCAATATTGGTCGCCAGGTTACGAATGGTCTCCACACCTTCCACATCGGCGAGTACATCTTCGCCCTTGTACCCGTGAACGTCGTTCCAGTAGGTACTGGGGACAGTCGGCATCCCGTTGATCCCGAAGAACTGGTTCATGATCTCAAAGGTAGCGCTGTTCCCGCCGCGGCGGCAGGACACCACCGACGCGCCGATCTTCATATGCAGGTCGCAGCCGCAGCTGTAGAAGAGCCGCTGCATAAAGGAAAGCACCGTTCCGTTGGGCATACTGTAATACACCGGTGAACCGATAATGATTCCGTCTGCTTCCTTCAGTTTGGGAGCTGTTTCGTTGACCAGATCGTTAATTGTCTGCAGCGCGAACAGGCAATACAGCCCCGGATATATTAAAATATTACCTTGTCAGAAAAATGCTCTTCTGCAGTTGTCCCAGAATCCATACATCAGGAGCACGGGGGGCACAACAGGCCTGTTTGTTGTTGGGTATTGTTACTCGTCTTGGCCTGTTGTTCTCCCCCGTACCCCCCCCTCTTTCACACATATCATCATCATTTTTTGAGGATGATGAAGGATGATGAATCGTCTATTTTTCCCCAAGATGGTTATCTGTCAGTCTCAGAATTATTGAAAAGAATGAACGATTCATCTGATCTATAATTTCGTCCATTGGAAAATAACGTCCATTTTTCACACAAAACGAACGAAACCGCAAAGCGTTGATATTTATTGTGTTAATGGCAATATGGGTATACAATATAAAACGTTCATTATTTTCAAGTTCCACGAAAAAATGGACGAAATCAATTAGAGAACCGGAAAATCATTTTTTAAGAAAAATCCGAAAAAATGAACGATTGCTTTAGCGAGGTAAAGTGTCCGAAGGCGGAAAAAAGGCAAAAAAAGCGGGAACCAAGCCGCATGTCAATCGCATGCCACTGGCTCCCGTTTTCAGGTTCTCGCTAAATCAATCATATAATCTTATTCTCGGTCACGAAAGCAATGGGGTTTGTCAGCAAAAATGGGGCATTTCATTTCCATGCCATTGTTGACCGCAGACCGGTTTCTGCTTACAATCCATAAATGAGTCATTTGATTATCTTTTCTTGCTATCATGGACAGTATTTGCTTATGAATTCGTTTCTTTTCAAAGGAGGTTTCTGACCATGAAAAGAAAAGCTATACAGAGGGAGGCCCATGAAGGAATATATTGAAATAAAGAATGCCCATATCCATAACCTG
>JAFROK010000053.1 GCA_017429695.1 Clostridia bacterium | reverse complement strand
GTTGGCGGTCAGTTCTTTAGCTGTAGGAGCCTTGGTCACAACGGCAGCATCCTGTGCCGCATAGGTATAAGTATAGGTGGTCGCCTGGGTAATCGCCGTCTCGGTGCTCGGCGTCACATCCCAGTTGCCCGCCTTGTAGCCATCCTGCGGCTTGCTGCCGACTGCCGGGATCTGCTCCGCCGTCAGCTTCAGCACGTCGCCTTCGTATCCGGTCAGGGTGACGATCCTGTCGGCGGTCGCCGCTTCGCCTTCGCCGTCGTTCCAGCTGCCGTTCTCGACCTTGAAGGTGACTGTGGCGGAAATCTGGCCCTTAATCACCGTTGTCACATAGGCCGGCGCTGTATCCTTGTGGTTTTCGTCTCCCACCACCTTGTACCATACATAGTAGGTTCCGGCGTCGGTGGCGGTGGGGATGTCTTTGGCATAGGTTCCCGTGGCTTCGGTTGCGGTGCCGATGGCGTACTGCATCTCGCCGCCGACAGCTTCGCCCGTGACGGTCACAAGCGGCTGATCCGTTCCGTCGAAGTCGCGGTTATTCGCGGTGACGGTGGCCGGGACCGCATCCGCCTTTTCGATGGTCACCGTCACATCGGTGCTTGCCGCCGCATAAGCCGGGGTTTCCGCCGCTGTCGCGGTGACAATGGCTGTCCCGTTCTCCGGAACTTTCTTGATGGTCAGCGCGCCGGTTTCGGCGTTCACTTCGATATAATCCCCGCTGCCGTCCTTCACTGTGTAGCTGATCGTGCCGCCGCCCTCGGCCGGATCGGTCACTGTGGCGCTGACAGCCTTGTCCGTATCGCCGTAGGTGACGGTCACGGGATCCGCCGTGATGGTCTGGATGCCCTTGTCTGTCAGCGTGATCACGACATTGACATTGGAATCGGCATAGTTCGTGGAGCTGATGGTCACAGGCAGGGTGACGGTATCTTCCACCGCGCCGCCGGAGAGTGTCGCGGTCACGGCGCCGTTCTCATCCACGGCGAAGCCGGAAACCGTGACGCTGCCGGTCTTGGTCGCGTCCCCCGCCGTATAGCTCAGCGTTCCCGCGTCTTCAGGCATTTTGCCCGCCACGGACTCAGAAACGGAGGTCGCTGTATAGGCCAGCGTGTCCGTCACATCCGCGATCGTCTGCGCGCCCGCCTTGCTGATATCGACCGTGGTGGTCGTGGTATTCGTCGCAAGGCTGTAATTGCCGTTTTTGAGCGTCACGGTAACCGTGACGGTCTTGCCGTCGCCCGCGTTCGCGTCGGTCATCGCGCCGGTAACGGTGTAGTCGGTGTCCAGCGTCAGCGCAACAGGATTACTGCTACTGTCCTTGAAGGTAACGGCACTGATCGTGACCGCCGTGCTGTCCTTATCGTAAGCGCGGTTCGTCGCCGTCGCGGCGTCGATGGTCAGGGCAATCGGGCTGATGGTGAAATCCGCTTTCGCGGTCGCCTTGTCCGCTGTAATGCTGGCGGTATAGGTGCCCGCAGCTGTCGGCGCGGTAGTGCTCTTTGTATAGCTTGTGCTGCTGCGTCCGGCATATTCAATCGTCGGCGCAGTCAGCCCGGCACCCGTCCATGCCGTCGTATCGGAAAGGCTTGCTTCGGCATAAGCGCTGCCGGTGTAACTCGCATCCGTGGCACTCAGGGTCAGCGATACAGCGTGGTCGGTGCCGCCTTGCGTGCTCGGGGGCAGGTCGCAGCCCTCCGCCGTGCAGGTCGCCGTGAGGGTCGCGCCGCTGGCGCTGTAGGTGAAGCTGTGGGTGTGACTCGACAGCTTCAGCTCGTCGCCGTCCACCATTACGGAGTAGGCGGTGTTGTCGCTGGTGAACTTCGCCGCGTAGCCCTTCGCCTTGCCGCCATCGGTGAACACCCCGGGGGTCTGCATCGTCACGCCGATGGGGTCGCTGTTTGTCAGCGCGTCCGTTATGGTGATCTTTCTTCCGCTGCTCAAATATACGTTATCCTTATCGGTGCCCTTCAGGTTGTCCTTGATGACCGCATTGCCGGACAGCTTGAAGTCACCGCCGAGTGAGACATACACGCCGCCGCCGGAAGTGCTCGCTCTGTTGCGGGTGATCGTGCCGCCGGTCATGGTAAATCTGCCGATGCCGACATACACGCCTCCGCCTTGACCGTCACCGCCGGAAGGACTTGTGGTGTTGCCGATAATGGTGCCGCCCTCCATGGTGAAACCGCTGATGCTCCATACGCCGCCGCCTCCCAAACCGCTGACCCCCAGGCCTCCGGTGATATAACCGCCGGTCACCTCGACACAGGAATCGCCCGGCGTTCCTCTGTCCGCGACGCTGATGCCGCGTCCGTTTTCATCCAGCGTGATATAGTGCTTTCGGGACGACCCATCGCTGTCTGTCAGCTTGAGACTGCCACCATCGTTGATACGAATCACGGAACCCGTCGTTCCGTTACGGCGGATGCCATATCCGTTTAGATCGAGGATCATGGGGTTGCCGTAACCATTGTTTACGTTGATGCTGCTGTTCGTCTCCACATCGGCCAGCAGCTTGAGGGTCGCGCCTTTGCCCGCGCTGGACCACGCGTTCACAGCAGCCACAAAATCCGTATAAGTAGTCGCCGTTCCGCCACTTGGAGTTACGGACGCGACGGGGTCGAGGGGAGCCAGCTTTAGCTCGTCGCCCTCCACAAGCACCTGATAGGCGTCGACGTCGCTGGTGAACTTCGCCGCGTAGTCCTTAGCCTTCGCGTTGCCCGTGCTGCTTGTAAATACACCAGGCTCCTCCATAGGCTCCTCCATGGTTACACCGATAGACGCATCATCGGTCAGCGAGCCGTTGACGGTGATTTTTTGTCTGTAGTAAAGATATATATTCTCCTCGCTGCTGCCCTTATGATTGTTCTCAATAACCGCGCTACCGGATAGATTTATAGATATATTGTTTCCATTCTCCCAGTAAATGGCTCCACCTGTATCCTCTGCCCTGTTATCTGTGATGGAACCTCCCGCCATGGTAAATGTACTGCCACTTTGGAGGCGCACAGCACCACCGCTTTGCCTCGCAGCATTGTAGGCAATCCTGCCGCCATTCATCGTGAATTGCGCGGTACCATCATTTTCCCCCCACAGACTGACAGCAGCACCTTCGTGAGCCTTATTATAAACAATGCTGCCACCATTCATGATAAAGGATCCGTTTCTCCTAACATATACTGCGCCGCTACCAGTACCTATAGTTCTGTTGCCAATGATGGTTCCGGCATTTAGTGTAACCATACCATAGGTATAAAGGAATGACCCATCCCAATCTATTTGACCGCCGGCGATATAGCCGCCACTCACTTTAACTGTACCTGTACCATCCGTGATAGACTGTGAGCCCGTATCCCTAACCTCTGTGGCGAGGTAATCCTCTAGTTTGATATAGTGTTCTCTCGTGGGATTACTATCATTAATCGTCAGCTCTGCACCGTTTTGTACATAAATAACCCGTGTATTATTACTTAAGATACCATAACCGTTTAGGTCCAGTGTCATCGTCTTGCCGCTGACGTCGATGGTGCTGAACGTGGTCACATTCGAAAGCAGGGTGAGGGTCGCGCCGTTGCCCGCGTTGGACCACGCGGTCACAGCCTCAGCAAAATTGGTATAGTTCGTCGCCGTTCCGCCACTTGAAGTTACGCTAGCGACTGGAGGAGAGTCCAAATAGTAAACCACAAATTGATTGAACAATGAGTTGGAACTGCCACATTTGAAATTGAATGTACTGGCGTTCACATCGGTAACAGTAATCTTTCCTCCGCCATCTGTAATTGCCACGGTACCAGACGAAACGGTCGTGTTGGTATCAGTAACATATCCTGGGTTACTGGCACAAGTTATTTCGACTTTAGTAATATACTCATTGTTTTTTGGTGTGACAGTTATTCCACCATTTCCTTCGTATGCTTTCATACCAGTTGAATAAGCAATATTGCAACTGATTGTAAAATGAGTGCCATTCACTGTACTGGCCTTAGTAGCAATCGTCTCAGATTGCTCTGTTTCCGCCAGCACCGTCAGACTCATCCCCGGCACCAGCCCCAGCACCATCACAAGGCTGAGCAGGATGCTCAAAAATTGTTTACTTCTGTGTTTCATTGTGTGTTTTTCTCCTATTCTGTGCCGCGTCTGCGGCAGGTTTACGGTATGTGGGTCATTCCAGTTCCTTCGGCATCCATGGTTTGAGGAGAATGCCGCTGATGGGATCCTCGGATAGCTCGAAGAAATCTTTGGTATATTTAACCACGCAAGTTTGCTTTTTTACAACGAATTGTCACAGAACGTGACAGGATGTTGATCGGAGAATGCTGAAGTACTAATATGGTAATTGGTGGAGAAGGCAAAAAAAGAGTCAGGAGATGTGGCGGGATGAGCATGGAGAGCTTTGGAAACAAGATCAGACAGTTGCGGGAAGACCGGGGCATCACACAGTCCCAGCTGAGCGACCGCATGAAAGTTTCACGCAGCACCATCGCAAACTGGGAAACAGGAATCCGCCTTCCGGATCTGAGTATGCTGGGCCGCATGGCTCAGTGCCTGGATGTCACTACGGATGTTCTGATCGATTCCCTGCAGGATTCGGAGGAAACGCCCACGGTCATGATCGTGGAGGATATGCCGCTGATCCTGAACGCATCCGTGCGCCTGCTGAAATCCTCGCTGCCGGAAGCTGCCGTGTTCGGTTTCGGCAGATCCGCCGAGGCATTGTCCTTCGCGAGCAGTCACCGCATTTCCATCGCCTTCATGGATATTGAGCTGGGCGGGGAAGACGGGGTGCAGCTAGCCCGGGAGCTGACCGCGCTCAACAGCCACCTGAACGTGATCTTCCTGACTTCCCATACGGAATACATGCAGGATGCCCTGACGGATCATTGCAGCGGCTATATCCTCAAGCCGCTGACCCCGGAAAAGATCCGGCACGAAATCAGCCATCTTCGTTTTCCGGTCAGGGGGCTGAAAGCATGAAGCAGGCATGTTTTGGAAAGAAAAACCTGACAGGAATGATCGTCATTCCCGTAGCGCTGATCTGCGTGCTGCTGATGGTTCTGATCTACGCAAATCCGGGATTGACCCGTATGGCCCAGTCTGTGGATCCGCTTTTTATCCTCAGTCCGAAGGAAATCAGGGAGGAGTCCATCCCGGATTATACAGGCCGCAGATATACCTTTACCTTCATTCTGCCGGATCTCGACCGGCCCGGCGCCTCGGATCTCCGTCTGACAGCCTTTCTCCGTCACACGTACGCCGCCTTTACCGTGGAAGGCCGCGGTACTCAGATCGTGACCGCGGAGGCGGAAGCGCCGCATATCGGCAGGACGCCTGGAAAATACTGGCTCAACATCCCCATGCGGCCGGAGTTTTCCGGAAAGACAGCCACCCTGACCCTGACCCCGGTGTTCAGCAACGTAAATCTGGACGATCTGGAATTCTTACTGGTGAGCCGGGATACCCTGCTCACCCTGATACTGCTTCCTCAGGACGGCCTGATGCTGACGCTGTGCGTATTGTCCGTGGTCGCCGGCCTGATCCTTTCGGTCATGATTCTTTTTATCCCGGCAGCGTCCCGCGAAAAGCAGATGGTGTTCTATATCGGACTGGTGACGGTCCTGGCCGGTCTCTGGAAGATCAGCGGGCTTCCGATGGTTCCCCTGCTTCTGGATTATCTTGGACACCAGAAACAGATCTGGTACGGCGGAACGGTCTGCTATCTGCTGATGCTGGTTTTATCTCTGCGGATGTTATCCCTCATGGGACAGGAACAGTCCGGAAAAACCGGCGGAGTCTGCGTATGTGTTTCCGCCGGAACCGCGATTATCCTGCTGGTTTTGCAGATTTTCGGGATTCTGGAATTGCATCATACGGTCATCTGGTTCGGAGTCGGTGTGGCGGTGATGCACCTGGTGATCCTGCTGAAAAAGAAATCGGGCCGTTCGGAATGGCTGTGGATGCTGCCCTTCTTTCTGACCATGGCGGCGGACCTGCTGATCAACCTGTGGACCGGTTCCATGCGCCTTGCCTTCGTTTTCATGATCTGGACGATCCTGAACCTCATTGTTCGTGGGTTCGGCTTTATTCGCCAGGCTGTGCTCCGTGAAAAGATGCTGCGGAAAAAGGAAGAGGAACTGCGGGATGCCAGGATTCAGTCCCTGATGAACCAGATCCGGCCGCATTTTATCTACAATACGCTGGCTTCGATCTATCTGCTCTGCCGGGAGGATCCGGAGCAGGCCGCCGCTGTGGTCAGCGATTTCACGGAATACCTGCAGGGAAACTTCTCCGCCATCTCCGCGACAAAACTCATTTCGTTCAGCGAGGAGCTGCGGCATACGCAGGCCTATCTTGCCGTGGAAAAAGCGCTGTACGGGGACAAACTGAATGTGGAATTTGATACGGAATACACGTCTTTCCGCCTGCCGCCGCTGACCCTGCAGTCCATCGCGGAAAACGCGATCAAGCACTGCGTGAATCTCTCGGACGGCCCCCTGCGCGTCTTTATTCAAACGCGCCGTACGGATATCGGCAGCGTGATCACCGTGCAGGACAATGGTCCCGGGTTTAATCCTTCTGACGAGAGTAAGCCGCATACCATGCTGACAAACATTCAGCAGCGGCTGGAAATCATGTGCGGGGGCAATATGACCATCGCCTCCCGCGAGGGTGAAGGGACGGTGGTAACAATCACGATTCCTCCCGCGAGCCCTGCCTCCGATTGATCCGCCTTCGCCTAGGCGGAACGCACTTTTTCATTTTATTTCCCGGATCACGAAGGCAGTTCCGGATCGTGACCGGATACTTCCCGGTCAAGTATTTCCTGCACCGCCTCCAGCGCTTTCTCATGCATCCTGAGCACCGTCCGGCTGGATATATACATTTCAGCGGCAATCCCTTCCCACGTTTCGAAGTTCAGATACCGCTTCTCCAGGACCAACTGCCAGGCCGGATCCTGAACCATTGAAATCGTCCGGGCAATCTCCAGTTTCTTGTCCACCATCGTGTCTATTTCTTCATCCAGTTCCTTCTCCGCTTCCATGATTTTCATCACCGTCTCTGCCATCGCGTCCGTGCTCCTTGTCCGCTTCACAACGGGCCGGTCCGGCCGGAGAAACCCGGACGTGGAGTTCGCCAGGGCCTTCAGTTTCTCAATCTGCAAAAGCTTGCTCTGAATCAGCTGGTCCAGCATATAAGCCTGGGAAAGATATTCATACGCAGTCATTTAAAAATCTCCTCTCTCTGTTCTATTACCGTTACCCCTCAAAAAACCACAGAATCCGCAACGGACTCGGTCTCCGGAACGGCGGGGACGGTTTTTTTCGTTCCGTGTTCGGCCGGAACGCAAAGAACTGTCCCCCGCAGTTCCGCCCACGGCCTCATAAACCCGCATATCGTACCGCTTCAATCAAGGCCTCCTGGGTCATGTTCTTCCCTTCCAGCGCCTTCATCACCGTCTCGTCCATGCTGTCCTTCACCACAATATGGTGGATGGTCACCACTTCCTCCTGCCCCTGCCGCCACAGCCTGGCGTTGGTCTGCATGTATTTCTCCAGGCTCCAGATCATCGAAAACCAAATCAGGATATGTCCTCCCTGCTGGATGTTCAGCCCGTGCCCGGCGGACGCCGGGGATATCAGCCCTACCGGAATCTTCCCCGCATTCCAGTCCGCGATGTCCTGCCCGCTTTTCAGTTCCCGGGGAGCCAGTCCGCGCTCCTTCAGCCGCTGCATAATCCGCTCCCGGTCGTGCCGGAACCAGTAGGCGATCAATACATGCTGCCCGTTGGCCTGCTCAATCAAATCCTCCAGCATGTCCAGCTTCCGGTCATGCACCCGGATCACTTCCCCGCCGTCGGTATAAACCGCACCGCTTGCCAGCTGCAGCAACTTCCCGCTCAGCACCGCCGCGTTCACCGCGTCAATGGTCTCCCCGTCCACTTCCAGCATCATCTGCTCCTTCATCGTGTCATACACCTTCCTTTCCTCCCGGCTCATTTCAACCACATGCTTCACGCTCACACATTCCGGCATATCCAGGTAATCCAGGCTCTTCATGGATACCGTGATGTCCCCGATCCGCCGGTAGATATCCGCTTCCGCCCCGGGCCGCGGCGCGTAGGAAAACACCTGCCCGGTAAAAGGATTCTTCGCCGCCGGCACAAACCACAGATCCCGATACCGGTGAAGGAACGGCCCCAGCCGCTCCCCGCCGTCGATCAGGTACGTCTCCGCCCACAGGTCCATCAGCCCGTTCCCCGCCGGCGTCCCCGTCAGCCCGACCATCCGGCTGATCTTCCCCCGCACCTTCCGCAGCGCCTGCCACCGCCGGCTGTCCCGGGATTTGAAGGATGAGAGCTCATCAATCACCACCATATCAAAAGGCCAGGGTGCTTTCCGGCTTTCCAGCAGTTCCACCAGCCAGGAAAGGTTTTCCCGGTTGATGACATACACATCGGAATTGACCGCCAGGGCTTCGATGCGCTCTTTCCGGGTGCCGGTGAGGACGGACATTTTCAGGAACGAGGCGTGCTCCCATTTTTCCTTTTCTTCCGGCCAGACGGTGTTCGCCACCCGCAGCGGGGCAATGACCAGGACCTTGCTTACTTCAAAGCGGTCGAACATCAGGTCAAGGATGGCAGTGAGGGAGATGACGCTTTTCCCCAAGCCCATTTCCAGGATCATCATGGATTCCGGATGGGATTTGATGAAGTCCACGCAGTAGCGCTGGTAATCGTGCAGGTCGGATCGGTTCATATGATTGCACTCCAATTTCTATAAGGGTGTTGCTGCGGAGGAGATCCTTCGCTTCGCTCAGGATGACACTGTAGGAATTCCGGATGAAACCGTAGTGGCTCGGGATGACGTGTCCCGTCCAGAGGCTGTCCAGTGAGGCTGTCCACCGCTGAACCCTTTGAAATCAAAGGAGTTTGACTGAATGTTACGGGACAGGTGGCCAGAATTTTCTCTTACGCGCAAAATACGCGTGTTTACGGGTATCTCTATTGGTGTATTTATATAAAATTCAATCTATATAGATTTACTTGTCCAGTAGTCCAGGAAGATGCCCGGAAGCCTTTACTGGAAAAGGCTTCAGGCGGGTGGACAGCCTCATGGACAGCACTGTGGACGGGACAGTTACAGCTTTCGCCGGTAAGTTCTCTGCCGCCCATATATGGGAAGCCATTCCCGCTCGTTGCTTTTCTGCCAGCCCGGCATACGGACCATGATGGCGGAGATTGCGTAGGAATCTGCCGGACGGAGGTCTTCCTTGCTATGGCCGAAACATTCACACCAGATTTCCATATTGCTGACGCAGGCCCGGCGGTATGTGCCCCTGGGCCGGGTCGGGTCTCCGGTATCGCGGATAAACTCACGGCGCTGGTAAATGTCCATGGCGTCCCAGTTTTCCGGCAGCAGCATATCCAGGTATTCCGCGACGACGCCTTCCCGCTCGTCCTGTTCCATGGCTTCCGCCTGTTCCGCCTTGGCCAGGGCTTCCAGCTCCGGCGGCAGGAAAAGCGGTTCTCCGGCCTTGGCAAGCACCATGGCTTCCGCCCAGATCATCCGAATGGTTTCGGCATCCAGGTCCCATGGCTTTAGCTTCCCGTTGCCGGTCACCTTAATGTTCCAGAACCGGCGGTTGCCGGTGATGTCCCGCAGATATCCGTTTTCGGTGTTTGTAGTGCCAAAGAAAATGCATTGACGCAGATGCGGTGTCACCCGCCGTCCAAAGGAAGCGCGAAACTTATCATCCTGCCGGGAGACAAAGGCCTTCACCTTGTCGATGTCCGCCTTCTTCATGCCCGCCAGTTCACCGATCTCCAGGATCCAGTAGCCCTGCAGTTTCTCCGCGGCGGTTTTGTCGTTCATGTCAGAAAGAGACAGGCTGTCAGAAAACCATTCCTGCCCCAGTTTGGCAATAAGGGTGCTCTTTCCGATGCCCTGGGCGCCGTTCAGGACAATCATGAAGTCAAACTTGATGCCGGGATGGAATACCCGCATGTAGGCTGCGCAAAGCGCTTTCCGGGTCACTGCCCGCACATACGGGTTATCCTGCGCGCCGAGGTAGTCGATCAGGAGGGTGTCCACCCGGCGAATGCCGTCCCATGGCGGCAGGGCCTCAAACATCTCCCGGATCGGATGGTAAGAACGGTCATCCGTCACTTTGGTCACAGCGACCTCATAGTTCCGGGCGCTGAAGGAACCGTAGTGGCTTTCCACGTAGGAAATAAGCTGGGCGTCGTCCTGGTCCCGCCAGAATTTAGCCGGGTGTTTCCATGGCACCGGCCCGGTAATCTCCATGCTGTCCGCCAGTTGGTTAAAAACAATGCCCTTCAGTTCCGGATCATTCTCCAGGATCAGTTCAATATTGTGCAGGGAGTTTTCCAGCCGCGTCGTGCGGGATTCGTAGGTTAATCTCGCCTTCCAGCTGTCATCGTCCGCCGGTTCCGCAAAATCCGCGCTGGCTTCCTGCAGTTTTTCCTCCGATGCCAGCAGTTTTACTTCATCCAGCGACATGGCGAAATTCAGCATTTCATTGAATGACGCTTTGTCGTCCAGATCCCCGAACTTATGGATCCGGACGATATCAAAAGCATTGCAGAGCTTCAGGTACGCCGGGTCTTTCGCGTGATGGGAATAGACAAACTTATCTTCCTTGATCTCCACGCCCGCCATGGAGCTGGATTCGATCAGGTGCCAGCGCTGGTCAGAAGCCGTCGGTTCATACACATCCGAAAGGAATGTTTCCAGTGCTTTCTGAATCGGGAAATAAACCCGGTTGAACAGGCCCACCACACCGTCCTTCGTCAGGGGATCCTGCTGTTTCTTGCCGGTGGTCGCCTTCGCCTGGCTTTCCCGGGAGGAGGTCGGCAGGCGCGTCGGGTCCGTCCATTCCGGATGCGCGGACAGGATATCGTCCGGGTTCAGCCATGGGCCGGCTGTTTCCTTAAAAACGAACACGCCGTTCATCGGGGTGGACGGCCAGTACATCAGCTGGTTTGGCAGATAGGAACATTCGTCGAAATAGTCAATCCCCAGCATCTGCGCGAGATACCGGGAAACGGCGGCAAACTCCTCCGGGGAAGTATCCCGGGTCATCGGGATAATAATCCGGACCCGGGGATTCTCCGGCGTGCTGCTGTGGGTGGTATAAAGTACGGATGTATAAGGCATGTGGGTTTCAAATCCGTCAAGAAAAGCGGCATCAATCCGGTCGCCGTCCAGGGACACCATGGAGCGGGACTCCACGGTTTCCACCTTCCGGCGGCCGCCGGCCAGTACACCGCCGACAAAGCCGCCATGGTCCTTGGCCTGCTCCCGGGCGGCTTTGTTCATATGGGCATATTCCTCCGCCGACTCCGGCGTGTGAAGCGTGTGATCCAGGCAGGCCTTCAGCTGATCGAAAGTGATCTGCTTGTTGACCCATTTCTTCGCGTGCCGGCTGGCACCAGAGGCAATATTCAAGTTACGCACGGGCCACACTCCCCACGTATCCCGGATCCTCGATCACCCAGGCGTTCCGGGCAATCATATATGCCCTTCCCGTCGCTTCCTTGTCCATGTCCTCCAGGTATGAGAAGTCATCACCGAAGAGCTCAAAGCGCCCGTCTTTGTTGATACCCGGGTGAGCAGGATAATAATCACCATCCACGGATTCGAAATTGAACTCGTTCGGAATCAGGCGGACGTCGTCATATCCCCTGCGGGAAACATCCTCCACTGCATCGTCCGCAGTCGGGCCTTCCGGAAGGCTGCCGACGATCAGGACACGATTCCGGAGATGAAAAATATCAGGTGTTTCCGGATCCTGCTCCAGCCCCTGGGCAACGAAACAACGGATAGGTTTCATATTTTCATCCTTTCCGGCAGAATCTCTGCCGCGTCCTTCAGTCATCCGCGCCGAAACGCACATCGTCCAGTGCCTTGCGCGCAAAGCTCAGCGCCTTCGCAAAAGCGTCCAGCGCCTCATCCCCGCAGCCGGCGATCTCCACGCCAACCACCCGGCCGTCCTTGCCTTTGATCGGAACAAAGAGAAAATCGCCATGGCAGCAGAAGAAGCAGGCATACGCCCGGCTGCCGCTTTCGCGGTCTTCCCCGCCCCGATAGCCGGTGGATCCGGCCTCCACCACAAAGGTCGTGTCCCCCTCGTCCACTTTCCGGCAGAACGTGTCTACCCGGACGTCGTTCACCTTGACAGAAGATTCCTTCACCGCATACATGGGCAAAAGCCCCCTTTCAAAAATCTTTTCATATTCCTCTGTACGAAAAATGGAAGATTTTATAATCCCAAAAGAAAAAAGCCGCTTTCGCGGCGGCCAGAAGGCGGAAATGACTCTGAGCATTTTCCCACGATACCATGATACATGAGTTGTTTTCATGAATCGTCCCGCTGTCCGGACAAATAGCAATGGCAGGATTAGTCCTGTTGAGGTATAATGGCAAAGGCAGAGAGAGTACAGAACGCTGCTGCTTATTAAGGAGTATATGGAAAAAGGAGTCATTATCGGAGAAGAGAATATGCTGTTACCGCAAACAGACAACCTGATAAACGGCTTTGTTGAAAGATCAAACGCGATCCTGAAGGACAACCTGGTCGGAGTGTACCTGCACGGTTCTTCCGTTATGGGCTGTTTCAATCCTCAAAAGAGCGATATCGATCTTATTGTCGTTGTCGAAAGGCCCCTGCTCGATCCCATCAAGAAAGAGTACCTGGACATGGTCGTCAGGTATAACGCTATGGGCCCTGCAAAGGGTATCGAAATGAGCATTGTCCTCCGGAAGGTATGTAAACCATTTGTTTATGGTGAAGCAGAGCAATGTGAAATCCGCGCATAGGAAGTATATCGGATAACTGTTGAATATGTTGAAACATCTTGACAGAAAGTCTTCAAACCCTTATACTGTAAGCAAGATCAGGAAACTGATTGGGGCTGGTCGAAAGACCCAGGTCCATCTGATGGCGGGGAAGTTCCTCGCCTTTCCTGTTTTCCGGAGGATTTAGTCATGAAAGAGCTGAGTGTTTTTATCGATGAATCCGGGGACTTCGGTGAATATGATGATCAAGCCCCCTATTACATCATTACTATGGTGTTTCATGACCAAAGCCTTCCTATTACGAACGCGGTTCAGAAACTGAACCAGGAATTATCTTACCTGAATCTGAATAATCTGTGCATTCACACCGGGCCGATTGTTCGAAGAGAAGAAATCTATGAGTTCATGTCCATAACGGAAAGGCGCCGGATCTTCAACAAACTGGTTGCATTCTTTCGCCAGGTTGACATCCGGTATAAATGTATCAGCATCGAAAAGAAACATGCGGATGATGTCATTCAGGCTACTTCCCAGCTTTCCAGAAAAATGTCACAGTTTATAAGGGATAACCTCGAATACTTCCTGTCCTGTGATGCAGTTAAGATTTATTATGACAATGGACAGATTGAGGTCAGCAGGATTCTTGCGTCAGTATTCAGTGCGTTGATTCCCAATTCACAATTCAGGAAGGTTCTACCGAAGGATTATAAACTCTTCCAGGTTGCAGACCTGATTTGTTCAATGGAACTGATCAGGCTCAAAATGGATAATCATCAGTATTCACATTCAGAAGAGTTGTTTTTCGGAAAGCAATATGAATTGAAACGCAATTATCTTCGCATCATCCAGAAAAAAGAATGGAGATAGCATCATAAGGGTATTGGATTGTATCCGGCTAAGGAGTTGCACATACAATGATCATTCATGATTTCGATGTCAGTACCGAACCCATTCAGCGAAAGATATCATCAGATCATAGATGTTGTTATCGGCAGAAACATTTGAAATTGTCGGCTAAGACAAACGGTTAGTGAATTAAACGGACTCCGCCGACAAAAAAGCAGCAGGTACGAGACCTGCTGAACCCGGCGGAGTTCGTTTAATTGCCGTTGGACTAAACCGCCAACGAGACCAGTATGGGGAAAGTAAAAGTCACAATATCCCAAATGCAGAGCGGAGGACTCCGGTTGGAAATACGGAAGTAAAGTTTTCGTAGTGACGAGTTTAGAAGTTTATGTATAATAGGCATAGCTTCCCCCTCCCCAGCGGGCAATGAAACTGGGATGTATTCTGTTAGGACACAAGCGGTGGCGAAAGACTAACGTGTTGGAACAGGGTACCGCACACAGGACATGTGGAGATGTCGTGGCCAATCAGTTTCTGAATCAGCTGTCGAGTCGGAAGCTTTTCCTTTTGCCGGATTGGTGTGTTGGTCAGCCTCTTACAAAGCGTCAGTTTCTTCGTTTTGTTCCGGTTTCCCAGTAATCCGTAATGCCGGATCTTCATAAAACCTTTCGGCAAGATATGAAGCAGGAACCGCCGGATAAACTCCATCGCTGAAAGTGTCATCACTTTTTCCTTGTTCCCGTCGGAATAATCCCGCCATTTAAAAGCAACCTGACTGTTCTGGACGTTTAGAATCCTGTTGTTGGAGATTGCCACCCGGTGGGTATAACGGCCAAGGTAGTTAATCACTCCAGAGGAATCCCTGAATGGATGTTTGCAGTACGCGACCCACTCTTTCCGGTAACAGCGGTCCACCAGGTTGAGGAATTCACGAGGGTCCTCATACAACTCCGCCGTACCATGAAAATCGAGATCCATATTGCTGTTTCAGAGGATGATAAAATAATTGGAATGATAGAAAGCAATAGTGAATCAGATGTGTTTGCTTTTCAAAACACTAAATCGGTAAATGTAGGGGAAATATACGTGATGCCGAAATACAGAGGAAGTTCTCTTTCTAAAGAGTTGCTTCAATTTGTCATTGAATATGAAAAGCAAAAGGATGCCAGATATCTATGGGTTGGACACGGAACGGCTAACCCGAATGCACGAGGATTCTGGAATAAATATTTTAAGACATATCAATATGAACTTGTAAGAACAATCAAAAATATTAAGTTTACAAATTCAGTTTGACAGCTAGACAAATTCCAGTTGAACTAAACCGCCTTCGGCGGTAGCGCGTTTTCCAGCCAAATAAGATACTCTGCCAAAGCTTTAAACCACATACATTATACACGAACTCCTTTATACTTGAAACACCGCTCTTGCGGAATAAAAGTACAAAGGAGTTTCTTATGACCAAGGAAGAAATCTATGAAAAACTGGACACAGAAGTCAAACTCAGAGGATTAAGCCCCCGAACCTACAATACATACAAAAACTCAATCGCACTGTTTCTTGAATGGACAGATAAACCGTATGAAGATCTGGAGGAAATTGATTTCCGACAATATCTCATCTATCTGGTTAACCGTGGAGATCTGTCAACAAGTACCATTAACATGTACAATGCTTCCATTCGGTTTTTGCTGGAAGTTATCCTGGAGAAAAATATCAATTACCGACGTACAGCAAGATTGCGCAAAGTGTTTACATTGCCGAATGTATGGAGCATGGAAACCATTGAAAAATTCTTCAGCGTGATTATCAATCCCCGGGATCGTGCCATATTCTTGAATATTTATGGCTCAGGATTAAGAGTTTCGGAAATCGTCAATTTGAGAACGAATGACGTTGACAGCAAAAGCATGAGGCTTCTTATTCGGCACGCCAAAGGAAACAAAGACCGTTATACCATCTTGTCAAAGAGAGGATTGATGGCCTTAAGGCAGTACTGGAAAATCTATCGACCTGTGAATGCAGCGAACTACCTTTTCCCTGGCAAATCTGCGAATGGAAACTTCAGCGCCAACAGCGTGGAAATACTCTTTCGCAAATACAAGAAAGCAGCTGGGATTTCAGAACCGGGAACAGTTCATACACTCCGTCATTCCTTTGCTGCCCATGCTTTGGAAAACGATGTGGATGTCCTTTGTATTAAGCAACTTCTGGGGCATTCTTGTTTTGAATCCACGAATGTATATCTTCATGTAAGCAAAACAAAAGTGTATCAGACGCCGAGCCCTGCAGATCGGCTGAATCAGTAAGCGGGGTGTCAGTATGCCAGAAGTACAGAATATATTCTCCGAGTACGGCGATGCATATGAAAGTAGCCAACCGATGACGATTCAGCAAAGAAAAGCATTTCATGCAATACGGCAATGCAGAACCGCTGCTTTGGGCGGTCATGTGGATGAATGCCCGGATTGCGGATACCAGCGGCCTTCATACAATTCCTGTCGGAATCGGCATTGTCCCAAATGCCAGTCTCTGCTGAAAGAACGTTGGATTGAGAACCAGAGCTTCGATCTTCTGAATATCCAATACTTTCATGTGGTGTTCACGGTTCCCGCCGATTTGAATCCGCTTTTCCTGTCGAATCAGGAAAAACTGTATCGTCTCCTGTTTTCCTGCGCTGCTGAAACATTGACGCAACTGGCTTGGAACAAGAAATATCTTGGCGCACAGATCGGTTGTATTGAGGTTCTTCATACCTGGGGACAGAATCTCCATTTTCATCCGCATATTCACTGTATTGTCCCCGGTGGCGGACTAAACAAGATCGGTCAGTGGGTTCCATCCCGAAAGAAATTCTTTATTCCCGTCAAAGTGCTTTCCCGCATGTTCCGCGGTAAGTTCCTGTCAGCACTGAAAACCACGGACCTCGATTTCTGCGGTAGTGCAAAGCAGTATGAAGATCCCCGTGATTTCCTCAATCTGGTAGATCGCTGTTACAACAAGGAATGGGTCGCATACTGCAAACCACCGTTCCGGGATTCATCCGGGGTGATCCATTATCTTGGCCGGTATACTCACCGGGTGGCCATTTCAAACAACCGGATTCTGAATGTCAGAAACGGACAGGTCACATTCAAATGGCGGGATTATGCCGATGGCAGAAAAGAAAAAATTATGACGCTGTCCGCCATGGAATTTATCCGGCGCTTCCTGCTTCATGTCCTGCCCAAAGGGTTTGTGAAGATCCGGCATTACGGGCTGCTCGGAAACCGGAATAAAACGAAGAAACTGATGCTTTGTAAGAGATTGACCAACACGCTGATCCGGCCAAAGGAAAAGCTTCCGACTCTGCAGCTGATCCAGAAACTGATTGGCCACGACATTAGCACTTGTCCGGTGTGCGGTACCCTGCTTCGACATTCAATCGGTCTTCCGCCTCCGATTGTGTCTTAACAGAATACTTTCAGTTCCATTGCCCGCTGGGGAGGGGGAAGCTATGTCCATTATACATGAATTTCTATCCCAGTCACCGCGAAAATTGATGCTTTGGCTATCTGGCTTGCCGCCTTCGTTCTGATTTCGGGG
>JAFROK010000052.1 GCA_017429695.1 Clostridia bacterium | reverse complement strand
TCGAACCTATGACACTCCGGGTATGAACCGAATGCTCTAGCCAACTGAGCTATTGAGCCATGTGGTTGCGGGGGAGGGATTTGAACCCCCGACCTCCGGGTTATGAGCCCGACGAGCTGCCAGCTGCTCCACCCCGCGTCATCTTCCGCTCTCGCAAGCGGCAAGGGATATAATACATGAGCCGTCCCCATATGTCAAGCAAAAAATTGAAAAAATGAAAACCCGGCGAATCGCTTCGCCGGGCCATAGATACTCCGCCCATTCCGGTCATTTTTTCTTTTTTGTTTTCTTCTTTTCCAGCAGCGCATATCCGCCGATTCCCAGCCACACGACCGGGAGTCCGATCAGCAGCGCTTTGCTCTCTGCAGGCAGTTCCTTGTTGCTGACATCTTTCACAGAGGTTACCGGCGCGTCTCCCGTTTCTTCAGTTTCTGCCGTCCCGCTTTTCTGTTCAGAGGCATCCTCTTCCTGCGTTTCCGGTACGGCAGGTTCTTTCTGTTTTACCTCAATTTCATCAAGCTGGAAAAGGCCGTTAATCCTGTCGTAAAGCTCATCAATCTGCAGTTCCTTATTCCGCCGGGCATTTTTACACGCCTCTTCAATCAGCTGTCCGGCCGCATTCCGCAGGCTGGCGCTGCCGCTGAAAACCGGTGTCACAAACGTTTCTGACGTGTGATTCATCAGCAGCTCGCTGGCTTCGATCTTAACGAAATAATGCTCGTTGTTGTCCTCGCCCTTCCGGCTCAGATAATCCTGGTATTCCCTGCTTTGCTGCGCTTTCAGCGTCACCGGCAGGTATCCTTCCGTTTCGGCATATCCAAGCTGTACTTCGTTGGTAACCAGGTACTGGACAAACAGCCAGCTGGCCAGCACCGTCTGCGGATCCTCCTGGTTGAATATGCAGATACTGGGGCCCTGGCTGATCATCTGCATATGTTCCGGATCAAACTGGGGAATCGGACGAACCGCAATCCTGAAGGACGTCAGCTGTTCTTCATGGATATCCTGCATCGGTGCGTCTCCGCCCATCCAAGTGGCGCCTGCCGTGGAATCGATCGCGAAAATGCACTGCCCTGCATTCAGGAAGTTGCCGGGATAACTGCTGATGGCAAACGTGGAAAACGATTTGCTTTTTGCGTGGGTATAGATTTCCTGGAGCAGCGATGCCGTTGTATCGTTAAAAATCAGCACTTCTCCGTTCTCAGTGGAATACGGCGCATTCAGCTGCTTCAGCATGGTGATCATCATATTGTCCGTACTCTTGTAAATAAACGGAATCAGCGTCGTCTGACCATTCAGCTGATATGTGCCGTCCGGATTCATTGCCATCGCTTTTTCGCTGACTTCCCAGACGAAATCCCATGTCAGCACATCCGGCAGCTCGTACCCGAGCTTCTCAACCAGATCCTGGTTAATATAAAGTGCTTCAGTCGAACGCATATAGGGAATCGCGTAATAATGGCCGTCCAGCCTGCATTCTTCCAGGAATTCGGGCACCATGTCTTCCACGGTCGGTGAATCAAACTTCACTTCCCTGCCGCCAAGTCCGAAACGGCTGTCAGTCATCCAGTCGTCCAGTTCCAGCACCGCATTGTGCTTCGCGATATAGGTTGCAATATGGTCCGGATAAGTAATGCAGATATTGGGTGGTGTCTGGGTGCTGAGGTTTGTCAGCACGTCCTTGTAAAGGCGGTCGTAATCGGCGTACAGGTTCAGGTTGATTTTGATATTCGGATACAGTTTCTCAAAATCTTCGATTGCTTTCGTATAAACAGCCGTCTGAACTTTGTTTGTATCGTTCTTTGCCCAGAATGCCAGCTCAATCGTTTTCGTTTCATCCATTTCGGAAGGCACGGCCGTATATGTGCTGCCCATCGCAATCCGGTGACATCCGCTCAGCAGGAAAACACCTGCCAGCAGCATGAGCAAAACCAGCGGAATCCTGATTTTTTTCATCCTTTGGTCCCTCCTCTGGAAACACCGGCCATGATTTTATCCCTGAATACAAGGAACAGCACAATCAGCGGCAGGCTGACCAACACTACCGCAGCCATCATTGCCGGCACATCCTGTCTTCCGAAACCGTTCTCCCGGATAGATTGGATTCCGTTGGAAACCAGGTAGTACGGTTTGTTGCCCTGCAGGATCAGGCGCGGCCATACAAAGCTGTTCCAGCATTCAATGACCTTCAGGATCACAATTGTCACAATCGTCGGCTGGCTGATAGGCACCATGACTTTGAGCAGGTACTTCAGGTCGCTGGTGCCGTCCACCCGGGCCGCGTTGTACAGCTCATCCGGAATCGCCTCAAAGTTTTCCTTCAGCAGGTAGATATAAAACACGCTAGTCACCGAGGGCAGGATCAGTCCCAGGTACGTCATGTTGCCCTTGTTCATACCTAGTCCGACCACGGTTGCGTAGTTCGTGATAATCACCAGTTCCGACGGAATCATCATCAGGCTCAGGAACAGGGCAAACAGTGCCTTCTTTCCGTAGAACTGAAGCCTTGCAAACGCGAAAGCCGCCGGAACAATCACCAGCATCATCAAGCCTGTCGTTACCACAGTAAAGATGATGGTATTGATGAAATACCGTCCCAGGCTGCCTTCCTTTCCCTGGGTTCCTTCCCGGAATTTGAAGGCATTCTCATAGTTTTCCAGTGTCGGTTCTTCCGCTATCATTTTCGGTGTAAGTTCCGAATCGTATGCGCTGGTTTTCTTGACGCTGGTCATCACCATCCAGTAGAACGGAAACAGCACGATAACCGCCCATATCACCAGGAAGAAGTAGATCAGTACCCGGGACAGGCGGGCATTCTTTTTTTCAATCATAAGCCATCCTCCTGCCTCACATATACTGAACCTTGTTCCGGCTGAACCTCAGGTTGATCACGGTAATCGTAAACACAATGGCAAACAGGATCAGCGCAGCTGCGGAAGCGTTGCCGAAATCACCGCCGCCCGGCTGGTCATACAGCATATCGTATACATATCCGACGATGGTATTCATCCCCGCAACGTTCAGCTTGCTGCCAAAGAGCGCAACTTCATCGCTGTATGCCTTGAAGGCACCGATGAATCCTGTGATAATCAGGTAGAAAACCGTCGGGCTGATCATAGGCAGGGTAATTTTCCGGAAAATCCTTGCGCTGGAAGCCCCGTCCACCTTGGCCGCCTTGTAATAATCCTGGTTCACGCTGGCCAGTGCGCTGGTCAGGATCAGGATTTTGAATGGCATGACAATCCAGACGGTATACAGGCTGGTCACCAACATCTTCATCCAGTATTCCCCGTCAATAAAGTCAATATCTGTCCCCAGCAGCATATTGACAAGGCCGCTGGTCCGGTCTGTTTTATCAAACAGATACATGAAAACCAAGCCGACCGCCAGCGTATTCGTAACGTAAGGCAGGAAATAGATCGTCTGGAATGCTTTTTTCACTGTCTTGATAGAACTCAGTCCCAGGGCAATCAGCAGGCTGAGGCCTGTGCTGAGCGGTACAGTGATAATCACCAGGATAAATGTATTTTTAAGTGCCTGGATAAAGAATTTGTCACACAGCACATCCCGAAAATTCCCAAGTCCGATGCTTGCCACAGTTCCGTCTGCCGCATAGCTTTCCTCCAGGGAATAGATGCACACGTCAATCAGCGGGTATACCATGAACACACCCAGGAACAGGATGGCCGGCAGCAGGTACAGCCAGGCTTTCATGTTGTTTTTCTTTTTCATACCCGTTCCTCACTCTCCCGGTCGAACAGGAACACCTTGTAAGGCTTCAGGCTGAACCGGACCGCTTCCTGGCCGGGTTTGAATTTATTCTCCGCGCTGACGATGGAGCGGATGCTCTTGCCGGTCATCTTCTCGTGGGTGGAAACGACGCTCACGTCCCGGCCCATCACCTCAACCCGGTCCATCTTGCATGTAAACGGACCATTCTCGTCCGGAATAAAGCCCTCCGGCCGGATACCGACCCATACGTCCCGGTCTGCCTTTCCCGGTACATCCAGTACAGCCTCGTTCCCGATCCATACCTTCCCGCCCTGGATCCGGCCTTCGAACACATTGATCTGCGGTGTCCCCAGGAACTGGGCAACAAACAGGTTTGCCGGTTCATCGTATACGTCCTGCGGTTTGCCGATCTGATGCACAACCCCATCCTTCATCACGATGATCAGGTCACTGATGCTCATGGCCTCTTCCTGGTCATGGGTCACAAAGATGGTCGTTACGCCGGTATCCCGCTGAATCCGCCGCAGTTCCTCCCGGGTCTGCAGCCTCAGCCGGGCGTCCAGGTTACTCAGCGGTTCGTCCAGCAGCAGTACCCGGGGAATCTTGACCAGGGCCCGGGCAATGGCCACGCGTTGCTGCTGGCCGCCGGAAAGCTCTTTCGGTTTCCGTTCCATCAGGCCGTCAATCTGCACCAGCTTCGCAGTCTCAACTGCCTTATCATGCATGGCTTCTTTTGTCATCTTCTTGTCACCCTTCAGGTTCTGCAGGGGGAAGATGATGTTTTCCTCCACCGTCAGGTGTGGATAGAGCGCGTAGTTCTGGAAAACCAGTCCGACGCCCCGGGCCTCCGGCGGCAGGTTGGTTACATCCTCATCGCCGAAATAGATTTTCCCCGAGGTCGGCGTTTCCAGTCCGCTGATCAGGTTCAGTGTGGTGCTCTTGCCGCATCCGCTGGGGCCCAACAGGCCGATCAGCTGTCCGTCCGGTATTTCAAAGTTGAAATTGTTGACAGCAATCACGTCTTCCCCTTTTTTGTTTCTGGAGGGAAAGCGCTTTGTCAGGTTCTCGAGCACTACTTTCATGTCTACCGCTCCCTTTGCATCGTCTTGACATCATTTTGTCCGGTTCATATAATAATGTATACTATCACGAAAATACTTGTGATTCAAGGGGATTCGGAGCGATGATGACCGTCTGTGCGTGCCTGTGGCTGGGACTTTTCCCTTTGCTTCAGTTCGGCACCTATCAAACGATCACCTATAACAAATGGACAATCATGCTGCTGCTTGTCTGCCTGACCGTTTTCAGCATCATCGGCCGGAAGCCGGTCCCGGAAAAGCGGAAAAGAAAAGGACTGCCTCCTCCCCGTCCCCCGGTCAGCATCGCCTGCGCGTTGCTTTTCTGGATCATCTTTTCCAACCTGTTCAGCCCTTACGGTTTCATCGTCTGGTTCTTCGGCGGAACCTACCGCATGGAAGGATTCCTGTCCCAGCTGTGCTATCTGGGATTGTTTTTCATGTTTGCATCTCCTTGGGTCCGCGTTTCCCGCAAGCCAGTCATGATTTCAGCCGCGGCCGGTATGCTGTGTTTCCTGGTCGTTGTTCTCCTCCAGCGGTCCGGCATCAATGCCCTCGGGCTTTATCCGGCCGGCCACAGTTATGAAAATGCGCCGGCATTCCAGGGAACCATCGGCAATATCGATATGGACAACGGTTATCTCTGCCTGATGGCCGCCCTCTTCCTCCCGGAGCTGATTGCTGAAATATCCGCTTTGCTCCGTGAACTCCGCACGAAAAAAAAGCCTGCCGAAGCGCCTCGGCATCCGGGAACCTGGGTACGTGCTGATGTGCAGGAGCTCAAAGGCGCTATGCTGGTCCACCGCCTGCTTTATCCCCTGCTGTTCCTGGCGGCATTGCTGGCAGCCGTTTACCTGGTGATCACCATGGACGTTCAATTCGGCGCCATCACACTGGCATTCCTGCTGCTGATCACGGTGTTCCGGTTCATCCCCTGCACCCGGCGGAAGTGGTTCCTGCTGGCGCTGGTTGTCCTGGTGCTGGCGGTGGTCTGGTTCTGGCCAGGCCAAAACGGCGGAATCTGGGAACTGAAGGAAATCCTCCACGGCCGCCCACAGCTGTCCTTCGGCAGCAACCGGCTGGCCGTCTGGGTCTACAGTATGAGGCTTGCGCCACAACGCCTGCTGACCGGCGGCGGTTCGGACACCTTCCGTTTCCGGTTTAATGAGTTTATCCGGGCAAACGGCCTGGAAATCCCCACGGAGCAGAATGGTGTTCCCCTGCCCAATTCCTTCGATACACCCCACAATGAATACGTTGCCCATCTGATCAACCACGGCTTGCCGGCTGTGCTCCTGTTCATTGCACTGATCATCGCAGCCGCTTTCTTCCGCCGGAGATATCCGAAGGGATCGAAGCTGAAACCGCCGGCGGATCGCCTGAATGTCCTTTCTCCCTGGGCGGTTGCGGTGCTGTGCTATGCTGTCCAGGCCTTCTTCTCCTTCTCGGTGCCGATGGTTGCCCCCATGTTCTGGGTCACCCTGGGCATCTGTGTCGGGGAAGATACCCCACCGGAAAAATAAAAACGTCATGCACCGGCATGGCGTTTTTCAGTATGTATTCACTGTTTCGGTATTGCGCTTTGGGACAGGAGAACTTCCCGGGTCTTCTGGTCAATCACGCCGTTCGCAGGAAGATGGTTTGCCGCTTGGAAAGCAATCACCGCTTCCTTTGTGATCGGGCCGAACTGCCCGTCCACACTGTCTGTAAAATATCCCAGTTCCAGCAGTCGCCGCTGCATGTCCTCCACTTCCAGTCCCCAGTCACCTTCCGCAATTTCCGGCCGGGAATCTGCCCGGATCGTATCCGGTGCGGGCGGAAGCGGCGTCGGCGTCAGGCTCATTTCAAGCTGAACATCCGCGCTCATCGGAATCACCTGTGTCAGCATGAATATCAGCCCGCCCAGCAAAATCGCCAGTCCGGCAATCCCGGCAATGATTTTCGGATTCTTCGTCATGGTTTCCTCATAAACAGAATTCCCAGTGTATCCGGACCACAGTGGCAGCACACCGTACACCCTGCCATGGTCTCAAGCACCTCGCGGAACAGCCCGTAGCTCTTCACCTTGTCGATGGCAAAGCTGACCAGTCCTTCTTCGCTGGGAGAATGGGTAATGAATACCCGGTTGAAATCAATCGTGCTGTCGTTCGCCAGCGTATCTTCAATATAGTGCTTCAGGTAATGCTCATACCGTCCCCGGTATTTCTCGCCGGGGTGCATTTTCCCATCCGCCACAATAATCGACGGACGGATATGCAGCATCTTGGCGCCAAGCGCCTCCATTCCGCTGCATCGGCCGCCGCGGCGCAGGTATTCCACTGTACGCACGACAAAGCTGGCATCCACCAGTCCGGTCCGTGCCTTCAGCGTTTCAGCGATTTCTTTCCCGTCCATGCCCTTTGCGGCCATCTCCGCGCCTTCCAGCACGAGCAGGCCACTGCCGGTGGACAGGTTCCGGCTGTCAACAATAAACACATTGTCCATCTTCGCAGAAGCTTCGCAGGCATCCGAATAACAGGTGGAAAACTCACTGCTGATGCAGATATGCACCACCTGGTCGTATGTCTTCAGCTGTTCTTCGAAAAACTCACGGTATTCAAAGGTGTTCACGGCGGCCGTCCGGATAGACTTTCCCGCGTCGGATGCCCGGAAAATATCCCGGGGCGTCACGTCCACCCCATCGTGGAATACCTGTCCGTCAATAATGACGCTCAGCGGCGTGATGCCGATATTGTACTTCCGGATCAGTTCCGGACTCAGGTCACACGTACTGTCTGCAGAAATTCTGATTTTCATATAATGTTTACCGTTCCTCCCGGAAATAACTCAGGCCCAGGCTGGCCGGCGGCTGATTTTCCTTTTTCCCCTTGATGCTGGTAATAATCAGCACCAGAATGGTCACCGCATACGGCAGCATCTGCAGCAGGTATTTGGTAATCATGTTGGTCTGGATCCATTCCAGATGGGAGATAAAATCAGAACAGGAGAACAGAATTCCGAATACCGCGGAGCCGACAATCGTCAGCGGCGGCCGCCACAGGGCGAAAATCACCAGCGCAACGCTCATCCATCCCAGCGCTTCAATGGTCTTGTATGCTTCCGGGCTCTGCATGTAGTCCATGATGTAGTACAATCCGCCCAGTCCGGAGATCCCGCTGCCGATACAGGTGGCCAGGTATTTGTACCGGGTCACGTTGATGCCGGCGGCGTCAGCCGTCGCCGGGTTTTCACCGACTGCCCGCAGGTTCAGGCCGACCCGTGTCCGGAACAGTACCCATCCGGCTGCCATGGCGATTGCAATGGCAAGGAAGAACATCACACCGAATCTCGTGAGCTGAGTAAATGTCAACGGCTGGTCAAACGGCCACCTGAAAAACATTTTCGGTCCGTCATTGGCGCCGAGATACAGTTCGGAACTCACTGTGCTCAGGCTCATAATCACTTTGGACAGGCCAACGCCGAAAATCGTCAGCGCCAGGCCGGTTACGTTCTGGTTGCCGCGCAACGTGACCGTAATGAATGAATAAAGCAGGCCGCAAAGCATGGAAGCAACCAGTGCGCCGAGAATACCGAGAATGACGATCATCATCGGTGAGGCGCCGCTTTTAACCGCTTCATTGATCACATAGCATCCGCCGGCACCACCCATGCACATAATGCCTGGTACGCCCAGGTTCAGATGCCCTGCTTTTTCTGTCAGGATCTCACCGGTGGAACCATATACGAATACGGCGCCGAAGGCCAGCGAATCCACGATAAATCCCATCCATGAGGTCATATCAAACAGCATACAAAGAATGCCTGCAATCAGGAATCCCAGGAAGAAGCCGATTCCCAGTTTCTTCATTGGACCGCCTCCTTTCCTGTCTTTTTGCGGAATTTACGGAAATGAACCTGGTAGTTAATGAAGAATTCGCTGCCGATGATGAAGAACAGGATAATACCGACAATCACTTCCGGAAATGCGCCCCGGACGTTAAAGTCCTTGGAAATCTGCGCTGCGCCGTGATCCAGCAGCTGGATAATTCCCGCGGTCAGCAGCATTATCAGCGGGTTGAACTTGCCCAGCCACGCAACCATAATCCCGGTAAATCCGTATCCCTGGGCGGAATCCACGTTCACAGTCTGGTCAAGTCCCGCCGCAATCAGGAATCCGGCAATTCCGCACAGCATACCGCTCAGCAGCATTGTCCGGATGATAACCTTCTTCTCATTAATGCCGATATACCGGGCTGTATTGATGCTTTCACCGACCACGCTGATCTCATATCCATGTTTGGTATACCGCAGGTAAATAAACAGCAGTGCAGACAGAATAATTGCAATCAGGATAATCGGAATATAATCAACTATGAAATCCTTGAAATCATTTTTGTTGATCACCTGTTCGGTAACAGACCGCAGCGCGCCGCGTTTCAGCGTGCCCAGCGATGTCTGGCCGTTCGGGATCCATACAATCAGCATCAAAGAAACCAGGTATGTCGCCACATAGTTCATCATCAGGGTAAACAAAGTTTCGTTTGTTCCCCATTTAGCCCGGAACAGAGCCGGTATCAGGGCCCAGATTGCACCGCTCACCAGTGCGCCTAAGCACATCAGCAGAAGCAGCAGCCATTCCGGGATATTTTCCTGATCCTGCAGGTAAAACGCAACGGCAACAGCTCCCAGTACGCTTACCAGGGTCTGCCCTTCCCCGCCGATATTCCAGAACCGCATCTTGAATGCCGGAACAAGGGCCAGGGAAATGCACAGCAAAACAGCAACGTCTTTCAGGAATTTCCATAACTTCCGTTCACTGCCGAAAGAGCCGGTAATAAAGGTCTCATAAAAATCGCTCAGTGTTTTTTTACCATTCTGCAGCTTGTCACTCAGCAGATACGCCACCAGGCCGCAGGCAACCATGCCCAATGCAACGGCCGCGATGCGGATCAGCCACGCATGCCAGAAAGGAATGGCTGCTCGCTTGCTCAGGTGGATCAGCGGTTCACGGCCTTCGCCGCCTCGTTTTTTCTCCGTCATTGCGCAGCCTCCTTTCTTTCTTCAGTCTTTGTCATCAACAAGCCGATTTCTTCCTTCGTTGCGCTCCGCGCGTCCACAATGCCGGTCACCGCGCCGCTGTTAATCACCATAATCCGGTCACACAGTTCCAGCAATACATCCAGGTCCTCGCCGACAAAAATCACCGCTACGCCGTCTTCCTTCTGCCGGTTCAGCAGATTATAGATCGTGTAGCTGCTGTTGATATCCAGTCCCCGTACCGGATAGGCGGCCATCAACACCTTCGGCGCGCAGGCGATTTCACGTCCTACCAGCACCTTCTGAACGTTACCGCCGGAAAGGCGCCTGACCGGTATCGTGGTGCCGGTGGTGGCCACTTCCAGTTCTTTAATAATCTGCTCTGCCTGGGTTTTGGGATTCCGCCGGTTCAGGAAACCTGCGCGTCCGCTCCGGTAACTGCGAAGCATCATATTATCTGTAATGTTCATGTTGCCGATCAGGCCCATGCCCAGCCGGTCCTCCGGCACGAAGCTCAGGTTGATACCCATCTGCCGGATCTGCAGCGGTGTCTTCTCCCGCAGATTGACCACTTCATCCTCCCGGTACAGGACATTCCCGTTTTCAACCTGTTTCCGGATCGTTTTGCTGTCCATGTTTTTAAAGGACACCGGGTTCATATCTGCATCCTGGAGCGCACCGTCAGCTGCCAGTTTTTTCAGCTGCAGCAAGCTCGTTCTGTCCAGGCTGACCGGCTGGCCTTTTTTGGGATCGTTGAACAGGATCGTTCCGCTTTCCGCCGGCTGCAGTCCGTAGATGGCTTCCAGCAGTTCCCGCTGTCCGCTGCCGGCGATGCCGGCAATCCCCAGGATTTCACCGCTGTTTGCGGTAAAAGTGATATCCTTCAGCACATGGATGCCTTCCCTGTTGTAAAGGTTCAGGCCTTTCACTTCCAGCCGGGGAACCGGATTGACAGGCATTGTTCTGTCAATATTCAGGCTCACCTTTTTGCCGACCATCATCTCAGTCAGTTCCGCTTCACAGGTATCTGCCGTATTCACGGTTGCAATATGCTCGCCGCGGCGAAGAATCGTCACCCTGTCGCTGACCTCCAGCACCTCATTCAGCTTGTGGGTAATGATGATAATGCTCTTTCCGTCGTCCCGCATCCGGCGCAGCACTTCAAACAGCCGCGTGATTTCCTGCGGCGTCAGCACAGCCGTAGGCTCGTCCAGGATCAGGATATCCGCTTCCCGGTACAGCACCTTGATAATTTCCACGGTTTGCTTTTCAGACACGGACATGTCATAGATCTTTTTGGCCGGATCCAGCCGGAAACCGTACCGTTCGGTAATCTGGGCCACCTTGCTGTTCACCGATTTCAGGCTGTACCGTTCCTTCTCGTTCAGGCCCAGAACAATGTTTTCAGCCGCGGTAAACAAATCCACCAGTTTAAAGTGCTGATGAATCATGCCGATTCCGTGGGCAAAGGCATCCTTCGGAGAACGGATGACCGCTTCTTTCCCGCCGATAATAATTTGGCCTTCATCCGGATAGTATATTCCGGAAATCATATTCATCAGCGTCGTTTTTCCGCAGCCGTTCTCGCCAAGGATTGCCAGGATTTCGCCACGGTATACGTCCAGGTCGACGTTGTGGTTGGCAACCACCGGGCCGAATCGTTTCGTGATTCCCCGCATCTGAAGCGCCAGCTCTTTTTCCACGTCCGTTCCTCCAAAGCTAATAAAAGGATACGGACTGCCGCTGAGATGAGCGGCAGTCCGGCACCGGGTCATGTTGAATTATCCGGATTAATACATCTGGTTCACCAGTGTGATACCGTCGATCTGCACGTCGAAGTACGGCGCAGAGCGGTATTCAGATTCATGGAAGAATCCATCGGAAACCACTTCGGTGTCCGGGGTGTAGGCCGGATCTGTGTCCACGTCAGCCATATAGCTGTCCAGCGCAGCACCGCCGACAGTGATGAAGCCTTCGGTCGCGGTGTCGAACACCTTGCGGGTGCCGGCCAGCAGTTCAGCCTTGACTTCTTCGATCTTCTCAACGGTGCCGGCAGCGGCCGCCGCTTCGTTCACATCCGTCAGTTTTACGGAACCGGTCTCGATGGTGCCGGTCCAGTCTTTTGCAATCGCCTCACCGGCAATCGTCTGGTTGACGAGGTATTCAAAGTAGGGAGCCCAGTCAATACGGCTGGCAACAATGAAGGTATTGGGGCAGTTGGCCACGGTGGATCCGTTGTAGCTGACGTCCGGGATGCCGGCATTTTCGCAGGCAGTGGGAGCGCCCATGGAGTCCGCGTGCTGGCTGATCAGGTCGGCGCCGCCGGCGATCAGGGCTTCCGCAGCATTCTTTTCCGCGATCTCATCGTACCAGGAACCGGTGAACTGTACGTTCATCACAACATCGGGGCATACGCTCTTCGCGCCCAGATAGAAGCTGCTATAGCCGGAAACCACTTCCGCGTAGGTGAAGGCGCCGACATAGCCCATCACGGGAACTTCGCCCTTCAGCTTTCCGGCTTCTTTGATCTCGTTCAGTTTCAGTCCGGCAGCAACACCGGCCAGGTAACGGCCTTCATAGATGGAAGCAAACGCATTGTGGAAATTGTCCAGGCCTTCCGTGTGCGCCTTGGTACCGGTCGCATGGCAGAACTGAACTTCGGGAGCTTCCTTCGCCGCCTTGATCATGAAATCTTCATGGCCGAAGCTGTCGGCAAAGATGATCTGGCAGCCTTCGTCCACCAGGTCCATCGCCGCTTCGTAGCATTCGTTGGATTCCGGAATGTTCCGGACAATGATCACCTGGTCTTCGGCCAGGCCCAGGTTCGCAGCGGCATCCTTCACGCCGTTGATGAAGTTCAGGTCATAGGTGGAATCTTCGTCGTGCAGCAGGATAACGCCGATTTTGATGTCTTCCTTCTCTGTGGCCAGGGAAGAAACGACACACAGGCACATGACCAGTGCCAGAACCAGAGCTAGAATCTTTTTCATATGGTTTGCCCTCCTTGTTGTTGTCGGATCTGTTGAAACCCGTTTTTTATTGGGTCAATCGTCATCCGGCCGGAGAATGATTTTACCATCCTCAATCCGGTCAACGATCGCCAATGACTTAAGGTGAATTCCGGCGTCCCGCAGCGCTTTTCCGCCCGGCTGGAACCCCTTTTCCACAGCAACACCAATGCCGACCACAGTGGCTTTCTGTTTTTCGCACAGGGTCAGCAAACCATGTGCCGCCTGTCCGTCCGCCAGGAAGTCGTCAATGATCAGCACGCGGCTGCCTTCCGGCAGGTACCGGCGCTCAATCCGGATGGTGTTCTGTGTCTTATGCGTAAAAGAATAAACTTCAGCCTGAACCGTTTCGTTGTTCAGCACAGCTGTGTTGCTTTTCTTGGCAAACACGACCGGAAGGTCGCCCAGCGCATGCGCTGCGGCAACGGCCATCGCGATCCCGCTGGCTTCAACCGTCAGCACCAGATCGGGCTTTTCATCGCGGAACTCATCAGCCCAGACCTTTCCCATGGCAAAAAGGAGCTTCGTATCGATCCGGTGATTCAGAAAAATATCCACCTTCACGATGTCCGCTCCGATTCCCTGACCCTGTTCCAGGATCATCTTGCGTAATTCTTCCACAGGCGCCTCCAAAAAACGAACATTATTGCTGGGAATGAAAGAATTATACGCTAAATAACCGTATATTTCAATGGAGAAGTTGTTCCAAAATTGTTAAATCTCCGCGCATCCAGGAGCGAAGCATCAGCCGCTTCGCCTGTGGGGAGAACCATCCCTGCGTTCTGACGCCAAAGGAAACAACGCCCGCGATAATAACGCCCAGGATTACGGCGGACAGCACCGCGAAACGGATCCGCGCGCACTTTCTCTGCTGTTCTGTCACAGCAGGAGGATCCAGCACGTCCGCCTGAAGAATCTGCGTGCTTAACTCGTCGACATTCAGGTTTTCAGCCAGAACGACCGTCAGGTTCTCCGGCCGGCCGCTTTCCTTCTGCCTTTCCACAAACGCTTTTATTACCTGCGGCATTTCCGCGTCCATCTGAACGGCAATTACAGGGATGTTTTTCATCCCGGCAAAACTGAGCATTTCCATCCGTTCAGGATTCTCCGGGAATTTTTCGGAAACAAAGGCAACGAAAGCGCAGGCCTTTGCGGCTTTGAATTTTCGGATTTTTCCGTCGAACCCGTACAGTTCCAGTCCGGTCTTTTCCAGTTTTTCGAGTACCGGCATTGTTTTCTGCCTGTCGCTCTCATGGAAAAGCGCCAGAATATACGGTTTATCGTTCCCGCAATAAGGCTTCTTCACAGCCCTTTTCCACTCCTTTCTTCAGGCATCTGAAATATAGTTATACGGGTAGGAATGAATTATATCATAACATCCGGTTCTTTTCAATCTTTTTAAAAAATTGCGAAATCATATTTCATTTTTTGCTGTAAAACTGTCTGAGATATTGCACAAAATCCCTGACACATTCCGGTAAAACAGTCTTCTTTCGCTTCAAAATGTAGAACTGACGGCGGCTGGATATTTCCGGAAACGAGAATACAAGCAGGCGGTTCTCCCGGCTGTAATCCTCCGCTGCTTTGGATGAAATCATAGAAATGCCGAGTCCGCTCACGACAAGATTCTTGATGGCTTCCGGGTCATTCGTCCGCGCGGCAACATGGAGATCGCTTCCGGAATATCCGGCATTGGCCAGGAATGTATCGGCGGCCTTCAGGCTTCCGCTCCCCTTTTCGCGCAGGATCACCGGCTGCTCAAACAGTTTTTCCAGTGTAGCGGAATGCTGTTCCTTCATGGTCAGGAACGGCTCCCGTACCGGGGTAATAATCACAACGGAATCTTCATAAAACGGCTCGGCCGTAATATCGGATGAGGCGGGTTTCATTCCCACAAGGCCGATATCCGTAAGGCCTTCCGCCACCTTTTCCGTCACAGAACGGCTGTCCCCCTGGTCAATGGTAAAATAGGTCTCAGGATGGTTTTTTACATATGCCGGCAGTACTTCCGGCAGGATATAGGCGGACGGGATCGTAGATGCGCAGAGGCGGATAATCCGTCTTTCTCCGCCCGAGCACTTTTCTGCAATCCGGTCCCTGAGCTGGAGAATGCTGACGGCGCATTCGTATACTTCCCGCCCTTTTTCGGTCATTTCAATACTTTTGGTTGTCCGGACCAGCAACTGGGTTCCCAGTTCTTCCTCCAGCTGCCGGATATGCAGGCTGATGGTCGGCTGGGCAATATACAGTTCTTCAGCAGCCCGGCTGAAGCTCCCCAGCCGGACCACAGTGGCGTATGAAATCAGGTGTTTCAGTTCCATGTCTTCCTTTCCGGGCAGCACAGCGCCTTCAGTGCCGTCACTGCCGCATCCGCTTCGCTTTCTGTATTGGCATATCCGAAAGAAAACCGGATCGTTCCCGTCGGAAATGTTCTCAGCGTCCTGTGGGCTGAAGGTGCACAGTGCAGCCCTACCCGCGTCGCGATTCCGTACTTTTCGTCCAGGCGGAATGCCACTTCCGCCGGATCCGAATGGAGCGGAACAACCGATACGACGCTGGTCCGCTGTTCCGTATCGTGCTTCCCGACAATCCGGAGCATCCCGCCGTCTTCCAGCGGTTTCAGTCCGGAAAGAAAATGCTCCGTCAGGCGCTTTTCATGTGCGAATATCGATCCCTCCGGCTGGGCCAGAAGCCATTCAACCGATGCATGAAGCCCCGCAATCCCGGGCAGGTTCAGCGTTCCTGCTTCAAACCGGTCCGGCAGGAAATCCGGAATGTCTTCCGTATGGCTGATGCTGCCGGTACCGCCGGCAATCAGCGGTTCCATTTCCCCGATCAGTTCATCCCGGATCAGGAATCCCCCTGTTCCCTGTGGTCCCAGCAGGCCTTTGTGCCCTGTGAAGGCGAGTGCATCGATATGCATAGCTTCCATATCCAAAGGCAGTACCCCGGCCGTCTGGGCTGTATCCAGGATAAAACAGATCCCATGTGCGCGACAGAGCGCGCCGATTTCCGCAGCCGGCAGCACCGTTCCGCATACGTTGCTGGCATGCAGCATAATAAATGCCTTTGTCTGCGCTTCGATCCGGGCCTCCGCTTCAGCTGGATCCATCGTCCCGTCTTCTGCACACGGCACCCGTGTAAAACGGATCCCCTGCTTTTCCATCTGAACCAGCGGCCGCATCACGGCGTTATGCTCCATGGAGGAGACAAGCACATGGTCTCCCGGCCGGAGAAGGCCTTTGATCAGGATATTGAGGCTTTCAGTGACGTTTTTCGTAAACAGGACGTTTTTCGGCTGGATGGTCCCGCCTGAACCGCCGAACATCCGGCAGATCAAGGCCCGCGTATCATAGACCAGTTCCTCCGCGGAATAGGCGCCTGCGTATCCGCCGCGGCCCACATTGCATCCGCAGTCCGTCATATACCGATATACCGCTTCCGCAGTGCCGGGTGCTTTCGGAAAACTGGTGCTGGCCTGGTCCAGGTATATTTTCTGCATGCTGATATCACTCTCCGCTTTTATTATACCACATAATAAATCGAAATCAAATCCTGATAAATGATATTAGACTTGTCCGCCCGTCGATGGTATTCTGTATTCAATCAGGAAACTGATATTCCGCATATATCATTATGGGAGTGATCACTGTGAAAATGTCAAAGGAAAAATGGTACATCATCCTTGCCGGGCTGATCATCGGCGTCATCGCGTCCGTCCTGGTTCTTCTCGGCAATCCCGCCAACATGGGATTCTGTATCGCCTGCTTTATCCGCGATACCGCCGGTTCGCTGGGGCTTCATAAGGCGGCCGCCGTTCAGTATGTCCGCCCGGAAATCATCGGCATTGTCCTGGGAAGTTTTCTTCTGTCCCTTGCAAAGAAAGAATTTTCCCCGCGGGGCGGCAGTTCTCCCATGACGCGCCTGATTCTGGGTTTTTTTGCCATGATCGGCTGCCTGATGTTCCTCGGCTGTCCCTTCCGGATGATTCTCCGCCTGGCCGGCGGTGATCTGAATGCGATCCTCGGCCTGGTCGGCTTTGCAGCCGGTATCGGTTGTGGTATCCTGTACCTGAAACGAGGCTATTCCCTGAAGCGTACCTACCGGCTGCCCGCATCCGAAGGCGCCGCTTTCCCCGCAACCACCGTGGCCCTGCTGGTGATTCTGCTGGCCGTTCCTTCCCTGCTGATCTTCTCAGAAGCGGGTGCCGGCCCCGGCGCAAAACATGCGGCTGTCTGGATCAGCCTCCTGGCCGGCCTGATCGTCGGCGCACTGGCACAGCGGACCCGTCTCTGCATGGTAGGCGGCATCCGTGATGCAATCCTGTTTAAGGAATTCAAACTCCTGCTGGGATTTGTCGCCATCTTCCTTGCCGCGCTGGTCACCAACCTGATCCTTACCGCAACGACGGACGGAACCTATTTCAAACTGGCTTTTGAGGGCCAGGCAGTTGCCCATATGGATGGGCTCTGGAATGCGCTCGGAATGCTCCTCGTCGGTTTTGCCTGCGTGCTGCTGGGTGGCTGTCCGCTCCGCCAGCTGGTGCTTGCCGGCGAAGGCAATTCGGACAGTGCCATCACTGTGATCGGCCTCCTGCTCGGCGCCGCTTTCGCGCATAATTTCGGTCTGGCTTCCAGCGCAAAGGGCCCGACGGATGCAGGCAAGATTGCGGTGATCATCGGCCTGGTCATCGTGATCATCATCGGTGAATGCAACATCCGTTCCAACAGAAAAAAAGGCTGACAGGGTTCCCTGTCAGTCGTCCGGATCATCAAAGCAAAGGAGATAACCATTATGACAAAACTGGATGCGTGCGGCCTTTCCTGTCCTGAACCGGTCATCATGATCAGCCAGGCCATGAAGAGCGGGGACAGTGAATACGAAATCAAAGTGGACAACAGGGTTTCCCGGGAAAACGTAACCCGGTATGCGGAGCACCAGGGATATACCGTATCCGTCACCGAATCAGACAGGGAATTCACGCTGAAGATCACAAAATGATTTACATTGCTACGTTCTTTTCCCATTTTGGGGCAATGCACTGCAAAAAGCTGTGCGACCAGGCCGGTATGCCCGCCAGGATGATGCCGGTTCCCCGAAAGCTCAGCAGTAGCTGCGGAACCTGTGTCCGGATTGAGGCGCCGGACGCCGAAATGATTCCGCGCACCGAGGAAACGGAGCAGATCGCGCTGGAGCAGGCTGACGGCTACCGGATTCTGTATTCATATTTCTGATATGCTGCGTCTATTCATAAAGCAGTAGCACATCGGCCGGAGGAACGCCAAGTTTCTTCGGCGGTTTTTTCTGCCTGAGCTCTTTCGGATACCGCCACCAGACAGGCGCGGTGTCCGGAGCCTGGCCGTCAAATCTGAATTCGCCGATCCATTCAAAAGGTTCTTCCGTTTCCCGTATTATCTGCACGGGATAAGCATTGTCCTTCTCATCGGGCCGGAAACTGTGTGCCCGGATCCCGACAGCCTGCAGGCCGTCCCGGACGGTTTCCCGGGTTTTCAGGTGAATATTCCATGCGGGTACATAAACCTCACGTTCCCCCGTTTTCCGGGCTTCCGCAATGTTCTTGCATCCCGTCAGCAAAGCGGCAGCCCGGGTTTCAGGTTCTGCAAACATTTCTTTCTTTTCCTTCACGGCCTGCATCTGTCCCCGGTCCATGATACCCAGCCGGTCGCACATGCGGTACGCCTCGTCCCGGTCATGGGTGACCATAATGATTCCCTTGCCGTATCCGCCCAGCAGTTCCTTCAGTTCCGCCTGCAGCTTCAGCCGCAGATGCGTATCCAACGCGGAAAAAGGCTCGTCCAGCATCAGCAGGTCTGGTTTGTTCACCAGGATCCTGCCCAGGGCTGTCCGCTGGGCCTGGCCGCCGGAGAGTGCTTCAGGCCGCAGGGAGGCAATATCCCGGATCTGCAGCATGTCCATCATCGCATCCGCCTGTGCTTCCCGCTCCTGCCTGTCTTTAACATCATGGAGCCCGCACATGATATTCTGCCGCACCGTCATACCCGGAAAAAGCGCGTAATGCTGAAACAGGTATCCGACATGCCGCTTCTGGGGCGGCAGGTTGATCTTTTTTTCGGAGTCAAACAGCACCCTGCCGTCCAGCACAATGCTTCCCCTGTCCGGCTTCTCAATGCCGGCAATGCATTTCAGCGTCATGCTTTTCCCGCTGCCGGAGGCGCCGAGAATTCCCGTAAAACCACTTTCGCAGGAAAAAGCAGCCCGGAGGTGGAATGGTCCCAGCTGTTTCTCAATATCTACTTCAAGCGCCATTTTGTACTCCTGTTCCGCTTCTCCAGCAGGTTCACCGCCAGCAGCACGACCGCTGAAATGGCCAGGTTGACCATCACCCAGAAGAAAGCGCCGCTTTCATCGTTGGTCCGCCAGAGTTGATATACCGTGGTCGATACCGTTGCAGTCCTTCCCGGCGTATAACCGATCAGCATACTGGTCGCGCCGTATTCACCCAGCGCCCGGGCAAAGGCGAGCACAATTCCGGCCAGTATTCCCTGGCGGCAGGTGCGCATCCGCACCCGCCAGAAGATCCAGGTGTTGGAAAGTCCCAGTGTCTGCCCGGCCCAGGCCAGGTCCCGGTCAAAGCTTTCAAAAGCCCCCCGGGCCGTCCGGTACATCAGCGGAAAAGATACCACCACAGCCGCCGAAATTCCGCCCGGCCAGTTCATCACCAGTTTAATTCCCAGATCTTCCAGAAACATGCCCAGCGGCCGGCGTCTCCCGAAAAGGAGCAGCAGGAAATAGCCGCATACCGTCGGCGGCAGCACCATCGGCAGCGTCAGGATGACGTCCAGGATGCCTTTGACGATGCGGGGCATCTTTGCCACTTTATAAGCAGCAAAGATGCCCGCGAAAAACACAATCACGCTGCTGGCCGCGGCGATCCGCAATGAATTGTAAAGCGGAAACAGATCCATGTCGTTCATGTTTCAGGTATTTCTGCCGGAATGGCTGTAAATCCGACGCTTTCAAAAATCTTTGCCGCTTCCTCGTCCCGGAGATAATCCAGGAACGCCTGTGCCGCTTCCGGAACAGTGCTGTTCTTCATCACAGCCGCGGGATAAATCACCTGGCCGCACATTTCCATGGTCGCCGTATCGATCACGCCCAGCCCGGCGCTGAATGCGTCAGTCGCGTAAACCACACCGCAGTCCACGCTTCCTTCCACCACCTGGGTGGTCACTTCTTTGACGTTGGTGCCATAGGTAATTTTACCGGCCTTTGCCAGTTCCGCCTCGTCCAGTCCATAGAAGGCGAGGATTTTTTGGGTATACTGTCCGACCGGCACATCGGAATTGCCCATGGCCATCAGGAAATTGCCGGCGTCCTTAAGCATCTCCGCCAGGGTGTCAAAGCTGTCAATTCCTTTCGGATTGTCTTCCGGGGTCACCAGCGCCACCTTGTTCTCCAGCAGGTCGATCCGGCTTCCTTCCAGCACATAGTCCAGTCCGTCCGGATTCTTTTCTTCGCCCGCAGTAATATCCAGCTGGTTCATCTGCTTCTGTGCGGCGGAAATGAACACGTCGCACACGGCGCCTTCCTGGATCTGGGTCTTCAGGGTGCCGGAGGAATCAAAGCTGAAAATCAGGTCAATATCCGGGTTTTCCTCCTCATACAGCGCTTCAATCGCCGTCAGGGTTTCCGTCAGCGAAGCTGCCGCGAATACAACCACTTCTGTTTTCGGCGCCTCCGCCGAAGCCATGCAGGCCATCACCATCATCAATCCCGCCAGTACAAAAGCCACCGTTCTTTTGATATTCATTTCCAAATCCTCCTTTTTTTGTTTTCGTTTTCAGATTTCCTGTCCAGAAAAGCGGTATAACACCCATCATCTCCTGATACCTGACACCTAAACACTCCCGCATTCCGATACGCTGTTTCGCAGAACCTTCAGCCCGTGATCCAGGGAATCCAGGATAAATCCCAGGCTTTCCCGCACTGCTTTCGGACTTCCCGGCAGGTTGATGATCAGTGTGTTTTTCCGTATCACGGATACACCTCGTCCCAGCATGGCCCGTTTGGTCACTTCCATAGACCGCATCCGGATATATTCCGCGATGCCCGGCACATTCCGGTCGGCAACAGCCATCGTTGCCTCCGGCGTCCTATCCCGGGGTGAAAAACCCGTCCCACCGCTGGTGATCACCAGGTCGGCCTGTCGCTGATCTGCCAGGCGGCAGAGTTCTTTTTTCAGCAGTTCCGGCTCATCCGGCAGCAGAATCGTCTCCAGGATTTCATATCCGGCATCCGCAAGCATCTGTGCAGCAGCAGGACCGCTCTCGTCTTTCCGTTCACCCCGTGCGCCTTTGTCGCTCAGCGTGATGACCGCTGTACGGAAGGGACGATCCGCATCCGGCAGCTGCGCTGTCAGGATATCCCCCGGCCGGATTTCTCCGCCTTCCAGCACTTCCGCAAAAATGCCTTCCCGCGGCATAATGCAGTCACCCGTCCGCCGGCGGATCTCACAGTCGCTGTGGCATTCCTTGCCGATCTGGGTAATCCGGAGTACAGCCGTTCCGGTTTTCAGCAGTGTTCCCACCGGCAGGCTTTTCAGGTTCATTCCTTCCACCAGCAGGTTTTCGCCAAAGTCGCCGTCCGTCACGCCGCCGCCTTTCCGGTTGAATTCCTCTACGCGCTCCCAGGAAAGCAGGCTCACTTGCCGGTGCCATTTTCCGGCATGCGCGTCACTCTGAATCCCGTAGTCTTTCACCAGGATTCCCTTTTCCACCGGCCGCTTGACAGTTCCTTTTTCCGGGCTGATACAGACCGCCCGGATCGTTCCCCGCAGTTCCACCTGAACGTTCACCCTCTCCGGTTTGCATTTGGATTGATAAAGTTCCCGCTTTTTCCGCCGCTCTTTTCCGCCAGCATGATCCCGCCGATTTCCATCGTTTTGTCCACGGCCTTGCACATATCATAAATCGCCAGCAGTGCACAGCTGACGCCCGTCAGTGCTTCCATTTCTGCCCCTGTTTTTCCGACGGTCCGCACAGTACATACCGCACGGATGGCAGGTTCATCCTTCAGCATTTCAAAGCGGACAGATACCCCGGTCAGGTTCAGGATGTGGCACAGTGGGATCAGGTCCGGCGTTTTTTTTGCGCCCATGATGCCGGCAATCCTGGCCGTACCCAGCACATCTCCTTTTTCCATGTTTCCCGCCGCAACCAGGTCAAAGCATTCTCGGCTCATGCGGATCAGGCCCTCTGCTGTCGCCTCCCGCCGGGTGTCTTCCTTTTCGCTCACGTCCACCATCCAGGCACCGCCGCCCGGGTCAAAATGGGTAAACTTCATGACTCCCTGTCCTTTCTGCTTTCAGCATTATCCGCCGATCTGCGCCATACTCCGGTTTTCGGTCACACCGGTCCGATCTTCAAATGAATGGGCCTGCGGTTTCATTCGCACAGCCTCACGGATCTTCTCCCGGATCCGTTTATCCTTTTCAGGCAGATCATCCCGGAGGATTTCCCGCAGCGGAATCGTATCCCCGTAACAGAGGCAGGGCTTCAGTTCCCCCGTGGAAGTCAGGCGGAGCCGGTTGCAGCTTCCGCAGAATTTCCCGTGTACGGCGCTGATCAGTCCCACCCGGCCGGCAAAGCCATCCAGGCGGCGGTAAACAGCCGGCCCGCTTCCCCGTTCCGAACAATCCTCCCGGGACTTCCCGTATTTTTCCTCAATCTGCGCAAGAATGACATCATTGGGAACTGGATTAAACTCTTTTCCGGTTCCGACTGGCATCAGTTCAATAAACCGGACATCCACCGGCAGATCCCTGGCCAGGGGCATCAGCTGCAGCGGCGCATCCTCGTTCACGCCGTTCTGCACCACACAGTTGATCTTCACCGGCAGCCTGCCGGCAGCCCGGTAAACGGAGTCAAGCACCTTCTTCAGTTCATCCGCCCCCGTAATATCGGCATACTGCCTGCGGTCCATGGTATCCAGGCTGATATTGACCGCGTCAAGGCCCGCTTCCAGTAATTCATCCAGGAAGGTCCCCAGCAGCACGCCGTTCGTCGTCATCGCAATCCGGTTTTCGCCCGGAATCTTCCGCAGCATGGCGACCAGCTTTGCGCAGTCCTTTCGCACCAGCGGTTCGCCGCCGGTAATCCGGAACCGGTTGATGCCCAGGTCTGCCGCCTGCCTGCACACAAACGCAATCTCCTCATAAATCAGCAATTCCCGCATGGGAACACATGTAATACCGTCCGGCATGCAGTACCTGCACCGCAGGTTGCACCGGTCGGTAACGGAAATCCGCATATAGTTGATCGTCCGGCCAAAAGGATCCTTCAGCATATCTCAGGTTCCTTCTTTCCCGAACGGGCACACCGGATAATGGCACTCCCCGCAGCCAAGGCACAGTCCGCCGTGTCCGAGTTTCACAAAATCCGTCCGCGTCAGCTGCTTTCCCGCGGCAATCCGGGGCAGCACCAGGTCAAAAATGGTGGCTTTGGCATACATCACGCATCCCGGCAGCCCGGTCACCGGTGTTCCGTCCTCAAAGTATCCGAGGCAGAACATCGCCCCGGGCAGTGTCGGTGCGCCATAGGTGACGATTTTCACGCCGCTTTCCGCAATGGCGCCGGGTGTCTTGTCATCCGGATCCACGCTCATGCCGCCGGTGCAGCAGATCAGGTCGATGCCTTCGTCATGGGCTTTCACGATTGCGTCGCGGATCCTTTCCCTGTCATCTCCGCTCAGGGTATGGGATATGGTTTGAATGCCGAAAGCCGCCAGCTTATCTTTGACAACCGGTGTGAACTTGTCCTCAATCAGTCCCTTGGCGACCTCGCTACCGGTTGTGATAATCGCAGCCGTTTGCAGCTTCCATGGCGTAATGCGAATCAGCGGTTCTTTTCCGGCTGCCTCCTCCGCCCTTTTCAGTTTTTCTTCCGCGATTACCAGCGGAATCACCCGCATGCCGGCCAGCTTATCCCCGGGATGTACCACCGTGTTTGTGTGCCGGGTAGCAATCATCAGTTCTTCCTGGCTGTTGACTGCAAACAGCCGTTCCGTATTCACTTCGAACAGCCCGTCCTTATCCGCAATCAGCTCCACCTTGCCTTCTTTCACAGCCGTGCAGTGCATATGGTCGCTGATGCAGAGATCCCGAAGCCGCAGGGCGGCTTCATCCTCATGGAGCATTCCCACCGTTTTTTCCCATACATACAGGTTCTCCTTCCCCATAGAAAGCAGCACCGGTATATCCTCCGCCGTAACAATATGTCCTTTGCGGAACCGGGCGTCTTTATACACACCGGGAATAATCTGCGTCATGTCGTGGCAAAGCACATGCCCGACCGCCTCTTCCGTCCTGATTAGTTTCATCCCGTTTTTTCTCCTTTAACAACTGATAACTGAAAACTGACAACTGCCAACTAAAGCGGCATCATCAGCACCGAAATATCCCCGCCGCAGTACATCGTACCTTTTTTCATGCTGACCCGGACCGTCCGGCTTTCCCGGCAGTTTTCCCGCATCATCTTTCCTGCGGTTTCCAGGATCACAGCCTCGGCATACCCGCCGCCGACGGTTCCCAGGAAACTCCCGTCCCTGCGGACCCACATCCGGGTGCCCGGCCTGCGGGGTGCCTCCCCGTTTTTCTCGATAATCATCGCCAGAACACCTTTTACAGTATCTGTTTCGTCCAGCGTCGCCAGTTCCGCTGTCATTCCTTCCGGCCAGCCTTCCCCCGGATCCGCCGCATTCATAACCTGAATCAGTTCTGCAATAACGGATACGGCTATTTCTTCCGGCGTACGCGATCCGATCGGCAGGCCGATCGGCATATGCACTTCCGCCACCCGTCCGGCATCCGCCCCTTCCTCGATCAGTTGCTGCCGGATATTCTCTGACCGGCTCTGGCTTCCCATCATGCCGGCATAGACATATGTTTTGGGAAGGATTCTCCGCAGGCATTCCACATCGTGGGCATGTTCCCGAGTCATAATGACAAACGCGGTCGAAGGATCTCCCGGAATGCTGTCCAGGGTTTCCCCGAAAGGCTGGCATATAACCCGGTGCGCACCGGCTTCCCGGGCTCTCCCGGCAAAAGCTTCCCTGTCCTCAATCACGGTCACATGATAGCCAATGGATGTAGCGAAACGGATCAGTGCCAGGGCCACATGGCCCGCGCCGCAGATAACGAGCTTTTTCTTCCCGGATATCCGTTCCAGGAAGACCCGCATATCCCCGTAATCCCGGATTCCCTCCGGGCCCGGTTTCTGTCCCCGGATTTGCCCTGCCAGTTCTGCCTGGAATAATTCATCCCGGTAAAGCAGCTCGCCATGGTCAAACAGCGCCTTTGCGCCGGCATTTTCCCCGGCGGTGATCCAGGCCGCCAGCAACGTACCGTCCGCTTTTTTATTTTCAATCAATTCAAAGAAACCCGGCATGGACTGATCGCTCCTCATGCTCTATAATACAGATAATCCCGGATATCAGGATGAATTCTCTTCTGACGGAGGTCCGCCGAATGTACAGGCCTTTTGATCGTTTTCAGGTTGAGGGAAAATGTGTTTCCGTCATCGGCAGCGGAGGAAAAACCACATTTCTCCGTTTTCTGTCCGGCCGCCTGCCCGGCACCGTGATCCTGACTACCTCAACCCATATCTTTCCTTTTCCCGGTATGCCCCTGGTGGAAACCGGTGATGCCGGTTCCCCGGAAAACCGTGACCGTATTCTCCGGGAGCTCCGCTCCGCCATGTCTCGCAGCCGGGTAGTCTGCCTGGGAAAAGCGGAACCATCGGGAAAACTGGCCGATCCTTCTCCTGTGATTCCCTTTGAAGATCTGCAGACCGTTGCAGATTATATCCTCGTGGAAGCAGACGGCGCTGCCGGACGTCCCCTCAAGGCCCACCGGCCCTGGGAACCGGTCATCCCGGCCTGTTCGGATCTCACAGTCTGCCTGGCCGGCGCTTCCGGCATCGGAAAACCGGTTTCCGAAGCCTGCCACTGTCCGGAGTTATTTTCTTCCCTGGCCGGTATCCGGCCGGATCAGGCGGTAACGGAAGCGCATATCGCAGCTATGCTGAACCGGGAAAACCTGGCGGATTGTTATCTGGTTAACCAGGTTGACACTCTCCCGGATCCGGAAACTGCTGTTCGCCTTTGCAATCTGATCCGGAAGGATGCCTATCCCTGTTCCCTCGCTTCATACTGACATACCAGCTCCAGCACGCTGCCCGCAATGCAGCGGGCTTTGTCGGAAATGGTAAAACAGTTCTTCAGTTCCCCCGGCCGGGGATCCGTGTCCGCCAGCTTGAAACCTTTGATCACCGGGTATCCGTCCCGGATAATGCCCCGCAGGATACCGGAAATGTTGGAACACACCGGAATTTTTCCTTCCGGTCCCCGGATCGTGCCGATGGTTTCTCCCGCCGCTACGGTATCCCCGATCTCCCGGATTGTGCGAAAATATCCTGCCTCTGGCGCGCGGATTACCCGCTCAGCGCCGTAACCGCCGATTACGCCGGGAACGCCGGTGTTCGCCATGGCACAGCCTGAAGAGATAATCCTTCCGAGATCGTGACCCCGCATGGTTTCAACCACATAGTGAACGTCCTTCCCCGCCTCAAATCCCGGGCCCAGCGCAATGGTCAGCTCCGCCATTGCCATGGAAGTCCCGAGGTTTTTTTTCGCCAGGATCGCGTCCACAACGATCTTCGGCTTCAGGCTCCGGATGCTTTTTCCTTCGGGATCCACAAGCAACGGGATTTTCCCCTGTGCCAGGATTGTCTCCACTTCTGCTGCGCTGCCGATGCGTACAGCCGTGACATTTTCCACCGTAGCCGTCCCGTCATAGACCGCTTCCGAAAAAGCAACTTTCCGCCGGATCGCGGATGGATACGCTGTTTCAAGGGCCAGCACCGGAAAACCGGCGCGGAAAAGCCGGTGAATGGTTCCGGTGCTGATGTCCCCCGCGCCGCGTACAATAATCAGGTGTTTCATGCTTCAATCATCAGTTCCTTTTCTTCCCGTTCTGTAACATATCCGATTCCGGCTGCATCGGGAATATGGTCCTGCAGTTCCCGCAGCAAGGCTTCCCCGTCCCGCTCATCCACAGCAATCAGGAGGCCCCCGCTGGTCTGCGGGTCATACAGGATATCCTGCATCGCCCTGGAGATATTTCCCCGCAGCGACACGGCCTTTTCAGCAAAATCCCGGTTCCGGTAGGCCCCGGCCGGCACCAGCCCCATATCCGCCATTTCCTGTGCTTCCGGATGGAACGGGATCCTGCCGGTCTGGATATGAAGGGTACACCCGCTTCCCTGGGCCATTTCGCAGCTGTGTCCCATCAGCCCGAATCCGGTCACATCCGTACAGCTGTGCACCCGGTATTTCTGCATAATCCGGCAGGCTTCGCCGTTCAGCATGGTCATCTGCTGGTAAATCCGTTTCATCACGGCATCATCCGTCATCATGCCGGCCTTGGCGGCGGTTGTCAGGATGCCGACGCCCAGGGGTTTGGTCAGGATCAGCATATCACCGGGTTCTGCCGCGTCGTTTTTCCGGATCTTGTCCGGCCTGGCAAATCCGGTCACCGCCAGGCCGTAAAGCGGTTCGCTGCCGTGGATCGTATGGCCACCGGAAATGATCACCCCGGCCTCGTATGCTTTGTCATAACCCCCGTGCAGGATTTCACGGATCCATTCTTCTTCCATCGTTTCCGTCACGCACAGCACATTCAGCGCCAGCCGCGGTTCCCCGCCCATGGCGTAGATATCCGAAATTGCGTTGGTGGCGGCAATCTGTCCGAAAAGGTATGGATCATCCACAATCGGCGGGAAAAAATCCACTGTCTGGATCAGTGCCGTTTCATCGTTGACCACATAGACGCTGGCATCGTCACTCTTGTCAAACCCCACAACCAGCCGGGGATCCGTCCGTGTTTTAAAATCTTGCAGCAGTTTGGATAGTGTTCCCGCGCCGACCTTGGCGCCGCATCCGGCGCAGGATGCCAGTTTTGTCAGCCTTGCTTCTGTTTCCATTCCTGTTATTTCCTTTCCTCCGGCATAAAAGCGCGGTAGTGGGTTTCCATCAGCCGGCCCGCATATGAGGACAGTTCACCCTCAATTTCCCGGAAATCACGCACGGCTGTTTCCCCTGCTTCCGTCAGGGTTGAACTGCCGCCGTTTTTTCCGCCGGTCATCCGCGTAATCAACGCAGTTCCGATTTCTTCCTCGGCACGGTTCAGAATTTTCCAGGCTTTTGTGTAGGACATTTCCATCCGCGCGGCAGCTGCCTGGATCGACCCGGTTTCCCGGATTCTCTCCAGCAGTTCACACACGCCCGGCCCGAAAAAACGTTCTTCTGTGCAGATTGTCAGCTTCACCCTGGCAGTAACAGGTCGTTTCCCGCTCATGTCCTCACCCACGGTTTTCTCCTTTTCCCGTAAAAAAGCAATGCGTTATGTTTTAAGAAAAATAACGATAGGAATTATATACTATATCAGCCAGTCATTGTCAAGGGCCGGTCAGAATCGGCCGGTCCTTGAATATATTGCCCGGATTTCTGCCATTTTCTCCGGTGTATCGGCGTCCCACAGTTCCCATTCGTATTCAGCCTGAACAGGATCGCAGGGAATCCCCTGCTGCCGGATCACATCCATCCCGCCCCGGTCACCCCGGTAGGCCAGCAATGCTTCCCTGCAGGAGGCCGGAAACAGCACCGGGCTGCCGGGTATATCGCCCCATGCCAGCCGCACAGCCCGCTCCGGGTTCCGGAAAAACTGTTCTGCCATTCGCTGCAGGGATGATGACTTGATCAGCGGCTGGTCCGCCGGCATAAACAGGTATCCTGCTGCATCGGGTTTCAGGTATCGGATGCCTTCATGGATGGTATCGCTCTTGAGTGGTCCGTTATGAATGATGCAGGCGATTCCTTCCCGGTCCAGCAGGGTTTTCACTTCTTCGCTGCGGGTCACGGCCAGCGGCTTCATTCCCGCCTCCGCAAGGCGACCGGCCGTATGCAGGATGATTTCCCTGCCGTCCAGCTTCTCCAGAAGCTTGTTCTTCCCGTACCGGACAGAAAGACCGGAAGCCATCAGGATACAGCCGATCTGCTGAATGTTTCTGTTCATGCCGTCTTCCTCATGCCAGCGAACTGATTCCGCGGTGCAGGTACTGTCCGTCTCCCCGGGCACCGGTAAACACGCCGTCCCGGACAATGGTCCTGCCCCGCAGCAGCACCTGTTCAACGGCACCCTGGATCTTCATTCCTTCATAGCAGGTATAATCCGCATTCCCGTGCAGCCGGCCTGTCGTCATCGTCCATTCCCGGTCCGGATCCAGGATCACCAGGTCCGCATCCGAGCCGGCTGCGATGGTGCCTTTCTTCGGATAAATCCCGGCCACCCGGGCCGGATTCGTGCAAGCATATTTCACCAGCTGCGGCAGGGTAATCCGGCCTTTTCGTACGCCTTCGGAGTACAGCAGGATCAGCCTTTCCTCAACGCCCGGCGCACCGCTGGGGCATTTGGTGAAATCCTGTGCCCCCAGCTGTTTCTGTTCTGCAAATGTAAAGGGGCAGTGATCCGTGGCCACCGTATCCAGCTCGTTTCCGGCCAGCGCTTCCCAGAGTGCCTCCCGGTCCGCCTGCCTGCGCAGCGGCGGCGCCATCACGGCTTTCAGGCCTTCTTTCGGATCATCATACATTTTCTCATCCAGCAGCAGGTACTGGGGGCATGTTTCCACCCCGAAACGGATCTGTCCGGCTGCCCGGGCCCTCCGCACTTCCTCCAGCCCGGAGTGGGTGGAAAGATGGACGATATATACCGGCGCTTCCCCGGCCGCCCGGGCCAGGTAAAGCAGCCGGTTCACCGCCTCCGCTTCCGCTTCCGCAGGCCGGCTGGCAGGATGCCACCTGGTCTGGGTTTTCCCCTCCCGGACAAACCGTTCCCGGTAATAGGTAACAATTCCATGGTTCTCACAGTGAACGGCAATCAGGATATGTTCCCTGGCCGCGCGTTCAAGCACTTTCATCAGGTCCAGGTCCTCCAGCCGGCCGTCATATGTCATATATGCCTTAAAGCTGGTAATTCCTTCCTCCCGGGCAATCGCGGCCATGTCATCCAGCGCTTCATCGTTCACATGCTGCAGCACCCCGTGAAACCCGTAGTCCACGGCGGCATTGCCGTCCGCCAGCCGGTGGTATTCCCGGATCTGGTGCCACGGACTGCATCCCTTCGGGCCGAAGGCCAGGTGGTCCACAATCGTGGTGGTCCCACCGCAGGCAGCTGCAGCCGTGCCGGAGTAGAAATCATCAATCACCCGGGCAATGCCGACGTCCAGGTCCATATGCGTGTGAATATCCACCGCACCGGGCATCACAATCTTTCCCGCCGCGTCAATCACCGCATCGGCATCCTGAGCTTCCGTAATCCCCAGGATCCGCCCGTCCTTAATCAGGATATTCCCCGAAACAGTTCCCGCCTCGGTAACAACCATTCCCCCGCGAACCAGCGTCCTCATCGTTCCCATCCACTCTTCCGATTTAATATTTCAACGCTTTCTTCAAACTGACAACTAACAACTAATCACTAATCACTAACCACTATCCACTACCCTTTCCGGTACCACGTATTCTCCATAGGCAGTTTCGTCCGGAAAATCCCGTCCAGTGCATAGTAAGCACCCTGGACGGCCGGTGCCGTCGGAATCGCAGCAATCTCCCCGATTCCCTTCGCACCGTACGCAACCGGCAGCAGTTCTTCCTTCTCCACATAGATAGCATGGATATCCGGAATCTGCGGGGCACGCAGCAGGCCCAGCGTGCCGAATTTCGCTTTCGGAACACCGTTCTCCAGCGGGAAGTCCTCAGTCAGGGCATAGCCCATGCTCATCAGCACGCCGCCCTCAATCTGTCCCTGGATGGAAATCGGATTGACCACCTTTCCGGAATCGTGCGCCGCGTAGATTTCCTTTACCCGGCCGTCGTCATCCAGGATCACCACATGCGTCGCATACCCGTAGGCAATGTGGCTTTTCGGATTGGGCAGGTCCGCGCCAAGCTTGTCGGTCGGTTCGAAATATTCGTAATAGAATTCACGTCCGTTAAGCGCCGCCAGGTCGCCGTCGGCTTCCTGCAGGGCTTCGTTCAGCTGCAGCGCTGCCTGCCGTACAGCTTCACCGGACAGCAACGTCTGCCGGGATCCGGAAGTTGTTCCCGAATCCGGCGCTGTTTCCGTGCTGCCGCTGCCGTTGCGGATCCTGGACAGCGGAAGCCCGGTGGCCTGGGCCACATCCTGGCAGAATACCGTCAGGCAGCCCTGCCCGATATCCGATGCGGCGCAGTATATCACACACTCCCCGTTTTCAATCACCAGCCTGGCCCGTCCCTTGTCCGGAAGGCCCACGCCAACGCCTGAATTCTTCATAGCGCAGGCGATCCCCGCATGGGAACGGTTGGCTTCATATACGTCCTTTACTGCCAGCAGTGTTTCCTTCAGGGCGGTGGAACAGTCAGCAATCTGTCCGTTCGGAAGCACTTTACCCGGTTCAATGGCATTCCGGAATCGAATCTCCCACGGGGAAATCCCGACTTTTTCCGCCAGCAGGTTAATCATGGCTTCCAGCGCAAACTCGCTCTGGCTGACACCGAAGCCCCGGAAGGCGCCCGCCGGCGGATTGTTGGTGTAGTACCCATATCCGCGGATATCCGTGTTCTGGTAGCAGTAAGGGCCCACGGAATGAGTACATGCCCGTTCCAGTACCGGTCCGCACAGGGACGCGTAGGCGCCTGTGTCAAAATAGATATCACAGTCCAGCGCCGTAAAGATGCCGTCCTTGTCGCATCCCAGGGTAAAGGTGCCTTCCATGGCATGCCGTTTCGGATGGAACCGGATGGATTCCTGCCGGCTGAACCGGGCTTTCACCGGGCGCTTGAAAATCCATGCCGCCAGTGCCGCGATATGCTGAACCGATACGTCTTCCTTTCCGCCGAACCCGCCGCCGACCAGCTGGTTTTCAACCACAATCCGCTCCGGTTCCCACCCGAACATGATCGCCGTTTCTTTGCGGGTATCATATACGCCCTGGTCCGTACTCAGGATTTTCACGCCGTCTTTATACGGGAAAGCAACCGCGCATTCCGGCTCCAGGAATGCATGCTCGGTAAAAGGCGTACTGAAGGATTTTGTCACCGTATAGGCGGATTCTGCAAGGGCAGCCGCCGCGTTGCCGCGGGTCACGTGCCGCGTCTGGCACAGGTTCCCGCTGCTGTGTACCTTCGGCGCGTCCGGCGCCATCGCCTCAGCAATCGATGTGACAGGTTTCAGCACCTCATATTCAATTTTGATTTTCTTTTTGGCTTCCGCCAGGATCTTTTCATTTTCCGCAGCCACCAGGCAGATGGCATCGCCCACGCATCGGGTGATATCGCCCTCGGCAATCATCACATCCCAGTCCTGCTGGAGATGTCCCACCTTGTTATGCGGCACATCCTTTGCCGTCAGCACACCGGCCACGCCTTCCATGGCCAGCGCTTCCGATGCGTCGATGGACAGCACCCGTGCCCTGGCGTATTCCGAACGCACCGCGGACAGATGCAGCATGCCTTCCATTTCGATGTCATCCGGATATTTGCCGGTGCCCAGCACCTTATCCCGCACGTCAACGCGGAATGCCCGTTCCCCAACGCCGTACCGTTCCCCGGCTTCCGCCTGCGGATCAATCTTTGTCTCTCCCCGGAGGATGGATGCTGTGAGCCGGATTCCGTCAATGATTTTCCGGTAGCCGGTACACCGGCAGATATTTCCCTTCAACGCTGTCCGGATTTCCTCCTCGGAAGGATTCGGATTCCGATCCAGCAATGCTTTTCCGGCCATGACCATCCCCGGTGTACAGAAGCCGCACTGAACCGATCCGCTGGTTCCGAAGGCATACACAAATGCCTCTTTTTCAAAATCGTTCAGTCCTTCCACCGTCTGGATCGTTTTCCCGGCAGCTTTCCGGGTGGTCAGGATACAGGCTTTTGTTGCCTTTCCGTCAACAATCACCGTGCAGGTACCGCAGGCCCCTTCACTGCATCCGTCCTTGACGGAATGCAGATGCAGATCGTCCCTCAGGTACCGCAGCAGCGGTTTGTCTTCTTCTGTCTCACGCGGTATGCCGTTGACTGTAAACTGAAATAATTCTGACATAGGTCCCCCTGATCAGTAGTCAAGATAATTAAATGATAATGGTGCCGGTCTTTCCGTTGATCCCGTCCCGGGCTTTTTCCAGCAGGGTAATCAGGGTTTTCCGCCCCGGGGCGGATTCCGCAAAGGACAGCGCTGCCTCCACTTTCGGCAGCATCGATCCGGGTGCGAACTCCCCGTCTGCAATATACTTCCTCGCCTCTTCGGCAGTCAGTGTGTCCAGTTCCTGCTGGTCCGGCTTGCCGAAATGGATGGCCACCTTTTCCACAGCTGTCAGGATAATCAGCAGGTCGGCATTCAGCTGTTTAGCCAGTACTGCCGCCGCAAAATCCTTGTCAATCACGGCCGCGGCGCCTTTAAGGTGATGGCCTTCTGTCCGGAAAACCGGTATTCCGCCTCCGCCGCAGGCAACAACGATATGATCGGTTTCCACCAGCGAACGGATCGTATCAATCTCAACGATTCCCTTTGGTTCGGGGCTGGCCACCACCCGGCGCCATCCCCGGCCCGCGTCCTCCTTCACATGGTAGTCGCGTTCCTTTTCCAGCATGCGAGCCTCTGCCTCGGTCATAAACGGGCCGATGGGTTTCGTCGGGTTCAGGAAAGCCGGATCCTCCGGATCCACCTCCACCTGGGTCAGCACGGTGGCTGCGCCTTTGCTGATGCCCCGGTCCAGCATTTCCTCCCGCATGGCGTTCTGCAGGTCATAACCGATATAACCCTGGCTCATCGCCACGCATACCGACAGCGGACAGGGAATAAACTTTTCCGGATCGGACCGCGTCAGTTCCGCCATTGCGTTCTGGATCATCCCCACCTGCGGTCCGTTTCCATGGCAGATCACAACCTCGTTGCCATCTTCAATCAGGTCCACAATTGCCCTGGCTGTGATTTTGACTGCTTTCATCTGCTCCGGCAGGTTGCTTCCCAGCGCGTTCCCGCCAAGGGCAATCACGATTCTTTTGCCCATGGAAAAATCTCCTTATAAAGGCAGGAAGCCGTCCGGAAACCAAATTCCGGAAAGCTTCCGCTATGCCGTCTTATTTCTGGAAGAACCGATCAACGCCGCGCTCCTCAAGGGCTTTCAGGGTTGCCTGCGGATCCCTGACCTTTGCCAGGAAGATCATGGCGGCAATAATATAGGGTTTGAAGCTGGCCTGCTTGTACAGCGGGGTGCGGTACCGGTCAAACACAGAAGCCGCCACTTCCCCGTCTTTGCAGCTGATATCGTTGATATCGGCCGGCAGGCAGTGCAGGTACAGCGCCTTGCCCCCGCGGGTGGTGGCCATCAGTTCTTCTGTACAGCACCAGTCCTTGTGCTCGGCATTCTGTGCCAGCAGTTCTTTTTCCAGCGCCTTGATGCCGTCGGTGTCGCCCTTCCCGTAGAGGTCTGTGCGCTTTTCCATTGCGGCAAAGGGCGCCCAGCTCTTGGGATAAACGATATCCGCGTCCCGGAAGGCGTCCGCCATGGAGTTTGTCTTGCGGAAGCTGCCGCCGCTCTTTGCGGCGTTTGCCCTGGCCACTGTCTCTACCTCGGGCATCACTTCGTATCCTTCCGGATGGGCCAGCACGACGTCCATGCCGAAGCGGGTCATCAGGCCGATTACGCCCTGGGGCACTGAAAGCGGTTTGCCATAGCTGGGAGAATAGGCCCAGGTCATGGCAATCTTTTTCCCTTTCAGGTTTTCCACGCCGCCGAATTCATGAATCACATGCAGCATGTCCGCCATGCACTGGGTCGGATGGTCAATGTCGCACTGCAGGTTCACCAGCGTGGGTTTCTGCTCCAGCACACCCTGCCGGTGTCCCTCTGTCACGGCGTTCACCACGTCGTGCATATATTTGTTGCCCTTGCCAATGTACATATCGTCCCGGATGCCGATCGCGTCCGCCATAAAGGAAACCATATTGGCTGTCTCCCGTACGGTCTCCCCGTGGGCAATCTGGCTCTTTCCCTCGTCCAGGTCCTGAACCTCCAGGCCCAGCAGGTTGCAGGCGGAAGCGAACGAGAACCGGGTCCGGGTGGAATTGTCGCGGAACAGGGAGATTCCCAGGCCGGACTCAAAAATCTTGGTGGAAATATTGTTTTCCCGCATGCAGCGCAGCGCGTCCGCTACCGTAAATACGGCTTCCAGTTCCTCGTCGGTCTTTTCCCAGGTCAGGAAAAAATCACCGTCATACATATTGCTGAATTTCAGCCGGTTCAGTCTGTCAATATAACTTTGCACTTTCAGTCCCATAGGGTTTATCCTCCTTTACTGAATATCATTATTGGTTTTTCCTGCACGGAACTGGGTCACATCCCCGGTCTTTTCCTCGTCGGGATAGAGGCTGATGGCCGCCGCATACAGCGCCGCGCAGGTTACCAGGTCTTGTTTCCATGTGATTTCATTGGGCGCGTGTGCCTGGCTTTCCGCGCCGGGCCCAAAGCCCACGCAGGGAATGCCGTACCGGCCCTGGATGGCCACGCCGTTGGTGGAGAAGGTCCACTTGTCCGTCAGCGGCCGCCCTTCCCGGGTACTCATCGCGCTGGGCGCGCCGATGCGTTTCTCACCGAAGAGCGCCTTGTGCGCATCCACAAGCGCTTTCACATGAGCCGCGTTCTCCCGGTTGATCCATGTGGGGAAATAGGCCTCCGTCTCATAAACCTCTCCGGTCCAGGAGGGCCGGTCATACATGTACATGGACACCTGGACATCGTCGCCGTACTTCTTCACCGCCGGCAGGTCCCGGATCTCCTGCAGGCAGCTTTCCCAGGTTTCCCCGGCGGTCATGCGGCGGTCAACGGAGATGGCGCAGGAATCCGCCACCGCGCAGCGGCTGGGGGAAGTATAGAAGATCTGGGATACCGTGCAGGTGCCCCTGCCCAGGAACCGGGCATCCTCATAGTGCTCGGGATTGTACTTCGGATCAAGCATCTTGACCAGGCCCTTGATCTCCGTATTCTCATCGCAGCCATTGGCATTCAGCGCGCGGATGTTCTGCAGGATATCCGCCATTTTATAGATGGCGTTGTCACCGCGCTCCGGCGCGCTGCCATGGCAGGAAACACCCTTTACATCCACCCGGATCTCCATCCGGCCCCGGTGTCCGCGGTAGATACCGCCGTCCGTGGGTTCTGTGGAAATGACAAATTCAGGTCGGATGCCGTCCTTGTTCACAATATACTGCCAGCACATGCCGTCGCAGTCCTCTTCCTGGACCGATCCGACAACCATCAGCTTATATCCTTCGGGAATCAGGCCCATGTCCTTCATAATCCGGCCGCTGTAAGCCGCGCTGGCCATTCCGCCTTCCTGGTCGGAACCGCCGCGGCCGTAGATGATCTCGTCGGTCTCATACCCTTCATAGGGATCCGCCGTCCAGTTTTCCCGGTTTCCGATGCCGACCGTGTCGATATGGGAGTCGATCGCGATGATCTTCTCCCCTTCGCCCATCCAGCCGATCACATTGCCCAGTCCGTCCACTTCGACCTTGTCATAGCCGAGCTTTTCCATTTCCGCTTTGATGCAGGCAACGACTTCCTTTTCCTCGCAGCTTTCGCTGGGATAGGAAATCATCTTGCGCAGGAAACGAACCATATCGTCTTTGTATCCCTCAGCTGCCTTCTGAATTGCCTTGTAATCTGGTACCATACTGATATTTCTCCCTTCTGACTGATATCTGTCACTCTGTTCTTTCCACATTCAGGAATAACCCCTGGCCTCCGCCTGTCATCCTGAGCGAAGCAATGATGATCTGTCCAAATCTATGATTTGGGTAACAGATCACATGCAGAGCAAGGATCTCCCCCGTACGTTCTCAGGCTATAATGCTCTTCACGAGATCTCCTGACACCTGATATCTTTCCCCTATGGAATCAGGTATCCGTATTCACTGATCACTGTCCGGATGATGCCGGCAGCGTCTTCAGAAATCCGGTCCAGTTCGCTGACCGACACCGTCTGTACCTTTCCGTCCATCCGCAGCTTCACGCTGTCCTTCCCGACCGGCAGGAAGCCCTCGTTTTCGCTGTCCGCAAAGTCCTCCTCCGACCAGAACAGGGTGAACTTATCCCGGTAGGGTTTGCCGCTGTACGGGCAGAATACGGCGCAGTTGCCGCATTCGTTGCACATGCCGTCCACATGGATGATCTGTGCCTGGCATTTGCCGGGTACGTGAATGGCTACATTTGCCCGGTTCGGGCATACATCCGCGCACACTTCACAAACCGTCGGACACCCAAGGCACCGCCAGTCCGGCAAGGCCGATGTATCCTCCGCCACCCGGCCCTTCTTGAACAGGTACTGGCTTTCATGGGCCGCACTGTTCTCTGCTTCGCATCCGTCAAACCGGATCCCCGCGATGGCTGCCGCGGCGGCCTGTGCGTCGGCAATACCTTCCACAACGGTCGCCGGTCCCCGGCGTGCGTCGCCGATGGCATAAACGCCTTCCGTGCTGGTCTTCATTCCCGCGTCAACCACCGGCAGGCCTTTTTCGCTGATCGTGCAGCCTGCCGATTCAAACAGCGCGGTATCCACCCGTTCGCCCACGGCAGCAATCACGGTATCCGCCGGGATGTTCCGGACCTCGCCTGTATCCACCGGCGAGCGCCTGCCGGATTTGTCCGGGGCGCCTAGTTCCATCACATGGCAGATCAACTGCCCGCCCTTCAGTTTTTCGGGCGCCAGCAGTTCCATAAATTCCACGCCATCCGCCAGCGCCATCTGCAACTCTTCTTCATCCGCCGGCATATACCGTCTTGTCCGGCGGTAGACCAGCCGTACCTTTGGGCTGCCGGGCAGTCTCCGGGCCGCCCGGGCCACATCCATAGCGGTGTTGCCGCCGCCCAGCACGGCAATATTCTGTCCGGCATTGACCGACGCCGGATCCGCCTTGAACTTTTCCAGGAATGTCAGCGCGTCCAGGCATTCGCCCTCCGCCAGCGGATTCCGGCCATGCTTCCAGGCGCCAACGGCCACAATTACGTCAGTATAGCCTTCCGCTTTCAGCGCCGCAACGGAGGTGATTTCCCTTCCGCATACGATCTCTGCGCCGAACGCTTTGCAGATGGCGATATCCTTTTCAATCGTCTCCATGCTGATCCGGAAATCGGGAATGATATGGGCAACCACGCCGCCGGGGGCTTGCCTGCGTTCAAATACCGTTACCGGTACCCCCGCCCTGGACAGGAACATGGCAGCCGCGAGGCCAGCCGGGCCCGCGCCGACCACAGCAACCTTTTTGCCGCCTGCGGCCTGTCCTGCGCGCAGGGACGGAAGAACGGCATCAAATGCCTGCATCGCCGCTTCCAGCTTAGTCCCGCGGATTTGCAGCGTCTCCTCATAATAGTTTCGCATACATTTGTCCCCGCAGTGATGGGGGCAGATGGTTCCCGTAATGAACGGAAGCGGATTCCGCTCCAGGATAATGCGCAGCGCTTTCTCCGGCTCCTCATCCAGCATGGCCTGCAGGTAGGCCGGAATATCCTGCCCGATAGGGCATCCGTCCCGGCACGGGGCGGTGAAGCAGTCAAACAGGGGCAGGGCCCTGCCGGTCTTCCTGTCCGGCAGCGGTTTCACCGGTTTCCGGTAATAATCGGTTTCAGCAACGCCTTCATCCAGCGCCTTGACCGCCTGTACATCCACGCCCCGGAACGGTTCGCTGCCGCAGCCTGCGAAGCTCTCCGCAATCTGGTTCATCCGCTGGTACCCGCCCGGTTTCAGGATCGCAGTTGCCATGGTAATCGGCCAAATGCCGGCTTTGAAAAGATCCGCGATGTTGTGGATATCCGCACCGCCCGACCAGGAGATGCGCAGCTTTCCGCCGAAGGTTTCGCTGATTCTGGCAGCCAGGTGGATCGTCAGCGGGAAAAGTGCCCGCCCGGCCATGTACATTTCTTCACTGGGCAGTTCTCCCTGGGTCACATCCACCGGGAATGTGTTCGTCAGTTTGACGCCGAACTCAAGGCCCTTTCCTTTGGCCAACGCCGACAGGCGTTCCAGCATCGGTACGGCATCCTTCCATTGCAGGTCTTCCCGGAAATGCCGGTCGTCAAAATGAACATAGTCAAATCCCAGGCTGTCCAGCCGGTTCCTGGCATATTCATAGCCCAGCAGCGTCGGATTCAGCTTGATATATGTGTTCAGGTGTTTCTCCGTAATCAGGTAGGTGGCAATCCGTTCAATTTCATCCGGCGGGCATCCGTGCAGCGTGGACTCCGTAATCGAACAGGAGATGCGGGAACTGATGCCCGCTGCATACGCTTCATCCACGTTGGTGAACAGGCCGGTGTTTTCCCGGGCCCACGCAATACACTCCCGGAATGCTTCTGTGTCCTTTGCCTCGATCATGCCGTCAATAAAGGCATTGATCTTTTCGCTTTTGATCCCGGCCAGGTCGTAGCCGACCGACATGTTGAACACAAATCCGTCCGGATCACCCAGGCCGAATTCTTTCGCCAGCAGTTTGCAGGCCACCCAGGCCTTGACATACTCCCCGAACGCCTGGGTCACATACAGTTCTGTGGACCATTCGCAGTTATAGCATTCATCCCCTGCTGTGATACACGGCTTGTTCACGCATTTTGCCAGTTCGGGACCGTCCATGACCTGCACCGTCTTCAGCTCAAAAAAACGGGCCCCTGCTGCATAGGCAGCAATGATATTCTGCGCCAGCTGGGTGTGAGGTCCGGCTGCCGGGCCGAAAGGTGCTTCAATCTTTTCATCAAAGATCGGCAGTGCCTGGCCGTCCCTGTGCTTCACGGGATTGGAAACGCCGAACAGGCTGTCGTTTTTCCGGTATTCCTCCAGGGCCCAGTTCATCAGCTGCCCGAAAGGCATAGGCCGCATCACATCACTCATGGAATCCCTCCCTTTGAATTACAGTTCCGCCCAGAGCAGTTTGCTCTGTTCCAGTGTCCACGCGTTGATCCGTTCCTCATCCAGGTCGACAAACCGGCGGTCATGATACAGCAGCCGTCCGTTGATGATTGTAGTTCGGCAGTTCCGCCCGTTCATCCCGAACAGCATGTGGCCGTCGATATTGGAATCGTCAAAGGGCGTAAATGGCTTGTAATCCATCACGATGACGTCCGCCCCCGCGCCTTCCTTCAGGATGCCGAGGGGCACGCCGAAATATTTCTCCGCAATGGCCCGGTTGTTCACAAACTGCATCGTAACATCTTCGCCCCAGGCCACATTCGGAAGCGCCGCGTTATGCCGCTGGATAATCAGGAACACCTTCATGCTTTCCAGCATATCGTGGGTGTAGGCATCCGTGCCCATGCCCACGGTAATTCCTTTCTGCATCATCTGCAGCACCGGCGCGCACCCCACGGCATTGCCCATGTTGGATTCCGGATTGTTCACCACCATGGTGCCGGTTTCTTTGATGATATCCATTTCAGCCGGGCTCACATGGATGCAGTGGCCCAGCAGTGTCTTCTCGCCCAGGATCCCATTGTACAGCAGCCTGTTCACCGGGCGGCAGCCGTATTTCCGGAGGCTGTCGTAAACGTCGTTCATGCCTTCCGCCACATGGATATGGAAACCGGTCATGCCGTTGTTGGCTTCGACCATTTTTTCAAATGTTTTGTCGGAGATCGTAAAGAGCGCATGGCCGCCGAACATCGCTTTGATCATGGGATCATCGGCTTCCAGGGCCCACTTGGCGAAATCGACGTTTTCCCGGATGCCCTCCAGGGTTTTCTCCTCGCCGTCCCGCTCCGACACCTCGTAGCAGAGGCATGCGCGCATTCCGGTCTCCCGGGCCACATCCCGGATGGCAAACAGGGACCCCGGAATCTCACAGAAACTGGCATGATGATCGAATATCGTGGTCACGCCGTTGCGGATGCAGTCCAGGATTGTCGCATAGGCGCTGGCCTTCGTCCCGTCCAGCGTCAGGTGCCGGTCAATATGCCACCACATGCCTTCCAGGATCTCCAGGAAGTTGGTGGGATTGTGTCCTTTGATCGACAGTCCCCTGGCCAGTCCGGAATAGATATGGGTATGGGCATTGATCAGGCCGGGCATGATAACGCCGCGTGCCGCGTCCACAAACTCCGCGTCCGGATATGCCTTCAGCAGTGTATCGCTGTCGCCCACAGCAATGATCTTTGTTCCCTCTGTAACGACCGCGCCGTTCTTCAGGTACGGCATCTCCGGGTTCCGGGTAATCACCTGTCCGTTTCCGATCAGCAGCATCTTATCCACCTCTTTTTTCAGCCGTCGAGTCCAAGCCGCTTGCGCATGGTTTTCTTTACTGCCCGGAAAATGTTCTCATATCCGGTGCAGCGGCACAGATGGCCGGACATCCGGATCCGGATTTCCTCGTCGCTCAGTTCCCGGCCTTCGTTCAGGATTTCCACCGCGCTCATGATTGCACCCGGCGTGCAGAAGCCGCACTGTACAGCTGCTTCGTCTATGAATGCCTGCTGGATATCGGAAATCTCGCCGTTCGGTCCTTCCAGACCTTCCAGCGTCAGGATTTCTTTTCCGTCCGCCCATACCGCCAGGTAAATGCAGGAATTGAAACATTCCCCGTTAATCAGCACATTGCATGCGCCGCATTCACCGACCTCGCATCCTTTCTTGACGCTGGTCAGGCGGAAATCATTTCGCAGCAGATCGGTCAGGGAGGCGCGAACGTCCACCATGGCTTCCCGTTCCTTGCCGTTGATCACGCAGTGAATCTGCTTGTACTGTTTACTCACGGATTTCACCTCCCGCCAGTTCAATGGACTTCGTCAGCGCCCGCTTCGCCATTTCGACCGCGATATGTTCACGGAAGGCTTTGGCTGCTCTCCAGCTGTCCCGGGGATGGATGTCTTCCAGCACGGACTTTGCAAATGTCTCAACCGTTTCCCGGCACACCGGCTGGCCTTTGGCCGCCGCTTCCGCCGTCGGAACCCGCATCGGCACCGGTCCGGCTACGCCGTAAGCGATCCGGGCGTCCCGGATCCCGGTTTTGTCTTCCGTCAGGCAGACATTGACCGAGCAGCCGAGGGTGGCAATGTCCATCGCTTCCCGCATGGCATACTTGATATAATTTCCGAAATAGCCTTCATATGCCTTTTTCGGAATGATAATGGCCGTCTGCAGTTCTGCCGGCCGCAGGTCCACTTTGCCCGCTTTGATATAGAATTCCTGAATGGGTACCTTCCTGATTCCGTCCGGGCCGGTCAGTTCCACAATCGCGTCCCAGGCAAACAGCGTGGATGCTGAATCCGCACTGGTCACGCCGTTGCAGGTGTTTCCGCCGATGGTGCCGATATTCCGGATCTGGGGACCGCCCACCAGGCTCACCGCTTCGCCAAGCACCGGGATTTTTTCCCGGATGATCGGATCTGCGGCAATATGGGAAAAGCTGGTCAGTGAACCGATCCGGATCGCGCCTTCTTCGTCATAGGTCACGCCGCGCATCGCGTCAATCCCGTAGATGCTCACCAGCTCTGCGCCGGCCCGTTTCCCTTCACGGACCTGCACCAGCACATCGCTGCCGCCGGCAATAATCTGTGCTTCCGGATGTTCCTGCAGCAGCCGGATCGCGTCCGCAACGCTCTCCGCCTCATACAGTGCTTTAATATCGTACATAATCCTTCCTCCTTAAATCAGCCCTGCTTCGGAGAACGCCTTGAACAGGTTGTGCGGATTTGCCGGCGCGTTCTTCACGCCTACGCCCGTGGCATGGTAGATCGCGTTCCGGATCGCCGGCGCGGGAGAGCAGGCCGGCGGTTCGCCCAGGCCTTTCGTCCCGAATGCGCTGGTCGGTTCGGCGTTTTCCACAAATTCGGCTTTCAGCGTCGGATGGTCCAGGAATGTGGATAGTTTATAGTCAAGCAGGTTGTTGTTCAGCGGCCGTCCCGTCTTTTCGTCAAACATCAGTTTCTCGCTCAGTCCGAAACCGATGCCCATGCTCATGCCGCCGTGCACCTGGGCCTCGGCCAGGGCGGGATTGATCAGTTTGCCCGCGTCATGGCAGTTGACAATGTTAAGCAGCTTTGCGCGGCACATCGGAATGTCCACTTCCACCTCGGCAATGGTGCAGCCGAAGGAGTAGGCGTTGGACTTCACCTGGTAGGTGCTCTCTGCCGTAATATGCCGGCTGTTATCCAGGCTGTACAGCGCTTCGGTCGCCAGCTCTTCCAGGTTCATCAGCACCCGCCCGTCCGGAATGCGGACGATATTTCCCTCCCGGATATCCAGGTTGAACGCTGGCATCCGGGTCAGCAGGTGGGCATAATCCAGGATCTTTTCCTTCAGCTGCAGGCCCGTCTGCCGGATGGAAAATCCGGCCACATAAGTCTGCCGCGATGCATAGGCGCTGGTGCCGAAAGGTGTCACGTCCGTATCCTGGCAGGAAACCACATGAACCTTTTCAACCGGAACGCCGACCACATCAGCTGCCATCTGGGCAAAGGCCGTGTCCGCTCCCTGGCCGATCTCGGTTTCTCCCAGCTGCAGCTGGAAAGACCCGTCCTGGTTCAGCACCATCCGGCAGGATGTGGATTCCAGCGAGATGGGCCATACCGCTGTGTTGTACCAGAATACCGCCACACCGATCCCCCGGCGGATATCTCCCGTCTGGTTCTGGTACTCCTTGTATTTCCGCTCGTAATCAATCGCCTTCATGGCCTTGTCCAGGCACTGGTTGAAGGAATCGAAATAGTTCTCGTTTTTGGAGAATCCGTCCGTATAGCCCACCGGCATCAGGTTGCGCCGGCGGAATTCAATCGGATCCGCGCCGATGGCCGCGCACACATCCTCCGTGTGGGACTCCACCGCCCACATGGACTGGGGAATGCCGTAGCCCCGCATAGCGCCTGCCACCGGTTTGTTGGTAAACACTGTATAGGCGTCCACCTCCACGTTAGGACAGGGATAAAGCTGCGGGAAAGCGCCGGCGCCTTTGGCGCAGATGCTGTGTCCGTGGGACGCATATGCGCCCTGGTCGGAAAATGCTTCCAGTTTCCGGGCCGCATAGGTCCCGTCAGGCCGCACCCAGGAGATAATATGGTTGCGGATGGAGTGCCGCGTCCGGTTACAGACGAAGGTTTCCTCCCGGGGAACGTCCAGCTTCACCAGGTGTCCGCCGACCTGCAGGCTCAGCCAGGCGCACAGCGGTTCATACAGGATATCCTGTTTGTTGCCGAATCCGCCGCCAATATAAGGCTTGATTACCCGGATATTTCCCCAGCCGGTGCCGAGCGCCTGTCCGACGATCCGGCGCACAATATGCGGTATCTGGGTGGAACTGACCACTGTGATCCGCTCGCCCTCTTTTTCGGCAAAGCAGATGAAGTTTTCAATGTGGCAGTGCTGCACCACCGGCGTTTCATACCAGCCTTCGACCTTTATCAGGCCCGGTTCCTGAATGGCTTTTTCATAGTCGCCGTTCCGGATCGTGGTATGCTTCAGGATATTATTGGGATAATTCTCATGCAGCAGGGGCGCCCCGTCTTCCATGGCCTTCTGCACATCCAGCACAAACGGGTATTCCTCATATTCCACCCGGATCAGCCGCAGGGCCTGGGCAGCAGCAACCTCATCCTCCGCCACCACGGCGGCGATATCGTCCCCGTAGAAGAGCACCCGGTCCGTCAGCACCAGCCGGTCCGCCACATCCTGGTGTCCCGGATCCGTGGACCAGGGATGCCCGGCCGTCGGAAAATAATGTTTCTCCTTCACGTCAAAGCAGGTCAGGATTTTCACCACGCCTGGCACCTTCTCTGCTTCGGACAGGTCAAAGGACAGCACCTTCCCGTTGGCAATGGTGGAATGCAGTACCCTGGCAATATATGCCTTCCGGTCGCACAGGTCGTCCGTATACTTGGTCCGCCCGGTCACTTTGTCCAGGGCGTCTACCCTTTTGATACTCTGTCCCGTATACACAGGCAGTTCTCCCTTCTTTTGATCATACCCGCCATCTTTCTGGCGCTGTTCTGTATTCCTGTTATTCCGGTATTTTGATGTCCCGCGCCTCAAACGCCTCCAGCAGCGCGTCCAGTTCCGGCCGGATGCTCATCGGTTCCCCGGCAGCCCGGATCGCGTTGTTGACGTCCTTCAGGCCGTTCCCGGTCACGATGGACACCACCGACGCATCCTTTTCGATCAGCCCGGTCTCAATGGCTTTTTTGACGCCTGCCGTACCGGCGGCACCGGCCGGTTCCGCAAAGACGCCCGCCCGTCTGCCGAGCAGCCGCATGGCCGCCATGATCTCCTCATCGCTGACATTCACAATTACGCCGTTTGATTCGCTGATCGCCCGCAGGGCCTTGACAGGATTCCGTGGTACACCGACCGCAATGGAGTCCGCCAGCGTGTTCTCCTCCTGCGGAACCCATTCCATGGTACCCGCGGCCGCAGCTGTATTGATCGGGCAGCAGCCGCTGGCCTGCACGCTGATGATGCGGGGTAGCCGGTCGATCATCCCGGCCTGGTACAGGTCTTTGAATCCCTTCCATACGCCGCCGATGGTACAGCCGTCGCCCACGGAAACAGCCACATAATCCGGCATCCTGAAGCCGAGCTGTTCCGCAATCTCCAGCGAAACCGTCTTCTTTCCCTCCATCAGGTAGGGATTGATGGCCGCGTTCCGGTTATACCAACCCCACCGGTCAATCGCCTCCGCGGAAATCCGGAAGGTATCCTCATAGCTTCCTTCCACCAGGATGACCGTCGCGCCGAACATCATCAGCTGGGCCACCTTGCCCTTCGGCGCCCGGGAAGGAACAAAGATGAATGTGGACAGTCCCGCAGCCGCTGCGTTGCCCGCCAGCGAACTGGCGGCATTGCCCGTGGAGGAGCAGGCAATGGTGGTTTTCCCTGCCTCGCCGGCTTTGATCACAGCCATGGCGGAAGCCCGGTCCTTCAGTGATGCGGTGGGATTCTGCCCGTCATCCTTGATCCAAAGCTCCCGGATGCCCAGTTCTTTTCCCAATGCGTCCGCCTGGTACAGGGGAGATCCGCCCACCCGCAGGCGCGGCCGGGTGCCCAGGCCTTCCACCGGCAGCAGCTCCAGGTAGCGCCACATGGTCGGATCGTTCCGCTCCGTGAGCGGCTGCTTCCGGAAGCAGGAACGGATATAGTCGTAGTCATATTCGATGTCCAGGATCCCGCCGCAGTGCGGGCATACGGTCGTCTCCGGTTCAGCGGGAGTCACCCGGCCGCAGATCGTGCACCTTGCCCCCGTAACATTCCGCAGCGCCATGCGTACCCCTCCTTACAGGTTCTTCAGCAGTCCGGTATCCTCGTTGAACTGGTTGATCAGCTCATCCACCTTTTCCGCGTCCGCTTTCACGCTGTCCCAGGTATGCGCGGTGTCATACCACAGGCTCTGCAGTTCCTCGGAAGTCTTGCCCTGCTGTTCAACCCAGGTATAGTATTTCAGGTTATGCACCCGTTTCCGCTGCTGATAGGTCAGCTCCAGCATGTTGTCGGTCTTTTCGCCCAGGATATGGGTGTGGAAATCAACAGCTGCCATCTCCCGGGTGTATGCGCCGTCCTCTTCCTGCAGTTCCTTTACGCGGGAGGCATACATCACCGCGGAATCCGTCATTACGGAGGCAACCACATCGTGCTCGGTCAGTTCGTAATATTTGGCCATCTTGATGGCGCACAGCATGTTGGCAATACCGGATATTCCGAAGAGTTCCAGGCTGTTCAGCGTCTCTTCCGGAACGCCCGCGCTCTTCAGGTATTCGCGTCCGACCGGCTCGTTGAACAGGCGCAGCACCTTCTGGGAATCCTCGTCATCGATATCGACCACCAGGTCGGTGTTCTTCACATTGTGAATCCACGGAACATGCTTGTCCCCGATTCCCTCGATCCGGTGGGCGCCGAAGCCGTTCTCCAGCAGCGTCGGGCACTGCAACGCTTCGCCCACGCCCAGTTTGGCCTTCGGATACAGGTCTTTGATGCGGTCGCCGGCCGCCATGGTCCCGGCGGAGCCGGAGGTGAATATGGCTCCGAAGAGCTGGTCGCCTTCTCCGCTGATCTCCCTGAATGCCTCGGCAATGGCGTTGCCGGTCACATGATAGTGCCACATATAATTGCCCATTTCAGCGAACTGGTTGAAGATGATGCAGTCCGGTTCCTGTTCCAGTTCATGGGTCTTGTCAAAGATTTCTTTCACGTTGGATTCGGTTCCGGGCGTCGCGATAATCTCGCTGGCCACTGTCTTCAGCCACTCAAAGCGTTCCTTGCTCATTCCCTCAGGAAGAATCGCCACAGAATGGCAGCTCAGAAGTTTGGAATTGAATGCGCCGCCCCGGCAGTAATTGCCCGTGGAGGGCCATACGGCCCGGTGCATGGAAGAGTCAAACTGGCCGGTCACCAGCCGCGGCACAAGGCAGCCGAAGGATGCGCCAACCTTGTGGCACCCTGTCGGAAAATACTTGCCGACCATCAGCATAATCTTTGCCTTGACGCCCGTCAGTTCAGGCGGCAGGACGATGAAGTTCGGCTTTCCGAACAGTCCGCCCGATTCCTTCGGTTCATTCTTCCAGGTGATACGGAACAGATTGAGCGGATTCACGTCCCACAGGCCCACGTTCCTGAGCTGGTCCCGGATCTTTTCCGGAATGGTCTGAGGATCCTTCATCTGCGCAATCGTCGGAATGATGATATGCTGTTCCTTGGCCCGCTGAATGTTGTTGGCTCTTCCCTGTTCGTTGATTGTCAGGTTAATCATGTTTTTTCCCTCCTGCGGAACAACCGCTCTTAAATAATGATTTGCCCGTCTGCAATTTTCATTGTGATTCCCTGCCGGTCCAGCTGCAGGTAGAACGCGCGTTCAAGCCTGTCCCGTACCGGAAGCGGCCGTGCGCTCGGCTCCACCGAATCGTCCAGCACCACCGCGTCAAAGGCATATCCCTCTTCAAAGCTCCCTGCCTTTCCGAAGAAAGCGCCGCCGCCCTTCGTCGCCAGGTAGAAGCTTTCCGGGAATGTCAGGGGCTTAGCCGTCCGGTCCACAAGCCGCCAGTACAGTTTGGACACCTGGATCGCGTCCGTCACCGCCCGGAACATGGATTCCGATGTTCCGCCCGCAACGTCCGTCCCCAGTCCGATCCGAATTCCCTGCTCCAGGTACCGCCGGACCGGCGCGATTCCCGAAGCGATGTTCATGTTGGAGGATGGGCAGTGGGCCACCCATACCCCGTTGGCTTTAATTCTCTGTATTTCCTCCGGAGAGGAGTATACGCAGTGGGCCATCACCGTGTTGCCATCCCGGCCGAACAGACCGTAACGGTCGTAGGCGTCCCCGTAGAAGGCGGCCTCCGGTTCCAGCTCTGCAACCAGTTCTATTTCCCCGGGATTCTCCGAAAGATGGGACTGAACCGGAAGACCGTATTCCCGCCGGATCTTCCCCAGCTCTGCCATCAGTTCCTGCGTACAGCTGGGCACAAACCGGGGTGTAACCACCGGCTTCGTCCTGCGGTATCCAGCTTTGATGCTTTCCGTAATAAAGCGCCGTTCTTCCTTTGCGGCTTCCCGGGCATTCTGTTCCGTCAGTTCCGGAGGCGAATTCCGGTCCATGCTGACCTTGCCCACAAAGCTGACCAGGCCGGTTTCTTCCATCTTGTTCATCAGGATCAGGGTGGATTCCGTATGAATGGTGCCGAAGATGACCGCCCGGGTGGTGGCGCTCTGCTTCATTTTCCGGGCAAATATCCTGTAAGCCGCCTCGGCATACGCCGTGTCCGCGTAGCGGCTTTCTTCCGGAAACGCAACCTGGTCCAGCCAGTCCAGCAGCTCATAGTCCATACCGGTTCCGCGGTAGGCAAACTGGGGCGCGTGGATATGCAGGTCCGTCATGCCCGGCAGGATCAGCTCCCCGCTGCAGTCAATCATTTCCAGGTTCCGGAAGCGTTCCGGAAATTCATCGAAAATTCCCCGGCAGATTCCCTCTTCACAGACAGCAAAGGCATTTTCCCGTATTTCAAGGCGTCCGGCCTCCGGTGTATGGCATATATGCCCTTTAATTACGAAACTTCTGCTCAAATTGAAGTACATTCCCTTCCCGGAAAAATCCGGTTGTAATGGATGCCAGGTATATGTTGCTTCTGTCTGTCTGATTTCTTCTTATTATACAAAACAATCGACTGAAAAGCAAATACAGGGCAGGCAAAAACGGATCATTATGTCAGCATCCGCCATTCCGTAACAGAGAAGATTCCCCGCGGGGTACAGCGAATCTCGGGAATTACCGGCAGCGCCATAAAGGACAGCGTAATGAAAGGCTCCATATCTTTCGGTACGCCCATCTTATGTGCCTTCGATGTCATCCGCCGCACCTTTTTGCTCACATAGCTGTAGCTTTTGTCAGAGATGAGGCCCATCACCGGAAGCTCCAGTGTGTCGAATACTTCCCCGTTTTCCACAACGGTATATCCGCCGTGTGTTCTCTCCAGTTCCCGCACCGCCAGGAGGATATCCTCGTCATTGTCGCCGATGGCAATAATGTTATGGCTGTCATGGGAAACCGATGAGGCGATTGCGCCTCCGCGGATCCCGAATCCGACAACAGCGCCGGCGCCGATTTTCCCTGTGTAATGGTGCCGTTCAAAGGTGGCAATCTTGTTGACTTCTCCGTTCGGAATAAATACGCCGCCGTTTTCTGTTCCGGGAAGTGTCATGTCAACCCGTTCCGTCAGTATTTCTCCCGGAAGCATTCGGATCACAGGGAACGGCTTGTCGCCAGGCCGGATCACAAGCTTTTCCGGATCAATCTGTGCCAGCCGGATCGTGTCCAGCAGCTGCGGCGGGCAGGGAGCCGGCTTGATCCGGAGCATATCGTCAATCCGGCGGCCGTTGTAAAATACAATCTGGGCATTGAAATCCTTCAGGGAATCCCATACAACCAGGTCCGCGTCATAGCCCGGAGCCACCGCCCCGGTCCGGCGCAGCCCGTAGCACCGGGCCGGCTGAATGGTCGCCATCTTGATGGCGGCAATCGGGCTGATGCCCATGCTGACCGCTTTCCGCACGTTGTTGTCAATATCCCCTTCCCGGATAATATCATCGATATGGCGGTCATCGGTGCAGAAGCCGAATCCTTCCGTATTGGTATTGTTTTCCACAATGCCCCTGACGATTGATTCCAGACTCCTGGCGGCGCTGCCTTCCCGGATCAGGCAGAACATGCCCATGGCGCGCTCCCGCATGATGTATTCGTAGCTCGTGCCTTCATGGTCGGTGGTGATACCGGCCATCACATAGGCTGCCAGGTCCTCCGGGGAAAGATAAGGCGCATGTCCGTCTTTGATCTTTCCGTCAAACAGCTGGATCTTGGCATTCATTTCCGGATCTCCGTTGATCACAGCCTGTGTATCCATTACCTCGCCGAGACCGAGTACCCGTCGGTTCCTGATATAGGGTTCCATTTCCCGTGCTGTCAGCCGGAAACCGTTGTCGTCGATCGGTGTGGCGGGAACGCAGGAAGCGATCATGACATAAACATGCGCAGGCGAATACTTCGTCTGGTCCAGGATGTAGTCGATTCCGTCCTTTCCGGATACGTTCGCCGCCTCATGGGGATCCACAATAAAAGTCGTCGTTCCATGCATGGCAGCCTGGGCAATCAGCACCTGCGGGTTCACCATCGTGGATTCCAGGTGGAGGTGGGCATTGATGAATCCGCTCGTTACATATTGCCCGTGGATATCCAGTTCTTCTTCCCCCTGGTAGTCGTCTCCGATCCCGACGATCATGCCGTTTTTGATGGCAATGTTCCCCGGCTCGACCCGGTCCGTAAACACATTGACAATACTGGCGTTTTTAATCACCAGGTCCGCCTTAATCAGTTTTCTGGATGCTTTCGAACAGGCAATGTATTTCTCCAGTTCCATGGTTTTCCCTCCGTATATTGCTTATGCCAAATCCATCTGCTGCCCGCAGGATTATATCTTTTTTCCGTCATGATAGCGCCGAATATTCTCGTTATAATGTAACTTTATTTGCCGGATGTGTCAACTGTTTTTCACCGGACGCAGAAAAAGGCTGCAGGCCCTGCCGGGACTTTCCCCCGGCACAGCCTGCAGCCTGGTAACCGATATTGATTTTGCTTATTTGTCTTTTTCCAGCCGGATCACATTCCAGGACAGGGCCGGCAGCTTCACCGTCAGCTTTCCGCTGTCGATTTTGCCGCCCCGCACCTTCTTCGGCACAACTTCGTCCGGCTTTTCTTCCGTATTGATTGCCTTCACGTCGTCATGGTGCAGCACGATGTGCTCCGCGATCTTCAGTCCCCCGAACGCCCGCATGTCCGCGGTCAGGCTGATATCATCCTGCATGTCCCGGTTCACCGCGAAGATCGTTACGCTGCCGTCGTCTCCCATCGTTGCCGCCGCGTCCACATACGGCACCTTTTCAAAGTCCTTGCAGTCGTATACCGGGCTCTGGATAATCGGCCGCAGGGCCGTGCCCCGGCCATACTTCGACGCATGCATCATCGGCCAGAAAATGGTCTGAGCCCAAACGCCGCCGCCGTTTCTCGTCATGATCGGGGCGATGACGTTCACCAGCTGCGCCAGGCATGCTACCTTCACCCGGTCAGCATTCTTCAGGAACGTGATCAGGATCGCACCGGCCAGCAGCGCGTCCTCAAAGTTATATACATCCTCCAGCAGCGGAAGAGCCCGGCCCCATTTGTCAGCCTTCCAGACTTCCTGGTCCTGCTGGTTGGAGTGGTACCATACGTTCCATTCGTCGAAGCTCAGGTTCAGTTTCTTCTTTGCGTGCTTTTTGCCGCCCACTGCGTCGCAGATCGCCACAACTTCCTTGATAAAGTCATCCAGGTCCATGCTGCGCGCCAGGAAACCGGGTGTATCCCCGGTCGGATTGCCGTAATACCTGTGCAGGGAAACATAATCCACGTTGTTGTAGCACTCATCCAGCACCTGGTATTCCCAGCTGCCAAAGGTCGGCATTTCGTGTCCGCTGCTGCCGCAGGCTACGACCTCAATGGAGGGATCCACCCATTTCATCATCTTGGCGGCTTCGTTGGCCGTCCGCCCGTATTCATAGGCCGTCTTCATGCCCATCTGCCAGGGGCCGTCCATTTCGTTGCCCAGGCACCACAGTTTGATATCAAAAGGCTTCTTTGCGCCGTTTTTGATCCGCAGGTCGGACCAGTAGCTTCCGCCCTTGTGGTTGGCGTATTCCACCACGTTCCGGGCCGCGTCCGCACCGCGGGTGCCCAGGTTGACCGCGTACATAACTTCCGTGTTGGCTTTCCGGGCCCATTCCACAAATTCATGCAGGCCGACCTCGTTGGTCTCCGTGGTGCCCCATGCCAGATCCAGTCGTTTCGGCCGCTGGTCACGGGGACCGATGGAATCCTCCCAGTTGAATCCGGAAACAAAATTGCCGCCGGGATACCGAACAACCGGGATGCCCAGCTCCCGGACCTTCCGGATCACATCTTCCCGGAAACCGTTTTTGTCTGCGGTCGGATGGCTGGGTTCATAAATACCGCCGTATACCGCACGCCCCAGATGTTCGATAAATGAGCCGTACATCCGCGGATCGATCTGGCCGATCGTATAGTCCCGGTCCAGAATCATAGTTGCTTTTTTCATTTCAGGCATTCTCCTTCAGTGGTTTGACGGATCCCGGGGAATGCCGCTGGACAGCATTCCCCGGGATATTACCGTTATCCTTGGTTCTGATTACTGGGCAACGGCAGGTGCTTCCAGGATATCCAGGCAGCTGTTGTCAACCACCAGGCAGAAGTACAGGTCGCCGGTCACTGCAACGCCCTTGTAGCTCTGGTAGTATTCAGCACCGGCCAGCGTGGTGATATTGGCAAGCACATCCGCGGTTTCGCCGTTGTTCGTAACCGTCACAACGACTTTCGCGCCGTTCATATCGGTCATGAAGGTATCCCAGTTCCAGTTGCAGTCCAGCACCAGGTTCTCATTTCCGTCATAACCGGCACCCCATCCGAAGTTGTCGCAGCGCACCACAGCATACTCGGCATAGCCTTCCGCCTGGTCAGCGCCGTGGCCGGTGGGGGTATTCTGCAGCACAACGGCAAATGTATTCCAGTTGCTTCCTTCTGCAGGAACATAGTCCGTAAAGGTTACGCTGGCAGATTCGCCCGCAGGCACTGCCCAGATGTCGGAATGGGCGCCCCAGAAGCCGGTGCTCAGGTCCGTAGCGCCGACCGCTGTTCCGGTAATCGCAACTTCAACCGCAGGAGCAGCAGGCTCTTCCGGTGCAGCTTCCGCGCCGGGACCGTCCTTGGGGGATTCGATGTTCGGGTTGCCCATGGCATACAGTTTCGCCACCTGTTCCGCGTTCAGCGCGGTATCGAACACATACAGGTCATCCACATATCCCTTGTAGATGGTATCCCAGAAATTGACGCCGAAGAAGCTCTCGAAGGTATCATCGCCGGGCTTCATGATGTTGGGAGCCAGCGTGGCATCCCAGGTATAGGTGAAGTAGGTGCCGTTTTCGTAGTTGTCCGCGGAGTCGTAACGGAGTTCGCCGTTCACATACAGCTGCGCGCCGACCGTTTTCTGGCCGTTGCTGCCAACCTGTTCCTCGCCGGAGCAGACGATGGTGAACAGCGCCCATTCCCGCTTGCCGATCATGGCGCCGTCATCTGCGAAGGGAGCCATCCAGGGCCAGCAGGCTGTGCCGTCTTCCGCATTGGAAGCCACGTTGCGGCTCCAGATTGTCGGGAAATACTTCGGGGTCCAGTTGGTCTGGGTAACGTTCATCCAGGTCACGTTGGCCGCGTTATCGGCTCTTTCCATGTTATAGCCGATCTGCAGGGTCGGGCCGTAGTCAGACAGCCGGGATGCGTTTACCCAGAAGGACACGGTCCAGGTGTCGGTGTTGGTGGGCTTCAGGCCCAGGTCCAGGCCGTAGGTGCCGTCCAGGAACAGCGCTTTGCCGACCGGGCCCTCGCCATACTGGAAGGTTACACCCTCCGCCGGGATCACGCTCTTGTTGGCGCCGTCCAGCAGGGGATCATTGTCATCTTTTTCGCCGTTGGTCATTGCTTTGTAGCCTTCGTCTTCACCGTCAAACGTGATGTGGGCAAAGGCTTCCGGCAGATCGGTTCCTTCGGCTGCAGCCAGGCTGCACACCAGCAGCATCATCGCTGCGCACAGGATCAAGGCTAACCATTTCTTCATAGTGGGTTCCTCCTCCGTAAATAAATTGTTTATTGTTTAAGCTTAACGCTTAAATAACCGTTACGAATTGTCCGCAACCATCTGTGTATATTCCGCTATCTCGTCTTCGCTCAGGACGTTGTATCCGTCCGGTCCGAAGTAGCGCAGCATCGCGGTGGCGTGGTACAGGTTTGCCATCCGGGTCGCTTCATCGGCATAATCCGCCGCCTTGGCCTTGCCCTTGTCCACCAGGTCATGGATACCGATGCTGTTGAAGTATTCATCACAGTAATTCCAGTAGCCGGCAATGGAGGTCCAGCCATAGGGAATCGGCTGCATGCAGCTGGCAAAATATTCCCGCCAGCATTCCACATGCTCCTCGTCCATTCCCTTGCAGTACATGTCAATGTAGGCGTTCCATACCTCTTCGTCCGTCGTGATCGGGCACGGCATCACGTCGTGCTTCAGCGCCAGGCCGGAGGCATTCGTCTTGCTCTCGTCGTTATAGATCTGGATCCTGGTCTTCCAACCGTCGATGCCGAAGCTCATGAACTTCAGCAGTTCATAGGCCTCCCTGGGATGTTCACAGGAGGGTGTAATTCCGCCGAAGTCAATCGTGGCGATCGTGTGATGGTCCTTGGAAGCGTCCTCCTCGCTGACCGCGGGAACAACGTAAGGAATGATGTCCAGGTTGTACTGCTTGTAGGCGTCTGTTGCCCAGGTTCCCTGATAGGTCCAGAAGGCTTCGGTAAACAGCGCCACATGTCCGGAAGCGCCGCACCAGGCTTCCCAGTCATCCAGCCAGTCTTCCATTTCCTGGGTTTCTGTGGAGGGGGCAATATAACCGCCCAGTTTCAGGTCGGAGAATTCCTGTTCGCCGACAGCCCATACGGACAGGTCAAAATCTTTTCCGTCAAAGCCGAACTCACCGATAATGTCCTGGGATGCGGCAATGCCGTAATAAGAATCCAGCCGGTTATAATAGCCGCAGCCATAGTATGCAATTCCGTCGGGAGAGTTCGGAACAGTAGCGTCTTTGATCAGCTGGATCATATCTTCCCAGGTCCAGTTGCGGTCGGGCATTTCAATATTCAGGTTTTCCAGCACATTCAGGTCGATATACATGCCCGTCGGGAAGAACTTGACAGGAACTGCGTACCGGGCTTTCGTCATAAATGTACCGACGCCGGCGCTGTTGATCGTGGAAGCAATCTGCTGCGTTTCCGGATCGGAATCCCAGTATTCGGAAATATCGCGCAGCAGCATATTGGAAAGGGCGAAGTCACAGTCGGAATACATAATCACATCCGGCTTCAGTCCGCCGCCGCTGTTACCCATCAGGGTCAGCAGGGTATCGTCATAGGTGGATACATTTTCATACTGAACCGTCACCTTGATGTTTGGATAGATCTGCATGAAGCGCTCAGCCAGCAGCTTCACGGTTTCATCCTGGTCGAAATGGAAATACGTCAGTTCGATCGGATCTGTCGTCATGTCCGTTGCCTTGTGATAGGTAATACCGTCAATGACGACCTCTTCCGTTTCACCGGACACACCGTCCGCAGCAGCCAGGCTGACACAGCCCAGCAGCAGGGCCAGAACCAGGAGCCAGGATACCAGTTTCTTGCTCATTGGGATTCCTCCTTTTGAAATAAATTGATTTATTGTTTAAGCTTCTGCTTAAATAACCCCGATCCGTTATTCTCCTGTAATTCCCGTCCGGTCAATGCTTTCCACAAAGTGCCGCTGGAGCACAAAATACAGAATCAGCAGAGGCAGAACCGCTATCAGCGTCCCGGCCATCCGGATGGATTCATTCAGGTTGGTTGCCCCGCTTTTCGCTGTCTGTGCATATGCCGAATAATTCGTTCCGAATTTCTGTACCTGGATAATCAGTGTCGTCAGGTTGCTCTCAACCAGTACGCCATGCACAAAAAGCTGTGTCAGGTAGAATTCATTCCAGTACCATACGAAGGAGAACAGGGCAACCGTGATAAACGCCGGCGCTGCGCTGGGCAGCGCAATGGAAAAAAAGCTCTTAAGATGTCCCGCACCGTCAATCTTGGAAGCCTCCACCAGCGCCTGCGGCACCGTCCGGAAAAACTGCCAGAATATCATGATGAAGATCGGCGCATTCAGTCCCTGGGCCACCAGTGCCGGAATAATGAAAGCCCATACCTTGTTCAGGATCTTCAGCCGTGCGTACATGCTGTAGGTCGGAATCATCGTGATCTGGCTGGGAAGCACAAACGTCAGGATGATCAGGCCGATCACAACTCCCCTGCCGCGGAATTTATACCGGGCCAGTCCGTATCCGGTCAATGCGCAGGAAACAAGATTGCACAGTGTCGGCAGGCCGGCTATCATCAATGACTGAAGCAGCGAATTCCAGTAATCCATGGAAAGCCCTGCCTGGCGGTAATTGGCAAAATTCAGGGAGGAAGGAATCCACTGAATGGATGAATCCAGCAGGTCATCCAGCGTCATGAATGATGCCGAGATCATGTACAGGATCGGATACAGGTATATAAATCCGATGCAGATCAGCAGCCCGTAGATCATGACAAGCTTGATCAGTCCGTTCTTCTCCCGGGATCCCATAAAGAATTTACGGATCCGGTCCCTGGACAGGCGGCGGGTTTTCACGTCCGGATGGTTTTCCATCTCAGCGAACGGTGGGACGGTGATACTTTTTTGCATGCCGTGCCTGCCTCCTTTGAATTCGGATTACCTGGCGCCGTTCCCGCTTCGCCGCGCGGTCCAGTTTTTTTGCCTCCCGTTCGTATTTGTCCTTCCGGGCCATAAACAGAAGAGCAAACAGTCCCACCAGCAGCAGTACCACAAAAGAATATACCCACGCCATGGCGGATGCATATCCGTATCCTTTTTCCGATGTTCCGGAAAACATTGAGGATTTGATCAGGCCGATCAGCTGGTTCTGATCATTGGATGAAACGAACACCACCGTATACACACAATTCAGCAGGATCATGGGCTTCACGGACGGCAGGGTGATTTTCCAGAAACGTTCCCAGCCCGATGCGCCGTCCACATACGCCGCCTCATACTGGCTCCGGTCAATCTTCTGCAGCGATGAAAGGAAAATCAGGATCGGAACGCCGGAATACCAGAGGATCGTTACCATGTTGGAAAAGAGTTCCGACACAGGCCGGGCAATGATCTCCGGCAGGAATGCGGCAATCGCACCGGTCACCGCCTGTGCGTCCACAATCGATATGGTCGATGCGTTCTGTTCCGTAAGGGAATTCAGGATCGGTCCCGATACAATGATTACAGGCAGGAAAAAGATCAGCCGGAAGAAGCTTTTGCCCCTGATTTTTTCATTCAGCATCAGCGCGATCATCAGGGCAAATACCACAATCACAGGTACCGAAACCAGTGTGTTGATCAGGTAGTCCACCAGGTCCGGCAGGAAATCGGGATCACTGAGGAGGATCTGTGTAAAATTGCCCTGGGCCACAAAGGTAAACTTCATCCCCTCTGAAGTCAGCCGGATATTGTTCAGCGAATACCACAGCGACATTCCCAGCGGGTAAATCAGGAATACCGCGGCACCGATAATCCAGGGAAGCACGAACATCAGCCCGGCCCTTGCCTCCCGCTTCTCCAGCGGCCCCCGCCGGATCCGGATCCTGTTTTCATGGCGGTTGTGCGCAGCCTTTACTGTCGTCACGGCGCATCACCTCCCGCCACAACCGCAAAGGATTCAGGCGCCAGGTCGATGCCGTCTGCCGTCCGCGGATCCCAGGAATAATTGACATAAACGATTGTTCCGTTGGAATAGATAATCTTGCGGACGTTGCCTGCCAGTTTTTCATAATCCGCAATCAGGGCGCCGGCTGTTTTCTCCGCCATCTGTCGGAACTCCCGGTCAAAGTCGATTATCGAGGTCCGGTATGCATCATACTGGGTAGAATACATATCGCTTGAATTCGTGTAAATCAGTCTGGAAGTGTCCTGCTTTGTCACGCAGAAGGAAGGGTACACACCTGTTTCGGCCAGCGCGAGGTATGTTTCTGTCCGGTTGGCCTCAAAATTCACGTAATCGGAGTACATCGGAATGATTCCCTTCAGCGTAATGGTCAGGAATGGCACTTCCTCATCAACGTACAGGTAGTCCGATCCGTCCAGCGGTGTATTCAGGAAAGCGGACATATACGGCCACAGGTACTGGAACGGTTCCTCCATGGCCAGGGAAAGGGATCCGGCCATATCTTTCAGGATCCCGGCATAGGCGTCCGCTCCGTCGTTCCGGGAATAGAAGTTGTTCCGTGAACTCCAGGAGAACAGATGGTCCGTGATGCCGGAAAGTGCCAGTCCGCCTACACCGTTCCGTTCCAGGCTTTCCGTCAGCCGGCCCAGTTTCTCCGTCGTCTTCTCCGGAAGCAGATAGTAGAACAGTTCGTAAACCTGTCGGCCCGTCTGGTCCTTCAGTGTTGTTTTGTTCACCATTTTCGCCGCGTCATGGGTAAACGCGTTCAGATCGGCATTCATCCGCAGGGCGTCCACATACGGGTAGATCAGGTAATCCTGTGAAGCTGCTTCTTCGATGGCGTTTTTCAGGGCGCCTGTTCCGCCGATGGCGCTGTCCGCAGCAAAGGAATCCACCGGTACCGCCCACAGTCCGCCGTTCTGCCATCCCCGGTATTCGCTGAACGCGGATTGCACCCCGGCTTCCCGGAGGTCCGCGATAATCGCCCGCATTTCTTCAACATCCGTCATTACAACCGGGCGTGTGCCCACCAGGAATTTCTCCTGTTCCTCCGCCAGGAAATCAACCCGCGTGCGGTATGTCGTATCCCTCGGAACCAGGATCCCGTTTTCCAGCAGGTGCTGCCGGTAGCGTCTGGCCATGCCGACATAGGTCGCGTCATCGCCTGAAAGCAGGCAGTAACGGACTGCAAGGTCGTGATGGGTGCGATCCTGTTCCAGCATATCCATCTTGGTGGATTCGGATTGGTTCAGGGGCTGCTTGTACGCATCCCGGATCAGGAATTTGGCATAGCAGCGGTTGTAATCGATCATGGCGCCGTTCGGATGTGCTTCCACGGAGCAGCGCTTTTCGCCCTGTTCCACAATGGCGATATATCCGATTCCCTCGTCTGTATGCGCCATGCCGAATACCGGCATAATCACCGGGTGCGGCGGAACAACCATCTGATACCTTTCCCGGAAAAGCGCTTCCCCGGCGGATCTTTGCGTAAATCCGTCGTCCTGTCCGTAGATCATCTGCGAATAGCCGGTTGAGAACCGCTTTTCCTTGTCTGTCAGCCAGATCAGCGCGCCGTTTCCGTCGGGAATCAGCATATAGCCGGTATGGTCGTCCATATATGTCGCGCCGAACATCGGGCTCAGGGAGATCATTCCGAAATAGGAGTCCGGCATATCCTCCTGGATGGATTCATCCGGAATGGTCATCAGCAGTTCGTCCCCCTGCAGCCGAACCTGCAGGGTCAGTCCGAGGCCGCGCTCTGTAAAGTACAGTTCCGCGTCAAATCCGTCCGGCGTAAAGGTATATGTCAGCGTATGCGGATCTTTGACATCCTTGGACATTTTTTTCTTCTGCACCGGATCCACCTGTTCATAGTTTTTGCTCGGGCCGGACAGGACATCCAGCACAACGCCTGAAAAACCGTAACCAAGCCATTTACCGGACAGCGAACCCTTTTTGGTATTTTCATTCAGGGTGGATGCGATCAGTGCGCCTGTTTCCCGGTTCCGCAAAACAACGGAAATCTGCGGCTCGTAAAGATACATTTCATACTGGTCGCTGGCCGTAACAAAGACATAGTCTGCATAGCTGTCCGGCAGGGGGTTCCCCGCAGAAGGAACAGCATCGGTGTCAGCGTTCTCCGCTGCCGCGGCTATCATCATGCCGCCCATTGCCAAAACAATAACCAGCAAAAAAACCCGGATCCTCTTCTGCACAAAAACCCCTCCTTCCCTGACCGGACTGAAAGTTCCCTTGTTCACCCTAACCACTAGCCACTGACCCTGTACCCGATTTCCCCGCCAATCGCGCTGATGAATTCGATCACCTGGGCCCAGAGGATATACAGGATGAAGATAATCAGCGCCATGATCAGCACGGTAAACAGCGTCAGCAGGATAACCTTGGCCGTTTCTTTTGCCGTATAATTGTTGACTTCCCGGATTCCCAGCACAATCAGCACCATGATCCATCCGATGATAATGATCCGGAGGAAGGTAATCAGGAACTGCTCATTGATTGTCAGCACATGGGAAAGCAGGAACACCACAGGCGTCAGCAGGATATACGGTGTCAGGCTGTAGCAGAAATAAGTGAAAATCTGCTTCACCCGGCCTTCTCCGTCATTGATTGTACATACCAGGTAATGGCACAGCGTCAGGCCCAGCACTGCCGCCAGGATAATCCCCACATCAGAGAAAAGTTCGTATCTCCCGTCCTGGATGGTCTTCTGGAGGAATCCGCACAGGTACTTGTTCACCAGGAATTCCAGGATAAACACACCCAGCATGATACCGGAAGACAGCCAGCTCGCCCGTCCTTCCCGGGCGATCCCGTAGGATGCGTCAATCGGATGCCGCATATAGTGGAACGCGTACCCCAGGTTGTCCCGCAGCCCTTTTTCCTTTTTCCTGCCCAGCAACTTCCGCACCGGAACAAAAATGCCCTTCCGCCGGTCCAGTGTCTTCAGGATCCGTATCAGTATAAACAGCGCAATCAGGATTCCCAGCATTCCCGCCACATGGTTTTTCAGCCATATGTTCCGGATTTCCCAGTATGCGTCAGAGTATCCTTCCCGGTCTTTCGCAAGGCGGGCATAGCGCAGCGCTTCCTCATAGTTTTCTTCCTGGAAGCAGGCCCGTCCCATGGCGCGGTTGGCCACGTCGAACAGGCTGTTCATGTCCAGCACGCGCTGCAGCGGTTCCCGGCTTTCCGTATACCGTCCGACGGAATAAAGGTACAGCGCTTCATGCAGCTTATCCGTAAACTCTGTCGGCTTAAAAATCTGAATCATGTTCAGTGCGGAGTCGAGTACATACAGCCGGTCGGAGCGGTCCACGTCGATGGCGGATACTGTTTTCAGCAGCCCCAGCCGGTTGTTTCCGTCATCCTTCCCGCCGAAAACAAATATCAGTTCGCCTTCGTTATTGAACTCAAAGATAAAGCCGGACTGGTCCGCCACATACAGGTTGTTGTGGTTTCCGGGAGTCACAGCCGCGGGGGTATCCACTTTCTCGGCGGAATCAATCAGATTCAACCCGGCAATATTCAGCCGCTTGACCGTTTTGTCTTCGTCACCCAGCGTCACGGTATAAACCAGGCCCCGCTCGTCAATCGCCAGGTTGTCCGGTGTACTCGGATTGTTGCTGACCATCTTGGCCCGCTGCTCCCTGGTGAGAATTGCCCGGTACAGCACAGTCCGGAAATCAACCTTGGCAAAATTGGTTCCGAAATACCCGAGGAAGGTTCCGCCGTCAATCGGGGATATTTCAGCAATGCCGTTAATATTCTTCTCACATACGACAAACAGGATTCCGGCGTCGTTAACCGCCACCTTGAGGGGCAGGAAATCCATTTCCTCCCCGTAAAGCGGACTGGACGGCTTGCCGTAGGTATGCAGCAGTTCCCCGTCCGTTCCGAACTCAAACACCGCCCGTGCGTCCCGGTCCGCCACATAAATGTGGCCGTTTTCTGTCACGAATACGCCGCCCGGTGTCTGCAGGGTCCCCTTGCCGATAATGCCAAGCAGGTCACCGTCCGCATTGCCGATCAGGATCCGTTTGTTCAGAGTGTCAGCCACATAAATGGTACCGTCTCCGGCAACAAACAGATCCCTGGGACCGCTGAAATACTCCGCGCCGAACTTCGTGATGGCCCGTACCGCCTGGTATGCGGTCTGCGTTTCCTGGATATCCCCGTAGCCGTTGACTGTATATGTTGTATAGGGGGTGGCAGCGAAAGCGCAGACGGACAGGATCATCGCCGCAAGAACAATCGCCAGGAATGCTGTAAGCTTTTTCAACGGTCCGCCTCCTTTCGCCTCTTTGTTATCCGGGAATCCGCCGATCAGGTCATTTGATGCCGGATGATGCCATCGTGTTCATCACCGCGTTCTGGCAGATGATAAACAGGATCAGGTTGGGAACAAACATAATCAGGGACGCCGCGGCTGAAACACCCTGTCCCGCAACGCCGTTGGAAGTGCTGACCAGCGTGTTCATGTAGAAAGTCAGCGTCTTCATGCTCTCGTCATTGGTAAAGTAATTGGATGTTTCCATATTGGTCCATACCTGCTGGAACACCAGCACCATGGCCGTTGCAATCGCCGGTTTGATCACCGGAAGCACAATATGCCAGTAGACCTTCATGTCAGACGCCCCGTCCAGGTGTGCCGCTTCAATCAGGCTGTCCGGCACCTGGTCCACAAACTGTTTCACCAGGAAAAGGGCCACCGGCATCGCCACCAGCGGCAGCACATGCCCGAGAACCGTGTCGATCAGTCCCAGCTTGCTGATAACCAGGTAGCGGGGAATCAGCACCGCCGTCGCCACAAACATGATGGCAATCTGGTTAATCTGCAGCATAAGCGCCCTTCCGCGGAATTTGATTTTCGAAAATGCAAACGCCGCGCATGTGGTCAGAAACAGGGACAGTCCGACTGTCAGTATGGTGACCACCAGGGAATTGAACAGATACCGGGTCAGCGGAATCCCGGCGGAGCGGGAAAACTTGATCAGTTTGGTAAAGTTTTCCAGCGTCGGATTGCGGACAAAGAACGTGGGCGGAAAAGCAAAGAGTTCATCCATGGGCTTGAAGGCATGGTTGATAATAAAAACAATCGGCAGCGCCATAAACAGCGTCAGCGGCAGCAGAATCAGCAGAATCTTGATCTGCCCCCGCTCAAACCGCTGGGGATTGATATGCCGTCCCTTGTATGCCATCCGCCGTCCCTCCTTTCCTTAATCCTTTTCCGTCAGCAGCCGGTTGGCTGCCCGGGAGAAAATCTGGACAATCAGCAGCAGCGCCACGGAAACCGTTGCCGCGTACCCCATCTCATATCGCAGGAAGCCATAATCCTCAATGTGGTTCACAATCAGCTGCGCTGCGTATCCCGGGGATGGATTGCCTGTCAGCATGGCGCTTACTGCGCCGTTCTGGAAAGCATTCACAACTGCCATAACTGCGGCAAACAGCATCTGCGGTTTCATCTGGGGAATCGTAATGTAGATCATTTCCTGGAAGCGGTTGCTGATTCCGTCAATCGCACCTGCTTCATAAAGGGATTCATCCGAATTGGCAATACCGGCGATCATGGCCAGGAATCCGATTCCCATTGAGGACCATAGGCCGATAATGATCACAATCGGCAGAAGGTAGTTGGTATTGACCAGCCACTCAATCGGCTCATCAATCACATTCAGGGACAGCAGCCAGGAATTCAGCAACCCGGTCTGGTCACCGGAGAAAATCACCTTCCACAGTACCGTCATGGCCACGCCTGCCGTCAGGGACGGGGAATAGATAATCAGCGCCAGCACTGTCCTTACGCCCCGGGTCAGGTTGCACAGCAGCCAGGCCAGCAGGAAGCTCAGGATATATCCGCCGATGCCGACCACCACCGCGTAAACCACCGTATTCGGCAGAACGTGCTGCATAAATACTTCATCGCTGGTCAGCAGCGTAATATAATTCAGGAATCCTACCAGGCGCGGAAACTGAATGGCATTGAAATTCGTAAAAGACAATGCGACCGCCAGGAGTACCGGCACCAGGATAAAGACCAGGAAAACCAGCGCGTACGGTGCGGTAAACAGATATCCGCTCACACGGTTCTGTTCCCTGTGCCTTTTCCGCCGCTGTCTTCCGGCAATCTCTGCCATTCTGCTTTCCTCCCTTCTGCAGGAATTATCGTCCCAGGATCACCCGCACAGATTCCATCGTCGGAATCCGGTATTCTTCCAGTACATTGCCCTGGCTGTCCACATAACCGAATTCCTCCAGCTTCCGCCGGATTTCCCGGTTGATGGTCTTCACCGCCTGGTCGATCCTGGTTTGCTCATTGTCGCCGTTGACAACAATATCATTGAATGCGTTGGACATTTCCCTCTCCAGCATATAGGTGCCGGGTACCCGGGCCACGTCAACCACGTTCCCGGCAAATTCCCGGATCACCTGTTTGTCCTCCGTATCCCACGGCAGCAGGTCAAATGCTTCCAGGTTGGCGGTCGGCCAGATGTATTCATCGCCGTATATGGACTGCACCATGCGCCCGAAAATCGCCTGTGTCTCCGTGCCGGACCACCAGCGGATAAACTGCCATGCCTGTTCTTCCCGCTCCTCATTGCTGGTAAAAATCACCGTACTGTCAGAACAGCCGCAGGTTGTCCGGTCAAGGGTCCCGTCCGGCCGGACCGTTCCCGGAATCAGGGCAATCTTCCATGATCCGTCCAGTTCCGGAGCTGCGTTCCGGATCAGGTTATAGGTGAAAAAGTCAGCAATACCGATCGGAATGTCCCCGTTCCGGAAATGCTGGTAAAAATTGTCCACATTCACAGGCAGGTTATAAATCGTGAACAGGTCAGTCAGCGCCGTAAATCCTTCCACCGATTCCCGGGATCCCAGCGCCGTTCCTTCCTCTGCCGTATCGTAGTACAGTGCGCCGCCGTGCTGGACCAGTAGGGGTGTCGTGCCGTGGAAATTCCGCATGGACAGCATGCCGGCAGTGGCATAGTAAAAATTCAGTCCGCGCATCTGCAGTTCAGGGAGCATGGCGATTACGTCGTCCATGGTCTGGGGAACCGGAAGTTTCAGTTTGTCCATCACATCCGTCCGGTAAAACAGCACCCAGAAATTCATCGTTTCCGGCATGGAGTAGACCCCGTCGCCGATTGTCCCTGTAAGGAAGAAGCCCGGTTCATAAACGGATGCAACCTCCCGGAAATCCGCAAAGGTAGTCAGATCCTTCAGCGCGCCGCGGATGGCCAGTTCGTACGGAATGGTGTAATTGATGCCTGTCGCCACGTCCGGTGCTTTTCCGGAAGCCTTGGCCAGCACCAGTTTATACTGGTCCGGCATAATGGACAGGTCAACCTGGATTCCGGTAGCCGGTGTAAACCGTTCGTCAATCAGTTTCTGCATAATCTGAACATACTGGTTGGACCGGTTGACCCATACCTGCAGGTGGTTCTTGTCCGTATTGGCTGTGGAATACCGCTGGGAAGAGAAGGAACCGGCGAAACGTTCAATGCTCTTGCCTGCCGCCACTTCAAATCCGGGAACTGCCGGCAGGGAGGCGTCTTCCTGGTAAATCCAGATGCGGTCGATAGCCAGGTTGTTCCGCAGCAGGTTGTCCAGCGTATTGGCCAGGAACTGGTTTGCCGAATTGGAGGATGAGGACAGTTCCCTGATCCGGTAGGGAATCTCGTCCGGGTTCTCCGCCAGGCTTTCCAGCTGGCGGGCCGCAATCAGCATGGAGGACATCACCGGTACGCCGGAGGATGAAGCACTGTAAGGAATATACTGCTTCTCCAGCGCCCGCAGGCGCGATGCGTATCCGTTCAGTTTCTCTGTCAGGTCCGGAATATACCGGCTCAGCTTCAGGTCCCGGTACTGGTCGGCGTTGGTGCCGGCAACCTTGGTAATTTCAAGGGCCAGGTCGTTGATTCCGTACATCATTTCATCCAGCGCTTCCATGGCTTCCCGTAGCGGTGCGATGGTCAGGCGGAGCGTAAGGGTTTGTGTCCCTTCCTCCAGCCATACGCTGAGCTTGTTGTTGTCGCTGTCAGCCAGGGTGTGGCGCTGCCAGCCACTTCCGTACTGCAGCGGATACTCCCGGAAAGCGTCTGATGGTATCTGCCCGTTGACAAAAATATCAACGAATACCGGAAAATCCGTTTTGTCACTCTGCCGGTAGTTCAGGGCAATATTGTACCAGCCGGCAGCCGGCACAGATACCTCCCATGTTACGCTGTCGCCCGCAAGCCGGAACGAATCGGAATCAATGGTGTTCAGGCGGGTATGTTCCACTTCATAGGGATCCAGCGCCGCGTCATATTCCATAATACCGTGGATGGAGGATGTATTGGTGCTTGTGTATTGTTCCCCCTGCAGCGTAAGCAGCACACTGCCTTCCGCAGTCCGGGTTGTTTCCGCAGCCGCGGTCTCCGGCATGGCGCAGAGCGTCAGGTTCCCAAGCAGGAAACCGCCCTCGCATGCCGTAATCTCGATCTCATGGCTTCCGGCGCTCATTTCAAGCAGCAGTGCTTCCGTCCGCCGTCCCGTGCTGTCTGTCAGGTATGTGGTTTTCCATCCCCGGCTCTTTTTCGGCAGGGATACCATTTCGTCCCCGTAACGGTCGTATGCCGTTTCCGGGGAGCGCAGCCAGTCTGCCTCCAGTTTGATATTCCGGCATTCATAGAACGGATATTCGCTGTCAACCCCCAGTGCAATCCGGTTTGGCAGCACCGTCTGCCGGTCTTCCGGCAGTTTTTCATCGTATGCGTAGTAATCGATCCGCAGGGCATACAGGCCGTCCTGTGGTATTTCTGCGTTCATGCATACCGTATGGCCATATTGCACGGAAAGCACCCGGGACGCGCCTGAATAACCGGATGTTTCTTCCGTCCATTCCGCTTTCCCGGCGTCAGTAACCGCCTGGTCCACCTGCAGGACAATATCCGGTCCCGCATACAGGGGCATGGAATATCCGGATGAAACAGCCGTGTAGTTCCGGGAAATGCGCTCGCTGATCAGCACTTCGCCCTGGAGGCTCTCCTCTGCAGCACAGCAGCATACTGCCAGTGCCGCAGCCAGGAGTCCAGCGATCAGCAGCGCCGTTCCGGCCTTCCTGCTCCTCATCCGATTCATCCCGTTTTTCCCTCCGCAATCCGCTTCCGGCTTTATTTTCCGACGTCTCCGGGCTTTAACATGATCGTTACCGTGAACGTTAATGTAAAATTTCAAACTGCTATTGTAACTATTCGTTATTTATGATATAATCCGATTCGAAAAATGTCAACCGTTTACTCAAAACTTTTTTTCACGGACAGGCCTGCAGGCCCCCTTCCGCTGCAAGGAGGATAAATAATGAAGCTGTTCCCCATCATCCTGGTTCTGGCAGTTTTCCTGTTTCCGGCCGTTTCTGTTGCGTCCGCAGAAGAAGACTTTACAGTTTCTTATGAAGGAATTCCCCAGGGTGTGGTCAACGCCCGTGTCCCCTGCCATGATCCGTCCATTATTGCCGCCGATGGTAAATATTATATCTTCGGTTCGCATATGGTCGCGGCTTCATCAGAAAACCTGCGCACCTGGGTGCCTGTTGCCACCGGCTATTATGAAGGAAACCGGGTCTGGGGCAATCTGTTCGAAGAAGGCAGTCATGTCTTTGATTACGCCGGCCTGGGATCCAGCCTGGTACCGACAGATGACGGCAAATGCCACGTCTGGGCGCCCGATGTGATTTACAATCCGGTCATGGGAAAATATATGCTGTATTACTGCACCACCTCCACCTGGAATGTTTCTAATCTTTGTTTCGGAATTTCCGACAGTGTGGAAGGTCCCTACACCTGGCAGGCGCCGCTCATCTATTCCGGTTTTACAAAGCAGACCGTCAGTGCTACCGATGTGGCGCAGTATGCGGATGAGTCATGGATCAAATCCCATTATCTGACCCTGGCGGGCACATATCAGTATAAAGAGTATCCGAACGCAATCGATCCGGCCGTCTTTTTCGATGGTGATGGGCGTTTCTGGCTGGTTTACGGTTCATATTCGGGCGGCATCTTCCTCCTGGAACTCGATCCATCCACCGGACTTGTCATTCACCCGGAAGCAGATGAAGCACACCAGGTGGATCCCTATTTCGGTAAAAAGCTGCTGGGAGGCGGCCATCAGTCCATCGAAGGGCCGTATATCCTCTGGGATGAAAATGCAGGCTGGTATTATCTCTTTGTTTCCTACGGTGCGCTGAACACGCACGGCGGATATCAGATCCGCGTCTTCCGTTCCCGCACGCCGGACGGGGATTATGAGGATATGAACGGAGCCCGTCCCGGCAGCCATTCCCATGCGCAATACGGACTGAAGCTTTCCGGCAACTATTACCTTCCTTCTGTCCGGAAAGCATATATGGCCACCGGCCACAACAGCGCCATGATTGACAAAGACGGAAAGCGGTACATTTGTTCCCACACCCGTTTCAACGATGGGTCCGAAGGTCATCTGCCGATCGTCAAACAATTCGGCATCAATGAAGAGGGCTGGCCCTGTATGCTCCCCTATGCCACCCGCAGGGAAACCATCCCGGAATCCTTTGATTCCGCATCCGTGCCCGGGCGCTATTATGTCATTAACCAGGGAACGGCCATTAACGATGTGATTGCGGAGCCCTTTATCCTGTATCTCCGGGATGACGGTTCGGTTTCCGGGGAAAACATTTCCGGTTCCTGGCGTCTGACGGACGGTTCCGTCTGGATCCACCTCTTGCTGGATGGCCGGGAATACAGCGGCATCATCTGCCGTATGCAGGATGATGGTGGCTCGGATGTGACCGTTTTCTCGGCCGTGGAGCAGAACGAAAGCGTCTGGGGGGTAAAATATGGCAACTGAAGGCCGTCCCGGCGCGTCCCCGAAATGGCGGGGAACGCTGCTTCGCGTACTGCAGTTCCTGGTTGTTATCACCGGTTTTTTCCTCTGGTGGATGGCTGTGTTTCTGCTGGTTTCCCTCTTTGCCGTCAACGTATGGTCCGTTACCTGGACGCAGATTGTGCTTCTCAGCCTGGGGCTGACTGTTCCCTGTGCTGCTGTTTATCTATTGGTGATGATCCGCCGTGAAAGAAAAAAGCAGGAGGATACAAAATGAAAGACGCCAGTTCCCGCCCGGTGACGCTGCACGATATTGCCAAAGCCACCGGATATACCATCAACACGGTATCCCGCGCCCTCAAGGACAAGGATGATATCAGCCGGGAAACCTGCGCATATGTTCAGCGGGTGGCCCGGGAAATGGGGTATGTGCGGAATTACCTGGCCAGTTCCCTGCGGTCCGGACGCACGAAAACCCTGGCGATGATTGCCGGTTCCATGCTCAATCCTTTCTATGCCATTCTGACAGACCTGATCCAGCGGGAAGCAATCAGTCTGGGATACAGCCTGCTGATCCTGTGCCATCAGGACAATCCGGAAACAGAATTGCAGGCTGTGGAAATGGCGCTTTCCCGCCGGGTGGATGGCGTGCTCATCACGCCATGTTCTTTCGATTCCCCTGCTCTGTCCCATCTGCGCGATGCCGGAATTCCCTTCGTGCTGCTCAGCCGTTACCAGGATGGCACCCGTGATGACTGCGTTTATTGTGATGATGAGGAAGGCGGTTATCTGGCCGGCCGCCACCTGATCGAAACCGGCCACCGGAAACTGGCAATGCTCTCCTATCACCAGGTGGTATTCTCCTCCCGGAAACGTTTCACCGGATTCCGCCGTGCCTGCGCGGAAGCCGCCATTCCGGAATCCGATATCCGGTATGCCTGCCTGGAGGAACCGGCTGAAATTCTTGCGCAGCTCCGTGAATGGATGGATGACGGAATCAGCGGCCTCTTTTCTTTCTGCGATGTGGAAGCCTGGAGTACCATCACCCTGCTGGAAAATGTTAACCTGCGGATTCCGGAAGACCTGAAAGTAATCGGCTTTGATAACATCCTGGGATATGTCAGTTTTCCGAAGCCGATCTGCTCCGTCGACTGCCATCTGCAGGAGGAAGCGCATACCGCAATCGATATTCTCCGCAAGCGGATTCATGATTCTTCCCTTCCCCCGCAGCAGGTGATGCTCCCGGTCACGCTGGTCTGCCGCTGCAGCACCTGATATCGGATACCATACAAAATCAGGGGACGGTCACGGACCGTCCCCTTCCATAATGCCTTTGTTATTCTCCGAAGCCTTTGTTAAACGCAATGGTATTCATTTCCATGAATTTCGGGTTGATTACCTTCTGCATCGCCGCCAGCCATTTGTCTTTAGCGATGCTGCTGAATTTCGCGAAATGGCCCATCAGCACAATGTTCACCGCCTTGGCGCTTCCGGCTTCCAGGGCCGGGGTCAGGGCGTCAAAGTCGTCAATATCGAATCCGTCTGCCTTCAGCGTCTCCAGGATATTCTCCGGGTATTCCGCCGCGCCGGTGATCACCGGCATCGGATCAATCTGCTGCGTATTGACGATAATCTTTCCGCCCTTCCGCAGGCATCCGGCATACCGCGCCGCTTCCAGCTTCTCAAAGCTGATGATATAGTCGCATTCCCCTTCCGTAACGATCGGGGAATATACCTTTTCGCCGAAGCGGACGTAGGTCACCACGCTGCCACCGCGCTGGCTCATGCCGTGAACCTCGCTCACTTTTACGTCGTATCCTTCATCCGTCAGCACAGTTCCCAGCAGCCGGGATGCCAACAGGCTTCCCTGTCCGCCGACGCCGACAATCATAACGCTCGTCGTTTTCATTCCGCATTACCTCCGATCGCGCCGAATGCGCACAGCTGGCTGCATACGCCGCAGCCGACGCACAGGGTCTTGTCAATCTGTGCCTTGCCGTCTTTGAAGCTGATGGACGGGCAGCCCATCTTCATGCACTTTTTGCATCCGCGGCACTTGTCCCGGTCCACCGTCAGTGGCGCCTTGGGTTTCACATACTTCAGCAGCACGCAGGGACGCCGGGAAATGATCACCGAAGGCTCCGCCACGGCCAGTTCTTCCAGCACCGCTTCCTCACAGGCCTTCAGGTCGTAAGGATCCACCACGCGCACCCGGTTGATGCCCAGTGCTTTGCACAGCGCTTCCAGGTCCACCTTCGCCGCCGGATCGCCCTTGATGTTGTATCCGGTGGTGGGGTTCTGCTGGTGGCCGGTCATGCCGGTAATGGAGTTGTCCAGGATAATCACGGTGGAGTTGGTGGCGTTGTAGGCGATGTTGACCAGTCCGGTCATGCCGCTGTGCATGAAGGTGCTGTCACCGATCACGGCCACGGTCTTCTTTTCCGTCTCTTCACCCCGGGCCGCGTTGAATCCGTGAATGCCGGATACGCTGGCGCCCATGCACAGCGTGGAATCCAGCGCGTTCAGCGGCGCCACGGCGCCCAGCGTATAGCATCCGATATCGCCGAGCACGGTAATATGGTTCTTCACCAGTGTATAGTACATGCCCCGGTGCGGACATCCCGAACACATCATCGGCGGGCGTCCAGGAACGGCCGGTGCGGTTCCCTGGGCTTCCGGAATATCCGGCACCGCGATCCCCTCGGCAACAAACGCGTCGCGGATCGTCTTCTGGCTGAATTCACCGATCGGGGAAAACAGTCCTTTCCCGATCACTTCAATGCCCAGCGCCCGGATATGGTTCTCAAGGATCGGATCGAGTTCCTCAATCACATACAGTTTCTTCACCTGCGCTGCAAAGTCGCGGATCATCTTTTCCGGCAGAGGATTCGGCATGCCGATCTTCAGCACGCTCACGCTGTCCCCGAAAACTTCCTTTACATACAGGTAGCTGCATCCGGATGTGATGATGCCGAATTCCCGGTTTTCTGCCATTTCCACCTTGTTGTACATGCAGTTTTCGGCCAGCGCCTTCAGTTTTTCCGTCCGAGCTTCAACCACGGGATGGCGCTGCTTGGCATATCCGGGCATCATGATGTATTTGGAAGGCTGCCGGGTGTATTCCTTCATCGGCACATTCTCCCGTTCCCCGATGTCCACTACACACTGGCTGTGGGCAATCCTGGTGCACATCCGCAGCAGCACCGGCGTATCATATTCCTCGCTCAGGGCAAACGCGCTCTTCGCGAATTCATAGGCTTCCGCCGAATCAGCCGGCTCCAGCATCGGCACCTTCGCCGCAATGGCGTAATGCCGGGAGTCCTGCTCGTTCTGGCTGGAGTGCATCGCCGGGTCGTCCGCCACGCACACGACCATGCCGCCGGTCACGCCGGTATAGCTCAGCGTAAACAGCGGGTCCGCCGCCACGTTCAGGCCGACATGCTTCATCGCGCAGGCAGACCGCATACCTGCCAGGCTTGCGCCGAAAGCCACTTCCGTGGCCACCTTTTCGTTCGGTGCCCACTCGGAATGGATATCGTCGTGCTTCGCCAGAAATTCCGTAATCTCCGTGGAAGGGGTTCCGGGATAGCTGGAAACCAGTCCCAGCCCGCCGTTATAAAGTCCCCATGCCACCGCTTCATTCCCAATTAATAACTTTTTCATTGCACAATCATCCCCATCTGAAAACTAACAACTAATCGCTAGCCACTAATCACTGAATAAGCTCGTAAAACATTCTGCCCGAAGGGGGCTCGGGCGCTGCCGTGCACGGTGCGTAAGCCGGCACACCGGCCGCGGTGCGCGCGCGATTCCTTGCGGAAAGCCCCCGAAATCAGCTCTTATTCTGCGCATCCACCAGATCCTGCCCGCCGTACATAATCCGCAGTTTCGGCTTCTCAATCTTCCCGGTCGCATTCCGCGGCACCTTCGCCAGGATGATCTTCCGCGGCCGCTTATACCGCGGCATACCCATGCAGAATTCCTGAATGTCTTCCACCGTCGCCGTGGATCCCGGCACCAGTTCAACAATCGCCGCCGCGATTTCGCCCAGCCGGGCGTCAGGCAGGCCGATCACCGCCACGTCCTTGATCGGCGGATAAGCCGCCATAAAGTTCTCAATTTCAACCGGATACAGGTTCTCGCCGCCGGTGATAACCACGTCCTTCTTCCGGTCAACCAAGTAGATGAACCCTTCGTCGTCCTGCTTGGCCATATCGCCGGTCAGCAGCCATCCGTCCTTCAGCGTTTCCGCCGTTGCTTCCGGGTTGTTGTAGTAGCATACCATGACGCCCGGGCCCTTCAGGCACAGTTCGCCGACCTCGCCCTGCTTCACTTCGCTGCCGTCCGGATTGATGATCTTCACCTGCCATCCGAATCCCGGAATGCCGATCGCTCCGACCTTCCGCACATTCTCGATGCCCAGGTGCACGGCGCCGGGGCCGATGGATTCGCTCAGGCCGTAGTTCGTGTCATATTCATGGTTCGGGAAATAGGTCAGCCAGCGCTTGATCAAGCTCTGGGGCACCGGCTGCGCGCCGATGTGCATCAGCCGCCACTGTTTCAGCTGGTAATTCTCCAGCTTCAGTTCCCCGCTGTCCAGCGCTGTCAGGATATCCTGGGCCCACGGCACCAGCAGCCAGACGATTGTGCACTTCTCATGACTCACGGCCTCCAGGATCGTCTGCGGTCGTGTGCCTTTGAGGATTACAGCCTTACTTCCGGAAATCAGGCTGCCGAACCAGTGCATCTTCGCGCCGGTGTGATAGAACGGCGGAATGCAGAGGAAGCAGTCGTCCCGGGTCTGGCCGTGGTGCGCCTGTTCCACCCGTGCGGAATGGATCAGGCTCCGATGCTTATGCAGGATGGCCTTCGGGAAACCCGTCGTGCCGGAGGAAAAATAAATCGCCGCGTCGTCGTCCTCGGTCAGTTCGCATTCCGGGAAGTTGCTGCTGCTCTCGTTGATCAGCTCCGTCAGGTCGTCCGCGAATGTGGGGCATCCCGCGCCTTCATAAATCAGGGAAACCTGCGGAATCCGGTCCGCAATTTCTTCCACGCGGCCGATAAATTCCTGCCCGAAAATCAGCACATTGCTCTCCGACAAGTTCAGGCAGTATTCAATTTCATTCGCGGCATACCGGAAGTTCATCGGCACCACAACGGCACCGGTCTTCAGCACGCCGAAATAAATCGGCAGCCAGTCAATGCAGTTCATCAGCAGGATCGCAACTTTCTTGCCCTTGCCGATGTTATGGCTCTTCAGCATATTGGCCACGCGGTTAGCCTTTTCATTGAAAACTGCCCAGGTAATCTCCCGGCGGTAGTGGCGCTGCCTTACGGCGGGCTCCACCAGTTCAAAATCATGCCATGTCACCCGGCGGGTTTCCGGCTGGTCCGGGTTGATTTCAATCAGCGCGGTATCATCCGGCCATTCCCGGGCATTTCTCTCCAGCAGTTCAATAATTGTCATCCTGTTCCATTCCTTTCAATGCAGGAGCAAAGGATCTCCTCCTGCAGCAATCTTTACTACTATACAAAAAGAAAACCGTTTAAGTCAATCATTATCCATCAAAAGAACATCCTCCCCGGCCCATGCCGGTACCGACCGGAACTGTATCTCTTCCCCGGTTATCGGATGGACAAATGCAAGAAACGCGCTGTGCAGCGCAAAGTTTCCGGGAAATCGTTCCGGATCCTCCTGCCCATACAGGAAATCCCCGTGCACCGGACACCCGATTGCGCTCAGGTGCACCCGGATCTGGTGGGTCCGTCCCGTTTCCAGCTCCAGCAGGATCAGTGTTTCTCCTGCTTCTGTCTCCCGCAGCACCCGGTAGCGGGTTAAGCTGCGCTTCCCGTCCGGCGAAACAATTCGCTTCACCGTTGCTCCCGGCGCTTTGGCAATCGGCAGGTCAATCACGCCTTCCCGCTCTTCCGGAATGCCGTCCGCCAGTGCCAGGTAGCGCCGCCGGAAAGAAGGCGAATGCAGCTGTTTCTGCATCAGGTGCTGGGCGTGCGGTGTCTTGGCCACCACCATCAGCCCGCCTGTGCCTTTGTCCAGGCGGTTGACCGGCCTGTAAACAAAATCCGCCCGGCATCCGGAATAGCTGAACAATGCGTTTTCCAGGCTGTCGTCCGGATGATTCCGGCTACTCTGGCTGGCCAGGGGCGAAGGCTTGACGATCACCATCAGGTGTTCATCCTCATAGGGAATCTCCAGCGGCAGATCGTATGCCTTCAACGCATATACCGGCGCATCCTCCGCCCATTCAATCGAAACGGTATCCCCGGTATGCACAACGGCGTCCGTATGCACGTTCTCTCCGTTCAGCCGTATCCGCCCGCCCCATTTGGCGCTCTTCATCGCGGAATAGCTGACCCCCATTCCGCGCCGCAGAACCTCCCGGATCTTCCGCCCGTTCTCTTCTTCTTTTACCCGATAATCCATTAAGAGTGTTCTCCTGTGGGATTGAGGTGTATCATAATATGCTTCACCTGCGGAAACGCCTGCTCAATCTGATCATGCACCTGCTCCGCAATATCATGCGCCTTCCGCAGCGCCATTTCCCCGTCCACCGAAATTTCCATTTCAATATAAACCCGGTTTCCGAACTGTCGCGTCATCATCCGGTCAATATGTTCCACGCCTTCATGCTTCAGCGTCAGCTCCCGGATGGCATTCTCGGTTTCCTCGTCGCAGCTGTGGTCCACCATTTTGTCCACCGCGTCCCGGAAGATATCATACGCCGCCTTCACAATCATCACGCAGATCACCAAGCTGGCAATCGGATCCATAATCGGCAGTCCCAGCCGCGCGCCGGCGATACCGATCAGTGCGCCGATGGACGACAGCGCGTCCGAGCGGTGATGCCAGGCGTCCGCCATCAGCGCCTCGGAATTCACCTGCTTAGCCGCTGCCCGGGTATAATGGAACATACCTTCCTTCACGGCAATGGATACCGCCGCGGCAATCAGCGCCATCACGCCCGGAACCGCCAGTTCCTGATCCGGCGACAGAATGCTCCTGATTCCCTGGTATCCGATCAGCAGGCCCGTCGCCAGCAGCGCGCCGGCCAGCACAATGGCCGCCACGCATTCCAGCCGTTCATGCCCGTACGGATGCTCTTTATCGGATTCCTTTCCGGCCGCCCGCATCCCGATAATAACGATCACCGTGCTGAAAACATCCGAAGCGGAATGTACCGCGTCGGAGATCATGGCGCCGGAATGCGCCAGCAGGCCGGCGGCCAGTTTGACCAGCGACAAGCCAAGATTAATCGCCATGGTAATATAGGACACCCGCAGGGCAGTCCGGGTCGCATTCTGCATATGGCTTCCCCCTGACATATCTTGATGTTTGGTTTGTCCCGCAGATGGCTGCCATCCGCTGCCCCGTCCGGCCCGGCTCCCGAAGGCTTGCTCAATAGCCAAATGATAGTCCTGTAGTGCCAAAAACGCAAGCAGAAATAAATCCCGCGAAAAAGCTCTTTGCATGATCCCGGAACCGTGGTATAATTTCTTCCAGATATGTGCTTCGAATATACGGATCCTGTCTTTTCTGCCGGATCCGCAGACGAGGAGGATACTCAATGAAACGGACCATACTGGCTTTGCTGATGATCTTCGCCCTGCTGCTGACAGGTATTGCCTCTGCCGAAGGCGCCCAGCCCGCTGTCGAAGAAAAAGCCGCCGCCTTTTCGATGGGAGATTATCTGCACCGCTATCCGGATCAGGAGATTGTAAACAGCGACGGCAGCGTTACCGAAGTTTTCACCGGAATCACCCTGGAAGAGCACGATGCCTTCCTCGCATTCCTGGCCGCCCAGACCGGCAAAATGGGCTCCCGGGTGTTCGCTGCCGATGCGAATTTCGAATATAAAGATGAGACGGGTAAAGAGCGCTTCGAGATCGACCATTATGAGCTGGAAGGACAGACGCCCATCCATTATGTAGTGATTAAGTTCAACAAGGACCAGGTCGCCATCAACTTCCGCTACGACACCGCAGCAGAAGAAGCCCGGATCACCTATCCGGTCGGCACTTATGACGAGCGCACCAGAACCGCAAAGACCGAATACAGTAATATCGTTTCCATGATGGAAGCAGGTAATGTGGCCGAAGCGGTCCAGGCATACCGCCGGATTCCGGATCCCCTCATCTATACTCCCGCTGTCGAATATATGGCCGGCCACGCGGAACTGGTCTCCGCCGTCAGCAAATATCGTTTCGAAGTTCCGGGCGAGTATGTAACCTTCGGCCATTATGAGCAGGACGGCGATGCTGCCGATGGCCTGGAAGAAATCGAATGGCTGGTGCTGGATGTGAAGGACGGGGTCAGCCTGCTGGTTAGCCGGTACGCGCTGGATACGCTTCCCTATAACACCGATTTCACAGATATCACCTGGGAAAACAGTTCCCTCCGTGCCTGGCTGAACGGTGATTTCATGAACGCCGCTTTCTCCGATAAAGAAAAAAGCGCCATCCTGACTGCGGAAGTGGACAACAGCCCGGCGCAGGGAAACAGCGAATATGAAGCGGTTGAAAGCAATAACACGCAGGACACCGTGTTCCTGCTGAGCTATGCCGAAGCTTGGCAGTATTTCACCAAAGACGCATCCCGCATCTGCACTCCCACCGCCTACGCTGTCAGCCGCGGCGCCTGGATCTCCCCGGACGATGCAAAAACCTGTGCCTGGTGGCTCCGCTCCCCCGGCAGCAACGGCAGCTGCGCCATGCGGGTTTCCGGAGACGGAACCGGCCGCAGCGCTTTCGTGGATTATAAAGATCCCGCCGTTCGCCCGGTCATCCGGATCGACCTGAATTCAGATTCGTTTTGATTCAAATTGACACACTGAAACACACAGAGACTCGGGGATGGTTTCTGGTCTCATCTGAGGCCTGGAACCGTCCCCGAGTCTCCTTTAACAGGCAAACAATGGAGGCAAAGCATGAAACTGTTTGGTAAAAAACCGGTTCCGCGGGAATCATACGACAGGGAAAACCTGACTCCTGTCATCCGGTCCAGCATCTGCACCGGCGAAAAAACCGCCGGCTTCCGCGAAAACGGCACCGGCCGCTTTCACGATGTCATGCTGATCACTTCCCCGGCCGACCTGGCTGCCTTCAAAGAGCGTTACGGCATCACCGGGGATATCGAAACCATTTATTAATCGCAGTACCAGCTGTAATCATATCCCGGATCAGACGAACGGTTCACCGGAACCAGCCGCACCCGGGCCACCGCATTCGGCGCCAGTGTCAGATCGACTTTGGTGCCGTTTTCTGTCTCTTCCGGCACAATCACTTTCCGCGCCGGCTGTCCGGCGGCGCGCAGGAAAGCCAGCTGTTCTTCCGTCAGGTCCGCCGGTTCGCCCATCCGGTGCCAGCAAGCCAGCGGGTTGCAGCATTCTTCGTCCACCATTTCAATCATTGCTGCGGAATCCCCTGCCACAGGAAGGGTAAGTGAAATCTTCAGTGCTTCCTTCTCTTTTCCACAGAGATTCCAGAGCACCGCTTCATATCCCCCGTCTTCCCGGCGCACCGCCACGGCATGCTCATTTTTCAGTACGCATGCTCCCTTCAGGTTCGCAAAGAAGGCAAATGTCCAGAGCGTCGGTTTCGGAATCAGCCCGTTGGCCATCATCCCGAATCCGCCGTGGAACGGCCGGTTCGGAATGCCCTGCTCTTCAAAAACATCCCCGAATGTCCAGTAGCTGTATCCGTCCGCCACATCCCCGAGCCGGGCCAGTAGTGCCGCGCAGATCGCCGCGTTCCGGTTCGTGTCGTGAATCGGGCAGAACGGATGATAGCTCGTATTGAATTCGGTAATATACATTGGCATGCCCCTGAATTCCGGGAAGGAATCAATAATATTCCGGGATTCCTGCATTTCCGCAATCAGGACCTCCGGATCATTCATGCCGTGATACAGGTACCGGGATTTATGCTCCGGTGGCTGGCCCAGGTAAGCGTGCCGCGTCACAAAGTCCACCGGCAGCTTTTCATCCCGGCAGAAGGCCAGGAAATCTGAAATCCATTGCTGGCTTCCCTCTCCGCCGCAGATCGCGGGGCCGCCGACGAGCATGCCGGGCAGCACTTCCTTCACCGCCTGAACGGTGATCCGGTACAATTCCAGGTATTTCGGTTTGTCGGCGTTTTCCCAGAAGCCGCGCAGGTTCGGCTCGTTCCAGATTTCGCACGGCCAGGTCTCCACCCGTTCTTTTCCATAGCGGTGTGTCAGGTGCTTCAGGGTTTCCTTCACCAGCCGCTGCCATTCCGCCGGATCCTTCGGCGGCACGGTATGCGCTTTCCAGTAAAACAGCGTCTGGGTGGATTCCGTCAGTTTCTCCGGCATAAACCCCAGCTCCAGGAAAGGCTCAATTCCGTTTTCCAGCCATGCGTCAATCACCCGGTCCAGGTATGTAAAGCAATACCACTGTTCTTTTTCAGCAAAAGGCGGACCCCATTCCTGGTAAATGCCCATCTGGTCGCTGAAAAGCCCGTGTCCCCGGATGTGGCGGAAATGGCATTCCTTCTGCACCGCCGCCAGCTGCTCCTGGTATTCCTTGTGCAGTGCCAGGTCCAGCCGCCCGGTGCCGACGCTGTAGTCCGTCAGGTTCCGGAACGCTGCGGTATCGCCTTCATGAATCACATATTTCCTGCGCATATGCCTCCGCCTTTCGCTGTCAACTCACGTCCGTCTCCGGATTACTTCTGGCGCGTAAAAACCAGCGTGCCGCTGTCGGCTTTCAGTTCCAGCGTATCCCCGTTCACTGAGTATTCAACGGTTACCTTTTCGTCGTTCTGGTTTGTGACGGTCAGCTGGTTGCCTGAAATCTGATACTTTCCGCCGCCGTTGATGATACCGCTCCCGCTGTCGCCCTGGATAAGGCTTGCAAGCATGCCGGTCACGTTAACGGACATCACCCCGTCTTTCAGCGTCATCTGCATTCCGACGATGCCGGTGGCCAGCGCCGTCTTCATATCCAGGCCGCCCGTCCCGGTCACTCCCGGATACTGAATGTCCGTCAGGTTCCACGTTCCTTCAATGCGTGATCCGCACGCGGTCAGCACCAGGAGCATCGCCAGCATCACAGCTGCAATTCCGATCATTTTCTTCTTCATGGTATTTTCCTTCTTTTCTGTTGCTTTATTATTCTCCAGTCGGTATTCTGTCGTTCAGGCTCTTGTTTCGGTAGTTCAGATTGGTCCGCAGCGAATATCCCTGTTTTTCCCAGAAGGCATTGGCGTCTTCGTTATCAACAAAAACAAGGCCGAACACTTTCTGGATACCTTCTTCCTTCAAGGCCTTCTCTGCTTCGGAAACAAGGCGTGCGGCAATTCCCATCCGCCGGCAGTCCGGATGGACGCACATGTGATGAATAATCCCCCTGCGCCCGTCATGCCCGGTCAGGATCACGCCGATAATCCGGCCGTCCCGGACTGCCGCAAAGCAGGTATTGGGATTGCGTTTCAGATATCTGCCAATGCCTTCCCGGCTGTCATCCACGGGGTTCAGGGCCCGGCGGCTCTGTTCAGTGCTGTTCCAGAGCGCATAAATGGCTTCATAATCATCAATCGTAACCTGCCGGATTTCGTATTCCAAAGGAACTCCTCCTTTCGCCACAATTAATATATACCGTTTTTTGTCCAATTATCAATGGGCTGATTGTTTTTTTGCGGATTCCGTGTCCCAAAATCTCCTTGACAAACAATAATTCAAGCGTTTAGAATATTTGAAGAATTTGAATTCCATAGCATTTATGCGATAAGGACTCGGAAAGGGATGAACAGTATGAACGAGAAATTATTTCATGCAGGCGATGTGATTTTCCGCGAAGGAGACACCGGTTCCTGTTTCTACCAGATTCTGGACGGCGTCGCCGGCGCCTATCTTGATTACGGCGAGCCGAATCAGCGCAAGCTGACCGATATGATGCCCGGACAGTTCTTCGGCGAAATGGCCGTGATCGATGCCTGTCCCCGCACAACCACCGTCGTGGCCGAAAAAGATCTCCGGGTAGTCGAAATCAGTGAGCAGAATCTGAATGATTATTTCTCTGAAAAGCCCGAGCAGATCCTGGCCATCATGAAACAGCTGAGCAGCCGCATTCGTTCCCTGACGGAAGAATACGAAGAAGTCAACCTCTTCCTGAAAGAAAAACAGGATGAAGCCGCCTCCAAAAAAGAAAGCTTCCTGTCCAGGATGAAGAAATACGCGGATATCAACCGCCGTGCCGCAAAATTGTCTTCGCTCACTGCCGAAGATGTCATCAAAGAAAAAGCTGATGCCGTCCCTGCCGGTTCTCCCCTTCCTGTCCTGTCTTTCCCGAAGGGAAGAATCATCTTCCGCGAAGGGGATGAAGGCCTCTATATGTATGCTGTCCATGGCGGTTCCGTCGGAATTTATGCCGGATACTGCTCCGCTTCCGAAAAAAAGCTGACCTCCCTCTATTCCGGCACTTTCTTTGGTGAAATGGGCATGATCGACAATGAAAAGCGCAGCGCAACGGCCGTTGTCGAAGAGGATAACACGATTCTGGAAACCATCGGAGCAGACGATCTGCAAAACCTTTTCCGCACCAATCCGATGGAGATCAATATGATCCTCACTCATCTGTCAAACCGTCTTCGCAGGCTGACCGTGGATTATGTCAAGGCATGTGAAGCCGCTGTAAAAGACAACTGAACCGTAAACAGTCAAACCAGATTCCCGGCCCCGTCTTCCGGCGGGATCCCGGGTTTTTTCATACCGTAACAGGAGGGCTGGCATGAATTTTCTGATTGATACCTGCGTGCTGCCGCGGTCGCATCTGGAAACAGCAGAAATCTACCGGGAAACCTTTGGCCCTTCCCTGGGTTTTGAGCTCCTGATGATGTTTGATCTCCCGGATTTCAGGGATAACCTGGACCGGAATCTTGCCCTGTTTGAGCAAGGCCCTTTGATTTTTCATGAACCCGTCTGGGGAGTGGAACACAGCGCTCCGCCCGGCAGCCCGGCGGAAGCGGAAGGGCGTTATCATATGGAGCAGACGCTCCGGTATGCCCGAATGCTGTGCCCGGAAAAAATGGTCTATCATCTCAATAACTGCCCCATCGTCCCCGGTGAAAAGGACCGGATGCTGCAGACCTCCCTGGATAATCTGGCAAAGCTTCGGGAGCAGCTTCCGGATGTGGTCATCCTGACGGAAAACACAGGCACCCGTTTGGACGGAACCATGCTCCTGGATCAATCGGAATTTACGGATCTTTGCCGAAGTATGCGCCTCCCCGTCATGATTGATATCGGCCATGCAAACGCCAACAGTTGGGACCTTTTCAGGCTCATCTGTGATCTCCGCGATCAGATCGGCGGTTACCACCTGCACAACAACGACGGAATCCACGACCTCCATAACCGCCTGAACAACGGTACGGTCGATTATGCCGCCCTGGTCCCTTACCTGGCCCGAACCACCCCGGATGCCTCCTTTGTCATTGAATATACAAGGTCCGTGTTTCATGGCCAGCCGTTAATTGAAGATATAGCCATGCTGAAGCAGCTGGCCGAAAATATGCATGGCAACACACAGGAAGGATGATCCTATGCCTCTTCCCCGAATTCTGACCCCGGAACAAATTGATTATATCGTTTCCAGTATGGATGACGCTGTCTGCCTGACATCCCTGAACGGAGAACTGCTTTATTCGAATCAGGCTGCCCGTGACCTGTTCGGTTTCGGTGAAAATGAACACGGAAAAATCTGGGATGCCATCCCCTATGTAGAGGGAAATGACAGGCTGATCCAGGTTTTTATTGATGCTGTGGTCAACAAATCCCCTGTCCGTTCCATCACAGATTATGTCAATAATGAGGGGCAGCTTTTCCATCTTCATGTCAGCCTGACCTGTGACACGGAAAACTCCCGGGTAATTACCATTGTCATCAACAACCTCACGGATCTGATTAAAGCGCGTTCCGCGCTGGCACGGTTTACTTCGCCGGAAATCGCGGAATATGTTCTCTCCTCGACGGAAGAAGATATGCAGGCTGTCCATTCCAGGGATGTCAGCATCCTCATGGCGGACCTCCGCGGTTTCACAGTCATCAGCAGCAGCCTTTCACCCGCTGAGCTGGTTCGGATGCTGAATCATTATTTTGAATTTATAACGTCCGTCATCGATCGCTTCCGGGGAATTGTCATCGAGTTCCTCGGAGACGGCATATTCGTCGTTTTCGGTGCGGCCAAAGATTCCCCGGATCACGCTTCCGTCGCAACTGCCTGTGCCATCGAAATGCAGAATGCCATGCCCGCCGTCAACGAATGGAATCGCGCAAACGGTTTCCCGGATCTGGAAATGGGCATCGGCATTCATTCCGGTCCCGCGGTTGTCGGCAATATCGGTTCACGTTTCAAAATGAAATTCGGTTGTGTTGGGGAAACCGTCAACATCGCCGGCCGTGTGGAATCCCAGACAGTCGGCGGGCAGGTCCTGATTTCAGAAAGCACAAGGAACCGGATCCCGGAACAGATCACCGTCTCCGAGATTCACTCCTTCATGCCGAAAGGCGGGCGAAGTGAAATAAGAATCTACAGTGTCATCGGTTTGGGAGACAAGGCGTTGCTTTCCGGCGCAAACGCCCGGATGTCATGGCGGAAGCTTCCGGCGGAAAAAGAAGTCTCTTTCTCAATTCTCGATAACAAAGAAGTCACGCTTTCCTTTCACCGGGGATGGATCACAACCGTGACGGAAGATCATAAATATGTCGCCCTGATTACCAGTCAGGAACTCAATCCCCTGCAGAATCTGATGATTCAGCTGAACGACCAGGAAGTTTACGCCAAAGTAATGAACCGGCATCAGAATGAATACCGCCTCTGCTTCACCTCAGCCACCGATGAGTTTATCCGGCTGCTGCAGGATCACCGCTGATAGCTGATCACCATCTGTTCAGAAGCATCGCTGCTTTCTCGAAAAAAAGATTTGACATAGGCGAACAGGTGTGCTATCATATCAAGGCTGTCAAGGACAGCATGTGGGCTCGTAGCTCAGCTGGATAGAGTGTTTGACTACGAATCAAAAGGTCGTGGGTTCGAATCCCGCCGGGCTCACTCGATCGGAGGTTCAGAAATGAGCCTCCGATCCTTTTGTTTTCAACGGCTCCAGCGATTCACTATCACCGGATTGTCAAACAGCCCTGTTTACCAGATCTGACATGTTCAGACGTAATTTCATTCATTTTTACCACGTTTTACGTACTGAAACAGTTCAAAAACGGTTCAAAACAGTTCAGGCAAAAAAGTCAAATAGCCCTGGGAGCAGCCTGCCTTTCAGCGGGACATTTTGTCAACAAGCCCTGGGTTCAGACTGCTCGTGAGCGGGAGTTGAGGACACAAGTCCTCTCTCCATGAATTCCGTCAACTTGACCGCGCCTTTTTCCTCTTCAGCCTTGGAAAGCTTGGTGTAAATCTCCATGATCATCTTCAGGGACGCATGACCCATCCAGCGCTGAAGAGTTTTAATCGGAATATCGGCGTAATAGCAACGGGTACAGAAGTCAACCCGAAAATCGTGACAACGGATTGTCACGTCCTTCCAGGGCGGCAGTTCTTTTCCGGAAGCCAGAAGCGCCTTGTGCTCCCTGGTCTTGCCGTACCAACGTTTATGGCAGCCATTGACCTTGGTTTCCAGAAAGCAGATATAGGATTCATACTTCCTTTCGAAGGCAGTCTGGGACATCAGTTTGCCGTCCTCTTTCGGACACAGCAGACCATGACAACCCTGGAGAGCATCTGCCAGCGGTTTCACAAGGGGAATCGTCCGCTTCGCGTTCTCCGTTTTCCCTTCAGATTCCTCTGCCTGATTGCCGTTGGAAAAACTGACTGCGCCCCGTACCGTAATCAAATTGTTTTCAAAGTCCACATCCCGGTCAACGTCGATATAAATCGCTTCACCCCTCCGGAGGCCGGTATAAAGCATGACCATGGCTACCGGGCCGAAATCATGCTCACGATAGGTGGAACTGATCAGATCACGCTCCCATTCCTCAAGAGCGCGATGTCCCTCGGCTTTCTTGCACTTGGGACGTTTGACCAGATCCATCGGGTTGCGCAGAATTGCGCCTTCCGCAAACGCTGTGCGGAAGATGCCCCTCAGGGTGGTCATAAACTTATTGACATAGGACGTGGAATAAACGGACAGCGTATTGATGATGGACTGAATGTCCGTCACCGTGATATGCCGCATCGGCTTATTGTTCAGCTTTTCGCCAGCATATTTGATCATGTTGGCGTACTGCTGCTGTTGACGGGAACTGCAATCGACACGGTAGGTCTCGAGCCATCTCAACCCGTAATCCGTGAACGGCGTATCGCAGTGATCGTAATCGATCCCCGCTTTTTCCAGCGCGACATATTCTTCGCGTTTACGGAGAGCTTCTTTCTTGCTCTTTCCGTAAAACTGCTTATCCTTATAGTTTACCTTGAAGCGACCATCGCTTCGCTGAGCTAACTTATTGCGAGACATTTTACTTTTTCCTCCTAATAAAAATGCCCCGCAAAACTACGGCTAATTCAGTTATCAAGGTTCACAGGGAAGGTTGACTTCCCCTCGCACCTATCATAACAGCCTTAGCTTTGCGGGGCAATAGATTGATTGGTATTTTCTGCAGCGGTTTAGGCTGCGGTGTCTGCCACATCGGGCAGGGGCTGATCGCTTTGATAATCAATCCAGCGCTGAAGCCCAAGACGGTTAACCAGAATTCGTTTTCCAATCCTGAAGGACGGGAAATCCGGTTCCTTAACCAGTTCATAGGCAACAGGACGGGAGATATGAAGCTCATCAGCCGTTTCCTCGACCGTGAGGGTCATCCGCGGAACAGAAACTGACGGAGCAGATTCCGTACGTGGTTCCTGCTGCGGCTTAAGCGGCAATGCCTTTTCGAACACAGGCAACACTCCTTTCTTCGTTGATGGGGTTGACAACCAAGTTGCGGCAACCAAAGGCAAAACATTTTTCTGTTTTCATTTCCCTGTCAGAGAGAGGGAAATGAATCGTTTACGATTTTTTTCGGTTTTCACGGTTGCTTTGGTTGCCGCAACGGATACAGACACAGAGAAACATATATTTCACAATAGGTGCAGCCTGCTATAGGCAGCAACCATTATGACAACCAGGATCGCAACCAGCCTGGCAATCATCGCTTATCCGGCTTCAAGCCATTCGGCAGGCATGCCCAGTTGGACTGCCTGTTCATTCGGGATGCTGTTCGGCTTGGGTTGGTTGTCGGGGAGTTGATTGCCGGGATTAGCCTCCCTTGCGGGAGGATCATGGGCTGTTTTGATTCTCTCCCAACCTTTCTGCCGGCCGTATTCAGGTCCGAAACTGCGAGGATTCTCAAATCTCCGCCACTTATCACCCGCTTCGCTTCGCATGATTTCGACATAAGCGTGAAGCTGGTATTTCTTCGGCTCATCCATACGGCCTAAAGCCTCCTTGTGGAGCATACGGCAACAAACGATGTTGCCCTTATAGGATTGAAGCCAGTCGAGAATCTTTCCGGCGTCATAGTCTTCCGGCATGAAGTCCTTCTGCACCTCGATCAGCTTTTTAGCGATTTCCGGTGAGAATTTCATGCTGTAATGACCATCGTTGTAGATGGACATTGCTTCCGCCCATACCTGTTCAATGTAAGCGCGCGATTCGGCCTCATTGTCGAGAATATGGACTTCCGCCTTCGTTCCATCCGTCATGACAGGAAGAAAACGGCGGTTTCCAGCCCGATCCAGGGGAAGGAAATCATAGGAATTCGAAGTTCCGGCAAAGATGCACTGCCGCAACCTGTCCTGGGGCTGGGATTCATAGGGCACGCGATAAGTATCCTTCTGCCGGCTGAAGAATGATCTGCTTTCCTCCACGCTCTTGGCGTTATTGGTGGCAAGCATTTCGCAGATTTCAACAATCCAGTGTCCCTGAAGCCGTTGAAATACTTTTTCATCATCCAGACGACGGATATCATCCGAGAACCATTCGTCATTCATCGCCAGGAACCTGAGGAAGGTGGACTTCCCGATACCCTGACCGCCTACCAGCGCCAGAACTTCTTCATACTTACAGCCAGGGATGAATACGCGCCGGATTGCTCCGAGCAGTGCATGCCGGAAAACTTCTTCCGTATAGTCATCCTCAGCAGAACCGAGGAAATGATGCAGACAGTGACGAATCCGGGGGACACCATCCCAAACCAGGCTCTCCAGTTTCTGGCGAATCGGATGAAAACAGTTGTTGTTCGCCACGATGCTCAGCGCACTGCGCATTTTCTTATCGCTGGAGAGGCCATACTTCTTTTCACAGAAGTATTGCAGAAAGTTCAGATCTGTATCTGTCAGAACAGATGAACTTCGATGCCAACCAAGATCACCGATAATATCAATCCGTTCAGTCAGGAGATTGAAGCGAATCGAATCCTTCAGCAGTGGATCCTGAGTGAAAACAGTGACATAGTTCCCGATGGTGTTTTTCACAACACCTTTATCGGTCACTTCAAGGCTGTCCCGGATTTCAGCACGAAGCTGATCCTGCTCCGTATTGATCACGGTCAGTTCATGAAAGTTATCCCTGGAATCAGCCTGCTGAGATGACGTGCTGCAGCCAATCTGCAGCGGAATCTTTTCTATCATTCCATATACGCCTCCCCGTTACGCTGCCTGTTCTGATTTCGCAGGACGGGCATGCTTGTGCAGAAACAATCTGACCTGATCCAGGGTGCCGTCGGCAAGCAAATCCTTTACCGCATATTCCCGGGTTAACTGATCATTACTGGCCAGCTGGTCTACCCAGTCAGAAACGGAAGGCAGCGTCTGCAACGCTGCCACGAAATGTTCATCCCATTCGGCGTCCCGATCCACAGGAGCGTAGTCTTTCTTCCACTGCTTCAGCACCAGTTCATACCGATGCATTGTCCTGAAAGCAGACCTATCATTCCAGGATACGGGCAGAATGGTTTTCTTATCCGGCCGAACGGGAACAAGTGCCGCGGATTCAGGCGGACGAGGCAGCAGATGAAAATCATCAGCAAGCTTCCGGGCAGCATCATAAAGCGTGAGATGGAAAACGCCGGCGACAAAATCAATTACATCGCCTTTGGCATGACAACCAAAGCAATAAAACCGATTGTCGACCTTCATGGAAGGATGCTTGTCGTTATGAAACGGACAGCACATCATTCCGTTGCTCTTTACAGAAAAACCATAGAATTCAGCTGCTTCCTTCACGGTAACAGCCTCCTTCACATCAGTAAAAATGCTCATTGTCATTCCTCCAAAGTTATAGAAATAAGAAGATCGCCGGTGAAATCATCTGCCGGCGATCCGGAAAAAGAATCCTTAGGGAACTTCTCATCGCAATGAATTCATCAGGTTCCCCGGTTTTCAGGGATGTAGGAGTACATCCTGCATAAAAATGCTTCGGTTGAGAATGACCGAAGGTTATCAATATTCAATTGTCAGGTTTACCGGGAATCGTGATCACGCTGGATCACTTTACGCCGGGGCGGTGCTTCCAGTTCTTTTTGCCGGAAAGCCTTGAGCTGTTCACGGATCGAAGGAGCAATCTCCTTTTCGATCTTTCGGATGTTCTCCGAACGGACTTCGGATTTGAACAGCCGCTCTTTGATCCAGCTGACCAGCTTTTCGGTACGCTTCTGGATCATGGAGATTGCGCCGTCAAGGTAAGCGCTGACTGCATCCCGGATGGCCGGTTTCAACTTTCTGTCCGGAGAAGTGTTTTTCTCCTTAAAGGCAGAAAGCGCTCTGACCGTACTGGCCTGAGTTTCCCTGACCACGCTCTCAGCAGTCACTTTCACAGCCGAGTCATGGGCTTGTGCAGCAATGCTGGCGATGAACACCTTTTCATCATCCAGCAATGAAGCATTGCTGTCAATCTCGGCCTGCTGCTGCATTAGAATCTGGCTGTTCTGGGCCTGCTGAGCCTGGAGACTGGCCAGAGCCTGTTGCTGCTGGGCGATTGCTTCCTGCTGCTGGTCGATTTCAGCTTGCTGCGATTCAATGATGAAATCATTTTTCTCGCGGTAAGCTTGACCGCCGTAGATGGGTTCCTCTTCGATTGAAAGGCCGTGTTCCTTGCAGACATCAATGAACAGATCCCGGCAGATCGAATCGAAAGTCATTTTTCGATTGTTTTTCCGGCTCGACGATTCATCCGGATTCGGAAGAGGAATTCCCATTGCTTCCAGCGCCTTTTCCTGCTTCGGCTCAATTTCCTCGTAATCGTTCTTCACGTCGAAAACATGCCGCTCATGGACATGAGGCGTCGTTTCATCCAGATGAAGCGCCCAGTCCAGAATATGCACATGCTCTCCGAAACGGGCGTTAAAGCGCTCACGATAATCATCGAGTACATCCATCAGGACGGAAGGCGGAGTTTCGCTGCCCTGTTTTCCGATCTGGTAGATCGTTTCTTCCGGGCAGGTCCGCCTGTCTTTCAACAGAGCTTCCGCAGTACGGTTCCGTTTGGAATGGCCGGCTTTCCGATTCCGCTCATTCTGACCGGCGACGAAGTCGGAATAGCGTTCCGTGTAGAACTGCTTTTCGACATCCGCAAAAGACGGATATTTTCCATTCTCCTGTTCTTCATGGGAACGCAGACCATTTTGATAGTCCCAGTACATATTCAGATGCGTCCGGGAAGAATCAATGTGGTCAGCATTTTCCGCGTCGAATTTCCGGTCATTGTGCTTGGAACTGTAAGCACCGCTTTTTCCAGCGCGACCGTTATGGCGGGATACACGTTGAGCTGCCATAGTAATTTTCACCTCCTTTCTGGGTTGGGATTGTTGGGGTAGAGGGAAGAAGCGGGGGACGCGATCCAGGAAACCTGGCTTTTTTAGACAGGTAATACCCAGTACTATGTGTCGAACCCTACGGGCCCAACACATGACTGGGCCAAAGGTTTCACCTCTGGACTCTGAGCGAGGGCGCTGCCCTCTGCACTCCCGGCAGGCGTTGTCACCCTGCACCCGACCCAGAGCACTCCGTCTCTGGACTCCGGGCAAGGTCTTACCTTGCAACCGCGCAGACGCTGCCGCCCTGCACCAGGCCCAGAGGGTTTCCCTCTGGACTCCCTGCCGGCTGAAAAGCAATGCGCTTGCTTTCCTGCCGGAGTGATATCACTTTGGTATCACCTGAAATCAGGCATCAAAAAAAGTGATACCAATCTGATATCACCTGATCGCCGCATGGGTTTTATTCACAGCCTCACAGGCTGTTCATAAAATTATCGGCGATATCGAAATTCCGATCCGAGATCTCCTTGCTGCCGGTAGTGCCCGTTT